>CAWUIQ010000011.1:0-91860 GCA_963922565.1 uncultured Rhodobacterales bacterium
GTAGCTGCCGCGGCTCTGAGACACCGACTGAGTGTGCGATGGTTTCGACGTCCTTGATGATGCCCTTCGCGTAACTGGCGACACGCTTGTATTTGTCTTCGACAACGAGCCCCTGTTGAAATCGTTTCTGATGGGTCGTGATACCGGTCGGGCAGGTGTTCTTGTTGCATTTAAGCGCCTGAATGCAGCCAAGGCTGAACATGAAGCCCCTGGCGGACGTGACAAAGTCCGCACCGGCAGCCAAAGCCCATGCAATGTCACCCGGATTGACCAGCTTGCCGCTTGCCACCAATCTGATGCGATCCTTGAGGCCGGCCTGATTGCGCAGATCAGCGACAATAGGCAAGGCTTCACGGATCGACATTCCGACAAGATCCATCAGAGGCATCGGCGCCGCACCTGTTCCGCCCTCACCACCGTCAATCGTGATGAAATCAGGCGCACTTTCTAACCCGCGCTGTTTGATCGCCGCAAAGAGTTCGGCAAGGGGTTCCTCGGCACCCAGAACCGTCTTTATCCCGACCGGCTTGCCCGAAACGCTGCGAACACGATCGATCAGATCGAGCAGATCATCCCAGTCGTCGACTTCTGCATGTCGATTGGGTGAAATCCCGTCCTGCCCCACCTTCAATCCACGGATGGCCGCAATCTCTTCGTTGACCTTGGCACCGGGAAGAATACCGCCTTTGCCGGGCTTGGCGCCCTGGGCCAGCTTGATCTCGAACATCCTTACAGCGTCGTGGGCTGCAACCTCGCGCAACTTGTCCTCGCTCAGATTGCCCGCCTCGTCCCGAACGCCGAACTTGGCTGTGCCGATCTGAAAGACGATGTCGCATCCACCTTCAAGATGAAACGGGCTGAGCCCGCCCTCGCCGGTATTCAGCCAGATGCCCGCCTCCTTCGCACCCTTGCTGAGACTGCGAACCGCAGGTTTCGAAATCGCGCCGTAGCTCATGCCTGAAATGTTAAAGAGCGAGGGTGCCAGGTAGGGCTGCCTCGCACCCGGCCCGATCATCAGCGGTTCGGTACTGGCAAACTGATTGTCGAGCGGTGGAAAGGCGGCATTAACAAAAACCGGCGTGCCGACGATATTGAGATTTCGGGTCGAGCCGAACGCGATCGTGTTGCTCTCACCGTCCGAGGCCCGCTTGACCCATTCGCGCTGCGCCCGGTTAAACGGCAGTTCTTCCCGGTCCATTGCGAAGAAGTATTGGCGAAAGAACTCGCCCAGCGAACTGAAGAGATGCCGAAACCGCCCGATCACCGGATAGTTGCGCCGGATCGCGTCGGCGGTTTGGGTCCGGTCGATCAGAAAGAAGACGATCACCACGGCCACGATGATCCCGATGATCAGTACAAACCCAAGCGCAAGGATCTCCAGCGCCGCCATCGCAAAGCTCATGTCAGTCTCCCACCCCGGCGAACATGTCGGTCTGGCGATCATCTTCGCCTGACCATCTGCGGCACTCAATAACACTTTGGTGACTTGAAACGCCAAGCGGCCATGGCTTAGCGCACAGCGCGTGCCGGTCAAACGATCTCGGCGGATATCCCCGGTGAACCGGTATGGCTCCTGAGCCGTTCAATGGGCATCGCTGGTCGTATTGGGCCAGTCGTTTTTTGGGAGCTAAAAATGACACGTAAGACACTCATCGCAGCCGCCGTGGCGGCCTTTGTCGGCACGTCAGCCTTTGCGGGCAGCAATTCAAAGGACATCGTCGATACGGCGGCCGCAAATGCGGACTTCGAAACACTGGTGGCAGCCGTTCAGGCGGCCGACCTTGTTGACACGCTGAAGGGCGAAGGCCCCTTCACTGTCTTCGCGCCAACCGATGCAGCCTTTGACGCATTGCCTGAAGGTACGGTCGAGGAATTGCTCAAGCCTGAAAACAAGGATCAGCTTGTCGCAATTCTGACGTATCATGTTGTGCCGGGCAAAGTGATGTCGGGCGATCTGGTTGACGACATGAAGGCCGCAACCGTTCAAGGCGGTGAGATCAGCGTCGACCTCGACAGCGGCGTAATGGTCAACGATGCGACAGTGGTCGCGGCAGACATCGAAACGACCAATGGCGTAATCCACGTTATCGACAAGGTCATTCTGCCGAACTGATCGGCATTGAATAGTCTTGGAAAAGGCGGCTCCGTTTGGGCCGCCTTTTTTTGTCAACCTCTGGTGATGATGACGAGCGTCAGAAAACAGAATGGCACGAGAGCAACCATAGGCAGGTAGAGCGCCGGCAAACCCCACGCCATGATGGCCATGACCCAGCAGGACAGAATACCGGCAATCGCGTAATAGATGTTGTCCTTACTGCCAAACGCGACATCTCGAGCCATCCAGCCGATAACCGGAACCGAATAGAACAGCCGCTTGTACCACGGCAGCGAAGGCGGGATCTGGGTCAATATGCTCATGACCCCGATATTGTGTGAAACTGGCCCGCTGCAGCGCGGCACGCGGTCGCGGATGAAAAAAGGGGGCCGCGAAGGCCCCCTAACATTTAGTGAATGACTGCCTCGTCCGGTTTTGGCCGGTTCGAATGGGCAATCCTGTCGCCGATGATCAGGCCATCGGCCCCCGCGCTCACCTTGATGACATCACCATCGGCAATGTCGCCAGCCAGGATCATCTCAGCCAGGGCGTTCTGCAGCGCATTCTGGATGACACGCTTCAAAGGCCGCGCGCCAAAGACGGGATCGTATCCCTCGTCGGCCAGCCACTTGCGCGCGCCGTTATCGAGATCAAGCTCGATCTTGCGGGCCGCAAGCCGCTTGAGCAGCCGCGCCAGCTGGATATCGACAATGCCATCCATGTCGTCACGCGTCAGGCGATCAAAGACGACCATGTCATCCAGCCGGTTGAGGAACTCGGGCCGGAAATGGGCCCGCACTGCGTCCATGACGTCGCGCTTGGCCGCGCTGGCATCGGCACCGTCGGGCAGCTGGCTCAGCGCCTGCGAACCAAGGTTGGAGGTCAGCACAATCAGCGTCTGCTTGAAATCGACCGTGCGGCCCTGACCGTCGGTCAGAATGCCGTCGTCCAACACTTGCAGCAGTACGTTAAAGACTTCCGGATGAGCCTTTTCCACCTCGTCGAACAGAATGACCTGGTAGGGCCGGCGACGGACCGCCTCGGTCAGAACGCCTCCTTCGTCATAGCCAACATAACCCGGAGGAGCACCGATCAGACGGGCGACGGAGTGTTTCTCCATGAACTCGGACATATCGATCCGGACCATCGCGCTGTCATCATCGAACAGGAATTCGGCCAGCGCCTTGGTCAACTCGGTCTTACCGACGCCTGTTGGCCCGAGGAAGAGAAACGAACCAAGGGGCCGGTTTTCATCCTGCAAACCTGCCCTCGCCCGGCGGACCGCGTTCGACACGGCAGTGATCGCTACTTTCTGACCGATCACGCGATGTCCAAGCTCGTCTTCCATGCGCAAGAGCTTTTCGCGCTCGCCCTCCAGCATCTTCGACATCGGGATACCGGTCCAGCGCTCAACAACTGCCGCGATCTGCTCAGGCCGTACGGCTTCTTCGACCATCACGTCGCCCTCGGCGGCTTCTGCTCCTTCGAGGTTCTTCTCCAGCTCGGGGATGACGCCGTAAGACAGCTCGCCGGCCTTGGCCAGGTTACCCTCGCGCTTCGCGATCTCGAGATCGGCGCGGGCGCGATCCAGCTGTTCTTTGATATCCCGTGCCGAGGCAAGCTTATCCCGTTCCGCCTGCCAGCGGGCCGTCATCTCGGCCGATTTCTGTTGCAGTTCGGAGAGGTCTTTTTCAAGCGCCTCAAGCCGATCCTTCGACGCCTGATCATCTTCCAGACGCAGCGCCTCGGCCTCGATCTGCAACTGCAGGATCTGGCGATCGAGTGCATCCAGCTCTTCCGGTTTTGAGTCCACCTGCATCCGCAGACGGCTTGCCGCCTCATCGACGAGGTCGATGGCCTTGTCCGGTAGAAACCGGTCTGTGATGTAGCGGTTACTCAGCGTCGCGGCAGAAACCAGCGCGCTGTCAGAGATCCTGACACCGTGGTGCAGCTCGTACTTCTCTTTAATTCCGCGCAGGATCGAGATCGTGTCCTCTACCGTCGGCTCATCGACAAAGACCGGCTGGAACCGGCGGGCCAGAGCCGCGTCTTTTTCCACGTACTTCCGATACTCGTCGAGTGTCGTCGCACCGACGCAGTGCAATTCGCCACGGGCCAAAGCGGGTTTGATCAGGTTGGCCGCATCCATTGCGCCATCCGTCTTGCCCGCGCCAACAAGCGTATGCATCTCGTCGATGAAAAGGATCACCTCACCCGCCGCCTCGGTCACCTCGGTGAGGACAGCTTTGAGACGTTCCTCAAACTCACCACGATACTTCGCGCCGGCAATCAGGGCGCCCATATCGAGGGCCAGCAAACGCTTGTTGCGCAACGATTCCGGCACATCTCCGTTCACGATCCGCAGGGCAAGGCCTTCGGCAATGGCCGTCTTACCCACACCCGGCTCGCCGATGAGAACGGGGTTATTCTTGGTGCGGCGGCTCAAGACCTGCATCGCGCGGCGGATTTCCTCGTCGCGACCGATGATCGGGTCAATCTTGCCTTCCTCCGCACGCTCGGTGAGGTCCATCGCATACTTCTTGAGCGCATCATATCCTTCTTCGGCGCTGGCCGTGTCAGCCGTGCGACCCTTACGGATATCGTTGATCGCAGTATTCAGCGCCTGCGGATTCACCTTGCCCGCCTCCAGCGCGTCTTTTGCCGGAGAGCGAACCATGCCGAGTGCCATCAACAGCCGCTCAACCGGCACAAAGCTGTCACCCGCCTTTTGCGCCAGATCCTCTGCGGTCGTCAGCACCTTTGCCGTCGATTGATCCAGATAGGTCTGGGCCGCATCGCCAGTTACGGTCGGCATCTTCGCGAGGCTTTGTTCAACATGAGAAAGCACGCGGGCGGGATCGCCACCGGCGCTTTTGATCAGGTTGCTGGCAAGCCCCTGGTCGTCATCCATCAACGCTTTGAGAAGGTGTTCAGGCGCGAGCCTTTGGTGGCTCTCACGTGTTGCGATCGCCTGCGCTGCCTGAATGAAACCGCGCGACCGCTCGGTGAACTTGGTCAAGTCCATCGTTTTCTCCTTACATAAGCGCCCCTTTATCGCCCACGCCCAGCCTTAGGCACGCGGACATTCGGAGCCTTCTAGGAAAAGATGGGTAAGAATTTGGTCTACACAAGCCTGTGATGCGCGCAATTCTCAATATCGCTATGGACGGACAGCCGGACCGACCCTATCACACCCAAAATTCAGGAGAGCAGCATGGCCGACGAACGCCTTATCCTGGCACTTGATGTGCCAAACGCGCTGGCCGGTCTGGAACTTGCTGAAAAGCTGGGCAGTTCCATCGGCTTCTACAAGATCGGCCTTGGAATGCTGACGGGCGGCGGGCTGGCGCTTGCCAATGAACTCAAACAGGATCATGGCAAGCGGATTTTTCTTGACATGAAGCTCTTCGACATCGGCGCCACGGTCGAAGCGGCGGTCCGAGGCCTTGCGCAATTCGAGCTGGATTTCCTAACAGTTCATGGCGATCCGCACGTGGTCCGCGCCGCTATTGAAGGTGCATCCGGATCATCCCTGAAGATCCTTGCGGTCACGGTTCTGACCTCACTTGATCGGGAAGATCTCGACGCGGGCCTCATCAAATCCGGCACCGTTGGTGACATCGTTGTCGAGCGGGCATTCCGGGCGCTAGAGGCTGGTGCTGACGGGTTAATTGCCTCTCCGCATGAGGCGCAACTGATCCGCGCATTGCCGGAAAGCGAGGGGCGTTTGATCGTGACACCCGGGGTTCGACCAAGTGAGAGTGCGCGTGGTGATCAGAAGCGTGTCGCAACCCCGAAAGACGCCATCGAAAACGGTGCCGACCATATCGTCGTCGGGCGTCCGATCTGGCAGGCAAGTAACCCGAAACGCGCTGCCGAGGCGATTCTCGGCACTCTGCCCTGATCCACTCATTGTGTGAAATTAACAACAAGACACTGCATATGGCCGAGTAGGGAATTCCCTACTAGGGAAGTACACCATAAAGTGGTAGCCAAGATAGTGGTGATACTCCCCGACGGACCGGTCTCTTCCTGAGGTTCGTCAACTTCCCCCCGCTTGCGCGGGGGGCTTTCAATTGAAGAGCTGAGTATTGACCCCATCGAGGTAATCTCGAAGGCGCGGCTTGAATACCGGCACCACTTTCGGATCTGCCAGAAACCGGTCCGGGGCCATCAGATCCCACCTCTGACCCTCATCGCCCAGCACGATGTCATCGCGGTGATGAGCCGGAAGCTTCGCCGCAAAAAACCAGACGGTTCGACCGATCGAGTTTTGATACGCCCTGCCCCATGTCACGATCTGGGGTGGGATCGTCAGAGACAACTCCTCTCTGGTTTCCCGAATGGCACAATCGAGCGGGCTTTCGTTACCTTCGCGACCACCGCCGGGCAGATCCCAGTGGTCTGCCCACAAGAGCCCCGGCCGGTCGTCGCGCAGAATGACGGCGAGGTCTTTGCCAATAAACAGAGCCAGCTTTGCGCCCATCACATCCGTGGTCATTCCCTGCCTCGCTCGCTAAGATGAGGCCCTGATATCACGTGTGATCGTCATGCCCAGCCTCTGCCGCGACTGCCTTTACGATTTCGATGATGCAAAGCGTTGCCCCAAATGCGGATCGCCACGTTGTCTCAGCCATCCTGAACTCTTTGATCTTTCCATCGCCCACATGGATTGCGACGCGTTCTACGCATCGGTGGAAAAGCGGGACGACCCAACGCTCGAGGAAAAGCCGGTCATCATCGGCGGCGGACGGCGCGGGGTCGTATCGACTGCGTGCTATGTCGCGCGCATCCGTGGTGTCCGTTCGGCGATGCCAATGTTCCAGGCGCTGAGGCTTTGCCCCGATGCGGTCGTGGTCAAGCCGCGCATGCATGCCTATGCCGAGGCATCGCGGGCGATCCGATCGATGATGGAAGAGCTGACGCCTTCGATCGAACCACTGTCACTGGACGAGGCTTTCCTCGACCTGACCGGCACCGAACGGCTGCACGGTGCGCCTCCGGCGGTTATTCTTGCCGGTCTCGTCAAACGAATGCGGGACGAGCTCGGGCTCACCGGCTCCATCGGACTGTCGCACAACAAATTCCTGGCCAAGGTTGCCTCCGACCTAGAAAAACCAGACGGCTTTTCGATCATCGGAAAGGCCGAAACGGTGGAGTTCCTCGAAAACAAATCTGTTCGGCTGATCTGGGGCGTCGGAGAGGCAGGGCAGGTGTCGTTGAACAAAGCGGGGATCAGGACATTTGCAGACCTGCGTCGATGGGACAAGGAAGCGCTTGCCGCGCGCTTTGGCGCCATGGGCGAACGATTATGGTATCTCGCCCGGGGCGAAGACCGGAGACGCGTATCGCGCAACGCCCCGGTCAAATCGATCAGCAACGAAACGACGTTCGGAGAAGACACCGCGTCGCTGGACATCCTAGACGGTCATATCTGGCGCATGGCGGAAAAGGTCAGCGACCGGGCCAAGGCCAAAGATATAGCAGGCCGGACAGTCACGTTGAAAGTCAAACGCAGCGACTTCAAATTGCTGACCCGCCGCACCAGCCTGCGAGAGCCCACGCAGCTTGCCGACAAGGTCTATCGCACCGCCCGCGCACTTTTTGACCAAGTTGCAGATCAAGGTCCGTTCCGGTTGCTGGGCTGCGGATTGTCGGACCTGAGCACGGCAGAGGGCGCTGATCTGTCCGGTGATCTTCTTGATCCCGATGCCGCTCAGCGCACGGCCGCAGAACGGGCGACCGACAAGATCAGGGCGCGGTTTGGTTCGGAGGCGATCGTGAAAGGCCGCGCGCTTCGGTAAAGTTGGGAAAGTTGGGCTTACTCCGCCGCGACCCGCATAGGCAACTGGCCGATCTGGCTGACTTCCGCGATGACGTCGCGCAACGCACTCCGCACCACGTCGAAATTCGCATTCGGCTTGATCCGACGCTCATCCATGTAGAGGGACCGGTCAATCTCGACCTGAATGGCGTGCTGTTTGCGGGAAGGTCGGCCATAGGTTTGCGTGATGTATGCCCCCGCAAAGGGCGCATTCCGCGTCACCGTGAAACCCGCCGATGCAAATGCCGCCTCAACCCCTTCCATGATCTCGGGATCTGCGGCCGCGCCGAAGCGGTCGCCCAGTACGACGTCAGGCCGCTTGGCCCCATTCCGTGCGACACCGTCCATCGCTTCATGGGGCATCGAGTGACAATCGATCAGAATGGCCTGGCCGTGCTGCGCATGGGCAGCATCCAGCAGCGCAGTCAGTTGATCATGGTAGGGTTGCCAATACCCGCTTATCCGACGCTCTGCTTCGCGAAGCGAAATCTTACCGCTGTAGATTGCGCGACCGTTCGCGACCACTCGGGGAATCACGCCAAGGCCGCTGGCCACCCGGGGGTTGTGCCCGTTTCTGCGAATACCTTCGATCAGCGCCGGGTCCAGCTCTTCCTGGCTGCGGTTCAGATCGACAAAGGCCCGGGGCGCCCCGGCGCACAGGAACGCAGCGCCAAAATCAGGTGCGGAATCAAAGAGCTGATCCACATATGCGTCTTCGGAGGAGCGGATAGCCTTTTCGTCGAGGATGGATCTGCGCAGGAAGCTCCACGGGTACGCGCGACCGCTGTGCGGCGACGCAAACACCACACAAGAACTGGACAGTTCCGGCAACGATACGTGATAGGCGTGTTCAGACATCAACGATCCTCCAAGGCCCAACATAGCTCAGGAAAGGTCATTGCCAAAAGCCCTTGATCCCACCTGCGACTCTATTTATACGACCCGCTACCGGCGCGGGTTTCCGCGCCCCATTTCTTTGGTGGGGTCGCGAAATTCGGGTCAAAAATCGGACGATTAGCTCAGCGGTAGAGCACTTCGTTGACATCGAAGGGGTCACTGGTTCGATCCCAGTATCGTCCACCATGAATTCGCCAGCGGCTCGCCGCTACGACCCGCAACAAGGCGCTGGTTCGCGCCAAGATCAGGAGAGAGCCATGAAGGTTCGCAATTCGCTCCGCTCGCTGAAGAACCGGCACCGTGACTGCCGGGTCGTGCGTCGCAAGGGCCGTGTCTATGTGATCAACAAGACGCAGCGCCGCTTCAAAGCGCGCCAAGGCTGAGCAAGCCCAATCCAATTTGAAAAGCCGCCCGACCGGGCGGCTTTTTCTTTTCTAGCCCGGGCTCATCCCCCGCAGCCGTTCAGACCGCCGACGCAAAAGCTCCACGCTGGCCAAAAGCGCGATTGAGATCACCACCAGGATCGTCGCGACGGCAAGGATCGTTGGCGATATCTGCTCGCGCAGCCCAATGAACATCTGCCACGGCAATGTTTTCTGGGCGGCCGAACCAACAAACAGAACCACAACCACCTCGTCGAACGAGGTGATGAAGGCGAAGAGCCCGCCGGAAATTACCCCCGGCAAGATCAGGGGCATCTGCACCCGGAAAAATGTCGTTACCGGACTGGCACCCATACTCGCAGCAGCGCGGGTGAGGCTGCGATCGAAACCCACCAGGGTCGCCGTCACCGTGATGATGACAAACGGGATGCCCAGCACGGCGTGGGCCAGGATCACCTTGATATAGCCCACAAAGCCCTTCGACAGGCCCAGCGATGCCTCAAGCCAGTTACCCAGCGACGAATAGAAGAAGAACATGCCCGTCGCGGAAATGATCAGGGGCACGATCATCGGTGAAATGAGCGTGGCCATGATGGCCGATTTGAAGGGCACGTGGCTTTGGCTCAGTCCGATGGCGGCAAGCGTACCAAGGCTGACGGAAATGATTGTTGCGACCGGGGCAATGATCAACGAATTCTGCAAGGCCAGCTGCCACTGTGGGTTCGTAAAGAAATCCCTGTAGTGCTTGAGCGAATACCCATCGGGATCCAGCCGCAGCATCTCTGGTGTGAAGGTAAAGAAGTCCTGCGCGTTAAAGCTGAGCGGGATGATCACGAGGATCGGGAAGATCAGAAACAGAAAGATCAGCCCGCAGATCACCCGAAAGCTGTAGTACCAGATGCGCTGCGCCGGGGTGGCGTATGTCGGAAGGCTCATCAGCTTACCCCAGCTTCACGTTGTCGATGCCCACGATCCGGTCATAGGCCCAATAGAGGATGAGAACCGCGACCAACAAGATCGTCCCGAGCGCGGCCGCCAGCCCCCAGTTGAGCGATGACGAGATATGGAACGCGATCCGGTTCGAGATAAAGACACCCTTTGTCCCGCCGACAATCTCGGGCGTGATGTAGTAGCCGATCGCAAGGATGAAGACGAGGATGCTGCCCGCCCCGATCCCCGGCACGCTTTGGGGGAAATAGACGCGCCAGAACGCTGTCCAGTTCGTGGCGCCAAGCGACTTGGCGGCGCGCAGATAGCTGGGCTGGATCGTCTGCATCACGGAATACATCGGCAGGATCATGAACGGCAGCAGGATATGGGTCATCGCGACGATCGTGCCGAATTGGTTATTGATCATAACAAACCGGTTTGCGTTATCGACCAGCCCGATCCAGACAAGCGTGTCGTTGATCACGCCCTGCTGCTGCAAAAGCACCTTCCATGCCGATGTCCTGACCAGAAGTGACGTCCAGAATGGCAGGAGCACGAGGATCAGCAGAACGTTCGCCTTGCGGGTCGGCAGGTTCGCCAGCAGCCACGCAACAGGATAGCCAAGGATCACACAGGTCGCCGTGATGACCAGCGACATCCAAAGCGTGCGCCCGAACAGTGTGACATAGATCCTTTCATTCTGCGGGCGGGTTTCGACGCCTTCAAAGCCTTGCTTGAGATCCACCGCGTTCAGAAAATAGCCTGCCGTGTAGGGTGGCGCGTAGGTCTTGAGCGTCCGCCAGATATCCAGATCCACCCAGTCCTTGTCCGCATCCTCGAACGCTTCTTTCAGGTCGACCGTTCCGAAAGCTGGGGCCACCTCGGCCGCGGATTGAACGATCGGCAAGGCCGCGCTGAAATCCTCCCCCCGCAGCAAATCGGCATGAAGGGCGGCAAAAAGGAAATCTTCGACATCCTCTTCAAGCGGATCGTCACCCTCAATCTCAAGATAGTCGACCCAACGGTCCCAGGTTCGGGTCGTCAGGGGCAAAGCGGAAGCAGACTCAGGATCATCCGTGACCAGTATCCACGTCTGGGGCGCTTCCCACGCCGCGTCTGCGGCAACGAATTGTTTGGTGTATTCATCGGTGTCGAACCGGCCCACCCGTCGCCCCGATTTGCGGAAAAGCGACGATGCGCCCGACAGCTCATAGTTCAGGCGCGACCCCAGGCGGGTATGCAGCTTTTGCGCCTCAGCCAGCCAAAGGTCGATGTAGAGTGCGTTAAAGGTCTCGCCGTCGGGCAAACCGGTTTCGGGCTCCCAACTGCGCAACGCGCGCACTGTTTCGGGCAGCGTGTTCGCGACGATCTGGTTCTCCACAGACCGGAACAGCATACTGCCAATCGGGATCACAAAGGTGATCAGGACAAAAATCAACAGCGGCGCGATAAGCGCCAGCGCCCGCAGCTTTTGACGGCGCAGTGCCCGCGCCAGACTGCGCTTGAGCGGCGTCCCATCGGCGGCTCGCATCACTCCCGACTGATCAGTCATTCAGCGCCTTCGACGACAAGGATCACACTATCCGCAGTGCGGTGCCGGATCTTCATCACCTCTTGGTATTCGGGGTCATTGTAAGCGTCGAGGGCTGCTTGATAGCTTGGGAACTCGATGACGACATGACGGTCGAGCACCTCGCCCTCCATCACTTGAGATTGCCCGCCACGGATGATGAATTTGCCGCCCCGCGCCTGCAGGATTGGCGTGTCTTTTTCGACGTATTCCTTATACGCCTCTGGATCTTTGACCGTGATGTGGCCGACGATATAGCCCTTTGGCATGGCAACCCCCAGAGTTGGAAAAAGGCGGGCCAAAGACCCGCCTTTCAGACTTATTGCGCGAGCCACGCCTGGAATTTTGCGTCCAGATCGTCGCGATAGTCAGCCCACCATTCGTAGTTGTTGTAGAAGGTGTTCTGAGCGTTCGACGGCTCGGTTGGCATGTGCGGAGCCATGTCGATCCCGAGCTCGGCATGTTGACCCACAAGCGGTGCCGAAGACAAACGCGCAGGGCCATAGCTGATGTACTTGGCCTGATCCGCGAGGCGCTGCGTGTCCGTCGCAAACTTCACGAAATCCATCACACGCGCCAGACGATCCTCGGGCAGGCCTGCAGGGATAACCCAGCCGTCAAGATCGAACATCTGCCAGTTCCAGGCCATGCCGATAGGCTGGTCCTGTTCTTCGATGGCTGCGAACAGGCGGCCATTGTAGGTCGAGCCCATGAAGATCTCACCGTCGGCCAGAAGCTGCGGTGTTTGTGCACCGGCAGTCCACCAGATCGTCTCGTCCTTGATGGTGTCGAGCTTGGCAAAGGCGCGGGCCTGACCGTCTTCGGTTTCGAGCAGGTCATAGACGTCTTCGTACGCCACCCCGTCACACAGCAGCGCCCATTCCATGTTGGCGATAGGGTTTTTGTTCAGCGCACGCTTGCCCGGATAGGTTTCTAGGTCAAAGACGTCGCAGGCACCGGTCGGCGGCTCGACACCAGCAGGCACCATATCTGTGCGGTATCCAAAGGTGGTCGAAAACACGATCTGCGGGATAAAGCAGTCAGCCGCGATTGCCTCGCCGAAGTCGTCCGTGGCCGACGTGCCGTCTGGCGCGGCAGCAAGCACCTCGTCATGATCGATTTCCATCGCCAGACCTTCGTCACAGAGGCGGATGGCGTCGGCTGCTTCCACATCGACAAGGTCCCATGTGATATTGCCGGCCTCTGCCTGTGCCCGCAGCTTGGCAACCGCTTCGGATGAGCTTTCATCCCAAACCGCGCTGACACCGGAGTTGGCGGCCAGGTACGGCTCCACATAGGCTTTCTGCTGGCTGGCCTGATAAGCGCCGCCCCAGCTTACCAAGGTCATGTCGCTGGCCATATGGCCACCAGCATGGGCCAGGGTCGCGGCCATGGTCAGGGCCGTTGTGACCGTCAAAGACTTACTGAGTTTCATAAGTGTCTCCCATGTTGTTGCCTGAGTTACTTGTTTGGGTCCGCCACTCAGGCTGCAGCAAACCCGATTTCGTCATGCGTCGAGCGCACGGCAATCCTGTGGCAACCAGCCGATCTGGATCTCTTCCCCCTGCGACAGCCGCCGTTGATCCGGCGCATTCCGGCACTTCATGATAAAGTCGTCGCGACCGGCCACATTCAGCCGCGTCCGGAATGTGTCACCCATATAAATGAATTCCTCGACCCGCGCGGTCAGCAGATGGGCGTCGGGCGAAAGGCGTTCGGCCTTGAACTCCACCCGCTCCGGCCGGATTGAAACCTTTGTCCTCTCGCCCTTGGCCGTGACATTCACCGGGCGTGCGTCGATCACCTCACCATGGTCCAGGCGGACAGTGCAGACATCGCCTTCGATGTCTTCGACAACACCTTCAAGGGTGTTGTTCTCGCCAATGAACTGCGCCACGAAACTGTTTTCCGGCTCTTCGTAAAGGGTGTCAGGCGGCGCAAGCTGTTGGATGCGGCCATCATCAAAGACCGCAACCCTGTCCGACATCGTCAGGGCTTCGGTCTGGTCATGGGTCACATAAACGGTGGTGATTCCAAGATTGTGCGCGAGGTTGGTAATCTCGAATTGCATATGCTCACGCAACTGCTTGTCGAGTGCGCCGAGCGGTTCGTCCATGAGCACCAGCTCCGGCTCAAAAACCAATGCGCGGGCAAGCGCGATGCGCTGCTGCTGCCCGCCTGAAAGCTGCGCGGGCCGACGTCCCCCAAATTCGCCCATCTGGACCATCTCGAGGGCGCGTTTGATCTTGGCCTCGCGGTCCGACTTGCTCATTTTCCGAACTTCCAGCGGAAAGGCGAGGTTTTCGGCCACCGTCATGTGCGGGAACAGCGCGTAGTTCTGAAAGACCATTCCGATGCCGCGCTTGTGCGGCGGGATGTTGTTGATCGACTGACCGTTGAGACGGATATCTCCGTGGGTGGCAGTCTCGAATCCGGCGAGCATCATCAGGCAGGTCGTTTTTCCCGACCCCGATGGCCCCAGCATCGTCAGGAATTCGCCCTTGGGAAGCGAAAGATTGAGATCTTTCACGACAAGAGTTTCGCCATCATAGCTTTTTTGCACATGCTCGAATTCGACGAAAGCATCGTCGTTTTGCAGTGTGGCCAAATTCAACTCCCCGTCTGCGCGTAAGCGCTTGTTGTTGCGCAACATCTAAAACTGACCTTTCGCCGGGGATCAACCATGGATGTTGATGCAAGCTTTGATTGAGCGCTGGAGATCAGGAACGGATGCCTGCGATTCAGGCGGCTTGAAGAAGGTCTTGCTGCCTCAAGATGTCGTAAGTCTCATCCAGAGCTTTGCGCGCTCTTTGCCGCAAGATCTCAATCTCGTCGGGCTGGATGATCAGCGGGGGCGCGATGATCATCCGATCGCCGACATGTCGCATGACCAGGTTATTGGCAAAGCAGCGTTCGCGACAAATGTAACCGACCGTCCCCGCATCGGCTGCGAACTTGGCCCGTTTGGATTTATCAGGCGTGAGCGCGATGGATCCCATCAGGCCAACCAGCGTTGCCTCACCAACGATGGGGTGATCGGTGAGCGAATGCATCGCGTCGCTCAACAGCGGCGCCGCTGTTGAACGGACGTGATCGATCATCCCCTCTTCCTCAATGATCCGGAGGTTTTCGAGCGCGACCGCAGCGGCAACCGGGTGACCGGAATAGGTATAGCCGTGATTGAATTCAGTAGCCGCCATAACCTCGGCGATATCGTCATGAACGATGGATCCGCCGATTGGCTGGTAGCCCGACGAAAGGCCCTTGGCGATGGTCATGATATGCGGACGGATCGACAGCGTCTGGGTGCCGAACCAGTTTCCGGTGCGTCCAAAACCGCAAATCACCTCATCCGCGATCAGCAAAATGTCATGGGCGTCACAAATCCGCTGGACCTCGGGCCAGTAGGTATCCGGCGCTACGATGACCCCGCCCGCACCCTGAACCGGTTCGGCGATGAAGGCGGCGATCCGGTCTTCGCCATGGTGCTTGATTGCATCTTCCAACTCACGCGCGCGGGCCAGCCCGAATTCTTCCGGCGACATATCCCCGCCCTCAGCCCACCAGTTGGGTTGATTGATGTGGTGAATGTCCGGGATAGGCATCCCGCCCTGCGCGTGCATGGCTGCCATACCGCCCAGCGACGCCGAACCGACTGACGAACCGTGATAAGCGTTCTTGCGGCTGAGAATGATCGTCTTTTCCGGCTTTCCCATCTCCGCCCAGTAGGTGCGGACGAGGCGGATATTGGTGTCATTCGCTTCCGAGCCAGAGCCGGCAAAAAAGACGTGGTTCAGGCCGTCCGGAGCCAGCCGCGCGATGCGTTCGGCCAGCGCTATGGCCGGGACGTGGGTCGTTTGGAAGAACGTGTTGTAATAGGGCAGCTCGCGCATCTGTCGGGCGGCGGCCTCGACCAGTTCCTCGCGGCCATAACCGACATTCACACACCAGAGACCCGACATACCATCAAGCAACTGATTGCCTTCACTGTCCGTCAGATAAACGCCCTTGGCCCGTGTGATCACCCGGGCACCCTTCGCCGCAAGCTCTTGTCCCGTTGTAAAGGGATGCATGTGGTGCGCGGCATCAAGCGCCTGCAATTCTGCCGTTGGAAGGTGGTTGGTGATGGCCGGCATCTGATCCTCGGTTGTCGTCGGAATAACGCGCCGAGAATATGGGCAACGCGAGCGGCGTCAATGACATGCGTTCAAACGTTCTTGCTGCGAACCACAAAAGTTGTTTTCATACCGCCTGACCGGAAAAATCCGGCTGACCTATAGGGGAGCTATCATGAAAAACCTGATGTTCGGCACCACAGCCGTTCTAGCGCTGCTGACCAGCGCAGCCGTTGCCGAGGAAGTGCGTGTTTACAACTGGTCCGACTACATCGACGAAGAGCTGCTCACGAAATTCGAGGAAGAAACCGGGATCAAGCTGATCTACGACGTCTTCGACAGTAACGAGGTTTTGGAAACCAAGATGCTGGCAGGCGGTTCGGGCTATGACATCGTGGTGCCATCGGGAACGTTCCTTCAGCGTCAGATTTCCGCCGGGGCGTTTCAGCAGCTCGACATGGAAAAGCTGCCAAACGCGGAAAACCTTTGGGATGTCGTAAAGGATCGCACCGCGCAATACGATCCGGGCAACGCCTATTCCATCAACTACATGTGGGGCACCACGGGCATCGGGGTGAATGTCGGCAAAGTGACCGAGATCCTGGGTGAGGACGCTCCGCTTGGGTCGCTGGAGCTGATCTTCAATCCTGAAAACATGGAAAAACTGGCCGCCTGCGGCGTTCATTTCCTGGACGCGCCGACCGAGATGATACCCGCCGCGTTGCAATATATCGGTGAGGATCCGGACAGCCACGACCCCGACGTGATCGCAAAGACCGAAGCCGTGTTCAACGCGGTGCGGCCCCACGTCCAGAAGTTCCACAATTCGGAATACATCAATGCCCTTGCCAACGGCGACATCTGCGTGGCCTTCGGCTGGTCGGGTGACGTTTTGCAATCGCGCGACCGTGCGGCAGAGGCTGAAAACGGTGTCGAGGTTGCCTACAACGCACCGTCCGAAGGCGCGCTGATGTGGTTTGACCAGATGGCCATTCCCGCCGATGCACCGAATGTCGCGGCTGCTCATACGTTCCTGAACTTCATCATGGATGCGCAGAACATGGCGCAGGCGTCGAACTACGTCTATTACGCCAACGGAAATGCCGCCTCACAGGAGTTTCTTGAAGAGGACGTGATCGGCGACCCCGCGATTTATCCGGACGAGGCGACGCTGCAGAACCTCTATACGACGACGCCATACCCGGCCAAGGTTCAGCGTACTGTCACGCGTCTGTGGACCAAGATCAAATCCGGCACCTGATGCCAAACCGGGCGCGGTTTCGGCCGCGCCCGTTCTTTGAAATACCGAGGATCAGCCTTGTCCGAAAGCGTCTTCGCCCCTTGGGATGATCCCAACGAAACCCCTCTGATCCGCTTTGAGAATGTCACCAAACGGTTTGGCGACTTCATCGCGATAGATGACGTGAGCGTCGATATCTACGAAAGGGAGTTCTTTGCCCTTCTGGGTCCGTCGGGCTGCGGCAAAACCACATTGATGAGGATGCTCGCCGGCTTCGAGGAACCGACGACCGGGCGCATTGATCTTGCAGGCCAGGACATCGCCCATGTGCCGCCCAACCGGCGGGCGGTGAACATGATGTTCCAATCCTATGCGCTGTTCCCGCACCTTTCTGTATGGGAGAATATCGCGTTCGGCCTTCGGCGCGAGAAGCGGGCGCAGGACGAGATCGCGGCACGGGTCGATGAGATGCTACGGCTGACGCGTCTTGAAAAATTTACCCGCAGGAAACCACATCAGATCTCGGGCGGACAGCGCCAGCGCGTCGCGCTCGCTCGCGCGCTCGCCAAGGCGCCCAAGCTGCTGTTGCTGGATGAACCGCTTGGTGCGCTGGACAAGAAGTTGCGGCAAGACACCCAGTTTGAACTGATGGACATTCAGGAAAAAACCGGGACCACGTTCGTCATCGTGACCCACGATCAGGAAGAGGCGATGACGGTCGCCAGCCGTATCGCAGTCATGGATGAGGGCCGCATCATTCAGGTGGCAACGCCGGACGTGATCTATGAAGCACCGGCCAGCACCTATGTCGCCGACTTCATCGGGGACGTGAACCTCATCGCCGGAACGGCACGGCCCAGCGCCGATGGCCGGTATGACGTTACCTGGTCCGCCAATCACACGCCTTTCGTCATCGAATCCCAAAACGCCCTGACGGACGGCCAGTCGTGCCATATCGCGATCCGCCCGGAAAAGGTGGCGATTCATGCCGAACGGCCATCCGCAGACAATGCGGTGCAGGGCAAAGTGCTCGACATCGCTTATTTGGGAAATCTGTCGACCTATCACGTCCAGCTTCCCACCGGCGAGATCCTCAAGGCCCAGACCGCCAATACGCGCCGCATCTCGCGCCGCAGTTTCAGCTGGGAGGATACCGTGTGGGTCAGTTGGACGGCCACAGCCGGCGTTCTTCTCAGTCAATGAGGAAACTTGTCGTCATAGCGGTGCCTTACGTCTGGCTGCTGGCACTTTTCCTCGTGCCTTTCGCTATTGTTCTCAAAATCTCGCTGTCCGACATCGCTCTTGCGATCCCTCCCTACACGCCGACGCTCGACGACGGATTGTGGTCGATGGTGCAGCAGCTCGATTTCGAGAATTTTGTCTTTCTGACCGAAGACGATCTGTATTGGAAAGCCTATCTCAGTTCGTTGCTCATCGCGTCGGTGTCGACGGTATTGACGCTGCTGGTCGGCTATCCGATCGCGTACGGGATCGCCCGCGCGCCCGAAGACTGGCGGCCGCTTTTGATGATGCTGATCATCCTTCCGTTCTGGAGCAGTTTTCTGATCCGCGTCTACGCCTGGGTCGGCATCCTGAGCAGTGAAGGGTATCTGAATCAGGTTTTGCTCGGGCTCGGGCTCATCGATGCGCCACTAACGATCCTGAACACCAACACCGCCGTCTACATTGGGATCGTCTACACCTATTTGCCCTTCATGGTGCTGCCCATCTACGCCGCCCTTGATCGGCTCGACGGCTCACTGATCGAAGCTGCCGAGGATCTTGGATGTTCCCGCACCGCGGCGTTCTGGTTGGTGACGATACCGCTGTCCCGGAACGGGATCATCGCTGGCTGTTTCCTAGTCTTCATTCCCGCCCTTGGTGAATTCGTCATCCCGTCGCTTCTGGGCGGCTCGGGGACACTCATGATTGGTAAGGTTCTGTTCGAGGAGTTCTTCTCGAACCGAGACTGGCCCGTCGCAAGCGCCGTAGCGATTATCCTGCTCATCATCCTGATCGTGCCGATCATCCTGTTTCAGCGAAACCAGCAACGCCAGCAGGAGGCCGGGGAATGAATCGGCTCAGCCCATTCAATCTGGTTTCGCTGACATTCGGCTTTGCGTTTCTGTATCTGCCGATCCTTCTGCTGGTCGTCTACAGCTTCAACGAATCCAAGCTCGTAACCGTCTGGGCCGGGTTCTCGACCAAATGGTATGGGGAGCTCTTTCGAAACGAGGCCTTTCTGGATGCGGCGTGGGTCACCCTCCGCGTGGCCTTGGTTTCGTCAACGGTTGCGACGATCCTTGGCACCATGGCAGCCTATGCGCTGATCCGAGGCGGCCGGTTTTTGGGGCGGACACTCTTTTCAGGCATGATCTATGCCCCGCTCGTCATGCCCGAAGTGATCACCGGACTGTCTTTGCTGTTGCTGTTCATCGGGATCGGGTTGGATCGGGGCCTCTTCACAATCATTCTCGCCCACACGACGTTTTCGATGTGTTTCGTTTCGGTCGTGGTGTCGTCGCGGTTGGTGACCTTTGACCGCTCGCTTGAAGAGGCGGCGCTCGACCTTGGCGCTTCGCCGTTCGAGACGTTCCGGCTGGTCACGTTGCCCATCATTGCGCCTGCCGTGGCGTCTGGCTGGCTCCTTGCCTTCACGCTGAGCCTCGATGATCTCGTGATCGCGTCCTTCACCTCCGGACCATCGGCCACGACCTTGCCGATGAAGATCTGGTCGTCGGTGCGCCTTGGCGTGAGCCCGGAGATTAACGCGCTCAGCACGATCCTGATCGCCTTGGTCGCGATCGGCGTCATCGCGGCGTCGCTTGCGTCGAAACGCGGTGCGCTTCGGCAACGCGCAGACGAACAAGCCGCCTTCCGCCTCCAATGAGGCGCATTTTTCCGGCCTATGCCTATGGCGAGGGGCCACGAACCGGCTGTTGGTGGGATCAAACGGTGGAGCCGCCCGATCTGCCGACACTTGATACGGACATCCGCGCCGATGTCGCCGTGGTAGGCGCGGGCTTTACCGGTATTTCCACCGCACTTCACCTCGCTGAACAGGGCGCAGACGTGGTGGTGCTCGAGGCTGAAACAGTTGGTTGGGGTGCGTCGGGCCGGAACGGTGGCTTTTGCTGCCTGGGTGGATCGATGGCATCGGACGACCTGATCGACCGGAAGTATTCCAAGCATGACCGCTTGGCATGGCG
This sequence comes from uncultured Rhodobacterales bacterium, assembly GCA_963922565.1. Taxonomy (GTDB): domain Bacteria; phylum Pseudomonadota; class Alphaproteobacteria; order Rhodobacterales; family Rhodobacteraceae; genus JBCBKL01. Next base: position 20,264 of record CAWUIQ010000011.1, read on the forward strand.
GCGGACCGAGAAGGCCGCGGTCGAGCTTGTTTCTGATCTTGTCGAGCGGCTGAATATCGATGTTGATCGGCATTCGGACGGGGAAACCCGATTGGCCCATTCGGCTCGAGCCGCCCGGGCGCTCGAAACCGAAGCGAGACAGGCAGAAGAAAACTATGGTCTGCCTCCGATATTGATCGAAGGCGGCAATCTCGCGCGTCATGGTATGAGCGGATCGTTTCATGGCGCACTGACAATGCCTGTTGGTTTTGCCCTGAACCCACGCAAATACCTTCTGGGTTTGGCGAATGCCGCGCTGCAGGCGGGAGCCCGGATCTTCTCGCTCAGCCCCGTGCTAGGCGTCGAAGAAACTGCTGGGAACGTTCAACTAGAGACGGCATCCGGCAGCGTGCGGGCCGATCAAGTCGTGATCGCAACCAATGGGTATTCAAGCGAGAACATGCCTCGGCAAATGGCCGGGCGGTACATGCCGGTCCAGTCGAATGTTCTGGTGACGCGTCCGCTGTCCGAAGCAGAACTACAGCAGCAGGGCTGGACCAGCCGGCAGATGTGCTACGACAGCCTGAACCTGCTGCACTACTTTCGGCTGATGCCAGACAACCGGTTTCTGTTCGGCATGCGTGGCGGTCTCTTTTCATCTGCAAGGGCCGAAGAAAGCGCCCGGCGGGCGACCGAAGAGCATTTCCGGTCATGCTTTCCGGCGTGGTCCGAGGTCGAGATTGACTATGCGTGGTCGGGCTTTGTTTGCCTGTCCCGCACGCTCTTTCCTTTTGTCGGGCCGCTGCAGGGAAGCAATCGCATCTCGGCAGCGCTCTGTTATCACGGCAACGGGGTTGCGATGGCGAGCTACGCCGGAGCGCTTTTGGCCGATCGTTTGTCCGGCAGGGATGCTTTGGAGGTCCCCGCCGTCATGAACTCACCACTGAAGACCTTTCCACTTGGTGGCTGGCGGCGCGCGCTCATGCCGCCGGCTTATGGTTTGCTTCGATGTCTGGATCGGATGGGCTAGATCAGGCGTTGTCCGGATCACGCAGACCAACCACGTTGGACGCGGGGATCCTGTGGCCACTGTCGAGGATCACAAAGGTCTCCTCTCCCTCAACCCTTGCCTCTGTGACGGTCGAATAGGCGCTTGCAGTCTGTGTCGCCAGCTCTTCTCCAGCAGCGCGAAACTCGAATTCAAACGCGTATGTTCCGGTCGGCAGGGGGTTTCCAGCTGCATCCACGCCAGCCCAGGTGATTTGATCGGCTGTCGGTGCGAGGACCTCGCGCTGAACCTCTGCACCGCTTTCATCCCGGACGACCAAGATCATTTCGTCAGCAGTCGCGGGTGGATCCGCAAACAGCGTCACCGGCGATCCGTCAAATCGGGCTGGAGCGGTTGAAAGGGCATCCTTGCCGATCCACGACGAGAGGCCTGCAAAACCATTCTGACCGAGCGAAGAGATCAGTTCCTGTATCAACTCATTGGTCTGCACCTGCTGTTCCACCATGGAAAACTGGGCAAGCTGAGCCGCGTATTCGGCTGAATCGATGGGATCGAGCGGATCCTGATACTCGGCCTGTGCCGTCAACATCGTGAGAAAGGTCTCAAAATCCGACGCGATTGCAGCACCGCTGTCCTCCGTGGCGGCCTTCACGGTCGGTGTCGTTGTTGCGGTCTGGGTGCTCGAGATCGGTTCCATTTGGGTTAAATCCTCACATCAACGCCGCCCGGAGCCCAATTGAGCGGACCCAGGGACGAGGAAACTGACTGCAGGGGCAAGGGTTCATCGACCACTTCCAGCAAATTTGAACCGTTGGTGGGTTGCTGGCCGTCGTCTTGTTCAGCGTTCTCGAACGATTGACCGCTGTCGGCGAACGAGAATGAGATCTGCTCATACCCAAGGTCCGCGAACTCGCGTCCGAGCGTCTCGATGTTCCTGCGCATCAATTCCAGCGTTTCCACCCGTTCTGTCGCGACCAGGACGGTAACACCGGTCTCAGCGGCGGAGATACTCATCCGCACGCGGCCCAGCTCGGCCGGATTCATAGAGAGTTCGACCCGCCCATCGGGCCCGCGATGCAGCGCCTCGGCCAGTTGCCGCGCGACAGGCTGCGGCAGCTCCAATCTGGGTTGCAGCTTGTTGTCCAGGGTGACCGTCGCGTTCGATCGAAGATCCCAAACGATCTCGGGCTCACCGGTAGGGGTTGACGCCAAGGATGCCATGTCCAAGGCAGCACCTTCCGCGACTTTGATCGAGCCGCTCAGGGCCGTGGTCGTCGTCGCCTCGACCGCGGCCTTAGTGGCTGGATTGGCGGTTACAGACTTGTCCGCAGGGATGAGATCAAACCTGCCGACCAGCTTTTCGGACCGCGTCCAAGCATCGGGATCCAGCGTGGGATCATCTGCACGCACGTCCGTTGTTGTCACGTTCGAAGCGCTGACGTCAGTGAACTTCGTCACTTTTTCCAGCTCCGGTGACCGGGTTGGGCCTTCCGACTGCATTCGAACCGTGGGGGCGCCATTGCTCAGCAGGGACGAAACAGACGCCACCGTTGCAGTCGTAGTGCCCGAGCTTTCCGCTATTTGCGCTGTCGGTGGAGCACTAACAGATTTGATCTGTTCGACGGGGCCAACAGCCGCCATCGTCTTTTGCGTCAGCGCAGTTTCCCAAAAGGGAAAAGTTGCCGGCTCGGAAACATGCGCGACGGTGTTCTCGGCAGTGGAGTTTTCATCATCGACCGCGGTGTCGGGATCGGTCGCTGGCTCTTCGGCGATGTCGGTGGCTTCACCATGGAACACGAAGGCATCGTGATCCACGATTTCTTCGGCTGGAGGCAATTCGAACTCCGGGTCAGAGGCCGCCTCATCCTGATTGGCGTGGATCTCAGGATCGACTTCGTCCTTTGACTCGCTCACTGCCTCTTCGGGCTCCTGATCAGGTTCCGTTGCTGCAGCGGCGTCCCCCGATTGACTGTCTTCTCTGGAGTCGGCCGATTTGAATGCCGTCTCGAAATCATCATCGCGGGAAGCGGGCTGGTCCGTCGCGTCGCTCGACTTAGCGGTTGCAGCTTCGGATGAAGGCGACTGAACGCCTGCGAGGAATGCGATTTGCACCTTAGTCTCCGGGATTTCTTCCAGGTCGCCGCGACTATGGGTCCAAGACAGTTACCAGTTCTTTACCGCTCCCACGCCATCTTGGTGAAAATCGTTCCAATTGTGAGGATCACATCGTGACAGAAGCCGTCAGCCCCCACCTCTCCGGCCAGATCGCACCCCAGTCCGAACGGGACCAGAAGCTGATGCAGGCCGCACAAGACCTCGAGGCAAGCTTTCTGGCCGAGATGCTGAAGTCGGCAGGCCTGGGAGAAACGTCAAAGGCGTTCGGAGGAGCAGGTGAGGATCAGTTTGCCACTTTCCTCGTCGAAGCGCAGGCCCGTGAGATGGCCGAAGCGGGCGGGATCGGGCTTGCCGAGACACTATTCAATGCACTTCAGGAGCGTGATCTCAATGACTGATGCCGTCCAAGATACATTTGATGCACTCGACGACCTGCTTGATAGAGAGAAAGCCGCGCTATTGGACGGAGATCTTGAGATGATCGCCCGGCTTTATGACAGAAAGCTGGAACTCATCGACACCTTGAGCGAAATGGAGCGGGAAGATATCGGCCGCCTGCAGGCGTTGAACAACAAGGCAAGCCGGAATCAGGATTTGCTGGATTCCGCATTGGATGGCATTCGGTCCGTCGCGCAAAGGTTAGCGCAGGTGAGAGAAACTCGCACCTCTCTGCAGACCTACGATTCTTCGGGTCGCAAAAAGAGCATTGAAATGAAACACTCGGCATCCGTCGAAAAGCGGGCCTGATGAGTTTTGATTCAAAAGCGTCGCAAGGAATTCCAACTGTTAGGACGCCATTAGCTATTGCGGTGCGATGTACTCCCTGCACTCGGAACTGAGTGGCGCATAACCCACCAAGGGTAGTTGCATTTGTCAGAACGGCAGCGTGTTCCGTCCCGCCGGGGGGCGGGGGTGTAACCTGACGCGAAGCGTCACGACATAAGGGAAATGCAAATGTCGAGCATTCTTACAAACAACGGCGCAATGGTTGCGCTGCAAACGCTGAAATCGATCAACAAAGATCTGGGCATGGTCCAGAATCAGATCTCCACCGGCAAAGAAGTTGCAACTGCCAAGGACAACTCGGCGATCTGGGCCATCTCGAAAGTGATGGAATCGGACGTTTCGGGTTTCAAGGCGATCTCGGACTCGCTCGCAGTCGGTGAGTCCACCGTTGCTGTTGCTTCAGCGGGAGCCGAGCAAATCGTCGACGTCCTGAAGGAGATGAAGGAGCTGGCCGTCGCGGCGACAAGCGAAACTGCTGACTTTGCCAAGATCGAGGCCGATATGGCCGAGAAGCAGGCGCAGATCGAATCGATCGTCGGCGCGTCACAGTTCAACGGTGTAAACCTTCTGGCCACTGACATTGACGGCGGCGGTGCAGGTACGACCACCCTGTCGGTCTTGTCGTCTCTCGATCGCTCTGGTCAGAACGACAGCACGAACGGCAACGCACCGACTGTGTCCACCATTGATGTGGCAACGGTCGACTTCGAGGCCAATCTGAACGTCGCTGGCCGTACGGCCATCGCGGATGCCGCCACGGCGGCGACTGCCTTGACTGAAATCGAAGGCTTCTTGCAGACGGCCGTTGAGGGCGCAGCGTCTCTTGGTGCTTCGGCAAAGCGGATCGATGCCCAGGGTGAATTCGTCGGCAAACTGACCGATGCGATGAAGTCCGGCATCGGCGCCTTGGTCGACGCGGACATGGAAGAGGCCTCCGCACGCCTGCAGGCGCTTCAGACGCAGCAGCAGCTTGGTGTTCAGGCTCTTTCGATCGCGAACCAGGCACCTCAGTCAATTCTGTCGCTGTTCCGGTAAGACTACCGCTTGGGGCGCGTTTCGGCGCGCCCCTCGCTTCGATAGGTCAGGTCCTCTAGCTGCGTAAAGGTCGTCGCGTGAACCCTCAAACAATGGCACGGCAGAAATATGCCGCAACAAGCCTCACAGTTCAGACTGGCCGCCGTTCGGAATATGACGTGATTGCTCACGTTACACAGCGGCTTAGAAAGACAGCGCAGAACGCAAAGACTGACTTTGCAGAATATGCGTCCGCTCTGAACGATAACAGGCGACTTTGGAATGCACTGGCGGTCGATGTAGCAGATGCTGAAAACCAGCTGCCTGATGAACTCCGAGCCCGGGTTTTCTATTTGGCCGAATTCACCAACCAATACACAAGCAAGATCTTGGGACAAAAGGCTTCGGTAATGCCCTTGCTCGAGATCAACGTCGCGATTATGCGCGGCCTGAAATCCGAGGCGAGTTTTCAATGAGCGGACTGATACTCAAGCTTAGCCCAAAAGAGAGAGTACTGATTAACAGTGCTGTAATCGAGAATGGTGACCGCCGCAGCCGATTGGCGATCATGACGCCGGATGCAAAAATCCTGCGGCTGCGTGATGCGATCCATCCGGAAGACGCCAAAACACCGGTCAGACGGGTCTGCTACGCAGTGCAACTCATCCTGTCGGGGGATAGCAGTGCAGATGATACGCAGATGCCGCTGCTGAGAAACATTGAAGAGCTAAGCCAGATTTTCGTCGATCCTGATAGCCGGAGACATCTCGACCTTGCATCGCATTCCCTGATTTCCGGCGATCACTACCGTTGCCTGAAGGCGCTGCGGTCACTTCTTCCTCGCGAGGAACGCCTTCTGGCGTCCAAGTGCTGATGTTTCAACCGGTTGTCATATCAAGCGGTATTGCCGGCTGGCAGTTTCTCCAAGCAACCTACGATCGGCAGGTCGAGAGCTTTAACAGTTCGGCGGAGCTAAAGCGCGACACGGACTACTTTGAACAGGAAATCGGAAACATCAGAACAGCGGAAGAGCTGGTGTCTGACCGCCGGTTGCTGACCGTTGCGCTTGGTGCTTTCGGTCTCGAAGACGACATCAACAACACATACTTCATCCAGAAGATGTTGGAAGAAGGCACGACGGCAGAAGACAGCCTGGCCAACCGCTTCACTGATGAGCGATACAAGGATTTCTCAGCCGCGTTCGGCTTTGGACCCACGGAGATACCAGGCAACCTTCGAGAACCCTTTGCCAGTGAAATCATAGAAAAATTCCAGGCACAACGTTTCGAAGCGGCCGTGGGTGAACAGAACGAGTCGATGCGCATCGCGCTTTACGCTGAGCGCAGTCTTAACGAAACCGTTGGCGAAGATGTCTCGGACAATGCAAAATGGTTCAGTATCATGGGTCAGCCGCCCCTGCGGTCGCTCTTTGAGACTGCCTTGGGTCTGCCGCAGGATTTTGGGCAGGCAGACATCGATCAACAATTGAGCGTCTTCAAAGACAGGGCATCTGCGATCTTCGGCAGCGACGATCCGGCCATTTTTCTTGAAGATGACGTCCGCGAAGATCTGATTAACAAGTATCTCGCTCGATCTCAGATCAACGAATTCAGCAGCCTGAACTCATCTGCGTCCATCGCGTTAACGCTTCTCCAGGCATAAATCCGGCCGGGTTCCTCGCGGTCGCAGCATCATCGAAGCCTCGAACGATCAAGCCGAACCTTTTCGTGGCAGGTCGCCAGCCCGGCGCAGCGTCAACTCCAACAGCTCAAAACTGTGCTCGATACCCTGTTCATGACGTCTGCCAAAGAACGCATCAAGGTGCGGATAGGCCTCGCGTGCAGAGTCGATCTCGGCATTTCCGCCTTGAGAATAAAGGCCCGAAGTCAGCATCATCTCATTCTCAGAGTAAACACCCAGCAGACGCCGGGCACGAGCGATCAGTTCGTTTTCGCTCTCGGTTGCAGCGGCAGGGAGGCTGCGCGAGACGGATCGCAGCACGTCAACTGCCGGAAAGCGACCGCGCTCTGCAATTCCCCGATCAAGAACAACGTGTCCATCGAGGACCCCACGCAAGATGTCGGCGATCGGCTCATCCATATCCGAGCCCGCCACCAGAACGCTGAAAATACCGGTTATGCTTCCGCTGTCGACTGGGCCGGGACCGGCGCGCTCGCACAAGGATGCGATCAGATGAGCCGTTGACGGAGGAAACCCTCGAAGCACCGGAGCCTCCCCGGCTGCAGCAGCAACCTCACGATGTGCTTCGGCGAATCTGGTGATCGAATCCGCAATCAAAAGGACTGAGCACCCGGCATCTCGAAAGTGCTCGGCAACCGCCATAGCGGTCCATGCGCATCGCCGCCTCGTCAGGGCGGATGCATCGGACGTGGCAGCGACCACCACCGACCGCGCAAGACCAGCCGGACCCAGCGTGTCTTCGGTGAACTGCTTCAACTCGCGTCCGCGCTCGCCGACCATGGCGATCACGACCACATCCGCGGAGATCTTTCGGGCAAAGTCCCCCATCAAGGTCGACTTTCCCACGCCTGATCCGGCGAAAACCCCGACGCGCTGACCGCGAACGATGGGCAACATCGTATCAAAGACGGCAAGCCCCGTCGCGAAGCGAGATCCAAGCCGCCCCCGACTGATCGGCGAAGGCGGCGCGGCAAGCAAGTGCCTGACCTCAAGCCCCTTACGCAAGGGACGACCATCCATCGGTCGGCCGTTAGGGTCAATAATCCGACCCAGCCAAGACGCGTGCGGGAAGATCCCTCGGGGCTCTATCAGAACGGCCCGGTCGCCATGTGCCAATCCTTCCAGGTCATCGTCCAGAAGAACTGTCAGATTGCCATCAATCCTCGTCCCGACAACCTCACCGGAACTCGCCACATGATCACGGCCATAGATCTTGATCTGATCGCCAACGCGGGCGTGCTGGTTCAGACCTCCGACCTGAACGATCCCTGAATCGACACCCACGACCCGACCGACCGGTCGCACGGTCGTTAGTTGAGCAAGCGGTCCACCGATTTCCTTGAGATCAAGATCGCCCATCATCGCTCCTCAGCATCGTTGCAAACCGTTTCTAAAGGAATCGCAGTTAAGCGTTCATTGAAATCGATCGAGGGAGAAACCCCGTGTTCCAGAATTTAGAGGTCTTTCAGATGTCTTCCGCCATGGCGAGGCATGCTGGTGCAAGGCAGGCTCTTATTTCGGAGAATATCGCGAATTCAGATACTCCAGGATATAAGTCGAAAGACCTGAACAATTTCAAAGATGTCTTTTCTACAGATCAAACTGGAATTCAGAAAGCGACGAGGGATAGTCATCTACATGGATCATCGGAATTCGGACGCCCATCTGAAATAATTCAGATGCGGGGATCAAACTCACCGAACGGAAACTCAGTTTCTATTGAAGGTGAAATGCTCAAAGCCGCTGAAACCAATAAACAACATGATCGATCACTGGCGATCTACAAGTCTGCCATGAAGATCCTTCGGTTCAGCCTAGGCAAGGTCTGAGGTTCATCATGAGTGAATTTTCGAAATCACTTGCCGTCTCTGCAAGCGGGCTGAACGCGCAGTCTGCCAGGCTGCGGCACCTTTCCGAAAACATCTCGAACGCTGACACGCCAGGTTATCGGCGCAAGCTGGTATCATTCGAAGCTGAACTCAATAGTGGCGATGGTGTTTCGCGGGTCGAACCCGGCCGCGTCCGCTTAGACAAGTCCGAGTTGGAGAGAGTATATGATCCCAGTCATCCGATGGCTGACGAAACCGGCCACTATGACGGCTCGAACGTCAATTTGCTGATTGAGCTTGCCGATGCCCGCGAAGCACAGCGCAGCTATGAAGCAAACCTGAAAATGTTCGAACAGGCGCGGACGATGTCCGCGAACCTTTTGAAACTCCTACAACGTTAACGATTGAAACGGAGGTCCAGAATGGACGTCAACTCACTTTCAGCAGTTCAGAAATACGGGGCATCCAAGCCGGCGACTGAACCTTCGCAGCAACCCGGCAACAGCCTGTTCGGCAGCATGGTCAGCGACTTCGCGAGCACTTTGGCCGCAAGCGAAGCCGAGGCCAAACAGGCAATGGTTGGCGACGCGGACCCCCATGCGCTTGTCCAAGCGCTCGCTCAGACCGAGTTGGCCGTCGAAACTGCGGTGACGGTGCGAAACAAGGTCGTCGAAGCCTATCAAGAAGTGTTGCGGATGCCGGTCTGACCCTGATGGATGACGTCATCTTCTTTGACACATTGAGGCAAGGTCTATGGGTCGCTGTCGCGGTCTCTGTGCCGATCCTTTCGGTTGCACTGATCGCCGGGGTGACCATTGGCCTTCTGCAAGCTCTGACGTCAATTCAGGAAATGACCCTCACGTTCGTACCAAAACTGGCCGCCATCATCATGGTTTTCTGGCTTTCGATGGGTTTCATGACTGAAACGCTAATTTCGTTCTTTCATGACCGTATCGTCCCGATGATCGTAGGAGTGTAGAATGGAAAATGGAAGTTATATTACGCTGACGCGGCAATCGGGGCTAATGCGCGAAATGCAGGTTGTTGCGAATAATATCGCAAACTCGAATACAACTGGATATCGTCAAGAGGGCGTTATTTTTTCGGAGTATGTTCAGAACATTGACTATGATGCCTCGCTTTCCATGGGGAACGGAAATGTTCGCCAAACCTCGTTCAATCAAGGGGCAGTTGCCGAGACGAATGGAACCTTTGACTTTGCCATTGAAGGTGATGGCTTTTTTCTGATCGAAACCCCGAACGGCGAACGGCTCACAAGAGCTGGTGCTTTCACGCCGAATGGCGAGGGCGATCTGGTGACCATGGACGGCTATCGCGTTCTCGACCAAGGCGGTGCACCGGTCTTCGTCCCGCCGGGGGTCAAATCGATCACTGTCGCAGCCGATGGGACACTTAGCGCCGACGGCACCTTGCTGGGTCAAATCGGGCTCGTCGTCCCAACCGATCCCCAATCCATGCAGCGCGAGACCGGGGTCATGTTTCGTGCCGACGAAGGATATGAGCCGAGCGAAAACGGACGTATCCTGCAGGGCTTTGTCGAACGATCCAACGTAGAGGCCATTACGCAATTGAGCAGGATGATCGAGATCCAAAGGGCGTATGAGCTGGGTCAAAGTTTCCTGGACGCCGAAGATGAGCGGCTGCGCAACGCCCTGCAATCCCTGACAAAATCAAGCTGAGGTAGACATTCATGCGTGCCCTCCAAATTGCCGCGACCGGCATGACAGCACAACAGATGCGGGTCGAAACGATATCGAACAACCTCGCGAACATGAGCACGACGGGGTACAACGCCCGGCGCGCTGAGTTCGCGGACCTTCACTACCAGCAGCTTGCGCGGCCTGGCTCAGTCAACGCCTCGGACGGCACCGTTCTGCCAACAGGGGTCCAATTGGGTCTCGGCGTACGTCCCTCGGCGGTGTCGGTGCACCTGCAGCAAGGCGGATTGTCGGCAACGGGTTCTGATCTGGATGTCGCCATCGACGGGAACGGCTACTTCGAGGTTACGCTGCCATCCGGCCAAACGGCTTACACCCGCGATGGTGCGTTGAAGCGAACCGGTGATGGGTTGGTGGTTACGTCGGAAGGGTTCGCCGTCGCGCCCGAAATCGTGATCCCGGCCGACGCGCGGAGCATATCGATCAATGGCGAGGGCGAGATCTACGCCTATTTCGCGGATGCGACCGAAGCGCAGCTGCTTGGTCAGCTCACCCTTGCAAGTTTCACCAATGCCAAGGGTCTTGAGGCGATTGGCGGCAACCTCTTTGTCGAGACAGAAGCATCTGGTCCTGCTCTGGTCTCGACGCCGGGGATCGATGGCTTGGGAACCCTGCGCCAGGGCTTTCTTGAGGACAGCTCCGTCGATGCGGTCCAGGAAATCACTGAGCTGATCGAAGCCCAACGTGGTTATGAAATGAATGCAAAAGTCATCTCCGCCGTCGACGAGATGATGGGTGCAACGACGCAGGTCCGATGATGCACCGGCTGGCCGCTTCAGGGATTTGTTTGATTCTGGCGACCACCGCGCTCGCCGACTTGGTCGTGCCAACGCGAACGATCCGGCCCGGCCAGATCATCGAAGCGGGTGATGTCCAGATCGTTGACGGTTCGAACGGGGGCAGCTTTGACCGTTTGAACGACGTCATTGGTCAGGAGGCGCGGCTCGCGCTCTATCCCAGCCGACCCATCCCTTTTGAGTCGATTGGTGCCCCTGCTGTCATCACGCGCAATCAGATCGTGCCTCTCCTTTATGCGGGCCGCGGCATCTTCATCACGACCGAGGCGCGCGCTTTGCAGCGCGGCGGTATCGGAGATCGGATCCGGCTGATGAACCTGTCATCACGCACCGTCGTCTACGGCTTTGTCCGCTCCGACGGTTCCATCATCGTCAAGTAGGGTCATAACATATGTGGTTTCCCAAGAAGTTCGCCTTTGCCGCACCTCTGGTGATGATGGGATGTGTCGACTCCGATCATCTTGGAAAGGAGCCGTCGTTCAGCTCACCGTTCGAGACGCGGGAGCATGCTGCGATGATGGCGCCCGGCCTGCAGGCGATTGCCCCTCAGCAAGGCGTCATCGATCGCGCGTCGCTCTGGAGCGGCAATCGCGGATCGTTGCTTGGCGACCGCCGCGCAATGCAACGCGGCGATATCATGACGGTCGTTATCGAAATTGACGAAAAGGCAGAGATTTCGAATGCGACGGATCGATCACGGTCCGGCAGCGAAAGCCTCCAACTGCCTCAACTGCTTGGTCTTCCTCAACGTCTGGACAACAAGCTGCCCGAGGGCGCCAGCTCGTCTGACTTGGTATCGATCAACTCGTCCAGCAATTCATCAGGTGACGGTTCGGTCAAAAGGAAAGAGAAGCTGACGCTTCGCGTTGCCGCGACGGTGGTTGATGTCTTGCCCAACGGGGTGCTGTCCATTGCCGGATCACAGGAACTGCGCGTCAACTTCGAGATGCGAGAGCTTCTCGTGACCGGTTACGTCAGACCGGAAGACATCTCTCGTCAGAACGAAATCACCTATGACAAGATCGCTTCGGCGCGGGTGTCCTACGGAGGGCGCGGCCAGATTACCGAAGTCCAACAACCGCGGATTGGTCAGCAAGTTCTCGACTCTGTGCTGCCGTTCTAGGAGACCGAAACGTTGAAGAAGTTACTGCCGCTTATCCTTTTGCTCATCGGGGCCGGTGCGGGCGTCGGCGCCGGAGTTTTCCTGCGTCCGGCACCTGAACCCGTGGCTGAGGCGGCCATCGAAGAGGCTTCCAAGGAAGAAAAGAAGAAAGAGAAAACGAAAGAGGAAGAAGCCTCGGCTGACTATGAGTACATGAAGTTGAGCAATCAATTTGTCGTACCGATTGTCGAAAAAGAGCGCGTTTCAGCCCTTATCGTTCTTTCCCTGAGCATCGAAGTCGTCGCCGGAAATAAAGAAAAAATATATCTGAAAGAACCGAAGCTGCGAGATTCATTTCTTCGAACGTTATTTGATCATGCGAACGTTGGTGGCTTCGACGGGGAGTTCACGGATGCAAACAATCTGGATATTCTGCGCCGTGCCCTTCTGGAAATCGCGCAGCGCGATCTGGGTGATGTGATTACCGATGTGCTGATCCTCGATATCGCCCGGCAGGATTACTGACGATCAGAAACGCACGACCCGTTGGACCGCGTCATCAAGCAGGCGCTTGGCCGCTTTCTTTCGATTGCTGAGGGTGGTCTCGTCCACGAGCTTCTGAGCGACCTCTTTGCGTCCCCGCAAGCGTCGAAGCTCAGCCATGTACTGCTCTTTTCGGGCCAGGACTTGCGCAAGTCGGGTGTTGAGCGAGGTGCGCGACCTGTCCAGCCAACGCAGCCAAGCAAGGTCAGCCCCCAGAGCGCGCATCGTCCCCTGCTCTGGCTCGTGCATTTGAACGACGGCCGCGTGCCTGTCCAGCTTTGCCAACTGCGCCCTCAATCGTTGCTCTTCCTCCATGATCCCCTTGATCCTGGACTGAGCATTCTCGAACTGCAGGGCTGAAAGCTCTTTGATCGCGTATAGTTTCTCCAATTTACACTCCTCGACGCGCTTTTTCCCGCATGAGATCGGCAAACCGGATTGCAGCTGCCACCGCCTGATAGTGCTCAGCCCGAATTTCTTCGCCCACTTCGACGAACTCGTGCAACGCCCGCGCCGTCGGCGGATCGCTGTGGATCGGCACAGCGGCCTCGTTCGCGATCTCCCTGATCTTGTGCGCGATCTCATCGACACCCTTTGCCACACAGACAGGTGCCGTTCCGGGCTCCCGCTGCCATTTCAATGCCACAGCATAATGGGTCGGGTTGACGATGATGACATCGGCGTCCGGAACATCGACCATCATCTGCGCCGCGGCGATGGCCTGCGCGCGGCTTCGCCGCTCCTGCTTGAGATGCGGATCGCCTTCCGCATCCTTGGTTTCGTCCATTATCTCCTTGCGCGACATCCGGTTCTTGCGCAGATGCTCAGCGTGCTGCCACATGAAGTCGATCGCGCCGACTATGATCGCAACAAGCACGACAATTACGAGAAATTTGGAGCAAAGCTCCGCTAGAAATCGGATCGAGGCCGTCGGACCCGTCTGTATCGAAACGACTATTTCTTCGATATTGGATCGGAGAAAGATAGAGAGAACAAGCGAATAGACGAGCAACTTCGTGAAGCTTTTTGCAAACTCAAACAGTCCATTCCTGCCGAATTTCTGCTTTGCGTTTTGGAGAATGGAGATCCGCGACAGCTTCGGCTCAAGCTTCGACGGAGTAAAAACGAACCCCCGTTGAACAGCGACAACAGCAACCACCATAAGTGCCGGTCCGAGGAAGAGACCCATGGTGTGATCGATCGCGTCGAACAGGATCAAACCCGTGATACCGACCACACCTCCGGAAAACACATCGTCTGCCAAGACCGTCGCGTTTTCGAGGATACTCATCATGCCGGAGCCGAGTTGGATGAGCTGGTCGGCCCCGAACGCAAGCAGGGTGAGGGTCAGCCCGGCGTAGACAGCCGCGGCCTGTAGGTCGGTTGATCGTGGAATTTCACCCTTTTTCCGAGCATCGTCGAGCTTTTTCTGGGTCGGCTCAAACGACTTGTCGGCTTCTTCATCCTGGCTCATCGGCGGGCGCCAAACGGATCTGCAAGAAAGAGATCAAAGGACGTGATCCAAAACGCCAGCATGATCGGCGACGCCAGCATAAGCAGCACCAGCCCACCCGCCGTGATGACCGGGGCACCTACAAAGGCGACCATCAGTTGGGGCATCGCCTTGTTGATCGCGCCAAGCGCGAGGTTGTACAGGACCGACAGAATGACAAAAGGAGCGGCAAGCGAGAATGCGAGCGAGAATGCCGTCGCCACCTGATCGACGCCCCATTCGGCCAAATCCGATCCCAAGACGAAGGCCCCGGGTTGCAGGATCGTATAAGAAAAAATGACAAACTGAGCGAATTTGACGTGCAGCCCCAACAGTATCGCAAGCGCAATCCCGGCGACCGTCAGTATCTGCCCGATAGCCGCAACCGGTTCGGCAACCGCGCCACCAAGGATCTGCGAGAGGGAGGTCGCCTGCGCCGCGATCGCCCCCGCCGTCTGTAGGGCAAGAACAAACATTCTGATTCCAAGGCCCAGAACCACACCGGCAAGAACTTCAGTAGCGAGGACCAGAACCATTGCACCAAAGCCGGGGCGGAGATCGATGTCAGGGACGGCCGGAAACACCACGAACGTGAAGGCAACAGCCGCCGCCAACTTGATCTGCATCGGGATCTGGTTTTCGTTCATGCCCGGCAGAAGCGATACAGCGGCCCCGACCCTGAGAAAAACGATGAAACCGAGCCACAGCTGGCTGTTCAGAATACCGATCAGATCAGCAAGATCTTGCATCAGGCGGCCACAACTCCGACCAATGCCGGCCGTGCATCCAGACCGATTTCTTCGAAGGACAGGACGGGATTTTCGATGCCGCGCGCCCGCATCATCGTCTTAAGAAAGCGCCGACGCCGCGTATTCGTCACAACGGCCGCGAACGTCCCCGTCTCGCTGGTATCCCGCAATTTCAGAGCAATGTTTTCACCGAGCTGGTTAAAGAGATCCGGTGGCAGTGCGATATCGAGGCCGCGATCGGCGTCGACCTGATAGCTACCAAACCGCTCTTCCCATTCCGGGGCGAGCTGGACGAGGGGAAGCGTTCCATCCGGCCGCTTGAGTTCTGCCACAAGCTGAAAACCCAGCCTCTGGCGGACGTGCTCGCAGATGGCCTCGGGCATGGCATTCTGCGCGCGCGCCTCGGCCGTCGCCTCCAAGATCAGTGGTAGGTTCCTGATCGAGACCTGTTCCTCAAGAAGCAGGCGCAAAACGGCGTGCAAAACATCCAACGGGACCCGATCCGGGATCAACTCATCAAGCAGCTTGCGGTTTGCCTCTGCCCGTACTGGATCGGTAATATTGGTCATCTCGTTAAGAAGGCGGCGGAGCGACTTGAGCGTCAGAAGGCGCGCGAAGTTTCCTTTTATCGTCTCCAGAAGGTGCGTCGCGAGCACTTCGGCCGGCGTCACGATTGTCCCGCCACCCAACACCGCCTTTTCCTGATCCGTCTGATCAATCCACCGCGCCGGCGCCCCATAAACCGGTTCAAGTGTGTCTTCGCCAGCGGGCAGGCCCGCCTTGTCTTCCGCCCCGATTGCAAGAACGCGATCGGCATCCAGTTTCGCACGGGCCTGCTCAACACCCTGGATGCGCAAAATATAAGTCCCAAAGGGAAGCCCGGGCTGATCGGTCAGCCGTATCTCCGGCAGTATCAGCCCATACGCTGTCGCGACGTGCGTCCTCATGTTCGCGATCCGAGCGTCGAGACCCGTACCTGCATCGAGTACCATGTTGACGAGGTCCGGAGAGAACTCGACGTGAATATCGTCCAGTTCCAGTAAGTCACCGAGTGATTTTTCCTGTTGCTCAGCCGGCTCTGTCGGCTCCTCGACCACTTGATCTTTTTCCGCCCGTGCACGTCGCTTCAACAGAAAGGCAGCCAATGCCAAAGCTCCGGCGCCAACGCTGAAGGGGACGAACGGCAGACCGGGAAACAGCGCAAACATCACCATAAGAACCGCGACCGTTGCCAGGGCGTTAGGGTGCCGACCCAGCTGACTGAAAAGCGCCAGATCAGTCGCCCCCCGGTTACCGCCGCGGGCAAGCAACAGTGCCGAAGCAATCGAAATAATGACCGCTGGAATCTGCGATACAAGTCCATCGCCGACCGTCAGAATCGCATAAGTTTCAAAGGCTTGATTAAGAGCCATACCGTGCACGACAGTGCCCATGACCAAGCCGGCAACCAAATTCAAAAGAGTGATCAGCAGGCCGGCGATCGCGTCGCCCTTGACGAATTTCGACGCACCATCCAGCGAACCAAAGAACGTCGTTTCGGCCTGCTCCAGCTCTCGGCGGGCCCGCGCTTCTTCATGACTGATGGCGCCCGCCGACATGTCGCTGTCGATAGCCAGTTGCTTGCCAGGCATTCCGTCCAGCGCAAACCGGGCACCGACTTCTGCCATCCTCGTGGCACCCTTCGTGATCACCAGGAAGTTCACGATCAAGAGAACGCAGAAAACGACCAACCCGAGGAAAACGCTGCCACCCATCACAAAGTCGGCAAATCCCTCGATCACATTTCCGGCTGCACTGACCCCGGTATGCCCCTGCCCGATGATCAATTTGGTGGAAGATATATTTAGAGAAAGCCGCAGCATCAGCGCGCCAAGAAGGATCGTGGGGAACGATGAAAAATCGAGAGGTCGCTCAATGAACAGCGTTGTCGTGAAGATCAGAATTGCAAAGGCGAACGAGACTGCGAGGCCGATATCAAGAACCCATGCCGGCATAGGAACAATCATCGCAGCAAAAATTGCCATCAGGGCAACAGACAAGATGACTGTTGGGTTAATTTTTCCCTTACTCAAGGCTCGCCCTCAGTTACATGAATCTCTGTCTTAGTAGTCAAAAATAACTAAGAAAGTATGCAAGTTTTGAGGACTGCGAATGCAGTCATGAAATGAAAATTTTCCAATATACCAGAAAGATACTAGTGTATGACAAGATAAACTTCTTAATACAAAATACTCAATGTGATCTTTTGGACGACTTAAGTATTATGGTCATGTGTGTCAAAATGGGAGAGCTTATGATAAGCTATTTGGGGTGATTATATTGAATCCTCTAGTAAGCTTTCAATATTATTTCGAATACCGACACTATCTTTAATATTATCCTGAAGATCTGAGATTAAAGGAATAGAAGAGCTCTGATCAAGTGAGGTATACTCCTCGGTTTTCGATAGGCTTTTCGCTTCAACACTAGACCTTTTGCTATCTAAATCACTATTATCTAGGTTTGGACTTGATACATTTGACTGATTCAGTTGAGCTTCCGACAATAAATCATAATCTAAGTTTTGAACAGGATCTTGCCCTGCTTTCTGAAATCCTAGGCCTTGCATCCTTAGCGCTATCGCTTGAGATACGTCAGGTGGAACCAACTTGGTTGGATTGCTCTCTAGATAATAGTAAAATACAGCAAAGCTGTAATTATCCAAGTTCTCCAAAGCTCTTTCAGCTATCGCGACGGTGATTTTGGATATGTCCGCAAACCTATCGTCAGTCGCGATCCTTTCGATCTCCTGATACGCATCAAGATATTCACCCAGCAAAATCAGCGTAAGAATCTTGGCTCGCCTTAGCTGGGGGCTCAGCTCAGAATCTCGGTATTGAAAGATGTACGACTCGATTAACTCCAGATCTGCACGATCAGATTTTTGACCACCCTCAAATGCGTCGTCTATCGCTTGGATCAAGGCGACAGCCGAAAGGTCGCTGTTACTTTTGACGACAAGATCGGTACTACCATCTTTCACCGGTTGGTCGGCGATCGAACCGAGCTCCGCTGCAGCGGTTTGATACTCGTCGGTCATCGCGTCGGGAATACGCTTCACCAGACGGAGAGCAGTCTGAGCAGCCTCGTATGTTTCTGTCTGCAGCTGCCGCTTTGCAAGCTGCGGCCCAAGTATTTTTCTCAGATGTGCAGGAAGAGCATGTAGAGCCAGAAGCTGCGATCGCACTTGGTCCGGAGAAAAATGCCTCGGCTCGCGCTCAACCAGTGCCTTCCATAATGCTCCGTACTTGCCACAGTCTTCAAGATTCCCCAGCAACTCCGGATGCTGCGAGTATCCTGCATCGATGGTATCCGCGATCGCGATCAATACGTTATGGTCTTCCAGTTCCTCGTTGGTCAGAGACATGTAGTATTTTGCTTCCGCGCCAAGGCCATAGTAGAGATGCAGTCTGACTAGTTCAGTTAGCCTGTCCAAGTCTATCTGATCGCGATCATCAAAGGCGCGAGGAAGCAGTCGCGATAGCTCTGCATTGTAATCTGATCCTTCGCTCCAAGTTAGAGGGTCCAGCGCCTGCGGGTCTGGACAGCTGCGAGATGTATCGATGGACCCGGCATTGCCGATCTGCTCGACAAGGGTGTCGAGCGAACTGCTGACCTGGATATTATGACCGTGCTGCAGCTCGGACTGCGTGCCCGATGATGTGGGCAACCTCTCATAGGGCGACGCAAAAGAGACCTGTGGAGACTTCTCCCGAGCAAGGATCGGAAGGCTATCCACTCGTAGGTCAAGAATGCCCCGCGTTGCAGAACCTGAAATTCGTGAGGCGATCTCTTGCATTGACTCGCTCAGGTCTACCGCATCGACTACGGAGTCCTCGATATCCAGCGCGAGGAGGCTATCTGCCCGCTCCGGCAGAGTATCGTCACTCTGCTCGATCGAGGCCAACATCTCCGAGCTGTTCCCATCTTCCTCCATCGCTGGCTCTTCCGGTACTGGCAAACGTCGATCGCCCCCGACAAAGCTGAGAAAACCATCGCTGTCTCGTTCTTGAGAAAAGTAATCAGTGGCTATCTTCCCCGCTGCAGTGATATCGACAACTATCAGACCGCCTTTTTCTTCGAAGGTCGTGAAGGAACAGTCGCATCCGAGCCGGAGCACTATGCCCGAACCGTCAAGATTGATACCCGCAACAGTCTCTCGTCCAATCCGCCGATAAACTCCCACCGTATCGAATCCATCTTGATGTTCATCAAAATCCAAACGAATTGATGATGGCCCTTCGCTAATGGTCCAACTTTTTCGTTCAGCGTTGGCAAAGACAATACGAGTGAATCCGGCATGCTGCCCGGACGTAACTACAATTGGAGATGCCCAACTAATCAGTGGACTAAGTATAAGGAACAATACTGACAAAAAAAATCGCATTATTTAGGCCGTATTATTCTTGACTGCTTTGAGAGCTTCCTCGAGATCACCAAAACTTGGTCGACAATGCGAGGGTGTATTTTGGCGGCCAACCTCGATACATATGTTCGTCGAATGGTTATGTAGGTTGGCCACCAGAACTTCTCGAATGAGTTGGTAAAAGTGCCCGTCCTCTTCGACAACGGCTTTCACTTTGGATGCGAACGGACCGACGAGACCATAAGCCAGGAAAACGCCCAGAAACGTACCGACAAGAGCGCCACCGATCAGTTTACCCAGCACTTCGGGCGGCTGATCGATCGACCCCATTGTCTTGATAACACCAAGAACCGCAGCAACAATTCCGAGAGCGGGCAGGCCGTCTGCGACCGTTTGCAAAGCGTGACTTGAATGCATTGCATGATGCATGTTCGCATCCATCCGCTTTTCCAAGACCTCTTCGACCTGGTGCGGGTCATCGTAGTTCATTGATGCGGACCTGAGCGTATCGCAAATCAGAGCTGTCGCTTCGCCGTCAGCCACGATCTTTGGATAACGCGAAAAGATACTTGAGGCCTCAGGATTTTCGATATGTTCCTCGATAGCGACCGGATTCTGGCGTGCCAGCCTGATAAGCTCGAAGAGGAGACACAGAAGATCTCGGTAATCGTCATGATGCCATTTTGGGCCTTTAAAGACCTTACCAACATCTTTCAGGGTATGCTTCACCTCGGCAATTGAGTTACCGATCAAAAAGGCGCCGACAGCTGCACCACCAATCATTGTCATTTCGAAAGGCAACGATTTGAGGATGATCCCCATCTTCCCGCCCGCAGCGAGATATCCACCAAAAACCATGACAAAAATCGTGATAATACCAACGATTCCGATCATCTGATACTCCCGCGCTGCTCGTCACTTAGTGATCGCAGAAACAAGTTAATAAGGTCTGTTTTCGACCTATTCTTTCGGGACGTCCGCGTTCCGGCCCGCAAGAATCACGCTTACCGAATAGGCGACCTGTGGATCCAGGCCAGCCATGACGGCCGCAGCAATTTCAGGCTTCATCCGCGCCAGAAAACCGGCTGCAAAATCGGGCTCCATCGTCTCGAAAAGTTTGGCTGCATCTTTAGGCTTCATGTTTTCGTAAACCGCGGTCAACCGCGCAACATCGTCTTCCGAAGCGGTCTGCGCCCGCGCGATCGTGGCGCTCAGTCGTTTTTCTGCCTGCTCGAGGTGAACCAGCTGCTTTTCGATTTCCTTTTTTGCCTCGGCAAGCCCCATGGCCCGCGCGGCAATCTCTTCTTCCCTTTGAGTGGCGCGTCGTTCCCTTTCCTGCAAGGCGGCCAGCAACTGTCTCATATGTTGCTCTGTTGGCCCCTCAGCAGGGCCCTCTTCAGCGACCTCGGGTTCGTCCTTCGGAACCGGGTCCTCAGCCGCCGCCCAAGCCTCGTTTGCACTGGTACCCAGACGAATACCGGCAGAGAGCAGAAAAAAGAGCGCTATGAGCGCCAGTGAACCCCTGCCCGCCTTCTTTGACGTATTCAACACAGTCAGCCCTTTCCGTTCGAATGCCGTTTAAAGAGCGGTTCAGCAGGCTTTTGGGTTTCGGCCTCGGCCTGCAAAGCTCCGGCCGGAGCCGCGGGCAGGTCATGCAGCGAGGCCATCTGAAGCTCGAGCTGCTTTGACACATCCGCCGCGCGGGACGTCAAAGCTGTGAGCGTGTCGGCAGACTGAGACGCCGTGGTCTGCGCCGCCTCAAGCGTCTTTTGAAGATCCGCAACCTGGGACGACAAAACGGCAACCGCACCACCAACACCCTTTTCCAGGTTGTTCAGGCGGTTGAGCCGCTTTGCGAGAACCATGCAATACAGCCCGGCACCAAACGCAGCAGCAGCAAGTATGATATCAGCGACAATATCCATCAGCGCGCCTCAGTTGATTACAAATTCCATGATGAGCAGGTTCTGGATCCGCCCGGTCCCCACGACGACCTGCACGCGCCGCAACATTTGGGATCTCAATCGCAACAGGGCCGACGGATCCTCGATGTCGGAAACTCGGATCGCCCGCAGGTAGCCGTTCAATATGTCGACGACGCGCGGGAGCATCTTCGTGACGTCCGCTTCGTACTTCGATGGTACTTCCAGCTGAGCGCGGAAACGCAGGTGCTTTCCGGACGTCGCGTTGCCGATAGAGACGACGATCGGCTCGATCGGGACAAAGGACACATCCGGAACCTCGCCCACGACTTCTTGCTCGTCGTAGACTTCTTCCTCAACCGCTTCCGGCGCGAGGATGAGGCCCGAATAGGTCGCGAAGAAACCGCCACCACCCCCGACCAGGGCCGCCACGAGGCCCAGAATCAGCGGTAACTTGGATGATTTCGGCGCCTCTTCTGGCACCTCTGCCGTTGCTTCTGCCATGTATCCAAATCCGGTTGGTATGGCAGCGTTATAGTCAGACAGAAACTAACCGATTATTAAGTCAGTTCAGGCATTTCTCCCCTCGACGCCAGGCAGAACGCATGGCGAGACGGAGGGAATTGTGCAGCAATTACTGAATGTCTGGACGGGTCTGGAGCTCAGACGCCAGATTGTTGTTATCGGCGCGACCGCTGCGATGTTCTTGGCGGTGCTTACAATGTCGCGTATCGCCACCGGTCCGAACATGACGCTGCTTTATGCAGGCCTCGAAAACGGCGCCGCGGGCGAAGTCGTGCGCGCGCTCGAGCAACGCGGTGTTTCCTTCGAAGTTCGCGGCGGGTCGATCTTTGTCGATTCGGCCGATCGGGACCAGTTGAGGATGACACTGGCCAGCGAGGGGCTGCCGGCGAATGGCAACCGGGGGTACGAGCTGCTCGATTCGCTCTCAGGTTTTGGCACGACCTCGCAGATGTTTGATGCGGCCTATTGGCGAGCCAAAGAAGGTGAATTGGCGCGCACGATCGTCTCCAGCCCCCATATCGCCATGGCACGGGTTCATATCGCCGCGGCCGCATCAAACCCGTTTCAGCGCGGCACGTCACCCAAAGCGTCGGTCGCCATCACCCCGACAGGCGCGGCCCTGACGGCACCGCAGGCCAAGGCCGTGCGCTATCTTGTGTCCTCGGCTGTTTCTGGCCTTGCCCCCGAGGATGTGGCGGTGATCGATGCAAACGGCGCCTTGATCGGCCCGGCGGAGGACGCGGCACCAGCGGGCAACGACGACAAGGCACAGGTTTTGCGTGAGCGGGTCGAACGGCTGCTCGAAGCTCGGGTTGGTTTTGGCCAGGCCGTGGTCGAGGTCAGCGTCGATACGGTCAACGAGGCCGAAGAGATTCGCGAGCGCCGTTTTGATCCAGAAGGGCGCGTCGCGATCAGCACCGATACCGAAGAACGCACCAACAGCTCGAACCAGGCGGGCGGCGGCGACGTGACGGTTGCCTCGAATCTTCCCGACGAGAACGGCAATGGCGGCGGCGACAATGCCTCGTCCCAGAACAGCGAAACACGGGAGCGGGTGAATTACGAGGTCTCCGAGACTGAACGCTCCGTTGTACGCGCTCCGGGCGCGATCAAACGGCTCACCGTGGCGGTTCTGGTCAGCGACATTCCATCCGAAACCGAAACGGGCGCAACCGAATGGACCCCGCGACCCGAGGAGGAGCTGCAGGCCCTGCAGGAACTTGTGTCCTCTGCTGTTGGCTTTGACGAGGCGCGGGGCGACGTCATCACGATCAAATCGATGCCCCTGCAATCCGTCATTCCGCAAGGAACGCAGGCGACGACGACGTTCGTGGACCGGGTCAACATCAACGTCATGTCGGCAATTCAGATGGCTGTTCTGGCAATCGTTACGCTGATCCTTGGCTTGTTTGTCGTGCGTCCGCTGCTTTCCCGGGCGCCAGCGGATGAAGGGCCGATCGGCGCAAGCCTGCCCGGCGCGGAAAGTGCAGCCGGCTCCACACCACAGCTTCCTCCCGCTCTCTCTGGCGAGATCACGGACGGAAGTCGCGGTCAGCAAGGGGGCGTCATAGGTGAAGAATTACCCAGCCTCACCGAACTGCCCGATGCGCAATTCGGCAATGCCGTCTCGGACGATCCGGTCGACAGATTGCGGTCCATGATTGGCGAACGCCAAGAAGAGACTGTCGAGATACTGCGTGGCTGGCTTGAAGAGAAAGAGGGCACCAATTGATGTTGCTCTCACGGCTCCTGACCGACTTCAGCCTGACCGCCGGCGTCGGACAAGAAGGGGGCGAGTTCGTCCTGAATGAGAAGGTCGAGGAACTCAGGCTTCAGTCATACGAAGACGGCTACCAAGCCGGTTGGGAGGATGCGATGCGTGCGCAAAAAGACATCAATTCGCACATCTCGAAAGACTTCGAGAGTGGGCTGCAGGAGGCATCCTTTGCGTTCCACGAGGCGCGGACAGCGCTAACCAAGACCCTTGAGCACGTGTTCGTTCCGGTCATCGAACAGCTTTTGCCGTCCTTGGCCCGGAACGTGGTCGCGCAGCATGTTGTCGAGCAGATCAAAGGTCTCGCGCGCGATCAACTGGACCGACGGATCGAGGTGGTCGTTTCGGCCAACAACCAGCCTGCGATCAAAAAGCTTCTCAGCGCCTCGTTGCAAGCCCCGTTCCAGCTCGTCTCCGATCCGCAACTGTCCGACGGCCAGGTGTTCCTGCGGGTCGATGACGAAGAGCGGGAAGTGAACCTCGACACAGCCATTGCGGAAATCGGCGACGCCGTTGCGTCGTTCTTCGAAGACGCGAGAAAGGAGTGAACCAATGAGCGAACAAGAGGATGTCAAGGATCCGGCAGCCGACGTCAGCAACCCATTCACGTCAGTGCCGATCGAAATAAACGTCTCGGTTGGGCGTGCGCGGCCGTTGGTGCGCGATCTGGTGACACTGGGCACCAATGCCGTACTCACGCTGGACAAGCGGGTCGATGATCCGGTGGATCTCTTTGTTGGGGACAAACTGATCGCGCGGGGTGTCCTTGAGGAAGCCGAAGGCGCAGATGACGGCAAGCTGGTTGTTCGTCTGGTGGAAGTCCTCGATCTGTCAAAGCATCTCTAGGACGCTCCGTTGATGCGTCTCGCGCTCCTCTTGCTTGCTCTCGGCGTGATGCCAAACCTCCTGTTCGCACAGGATTTTTCGGTCTCATTTGGCGACGACTCTTCGCTCAGCGCCCGGACGTTGCAACTTTTCGCCCTGATCACCGTGCTCAGCCTCGCCCCCGGGCTCGCGATCATGATCACCTGTTTTCCATTCATCGTGACGGTCCTTGCCATTTTGCGGCAGGCGCTCGGGCTGCAGCAATCACCGCCCAACATGCTGATCGTGAGCCTCGCGCTCTTTCTTACCTATTTCGTGATGGAGCCGGTATTCACTGCGGCCTGGAACGATGGGCTAAAGCCCCTGACCGATGAACAGATCGAGGTCGAAGAAGCATTCGAACGCACACTCGGGCCTTTCCGCATATTCATGGCGGCCCGGGTTGATGCGGATACATTCGTGGCCATGGCGGATTTGCGGCCCGATACGGTCGGGCTCGAGCCGGCGGCCGATGCGCCCTTGTCCGTCCTGATCCCAAGCTTCATGCTGTCCGAGATTTCACGCGCGTTTCAGGTTGGCTTCCTGGTCTTCCTTCCATTCCTGATCATCGACCTTGTCGTCGCCGCCGTCCTGATGTCGATGGGGATGATGATGGTCCCGCCTGCCATTGTTTCTTTGCCGTTCAAGCTGGCATTCTTCGTGGTGGCCGATGGCTGGAGCCTGATAGCGGGCAGCCTGGTCCGCAGCTACTTCTAGGTTCGCCGAGGTCGCGCCTTCCATCGACTGACGCTTTGCCGCTCCGCGGCGTGCCGGGCTCCAACCCTGCTGCCGCATCACGGTCGGCGAAATGGCGGTTCAAGAAACCTAACGGGCTGCTCAGCAGGGTCGATCGACGTCAGGTACAAGCTACGCGACAGGTGCGGTGCGGGCGAGGACAAGCGCGGACCTGTGTGGCAGCGGTCGGCTCTGTTTATCGAGTGAGCAAGCGTCGATCAGCGAACCACAAACTCGGCATGCAGTGCGCCGGCGGCCTTGATGCTCTTGAGAATGTCGATCATGTCGCGCGGCGAGACGCCCAAGGCGTTCAGCCCAGCAATCACCTCGGACAGCGAGGCACCTTCCCTGATCTCGGCAAGGCCCGTGCCTTCCTCCTCCTCGATCTGGGCATTCGTACGGGGCACCACCACCGTTTCACCCTCGGCAAACGGATTGGGCTGAACGACAAGCGGTGCTTCCTCCACGCGCAAGGTCAGGTTTCCCTGGGATACCGCGACCCTCGAAATCCGAACATCCTCACCCATAACGATCGTGCCGGACCGTTGATCAACGACCACCCGCGCCTTTCGTTCGGGTTCAACTACGATGTTCTCGATCTGGCCAAGGGCGTGAGCGACGGAGCGTGCGCCTGTATTCGGGATGTCGAGCGATACGGTGCCCGAATCCAGCATCAGCGCGACTGGACGCCGGAATTCTTCGTTGATGGCCGCCTCGATCCGGGCGGCCGTCGTGAAATCCGCATCCCTCAGGGCCAGCCGAAGGTCGGTCAGGTCATCAAGACGAAAGTCGATTTCCCGCTCGATCCGGGCTCCAGACGGGATCACCCCGGATGTGGGCACACCCTGGGTCACATTCGCCCCGTCCCCCTCCGCAGCAACACCACCCGCGATGATCGTCCCTTGGGAAACGGCATAAATCTCACCATCAGCGGCGTTGAGCGGGGTCATGACCAACGTACCGCCAAGCAGACTTTTTGCATCGCCGATGGCGGAAACCGTCACATCGATTTGCGATCCAGCCCGGGCAAACGGAGGCAGGCTGGCCGTCACGAACACCGCCGCAACGTTCTTGGGGCGAAACTGTTCGCCGGTCACGTTGACGCCCAGCCGCTCGAGAATATTGGTCATGATCTCTTCGGTGAAGGGCGCGTTGCGAAGCCCGTCTCCGGTTCCGTTCAGACCAACAACAAGGCCATAGCCGACAAGGTCGTTGCCACGGACGCCATCAAACTCGACCAGATCCTTGATTCGCACCGGGCCCGCCAAGGCGGAAGAGGACAGAAAAAAGATCGCTAGCAACAGCCGGATAAATGTCATCGCAGGAAGTTCACCAGTTTGAGGTTCGACATGCGGACGGTGACGGAATAGAGGCTTTCGAGTTGAAATTGTGCCTCTTCAAGGCGCGTCGCCGTCTCGTAAGGATCCGCCCCGAGCAAGGCGCTTTTCGCGATCTCCAAAGAACTCTGATGAGCCGCGTTTCTGGTCTTGATCTCTTCGATCCGCTCTTCGGTGGCACCCAACAGACCTCGCACGCGGATGATGTCATCTTGCGACGCGAGCAGGGACCCGGCAGTTGCCGTAATAATCTCGGACTTGTCCGCCGTCGAAAGCGCAAAGGTGGGATCATCCGCCAGCGCAGCCAGCGCTGTTGTCCGCAGAACATCGCGGAAAACCTGATCGTCCGCCTTGATCTCGACCCTGACCCGCTCGGTTTCGGACAGGGTCATCGGCGCCAGGCTGTTGCCGGAACCCTGATAGGCCACGGCGGCGAACCCGGCAGGATCATCGAACCAAGCGGTGACGGCGGCATCCAGATCAGCCGCCGTGGTCGCGCCAGCCGCGACAATCCTCAGCTCTGCCAACAGATCATCGGACGAGATCAAGGGCGTGGTGTTCGCCGCCGCGCCGGCAAAGAGGCTCCGCCCGGCCGCTTCACCGTTCAAAAGCGAGACCATGACGTTAAGCTCGTCGCGCGCCTGTTCGGCCAGGTCATCAAGGTTCGCGCTGCTTTGCCCGGTCAGCGAGCTGTAGAGCCGGCTCGAGAATTCGGCGCTGGTGTCCTGAAAACTGCCGAGCGTTTGCTGCATCACCGCTGTGAATTGTGCGGCCTCGGTCGTGCTGATGTCGAAACTGCCGAGGCTGCGCATGTCGCGCTCGATTTCCGTAAGATAGCCCACATTACCGCCGAGCACCGCCTTGGTATCGGCAACCATGCCAGACGACAATTCCTGCGTCAGCCGGTCGATATTCTGCTTTGTCTCAGTTGTTCTGCGACGCAGCATGTAGAAATTGGCGAGATCGCCGACAGAGGATGCGTTCATTATCTGATACTCAATAATTGCTCGAGCATTTCATTCGCAGCTTCGATCACCCGCGCGTTTGCCGCATAGGCGTTCTCGATCAAAACCAGGCGTTGGATTTCGGCGTCGCTGTCGACGCCCAGCTCGGCCTCGCGTTCGCGCAGCTCGTTCAACTGGGTCGAGGCGAAACTGAGCTTCTTGTCGGAGTTCAGACGTTTTGACGTCAGCAGGGAATTCATCGTGGCATTCAGCTCTGAGAATGAGAAGCTGCCGGGCCCGAAATCGCCCGAGGACGGCGATCCTTCAGTATTTAGCGCATCCCCCAGCGCCTGCAGAATGCGGGCGTCGCCTTCGTCGCCGGGAGCTGTTGCACCCAACCCGTCCCTCAACCGCCAAGCCTCGCCGCCCTGATGCGGATCAGCAAGGCTATTGAGTGAGATACGAGAGGCAATTCCAGCCTCGTCAAGCGGATCGAATGCGTTTCCGAGATCTGTGAACAAGCCGGGATCGCCTGGTGCAAGGGTTGGATCGACCGCGGGATCCTGAAAGCGTTCAATCAGATCGCGGGCGACCGCATCGAGCTGGTTCTGGGCTTCTACGCCCAGAGAGTCTCGGATCTCGAACTGGGCAGCGAGGGTTCCGCCGCGCAGTGGGCTTCGATCAGCGGACACGTCAACGCTGACACCGTTAATCGACAACCCCGAGAGTGCGCCCCCTTCGATCGTCATGTAGGGAGAGACCTGTTGAACGGACTCGAATTCGAGTGTCGCGGCTTTGCCGTCAAGCAGCAGCGCGCCCCCTTTGGAATAAAGGGCAACTCCACCGACGTCGCGGGGCAGGATTTGCAGCGGAACCATCTCGTTGATCTCATCAATCACGTTTTGGCGCTGATCGATAAGGGCAGAGGTGTCCTGCCCATTGACCGTGAAGGATGCGATCTTGATGTTGAGTGACCGGACCTGCTCCAACGATGCGTTCAACTGGTCGACCTGCATCCCGATTTGACGGTCAGCCTGCGAGCGCGCCGTCTGGATCTCTCTCGATGCGTTATTGAGCCCATTGGCCAGGTCGCGGGCAGCATCCGCCGTGGTTGACAGGCGCTCTGTCGCCTCCGGCCTGCTCGACGCAGTGATGAGCGATCCTTCGAACTCGGCGATCATGGCAGACAGCGATCCGGCTTCGTCAGGCGTCCCGAAAGACGTCTCCATCCGGTTAAGAAACGTATTGAGTGTGGATTTGTTGCCGTGTTCCGCCTGGGCCGCGCGTCGGTCGGACAACAGTTGCGGGTCCGAGTTCCGGACGACGCCGTCGACCGTCACCCCGCCCAGCCGGGACGCACTTTGCGCCAGCTCACGAACGCCGTAGCCAGGCGTCGTGGCATTGGCGAGGTTGGATGATACGACCTGGGTCGCCCGCGACGCCGCCTTGAGGCCAGTCAGGGCACTGTTGATTGCACTCGATATCGTCATCTCACCCTCGCCGAACTAGTGGCTTGCTGATTACCGTTTGATGTTCGTGGTTTCCTGAAGCATCTCGTCGACGGTCTGGATCACCTTCGCGTTCGACGAATAGGCTCGCTGGGTCTGGATCATCGCTGTAAGCTCACCAGCGACGTCGACCGAGGATTCCTCGCGTGCGAATGAAACCACGTCACCAGTCGGCCCGTCGCCCGCATCCCAAAGGAAATAGCTGCCGCTTTCGGGTGACGGCAAATATGTCTGGTCATCCAGCGCAAACATGCCATTCGGGTTAGGGAGATCGACCAGTGGAACCTGGTAGATCACGCGCGAAATACCGGTATCGAAGAGCGCGCGGATGTATCCGTTTGCATCGACGTCAATGCCGGAGATGTTACCCGCCGGCGATCCGTCCTTAGTGATCGAAACCGGCGCGAAGCTGTAAGAAAGCTGGGTCATCCCGCTCTTGTCGCCGGGAACACCGATATCGATCTCGATCGGACCGCTATCGGCTGTGACCAACACCGTTCCGGTCGCCGGATCATAGGCGCCGCCACTCACCGTGGTGACTGTTGCCAAAGTCCCGCCCCCGGTGCGGGTGTCGCTGAATGTCATGACGTATTCGCCGATGACCGCGCCGCCGCTGGCCGAGTCCGACAGCGTCATCGTCCATTCGTTCGATGATCCCGTTGCCGGGACCGTCGGTGTGAACGTCACATCGATATTCTCGGACGTCCCGAGGTTGTTGAAGTATTCAACCGACAGCGAATGCGGCAGACCAGCGCTCGACGCATCCGTGTCCGTCGCCGGCAGGTTCACACCAATGTTCATCTTGGTCGTCGGCTGGCCAGAAAACTCGTTCACGTTGATGCGGATCGGCTCAAGCCCGGCTGCGGTGTCACGGGAAAAGCTGGCCACGGTCCCGTCGGGATCGGCAGGCCAGCCCATCAGATAGAGACCATTCTCGGTCGACAGGTATCCATCGGCATTGGTCCGGAACGAACCCGTCGTCGTGAGATGCATCTGGATTTCGCCGTTATCGACCTCAACCTCGGCGGCTTGGGCAACCGGCAGCATGCCACGCCCGCTGACCGCCAGATCGGTCGCATTGCCCGTCGCGACGAGAGAGCCGCCCTGATCGATCATGCGCGTGGTGGTCGCCCGCACGCCACCGGCTGAATAGCTCGCGCCCGATGATGCCGCGACCATCGAATGAAAGTCGGTCTCTACCCGTTTGTATCCGTAGGTCGAAGAATTCGCCACGTTGTCGGCGATCGAGGCCAGCCGTGTCGCGTTCGACTGCAATCCGGCAACACCCGCATTCAGCGACGAGGAAATAGTCATGAACAAGCCTTTCTGCTGTATCAACCCGCGTTGATCGAACAGTTAGGCCCGCCGACTTAACGACGCGCTAACAGATAAAATGCGCTTCAATTCCCTCAGCGGCGCAGCAGAACGATCTCGATACGACTGTTCCTCACCGCCATCGGGTCCGAATTGGCCGGTTCGCGATCAGCATAGCCGGTCACCCGCTGAACCCGGGAAGGCTCCAGACCAGACCGTTCCAAAAGCTTCCGCATCGCGGTCGCCCGGTCCGCCGACAAATCCCAGGCCGACTGATCGGCCAAGACAACCGGCCGTGCTGGGACATGACCGGCAATCGCAAATTGATTCGTAACAGGGCGCGTCGTCTCAACGATCAGGCCGGTCAGGCGGCGCAGCAATGCTGTGGGTCGCACACCACCTTCTTCGAATATTTCGGCACCGGGACGCGAGAAGATTTCAATGATCAAACCCTCATCCGTGACCCGCGTTATGATGTTCTCGAGATCATTCTCGAGCACCTTGGATTCGCCGCCCTTGCCAAGAAGTCTGGCCTCGACCGATTTAAAGTCTTCGTCGGCCTTGCCGTCGTCATCGCCATTGTCGCTTGTTCCGGTTTCGCCGCGGGCCTTGTTGGACTCGGTTGGCCGTTGGGCGGACGCGCCCGTTCCGTTCTGGGGCAGCGTCTCTTCACTGAACACGCTCTTGCCGCCAAAGGACCCGTCGCCACCGCCGGACACGCGGTTTATCGGGATCGTCGGCGAGAAATAGTCCGCAATCCCCTTGCGTTGTTTTTCAGTTGTCGCGTTCAGCAGCCACATCAGCATGAAGAAGGCCATCATCGCGGTCACAAAGTCCGCATAGGCCACTTTCCAGGCACCGCCGTGATGCCCATCACCGCCGCCCTTCTTCTTGCGCTTGATAATAATTGGCTGCGCGTTGGACTGCGCCCCCATAACCACACCTCTCATTCACCCGCCTTCGGGTGTAGGGCCGCGCGATTACTCTGCCGTTAACAATTGCAATTTTAGGGGATTAGCGCCCTGCGCGCTTGCCCGACGTGGGGCCCATATGCAGCTCACCCCGCGCCTTTGACAGCGCGATCTGCTTTTGCCGTTCCCGGAACCGGGCCTTGTCGGCCTCGTCAGTCTCGTCGATGCATTGATGACAGCTGACGCCCTGTTCGAATTCGGGGCGTTGTGTGTCGGTCGGCAACAGCGGCCTGCGACAGGCATGACAAAGAACGTGCGGGCCTTCCCTAAGGCCGTGGCCAACGCTGACACGCGCATCGAACACGAAACACTCGCCGTTCCATGTGCTGTCATCTTCAGGCACCTCCTCGAGGTATTTCAGGATGCCGCCTTTCAGGTGATAGACATCCTCGACGCCCTGGCTCAGCAGATAATTTGTTGATTTCTCACAGCGAATTCCGCCGGTGCAGAACATGGCGATGCGCTTGTTGTGAAAGCGGTCCTTGTTGGCCTCCCACCAGGCGGGAAACTCACCAAAGCTCTGGGTCTCGGGATCGATTGCACCGTCAAAAGTCCCGATCGCAACCTCGTAATCGTTGCGGGTATCGATGACGGCGACATCGGGGCTTTGGATAAGCTCGTTCCAGTCCGCCGCCTCGACATAGTGCCCGACCCGCGCGCGCGGGTCGACATTGGGCTGGCCCATCGTCACGATCTCTTTCTTGAGGCGGACCTTCATACGGTTGAACGGCGGCGTTTCGCTCTGCGCTTCCTTCCAATCAAGATCCGCGCAGCCCGGCAAGGCGCGGATATGGGTCAGAACCTTGTCGATGCCGCCACGTGGTCCCGCGATCGTCCCGTTGATGCCCTCGTGGGCCAGCAACAACGTCCCCTGAACGCCCTCGGCACAACAAAGCGCGGCCAGGGGGCCCTTGATGGCCGCCGGGTCTTCAAAGCGGGTGAAGTGATAAAGGGCTGCGATCGTGTACATGGCCTGCCATCTACGCAGAGGAACGGCCCCATTCAAGCCATCGCGTTGACGGCAGATAGCCATACCCTTACGCAGAGTCTCAGCAGCGGAGGCCCCAATGACCCAAGCCCTCATCGTCATCGACGTCCAGAATGATTTCTGTCCCGGTGGAGCACTCGCAGTTCCAGAGGGCGACCAGATCGTACCAGGGATTAACGCGCTCATGGCTGACTTTTCCGCCGTGATCCTGACGCAGGACTGGCACCCGGCCGGGCATTCTTCGTTCGCCTCGTCGCATGCGGGCAAGAACCCCTACGACATGACCGAAATGTCATATGGGCCGCAGGTCTTGTGGCCCGATCACTGCATCCAGGGAACGGACGGAGCAGCCTTTCACCCGGAACTCAACACCGACCGGTCGGATCTGATCATCCGCAAGGGCTATAACCCGGCGATCGACAGCTATTCGGCGTTCTTCGAAAACGACCACAAGACGCCGACGGGGCTGGAAGGGTATCTCAAGACGCGCGGGATCTCAGAGCTCACAATGGTCGGGATCGCCACCGATTTCTGTGTGAATTTCTCCGCAGTGGACGCCGCCAGGCTGGGGTTCGGGGTGAAGGTGCGTCAGGATCTATGCCGGGCCATCGATCTCGATGGATCGCTGGGCGCAGCGCATCAGGGGATGCAGGCCGCGGGTGTCGCGCTCGAAGGCTGAGATACCGCCACCAAACCCTGATCACAGCCCTCGCTGATTCCAGCCGCCGCGGCCCCCATTCCCAAACCGGCCCTTGCCCCTGCCGTGACCCCTTGGCACAAAGCGCAGGCCGCAAAATGAACGCCATGGGCGACGTCAAACCGGAGGTGTGCGGATGGTCGATATCGCAACCCGCGTCTGGAACCACAAATGGAAGATCGATCCGATCGTCCGCTCGCTCATCGACACGGACTTCTACAAGCTCCTGATGTGCCAGTCGATCTTCCGGAACCGGCCCGACACAACCGTCACCTTTTCGCTGATCAACCGGTCAACGCATATCCCGCTCGCCACGCTGATCGACGAAGGGGAGCTGCGCGAACAACTCGACCACATCCGGTCCCTCTCGCTCAGCCGCGGGGAATCCACCTGGCTCCGCGGCAACACCTTCTACGGCAAAAGGCAGATGTTCACGCCCGAATTCATGGAATGGTTCGAGGCGCTGACGCTGCCCCCCTACCACCTCGAACGGCGCGGCGACCAATACGAGCTGGCCTTCGAAGGAGCCTGGCCCGAAGTGATGCTCTGGGAAATCCCCGCACTCGCCGTGCTGATGGAGCTGCGGGGGCGGGCCGTGCTCAATCGGATGGGCCGGTTCGAACTGCAGGTACTCTATGCGCGGGCGATGACCAAGCTCTGGGAAAAGATCGAGGCGCTCAGACCCATCGACGATCTGCGCGTCGCCGATTTCGGCACCCGGCGGCGGCATTCCTTCCTCTGGCAGGACTGGGCGGTGCAGGCCATGCAGGAGGGGCTGCGAGAGCGGTTCGTCGGCACCTCCAACTGTCTGATCGCCAAGAACCGAGACCTCGAAGCGATCGGGACCAACGCCCACGAACTGCCCATGGTCTATGCCGCACTGGCCCGCAGCGACACGGCACTGGCCGACGCCCCCTATGACGTGCTCAGCGACTGGCATGAAGAGCATGACGGGAACCTGCGGATCATCCTGCCCGACACATACGGGACCGAAGGGTTCCTCGCCAATGCGCCCGACTGGCTGGCGGGCTGGACAGGGATCCGGATCGACAGCGGCGACCCCGCCAAGGGGGCCGAGATCGCGATACGGTGGTGGAAAGAGCGGGGGGAGGATCCGACCGAAAAGCTCGTCATCTTCTCCGACGGGCTGGATGCGGACAAGATCATCGCGCTGCACAGGCAATTCGCCGGGCGGGTCAAGGTGAGCTTTGGTTGGGGGACAATGCTGACAAACGACTTCAAGGGGCTGGCCGAGGGCGGCGCGCTCGCGCCCTTCTCGCTGGTGTGCAAGGCGGTGTCAGCGAATGGGAGGCCGACGGTCAAGCTCAGCGACAACCCCAACAAGGCCATGGGACCGGCCGAAGAGGTGGAGCGGTACAAACGGGTGTTCGGGGTTGGGGAGCAGGAACGGATGGAGGTAGTTGTCTAGGCGGACCTCGCATGGAAGGCTCTTCCGCCTGCCCTAATGCCGGCAAAAGCACCAGTAAGGCAGGCATAGGTTGTCCACAGACCTGACATAAGCCTAAGTCATGACCCACATGCTTGGGCGACAAATTGCCATGGCCCTGCCGACCGAGCCTAAACATGTGATTGCCGATCAAAACCAACAGCAGGGTTCGTAGTTACTGTCGGCCAAGTTTGAGACGGATCGTCTGACCGTCCTCAGCCATCTCGCCCATCACAACGGTCAAGTTTTCTGTCCCGTGTTGTCGGATGCGACCCGCCAAGTCGTAGTGCCCAGCATACTTGACGTCGAAAAACCCATCGAAATTACCAGCCCTCAACAGAGGCACCCAGTGCTGATCATCTGGGAGCTTGGCAACCGCAAAAAACCATGACCCGCCCAATGTCAGGTTTTCTTCTGTAGCGTAGACGGGCTCAGTTTGCCCCAAGACCCTCGAGTATTTCGCGATCCAGCCTGACCGATCGTTTTGACTGGCGGCAAGAGCTATGTCAGCCTGGTTCCTATTCCAAACGATTATCGGGAGGCCATTGAGTGGCAGAATACGCACGTCTCCAGGTTCAAAGTCGGCTACGTTTATGTATGGAGATTGCGCTTGGGTCTTGGCCATCACATCGGAAGACGGCAACCCGGTTCGCACCAGAAAGTACCCGGCGACCGATACGGCCAGAAAGATCGCTGCAGCGGCAGCAGTATTCAGGAAACTTGTTTTCATACCCGTCAAATCCGGCACCATGAATCATCAACGCAGAGAACCCAAATTGGGTGTGGGTTCCTGGCTACCACCAACCGAGAGTATTAGGATGATTACCTGCACATACCATCCAAAAGTTGCTGGCGGCGTTATTGATGAGACTGATTAAAGGCATCTGGAACTATGGTTTTGTTCTTGGGATCTTGTTTGCTCCCATTGTCGGGTACGTGATTTCCGAAGATGTGCGTCAAACGGATTACATCATACCAAGACTGATTTTCTTCTACGGCCTTGCGATCGGCCCGATTGTTCTTGGTGCGGTGATAAATCGAAAGTGATCTTCGCCTACTTCAGAATGCGTGCTCGCAAGCAGCTTCCCCGAACCCCTACCAATAACCTAACGCACTCGAAAAAACCGTTAACCCTTCCAAAACCTGCCTCCACCGCACGCCCCTGCCGCGCCGCAGAAATCGTACAGTCTCACGGCCAAATCGTACGATTTCCTCAAAACACCCCAAAATCGGCTCTCTCGCGGTCGGGCGAAACTGTGCATTTTCAGGTCGAAAACGTACGCTTTGGGGTGTTACCCCCACCGGGCGGAGCGTTTGCCCGGGGCCCCGTCACTCGTCGGGGTTAACCTTTCTGCGGTGCAGCTTAACACTTCCCCGTGCTTTCTTTGCATCGACCCGTCTGCGCTTGGATGCCAGCGTGGGTCGCGTGGCGATCCGGCGTTTGGGCGTGACAGAAGCCTTTAGGATCAACTCTTTAAGCCGGTCCCGTGCGATCTCCCGGTTCCGTGCCTGGCTGCGGGTTTCGTCGCATTGGATGACGATTGCCCCGTCTTTCGTCCATTTTCGCCCCGCCAGCCGTTTCAGCCGTGTTTTCAGGGCTTTAGTCAGATTTGGCGAGCGTTCGGCCTCGAATCTCAGCTCTACGGCCGTCGAAACCTTGTTAACGTTCTGCCCGCCCGGCCCCGACGCCCGCACAAAGCTCTCCGTCAGTTCCCAGTCTGCGATCTCGATTTCTTCGGTTACCCGTAACATCTTGCTATCCAACGAAAAGGGCCGCCCATCAGAGCGGCCCTTCGAAAGCTTCGGAGGCGGGGCCGGTTCAGGCCGCAGCCAACGTGGTTTGTTTTCCTAAAGGGTTGCCTTTAAAGGAAAATCCCCCACGCTGTCCCGACACCTCTCTCCAACATCTTTCTCGACACTGGATCACCTCCTTTCAGTTGTTGAACTCACATCCAAGGATGGGAACCTCGCGCCAAAAGTCAAGAAGTCAGGCCGTCTGACCCCGATTTGCGGTGATAATCCGGAACGGAATGAGTGCAATTAAGGCAAGCGAAAGCTTAACGCCCCAATCCGCCACCGCCAAAGAAACCCAAAGCGGCACCACCGGCCCAAATCCAAGCAGCGGCAGCGCTTCGTTTGCCCATGCGACATCAGTTGTCGGATCCACAAAGCTGAGGCTGGCGGAGAAGGCGATCGAAAAGAACAGGATGGTATCGACCGAGCTTCCTACGATCGTCGACACGAGAGGCGCGCGCCACCAGGCACCCCGCCGCAGGGCAGAGAAGATACCGACATCAAGCAATTGCGCCGTCAGGAAGGCGATGCCTGATCCAACCGCGATGCGGAACGTGACCAGCGGCCCGAACTCTCCCATGATCTGGGTCCCGATCAGCGAGCAGAACACCCCAACGATAAAGCCAGCAAACACGACACTGCGCGCCGGACCAGCGCCGTAGACGCGGTTCATGATGTCCGTGACGAGGAACGCCAGCGGATAGGTGAACGCGCCCCAAGTCAGCCACTGGCCAAAGAGGAACTGGACGAGGATATTCGAGGCCAGCACGATAGCGGCCATGGCAATGATGCCGGGAAGAGTTTCGCGTGTCATTTTGGTGCCCGTTTTATCAAGGTTGCGGCGACTTGGCCCGGCGACCTGCCGGACTGGCGCGTCTTAGTGACGTCCAAACTGAGATACAACCTAATCTTTCAGGACATATTCAACAATCTCACGGCGCTGGATCCGGAGGAAGTTGTTGTCCGACACCATCGTGATCCGGGTCTGACCCTGGCCGTCCTGCCATACCGAGATACCCTCGAGATTGTCATGCAGACCAAGGCGCGTTTCCAGTACCTCCGCCACGTCACCAGTTGAAACCGTTGGATCAAACCGGCGGATCCGACTGCGGAACCCTAGTGGCGACGCTGCCCGTTCCAAAAGATATAACAACCCGTCAGGGCCAAAGTCGGCGCCTACCGGGTAATATACTTCATCTACCGGCAGTTCGCGCGAGACATCCCAGACCCCGCCGCGATACCGGTACACCCGCAACGCGCTGGCATCGGCCAGCGGCCGCTCGGGGACGACATAGGCATCACCGGCGGGCGAGATTGCCAATGCCTCCAGCGATCGATTGGAGCCCAACATGGCAAAGTCTTCATGGCTCGCGATGCAGTGGAAACGATAATTCATCAGCTTGACCAGCGAAGCGGGACCTTCGTGCGAGACGTAGAGCGTGCCATCGGGTGCGATGGCTACCCCCTCGGAATCGCCGCCCGGACGCGGCCACTCGATCCTTTTGGCCGTAGCGGCCAGCAAATCATCGTTTTCATCTCTGGTGAGCTGAAGTTCGAAAAGCCAGCCCTTGTCGTTCAACGCGGTGGCCAAGCGCCCGCCGGCATCGACTTCGATCCCAGAGATGCCGTTGAATGCACGATTGCCGCCCCCAGGTAGCTGGATCACCTGGCTAAGCACTGCGACTGCGCTGCCCTCGGCCAGCACGGCCTGCGACGACAAAATCAACGCGACTGCAAGACGCCAGAGCATTGCTGGGGTAGATCCGCGAGAACGTACTCGCGCCTTTTGACCGGTTTCGCCGGTTTCGGATCGGGTGGCGGCGGGTTCAGAATATCACGCACCCAGCGTCGCGCATCGGCGCAACCATCGCCGGCAGGCGGCGGAGCCTGGTTCACGCAGCCCCGCGCCCCGCGGGGGCAGGCCAACCGGACGTGAAAATGATAGTGATGCCCCCACCATGGGCGAACCTTTCGCAGCCAGTCCCGGTTGCCGGTTTCATCTTCGCACATCTGAACTTTGGCGCCCGGAAACACGAAGATGCGGGCCGTGCGCCGGTCCTTGGCGGCGGCCCGGATAATCTTGTGATGGGCGCGCGTCCAACTGCCATTGACATATGCGCCCTTGGCCCGACGCATTGAAATCGATGAGATGTTCTCCCGCGCCCGGGCACTCAGCGACAGATCGTCCGCTGGCCGCATCCAGATATCGATATCAAGGCCGATTTGATGGCTTCGATGTCCGGTCAGCATCGGGCCGCCGCGCGGCTGGCTGATATCGCCAATGTAAAGCCCATCCCAACCACGCTGGCGCGAAGCAAAGCCAGACAGGTCTTCGATAAAGTCGATTGTTTCGGGATGACCCCAATTCCGATTTCGGCTGAGACGCATGGCCTGCCATGTTGGTCCGGTTTCTGGCAGCTCGACTGCCCCCGCAATGCAGCCCTTTGCATAACCACCGAAAGGTGCCGGGGATTGCGCAGACCCCCGAGCCTTGGCTCCAAAGAGCTCTTTTGCCAGCGGCTGAGCCTGAACGGTCGATAAGCCTGCCAACAGCCATGCGAGAATGAAGAACAACCTCATAATGTGTCCTCGCCCGTATCTCCATCTGCCTTAACCCAGAGTAGCAAGATCAGACCCAAAAGGAAAAGCAGAACAAGCGGCAGAACACCAAGTCGTTGACTGCCGGTCATCTGACTGGTGAGGGCGATGAGCAGAGGCGCAAGGAATGTCGTTGCTTTTCCCGACAGCGCATAAAGCCCGAAGGCTTCGGTCATCCGCTCGGCCTTGCCCTGCCGGGTCAGCATGTTGCGTGATGAAGCCTGCAGCGTTCCGCCTGCACCGCCAACCAGAGCACCCGCGACAAAGAACATTGTATCGGGCAACGATGAACCGGAGGCCACCGTGATGCCCATGACGGATGTCGGTGTAAGTGAAATGATAAAGGCGGCGGTCAACATCAGAACGACGCATGAACCGACAATCACCGGTTTTGGTCCAAAGGCACGGTCGAGACGCCCACCGACGACGCAGAATACGGCGCCGCTGATGGCCCCGATGATGCCGAAGATACCCACCTGGACGATGGACCATCCCAAGACGCCGAGCGCATAGATGCCGCCGAATGTATAAAGCCCGTTCAGCGCATCGCGGTACAGCATCGACGACCCGAGATAAGCAAAGAAAGACGACCGCTGCGGCAGCGATTTGATCGTACCCCATAGCTCCTCCAGGCTGTCGGATAAGCCGCGCGAGCGCTGCGCTACGACCGGTACATCGCGCACATAAAGAAAGAACGGCACCATGAAGACCACGTACCAAAGCGCCGTGAATGGCCCAACGATACGAGTGTCGGCCCGCGTTTCGGTACTGAGACCGAAAAGGGGGTCTAGCTCTGCTATGGTCTTTCCCGAGTCCGTGGCTTGAAAGAAGACCAGCATGATGATCAGTGCGGCAACGCCGCCCAGATAGCCGAACGCCCAACCATCACCGGATATCCGCCCGCACTCCTCCTTGTCGGCAAGGCTGGGCAGGAACGCATTGGTAAAGATCGTCGCAAATTCCATCCCGATCATACCAATGCCAAAGAACACCAATGCCCAGATGACGGAGAAGTCCGCGGGCGCGGTCCACCACAGACCGGCGGCGCCCACGATATAGAGAGCAGAAAAGAGCCGCACCCACGGCATCCGTCTGCCTGTGTTATCAGAAACAGCGCCCAGGATCGGTGCAAGTAAGGCGATCGCGATCCCGGCAGCGGTCAGGCCGTACCCCCAGTAAGCTTGGGCGTTGGCCCGCGCGACCTCGGGATCGGCACCCGCCGCCACCATCTGCCCAGCCGCGACCTGCGCGAAGTAGGGGCCAAAGATAAAGGTTAAGAGCAGCGTGTTGTAGGGCTGACTGGCCCAATCGAAAAAGTACCAGCCCCAGATCCGTTTCCGGACCGATATCCCGGACATATCGCCTGCAAGGTCCACCATTTTCCGCCCACCCTTCTTGTTAAGAAAGTTGAAACAGGCCGGCGGCCATGACGCAAGGTGTGGAATCCCGGCAATAGCCCGCTCCGACACCGTCTCTTGCGGGCGGCGTCATGGCGTTCTAGGTAAACGGTCACGAAGGAAGGGACCTTTATGCAATCGCTCTACATGATCCTGACATTGCTGCTGGATGTCGTTTGGTTCTTCATCATCGCCCATGTGATCATGAGCTGGCTGATCCAGTTCCAGGTGCTTAATCCCTACCAGCCGTTGGTGTCTCAGATCTGGAATGGGCTGACGCGATTGATGGAGCCGCTCTACGGCCCTGTTCGTCGCATCCTGCCACCGATGTCTGGTATCGATCTCGCACCGCTTGTCGTACTTTTGGGCGTCGCGATCCTGCGCATCATCCTTGCCAACAACGTCGGCGCTTTCGTCTAGCAAAAACCCTTGTTCATGCTTTGGCAGTGTGTGAGTCTGTAGTTAACGAGCAGACGACAAAAACAGGCCATTCTCATGAACGACGCGACGACGTTGCTGCGCGACGTCTTTGGATTTGACGACTTTCGGCCGGGCCAGCAGGAGATCGTCGAAGCGGTGGCCGAGGGCCAGGACGTGTTGGCGATCATGCCAACGGGCGGCGGCAAGTCGCTGTGCTATCAGCTGCCCGCCCTTATCCGTGAAGGTCTGACGCTGGTCATTTCTCCGTTGATCGCGTTGATGCGGGATCAGGTTCATGCGCTTCAGGCCGCGGGCGTCACTGCGGGCGCGCTCACTTCCGGTAATTCAGATGACGAGAACGATGCGGTTCTGTCATCGCTGCGCGACGGCACGCTCAAACTTCTTTATCTCGCCCCCGAGCGCTTGGGGGCATCCGGCCTGATCGCTATGTTGCGCCGCTCCAACGTATCCCTCATTGCAGTGGACGAGGCGCATTGTGTCAGTCAGTGGGGCCACGATTTCAGACCCGACTATCTCCGGATCGGCGCGCTCAAATCAGCTCTTGGGGTGCCTCTTGCCGCGTTTACAGCGACCGCCGACGCCGAAACCCGGGACGAAATCGTCGCCAAACTCTTTGGTGGTGCTGATCCTAAGCGGTTTCTGCGCGGCTTTGATCGTCCCAACATTCATCTGTCGTTTGCCGCAAAAGATCAGCCACGAAAACAGATCCTCGGGTTTGCGCAGGCACGACGCGGGCAGTCAGGGATCGTCTATTGCGGGACACGCGCAAAGACCGAAACACTGGCCGCCGCACTTAGAGAAGCCGGTCACAGCGCCTGTTGTTACCATGGCGGCATGGATCCCGAAGCCCGCCGCACCACCGAACGCCGTTTTCAACAAGAAGACGGACTGATCGTTGTTGCGACGGTCGCGTTTGGCATGGGGATCGACAAGCCGGATATCCGCTGGGTTGCACACGCCGACCTGCCGAAATCGGTCGAG
Source organism: uncultured Rhodobacterales bacterium (assembly GCA_963922565.1). Taxonomy (GTDB): domain Bacteria; phylum Pseudomonadota; class Alphaproteobacteria; order Rhodobacterales; family Rhodobacteraceae; genus JBCBKL01. The sequence continues at coordinate 61,761 of CAWUIQ010000011.1, forward strand.
GCCTACTATCAGGAAATCGGGCGGGCCGGTCGGGATGGCGATCCGGCCGAGGCCCTGACTTTGTTCGGCCCCGAAGACATCCGGTTGCGCCGCCTGCAAATCGACGAAAGCGCAGCGCCGCCTGACCGACGCGCGGCGGATCATGTACGTCTGAACGCCCTGCTCGGCCTTGCGGAAACGCTGACATGCCGGCGAACCGCGTTGTTGTCCTACTTTGGTGACGACGGGACCGATTGCGAGAACTGCGACGTCTGCCAGTCTCCGCCCGAGCAGTTCGATGGCACGACCGCGGTGCGCAAGGCGCTTTCGGCGATCTTACGAACCAACGAAACATTCGGAGCTGGTCACCTGACCGACATCCTGCGCGGGACCCAGACCGACAAGGTCCGTCAGAACGGTCACGATACGCTACCGACCTTTGGAGTTGGACAGGATCTGGATCGCCGGGAATGGCAGGCCGTCTTTCGTCAGATGATGGGGCATGATCTGATCCGGCCCGATCCGACACGCCATGGCGCGTTGCGTCTGACTGACAAGGCGTTGCCGATCCTCCGCGATCAGCAGGGGATCATGTTGCGCAAGGACACGATCCAGAAGGCAGCACGCCAGCCTGTCATCCGTACCCACGTTTCGGAAGAGGATGCGCCGTTGCTGTCAGCACTGAAAGCCAAGCGACGGGCATTGGCCGAGGAAGCGCGAGTGCCGGCCTATGTGATCTTCAACGACCGCACGCTGATCGAAATGGCCGAGAAACGGCCCCAGACGCTTGATCAACTGGCCGCGGTCAACGGCATTGGTGCAAAAAAGCTGAAGACTTATGGGGATGCGTTTTTGGCTGTCATCGCGGGTGAGGCGCCGCGGGTTCATCCGCAGCGGCGAAGCCTTGCGGGGAAAGCGGCTGGATCGCTTTACGACAAGCTGCTCGAGGTTCAGGCGCAGCTTGCGCGCGGACCCGGCGGGTTTGACAAACCGCTCAGCTGTTCGGCCTCGCTGCTGGCAAAGGTGGCCCAGGTTCGTCCGGATACACAGGCAGCGATGTCGCGGTTGCTGGGTGACAAGCGGGCTGAACGTTTTGGCGCGGCCTTTCTGGACGTTCTGAGGACGGCGAGCTAGTTCCTGAGCAACAAGATTTGGCAGGAGGGGATCCATGCTCGTTGTAATTTCACCGGCAAAGCGGCTCGACTGGAACGAGCGCCCCGAGGTCATGACGAAGCCCGAGATGGCCGAGGACGCGGTACGGCTCGCACGGACCGCTCGCAATCTGACGCTTGGCCAGTTGAAAGGTCTCATGGGCTTGTCCGACGATCTAGCACGCCTGAACCGCGACCGGTTTCAGAGTTTTGCTGCGGATCCCACTGAGGGGCACCTGCGCCCCGCCCTCCACGCTTTTGCAGGTGACACCTATCAGGGGCTCGATGCGGCCAGCCTGGATGACGACGCCGTCGCATATGCCCAGGATCATCTCAGGATACTGTCCGGGCTCTATGGTCTGTTGCGACCCCTGGACGGCATTCAGCCTTACAGGCTCGAAATGGGCTCAAAGCTCAAGACGCGTCGGGGGCAGTCGCTGTACGAGTATTGGCGGGACCAGCTGTCGAAAACCTTGAACCAACAGGCAGCCTTGGTCAGAACAGACACGCTTCTGAATTGCGCAAGCCAGGAGTATTTCGGGGCCGTTGCGCCCAAGGCGCTGAGGCTTCGCGTTGTCACCCCAGTCTTCATGGAAGAGAAAGGCGACGAACCGAAGATTGTCAGCTTTTTTGCCAAGCGGGCAAGAGGGGCGATGGCCCGTTTTGTCGTTCAGAATCGGATCCGATCTACCGACGCACTGCGCGACTTCGACCTAGGCGGCTATCGCTTCCGGGAAGATTTGTCGGGCGAGGGCCGGCCGGTTTTCACGCGGCCCTATGGTCAGACCGGCACCGGGTCAGAAGCGGCCTAGTAGCCAACCAAGCGACATCAAGCGACCTGCGCGTCTGTCTCAAGAGGGTGTGCGCCTTCCGGTCGGGCATCCTCGATCTTTTGCACGATCTCGGGTTTGCGGAGCGGCTTGGTCAAATAGTGATCCAGCCCCGCCTCCAGAATTGCGTGGCCATCCCCTTCCAGCGCATGCGCCGTCAGCGCGACGATGGTCACGTGCCGACCGTTTTCTTTCTCGATTTCTCTGATCTTTCGCGTCGCCTCTTTGCCATCCATCTGCGGCATAGAGATATCCATGAAAATCAGATCGGGCTGAAAGGACCCATACTTTTCGACCGCCTCAAACCCGTTGTTGGCAAACTCAAGATCCAGATTGAGAGCTTTAACCATCTTCCTGAAAACAAGCTGGTTGGTCTTGTTGTCTTCCGCTGCAAGGACCCGCATGAGCCGAGTGGGCGCGGACGCATCAGATGCCGCAGGTTTTTTGTCCACGTCGGGGTCTCGAGGCTCGGGCTCGGCCCGCCGCGACAGGAAACCGATGGGTTTTTCCGCCTGATCAACTGCCCCGTCTGATGCTCTTGTATCCTCTTCCGACGAAGGAGGCTGCCGTTTGGATGAGAAGCCGATCGAAACTGGGGGGCTCTCTTCATCCGGTGGCACATCCTCGGCAGGCTCGACACTCTCTTCCTGCGCTGCCGTTTCTTGATGTTTTGCTTCCTCTGCCGCTTCGACCCTCGCTATTTCTTCATCCCATCCTAGAGACTGAACCGATCCGTCAGGGCCTCTCTCGCTCACGTTGGCGGTGACAGCCTCCAGCGTCATGAACAGTTCTTTTCTGGGTACCGGCTTCTGCAGGACCCCTGCCAAAAGAGGACGCACGGGATGATCATCGGGGATGCCGGGCCCCGAGCTCAGCAAGAGTATTGGCGCCTTGTGACTGCCTGCACTGATGGCCGAGGCAAGCTCAAGCCCGTCCATGTCAGGCATATTGTGATCGGTCAGCACCAGATCGACCGTCTCATCAAGCCGCTGCAACGCCTGCTCCGCGTTCGAACAACAGATGACGCCCAACCCCAGTTGTTGAAGCTGACGTTCGAGGATGATCCGATTGGCGTGAATATCATCGACGACAAGCACGTTACGCAGCCCCGCGGGGATAACCGGATGAACCGCTGGCGCGGCATCCTTGATTTCCATCTCGATCTTGAAGGCAAAGCAGGATCCGACGCCTTCTTCGGAGTTGACCCAGATCTCGCCGCCCATCAACTCAACCAGCCGTCGACAGATCGCAAGGCCAAGACCCGTGCCGTCGAACTTGCGGTTCCGCTCGTTTTCGACCTGATTAAATTCGCCAAAGATATGGTCGATCATGTCGGGCGAGATGCCAATCCCGGTGTCTTCGATCGCGACAGTGACGCTGGCAATGCCCCGCTCGTGATCCGGGACACCTGTCACCCGCACCAGAATGTGCCCCTCTGAAGTGAATTTTACCGCGTTCCCCAGCAGGTTGGTCAAGACCTGCCGCAGCCTGCCGGCATCGCCCAGATAGGTGGTTGGCAGGAAGAGATCGAAATCCATCAAGAGCTGCAGACCCTTTTCACGGGCCCCCGGCTGCAGCAGCGTGATGACCTCATGAACGCTGCGCTCAAGATCGAAATGTTCCAGATGAAGCTGCATCTTGTCAGCTTCGATCTTCGAGTAGTCCAGAACGTCGTTGATGATGACGAGCAAAGCTTCGCCTGAATTCTTTATGGTCTCGACGTAAAGCCTTTGTTCGCTGTCGAGCGCTGAATCCGCCAACAGGTCTGCCATGCCGACGACACCGTTCATGGGCGTGCGGATCTCATGGCTCATGTTGGCAAGGAAGGCCGACTTGGCGCGGTTCGCGGTCTCAGCGTCTTCACGCGCTCTCTTGAGCTTCATCTCGTATTCGACAGTATCGGTGATGTTGAGAGCCAACGATACAATATCCCCGTCCTCGCCACGTCGGTCGAGCAACCGGATGTATTGATCGTTCCAGAGGCGGATGACGACGGGATCCGGGCTTTTTTGCATCCACCGCTCGGTCATCATGTGCCGCCACTCATCCGGTTTGAGCTTGCCGGTGTTGACGATCCCTTCGTCCGTCATCGCCTGCAGAACCGAGACATAGTTGACGCCCGGTCTGATCATTTCGAGGTCGTCAAAGATCACGAGCCACGATCGGTTGGCGATCAGCAGCTCGTCATCCTGATTGAATATCGCGAAGCCATCGGAAATCGTCTCGATCGATTGCCAGAGGCGCCTTTCCGCAATCTCGACCTTCTGATTGGCGACCCGCACCTCTTTGTGGGCGTGACCAAGCTCGGTTTTCACCCGCTCGTTTTCATCGCGGACATTCGCGACTTCGGCCCGGCGCTCAACCACTTCGCCCTGCAGTGCCAGCGCGCGCTGACCAAGCTTACGGTTCGCCGCATAGAGCTCTGCCTGTTTGAGTTCCAGCATGCGTTCCGCCGCAAGGCGCCCTCGGCGCTCTTCAGCAAGCTTGCTCGCCAGACTCATTCCATACCGCTCCGCGACCGATGTACCGGATCGGGTATTTCATGATCAGCGTGAAGATAGTCTTAAATGACGGGGAACTCAGGCCTCAGCGGCGCCCTTCCCGCAACCACGCCCCGATTATGAAGCCTGATGCGAGCAACAGAACTAGCCATGGAGGCAACAGCGCCATCTGGCGGACATCACTGGTTTCGTATGCGTTTCGCTCGACCAGTCCAATCCAACCGCGTCCGGCAGATGGGCGTCCCTCGCGGACACTGCGGATGCTAGGCAATCCGTCCTCGAGCCGAATGATACCGCCGCGCGTCTGGCCAACAAGATCGGCAAGGACGTCACCGGTTGCTATGGTTTCCTCGAACTCGCGCGGCGCTGCCGGACCAAGGCCAATGACGGTGGTCTGATCACCATTCGCCAGACGATATAGACCAATCTCCGGACCCTCGAATGTCGTTTCGAATTGCCCCGGCGCGGTATTTTCAAGCTCAAGCTCGGTGACCGTTCCATCCGGCCCCGTAATCGTAACCGGTGGCACCGAGTCGCCGAGGGTGCGGCGCACGATCCGCATGGTCTGCCCGCTCGCCGAAGCTGTCAGAGCTTCTTCCTCAAGCTCGGGTTCTTTCATCATCCAATGTGCCAGACGGCGAAGCAATTCGAGCTGGGGCCCGCCACCCTCATAGCCACGCCCCCAAAGCCAGGCGTGATCCGAGGCCAGCAGCGCCACCCGTCCCTCTTCAACGCGATCGAGGATCAGAAGCGGCCGATCATCCAGACCGGTCATCACAGCCGTGCCCGAGGTGGCATCAACGTCGATCTGCCGAAGCCAACGACCCCAGTCTCCGGCGGCTGGCAAATCCGTTGTAACGGGATGGCGTTCGCCGATTTCGGACACGATCGGTCGATAGGCTTCTTCCAGAACCCGCGCTGTCGGCTGGGCCGGTACAACCTCGCCAAGTGGCGAGCGATAGAGACTGTCGGCGCCGGCGAAGTCCGGGCCGGCGGCGACCAAAACAGCGCCACCCTCACGAATGTAGTTCGCCACGTTGTCCAGATAAATCGCCGGCAGGATCCCGCGCCGTTTGTAGCGATCGAAAATGATCAGATCAAAATCGTGGATCTTTTCGAGGAAAAGTTCGCGTGTTGGAAATGCGATCAGGCTCAGTTCGTCGACGGGCACGCCATCCTGCTTTTCTGGCGGCCGAAGGATGGTGAAGTGAACAAGATCGACCGAGCTGTCAGATTTCAGCAGGTTCCGCCACGTCCGGCCACCGGCATGGGGTTCGCCCGACACCAGAAGAACGCGCAGGCGGTCCCTCACTCCGTTCATCTGGATCAGCGCGGTGTTGTTACGATCGGTCAGCTCGCCATCTTCGGTCGGAACCGTGAACTGGATCACGTTGCGGCCGCCATGGGGCAAGGTCAGCGGCAGTTCTATGTCTTCACCGATACGAACGTTGAACCCCAACGGCGCGCCCCCGTCGACCGATATCTGAAGGGGCACCATGACCGCATCGGGCGGCGCCGCTCCGCTGTCTTCGACGCGGATCGTCAGGGTTACAGGCTCGTCGATGATGGCGAAGGCAGGCGCATTCCGAACGATAAGCCGTCGGTCCCAGTCGGTATCGCGTCCCGAGAGCAAAAGATGCAGCGGTGCGGGCAACTCAACCGGATCTTCGGCATCATGAACCTGCCCGTCGCTCAGGGCGATGATCCCCGAGACACGAGCGCGCGGTTCTTCGGCCAGTGCATCCGCAATCACGCCCATCAACTGGGTGCCGCTGTCGTCCTGACCGTCACGCACCGTCAGGCGACGCAGCTCTGTGCCTTCCCGCGCTGAGATCCGCGCCGCGATAGCATCAGCGGCGCTTGCAGTCTGCTCCTCTCGGTCCGACAGGCGCTGCGATGCGCTTTCATCCTCAACCAGCAGTACGATGTCCGACAGTGGCGCGCGATCTTCTTCCTGGTAGGTGGGTCCAGTCAGCGCGATGATGACGATAAGGCCAGCGATGCCCCGCAGGGCCCAGCCGCTCAGACCCCGAACGGCAGCAAGTGCCACGCCCGTGACGACTGCAACCGCGAGAATGGCAATCAGCACCCATGGCAGCAAAGGGTCAAAGATCAGGCTTGCGGTCATTGTCCCAGCCGATCCAGCAAAGCAGGCACGTGGACCTGATCGCTTTTGTAGTTTCCTGTCAGAACATGCATCACGAGGTTCACACCAAACCTGAAAGCAAGCTCACGCTGTCGCTCTCCGCCAAAACCGCGGCCCACGGGCACCATTGGTGTTCCTGTCGGCGTCACGGCCCAGGCAGCGGCCCAATCGTTGCCCCCGATAACCACCGGGGTGACGCCATCATTGAGATTGCGAAACGGCATCCCATCGACCTGCTCGGCCCCCGGTGGTGCTGCTTCGACCCAGACTTCCTGACCCGAATGACGGCCGGGGAAATCCTGCAACAGATAGAAGGTGCGCGTCAGGACATGATCGCGCGGTACAGGCTCGAGCGCCGGTATGTCCAAGGGTGCCGCCAACTGCTGAAGCTTGCGCCCGTTCGGGCTTGCCGCGCCGAAACCGGCCACGTTCGAATCCCGCGTATCGAACATGATCAAGCCGCCGGTCCTGAGATATTCGTTCAGTTTCGAATAAGCATCCTGTGATGGCCGCGGTTGGTCCGGCGTGATGGGCCAATAGAGGATCGGAAAGAAAGCCAATTCATCCGTTTCAAGATCGATGCCAATCGGTTCCGACGGCTCGACCGAAGTTCGGAAATACAGCGTGTTGGAAAGGCCGCGCAGCCCAGCCTCTGCGATCTCATCGACGTCGCGGTTGCCCGTAATGACGAAGGCCAAGACGACTTCTGAGGCCGACTCGATTGCAAAACGGTCAGCGCCTTGCGCGTCAGCGCTCGTCGGCAAAAACGGCAACGCCATCATGAGACCAGCGGCGATACCCCGCCCGGATGCTGATATCAGGCGCCCCGACAAGAACAGCGATGCGATCACATCTGCCACCAGCAGCGCCAGGGCAATGCCCAGCAGTGGCCCGCCGAGCCGTCGTTCGCTGGCGACCGCCAAGCCCGAGACCGGGATACTGGCTGGCCATTCCGCACGTGTCAGGACGCTGTCAGGACGCAGGACGTTTCGGGCCAGTTGGCGGTCATCAGACGTATAGATGCCGGGAGGGAAGTCGGGGCCCGGACCCTCTGTCAAAAGTGCTGCACCGTCCACACCCGGAAGCGCCCCGGCATCGCTCATCTCTCCGAACGCGTCCATCACCACCTCGGGCGTCCAGATCGTTCCCTCCAGATCCTCAACGTTAGGATTTGGGTTGGCAGACGAGATCGCGAGCCGTTCAAGCATCTCGACGAACAGACCGGACAGCGGCAGACTTGACCATTCCGCATTTGCGGTGACGTGGAAAAGGACGATCTGCCCCTGCTCCAACTTCTTTCGCGTGACCAGTGGCGTTCCGTCCGTGAGTTCGGCAATGACCCTCTCCGAAAGCGTCGGATCGGGTTGCGCCATGACTTGGGCGGTGACCTCTACATCATCAGGTATCGCCAACCCGTAGAAGGGCGACTGCTCCCCAAACGGTGCGAGCGTTTTGGGTTGTCCCCAGCTCATCGCACCACCCACGCTCCGGCCCCCGGAACGCAGCCGGACCGGCATGAGCGGATCCTCTTGGCGGCGGCTGATATCGCTCGCCGCAACCCTTGGCCCGGCAAAGCGGACCAGCAAGCCGCCCTTTTCAACCCATGAGATGACGCGCTCGGCTTCGCCATCGCTCAAGGTCGCCACATCGGCGAGAATGATAGCATCGGGGTTGGCGAGCAGCACATCGCTGAGCGTGCCTGTCAGCACATCAGCGGTGTCGACCAGCGCCTGCTCCAGATAGTGGAGGGGTGCGAGCAACTCGAGACCCTCGCGCCCGGATCGGCCGGCGATCAGCGCGACCTCACGCCGCCGCAGACTGTCGTCAACAAGCGTGGTGGCACCTGCTGAGCGAATACCAACGATTTCGAAACGGGTAATCCGTCCCCGGATTTCTGCGGGCAGGGACAGTTCTGCGCGGCCTACTGTTTCGCCGGCAGCGAATGTCGCGGTTGCCTGAGCCAGCGCGCGTTCTGTTCCGCCCGGATCCTTGCCCTGAGCACTGATTGTCGCCTCTGCCTCCGGCCCGGCCATCGCGCGAATGGCTTCGACAGCGACGATCCCGTCGTCATAAACCGCAGGTCTTAGCCCGATGGATCGCGCACCGGCCTCAAAGACACGAACATCCCCGATGTTGGTCAATGCGGCCAGCAACTCGTCACGACCCATATAGTCGAGGCCATCGCTGAACCAGATCGTGTCAAAATCGTCTTGCTCAGCAATTACCTCCTGCGCCCGATCCAGTTGATCCGGTGTCGGCTGCCATGGTGCGGGTGAAAAACCAACCATCCTCGACTGCACTGCTGCTGCCGACTGGAAGACGATTGGCCCGGGATCGGTCAGTTTCAGAACCGAGACCGGACGGCTTTGGGCACCCGCCCGCGAAAGCTCTTCCTCGACCGAATCCAGGATGCGGTTCCAGCGGTTTGCGCCGCCCCAGCTGGCATCAATGACGATCAACAGGGGCGCATTGCCGCTTGTTCCATCGGTTCTGGGGTTCAGGACAGGCCCGGCAAGCCCGGTGATGATGGCCGCAACAGCCACCATCCGCAGAAGCAGCAACCACCACGGCGTTCTGTCCGAAACACTGTCATCATCCGTCAGGCCGAGCAGCAGCGCGACGCCCGGGAAAAGCCGCTTGATCGGTGCAGGCGGGATGGCCCTGAGGATCAACCACAGCAGTGGAAGTGCAACCAGTGCAATGAGCAGCCAAGGCGCTGTGAATCCGATGCCCCCGATAACTGTCATCGCCAATACCCTCCGCCATCAAGGGCGCGCCACATCCAAAGCAGCGCGGATTGTGCAGAGGTACCCGTATGATGAACGGCGTAACGCCATCCGGCGACGTCACAAAGGCGGCTCAGTTCTTCTTTTCTGTTGGCGAGGCGCTGCAGATACCGATCACGCAGATCCCCCGCCTTCAGCGTTTCGTGGCTGAGCGTGCCGCCGACGCTTTCGAAAATGGTGCGGCCCTTGAACGGAAAGGCTTCTTCGCTGGGATCCAGCACGTGGTATAGGATCCCCCGGACACCGCGGTCAGCGGCCTTGGTCAGCGCCAATTTTACGTCCGAGATGTCACCCATGAAATCCGAGATGAACAGCGCGCGTGCATGCGGGATCATGGCGCGATGTTCGGGTGGGCTGTAGTCGTCGGGAGCGTCCTCCGAAAACATCTGCGCCAGTCGAATTATCTGTGCATTGCCGCGCCGTGGTGGCAGCCGGGTTCCCGTAAGCCCGACCCGCTCGCCGCCCCGGACCAGAAGAATAGCAAGAGCCAGTGCGAGGACCCGCGCCCGATCGCCCTTGGTCGGTAGGCTGTCATCGCTGGAAAAGCGCATCGATGCGCCCTGATCGACCCACAGCATAACCGATTGTGCGATCTGCCATTCCCGTTCCCGCACATATTGCTGGTCGCCCATGGCGCTGCGCCGGTGATCGATCATCCTGCGGCTATCCCCGGGCTGCGCCGGGCGATACTGCCAGAAGTCATCGCCCATACCCGACCTCCTGCGGCCGTGCTCACCAAGCAGGACAGCCCCCGCCAGGTGTTCCGCACGGGCCAAAAGGGCCGGGAGACTCGCTGCCTCGCTCTCGGCCGCTTCGCGCAGGACGAGGGGTTGGTTCATGCAGCCGCCTCACGCCGGTCGATACCGGCAGCAACCGTGTCAATCAGATCGTTCAGGCTGTCGCCCCGCGCGCGGGCAGCAAAGTTGAGCGCCATCCGGTGGGACAGTACTGGTCGTGCCATGTCGATCACGTCTTCGGCCGACGGCGCCAGCCGCTCTTGCAGCAATGCGCGCGCGCGAACGGCCAACATGAGGGCTTGCGCGGCACGCGGGCCAGGGCCCCACGCAACGGTATCGCGAACACGCTCGCTGGCATCAGGTTCGTTCGGACGGAAAGCGCGAACAAGATCGAGGATCAATTCCACTACGCTTTCGCCTACCGGCATCCGGCGCAAAAGGGTCTGGGCCGCAAGCAGTTCCTCTACGGAAAAGACCTGGCTTGCCTCGGCTTCTTCGACGCCGGTCGTTGAGAGGAGAATGTCCCGCTCGGTATCTCGGTCAGGATACATAACGTCGATCTGCACAAGGAACCGGTCAAGCTGTGCCTCGGGCAGCGGGTAGGTGCCTTCCTGTTCAATCGGGTTTTGGGTCGCCAGAACATGGAAGGGCACGCCAAGCGACCGGTCCTCGCCGGCGACTGTGACGGTTCGCTCCTGCATCGCTTGCAACAGCGCGGACTGAGTACGTGGCGAGGCGCGGTTGATTTCGTCCGCCATCAACAGTTGGCAAAAGATGGGCCCCTTGATGAAACGAAACGACCGGGTCCCGTCCTCGGAAGTATCAAGCACCTCTGATCCGAGAATATCGGATGGCATCAGGTCGGGCGTGAACTGGATCCGGTTGCCATGAAGGCCCATGACCGTGCTCAGCGTCTCGACAAGCCGTGTCTTCCCCAAACCCGGAAGACCGATCAGAAGGCCATGACCCCCGCAGAGCAAAGCGGTGAGCGTCAACTCGACAACCCGCTCCTGCCCGATAAAGCGTTTGGTAATCGAATCCTTGGCTTCGTGGAGTTTGTGACCCAGTGCCTCAATCTCTGTGACCAGGTCGTCAGCGTTTGTCATGACATCTCACTTTCACGGAATATACTTTGGGTAAGTTATCGTCCCAAGTGGAAATGGCAAAACAGATGAGCGCACAAAAAACCGTGACACCCGACGCTGACAGCCTTGTCGCATCGATCAACGCTGCAAAAACACGCGGTTTGCCGCCCGTTCACCTCTGGAATCCGCCCTTTTGCGGCGATTTGGACATGCGGATCGCCCGTGACGGCACCTGGTTCTATCAAGGCACACCGATTGGGCGTCCTGCCCTGGTCAAGCTGTTTTCGTCGATTTTGAAGCGCGAGAACGGCAAATACTACCTCGTGACGCCCGTCGAAAAGGTGGGAATCACCGTCGATGATGCACCCTTTGTCGCTATCGATTTCGAGGTCGATGGGTCCGACGACGACATCAATCTCAGCTTTGTGACCCATGTCGACGACAAGGTGACGGCGGGCACGGATAACCCGATCCGCGTGGACCGCGACCCCGAAACGGGGGAGCCTTCGCCCTACATTCGGATCCGGGCTGATCTGTGGGCGCTCATTGATCGGAAGAGTTTTTATCGACTGGTCGATATCGGGACCCATCACGACGACTGGTTCGGCGTCTGGTCTGGGGGTGTTTTCTTTCCGATCATTCCATCAGCCGAACTGGCCGCCGCGGAAGATCAATCATGAGTGTCGCCGTAATCATCGGAGCAGGCTCGGGTCTTTCGGCATCGCTCGCGCGCAAACTGGCGGAGTGTGGGCATGACTTGGTGCTGGCGGCCAGGAACACCGAAAAGCTAGCCGACTTGGTTCAGGAGACGTCAGCCACCGCAGTCAGTCTCGATGGAAGCGATCCGGACGCAATGGCGCGGCTTTTTGCGGATCTGCCCGGGCCGTGCCGCGTTGCGATCTACAATCCGTCCGCCCGCCAGCGCGGATCGCTTGTCGATCTGGACCCGGAAGCGGTGCGACGCGCAATCGATGTGACGGCCTTTGGATCATTCCTTATGGGACAGGCTGCGGCTAGGGTGATGCTTGGGAACGAACCGGAGAATGATCGACTGGGCACCATTCTGTTTACAGGTGCGTCCGCTGGCGAAAAGGGATTTGCCCAGTCGGCACCCTTTGCCATGGGAAAGTTCGCGCAGCGCGGGCTGGCACAATCCATGTCGCGCGAATTGCATCCCAAGGGCATCCACGTGGCGTGGGTGAACATCGACGGCGCCATCGCAAACGAAGACCGATATGGGCCGGAGGATGGATCTGACACGCGGCTTGATCCCGATGCTATTGCGGAAACCTACATGCACCTCCTCGACCAACATCGGTCGGCCTGGTCACACGAGGTTGCCGTGAGGCCTTGGGTCGAGCGGTTCTAGAGAAATCCTGATTGCTTGCCCGCGTAAGGCCGAGGGTCTACCGGTTGCGCGAGCAACCACATAAGTCGAGATCATGATACCTGCCCGTTACGCCCATATCGTCTTTGGCCTGATCCTGAGTGGACTAATGTCATTTATCGTGTCTGGTGTCGCAACCGCTCGGGCAGTCGGATTTGTCCCAGATTTTGTAGCGCTCTGGCTCGGTGCATGGCTGCCAAGCTGGGCAGTCGCTTTCCCTGTCGTTCTGATCGTCGCACCGATCACACGGCGACTTGTGGCGAAGCTGGTTCGGCCTGAGTCAGTGTAAGATCCCCGCGACTTCTGTCTTTTAGTGCGCCTCGGCCCAATTCTGGCCCTGCCCGGCATCGACCGTCAGCTTCACATCCAGATGAACGACGGGGTCCGGCGCCCCTTCCATGACACCGCGCGCTGTTTCGATAAGCGGTTCGATCGCCGCGTCATCTACTTCAAAGAGCAGCTCGTCATGGACCTGCAGCAGCATCTGCGCCGGAAGGTCGGCAATCGCGGCGGGCATTCGGATCATGGCCCGGCGAATGACATCGGCAGCCGTCCCCTGGATCGGCGCATTGATCGCCGCCCTGTAGGCAAAGCTGGCCTTGGGCCCTTTTGCATTGATCTCGGGGGTGTGGATCTTTCTCCCAAACAGCGTTTGGACAAACCCGTTCTCTTTGGCAAAGGCCTTAGTTTCGTCCATATACGCGCGGATACCCGGGAAGCGCTCAAAGTATCGGTCGATGAAGCCTTGAGCCTCTCCCCGCGGGATGCGCAGGTTTCGGGCCAGCCCAAAGCCCGAGATACCGTAGATGACACCAAAGTTGATGGCCTTGGCTCTTCGTCTGATCTCGGGCGTCATCTCGTCTAGCGGCACATCAAACATCTCTGAGGCCGTCATGGCGTGAATGTCGAGCCCGTCCGCAAAGGCCTGTTTCAACGATGGGATATCAGCGATGTGAGCCAGGATGCGTAATTCGATCTGCGAGTAGTCGAGAGAGACCAGTGTCTTTCCTTCTTCCGCGACAAAGGCCTCTCGGATACGCCGTCCCTCTTCCGTACGGATAGGTATGTTCTGGAGGTTTGGATCGGTCGAGGCCAGTCGACCCGTCGACGCACCAGCAATTGAGTAAGATGTATGGACGCGGCCCGTATCTGGATTGATATGGTCCTGCAGTGCGTCCGTGTAAGTGGATTTCAGCTTGCTAAGCTGCCGCCAGTCGAGAACCCGCGCCGGCAGGTCGTGTTCGGTCGCCAGATCCTCAAGAACGTCAGCGCCTGTTGCATAAGCCCCTGTTTTTCCTTTCTTTCCACCCTCAATACCCATTTCATCGAAGAGTATTTCGCCCAGCTGCTTTGGTGAACCAACATTGAATTTCCGGCCGGCAAGTTCGTGGATCTCGGCTTCGAGCCCCGCCATCTTCTGCGCAAACGCATTGGACATTCGACTGAGGGTATCACGATCAACTTTGATCCCAGATCGCTCCATACGTGATAGTACGGATATCATGGGCCGCTCCAGCCGCTCGTAGACCCGCGTGACTTGCGCGCGGTGCAATTGCATCTTGAAGAGCTGCCAAAGGCGCAGCGTGATATCGGCGTCTTCGGCTGCATAGCGCACCGCGTCCTCAATGGGCACGCGGTCAAAGGTGCGGGCCGATTTCCCGGACCCCAGCAAAGGCTTGATCGGTATCGGCGTGTGGCCGAGATACCGCTCGCTGAGTGTGTCCATACCATGCCCGTGCAAACCGCCATGCATCGCATATGACAGCAGCATGGTATCGTCGACCGGGGCGACATCGATGCTGAGTGCGGCAAAGATCTTGACGTCGTACTTCATGTTCTGGCCGATCTTCAGGATGCTGTCGTCTTCCAGAACCGGCTTAAGCAAATCCAAAGCATCGGCAATCGGCATCTGCCCTTCGGCCAGATCGTCCGAACCGAACAGATCGTCACCGCCCGACGCCTTGTGACCAACCGGGATGTAGCAGGCGTGGCCGGGTTCCACGGCAAGCGATATGCCCACCAGATCCGCCTGCATTTCGTTCAAGCTGGTCGTCTCGGTGTCCACCGCGACATATCCGCGTTCGTAAATCCGATCGATCCATGCCTTCAAACCGGCGGTATCGCCAACTTGCTCATAGACTGCAGCGTCGAAAGATGGTGCCTCTGGTGCAGCCTCATCGGTCTTGGCAGGGGCATCCGGGATAGTCGGCGCCTCGACACCAAGCGCATCGGCGATCCGTTTGGTCAGCGTCCGAAATTCCATCTCTGCCAAAAACGCCATCAGGGCATCAGGCTCGGGATCGCGCACCTCGAGGTCGTCAAGCGTGAATTCCAGCGGCGTTTCGCAGTCCAGCGTGACGAGGTCGCGACTGAGCCGGATCTGATCGGCATGATCGATGAGCGTCTGGCGGCGTTTGGGTTGCTTGATCTCTTCCGCCCGCGCCAAAAGCTGATCGAGATCCCCGTACTCGTTGATCAGCAGCGCCGCAGTTTTCACCCCGATGCCCGGCGCACCCGGAACGTTGTCCACACTGTCGCCGGCCAATGCCTGAACATCGACCACGCGGTCGGGATAGACGCCGAATTTCTCGTGAACGCCATCCCGGTCGATGCGAACGTTCTTCATTGCATCCAGCATTTCGACGCCGCCGCCGACCAGCTGCATCAGATCCTTGTCAGAGCTGATGATCGTCACCCGGCCACCGGCATCGCGCGCCTGACAGGACAGCGTGGCGATGATGTCATCAGCCTCATATCCCTCCATTTCCTTGCAGGCGATGTTGAAGGCTTCGGTCGCGCGCCGGGTCAGGGGGATCTGTGGGCGCAGGTCCTCGGGCATCGCCTCGCGGTTGGCCTTGTACTGATCGTACATTTCATTGCGAAACGTGTGCGATCCCTTGTCGAAAACGACAGCGATATGCGTGGGGGCATCAGGGCCGTGATTCCCCTCAACATACTTCTGAAGCATGTTGCAAAAGCCCGACACTGCACCGATTGGCAGCCCGTCTGACTTGCGGGTCAATGGGGGCAAGGCGTGGTAGGCGCGAAAGATGAACGCGGACCCGTCAATCAGATGCAGATGGCAGCCCTCACCGAATTGTAAATTGCTCATTGGTCAGCCCCCGCCTATTCGCATCATATGTCTGTATCCCGCATCATCGCGCTGGCTGCAATTCTCTCGACACCCCAATTCGCGGCCGCGTCCCCCGTTGTTGACCCAGGCTGTCAGCTAAGGCCCGGAGAACCCGACAATTGCGTGCCCGTCGTTGGGTGCATAGGCGACGAGGGCAGATACTTCGTCGGCGAGGCCGTTGGCTGGGATGCCGGCACGCTCGCAGCTGAAACTGACGATGGTCTGATTTGTTCAGGCCGCTGGCAGGCCCGGACCGCCATCGGTGCAGGGCAGGCGAACTTTCAATGTGGCGATCAATTGAACGGTCTGGTCCTCTTTACCTACCAAGACCATGTAACCGGAACGACAACCGGTCGCGGTGCCACAAATGAGGGACAGGGGTTGCGCGTGTGGTCCGGTCACAACATCCGGCAATATGTCGAACAGCAGTCCGGATCGGTCGATGCGCAGCTGATGTGCGGCAGCAGCCTTATCCCGCTAGGCTGATCAGACCGTGCCTTCGAAATCCCGGTGAACGTATTTGCAGTCGCAATAGGGGCATTCGACCCAACCGGTTTCCGCAGGGATCTGCAGCCAGACGCGCGGATGCCCCAAAGCACCTTCTCCCCCGTCACATGCAACGCGGTAGCTTTCCACGATCTTTGTTTCGGGAGCCTCTTGTGTCATGGCGCGGTCCTTGTGGGTTGGTCCGCGCCGTTATGGGTCAGAGGGTGGTTGGTGTTCAAGGCCAGAACTACTGCGGTGACGCAATTTCTCGGGCGCCGCGGCGCGCGGCCCTTTAATCCCGGTCGACGCGCGCCTGATAGCAATTGTTCCGTGCCGATCGGACGTGGATATAGGCCACATCGGGATCGGCGAATATCGCATCGATTTTGGATTGCATTTCTTCGGTCGGCGTGACGGCACCGGTGCCATATACGATCCGTTCATTGGCGGAGTAGCCTTTGACCAGAAAATCTGGCGAGGTCGTGAAGATTTCCGGCAAGTCATCGCCGCCCCCACGCTCACACGCATCCGCACACAGGAAGATGGGGCCGATCTCTGCATAGGGATGGGAGCCATCAAATGGTTTGTAGGCCAGGATCAACATATCTTGGCCCTTGGGGATATGCTGTAGGCAATGTCGGCAAGGCGTCCCCACGCCGGGCGACACCGCTCGCTCCGCCGGATTGCCATATGCGTCGGGCGCGCCGGCCCGGAACGCCTCGGCTTCTTGGGTCGTGATTGCTTTGAAACTTGGCATCTCGTTCTCCTCTTCGTGAGGAAAGAGTGCGCCAGATGCTGCGTTCTGCACGACCCGTAAGTTGCGCAATGGCGGATCAGTCGGGCAATTGAACGATCGTGGTTTCTTCGTTCCAACCGGCAGGCAAATCACGCGCCTGGATTTGCACCTGGTCCATGCCATCAGGGATCACGACACCGCTCAGCGAGCGGGTGAAAGGCTGCTCGTCGACATGTGGATGATAGAGGACACGCATGCCCAGCTCATTTCCATCCATGTCCAGCACGCGCCAGCCATCGGCGTAGTGATCCCATCCCGTGTCGGGATGCCGGATCGTCACATCAAAGCGCCAGGTGTCGCCCATCTTTGTCGCGCGCACCTCCTCGATCACGGGCGGCTCGGCAAGGCTGGCTGTCGCACACAAAACCGCAGCGACCAAGATGCAGTGTCTAATCATGACTCCGGTCTAATCTGCCAACCGGCATTCCCAAATACACGATTTCGCAAGGTCAGCCTGCGACCGATTGGCTGTTGCATGGCGGGCCAAAATTGGTAACATATTTTTACCAATGGGAGGCTTCACATGGAAATGCCCACGCCAAACAGTGCTGTTCTCGCCCGGAAGACGCGCGTGATCGAACGCCTTTCCAAGGTGCTCCCCAACGATGCGATCATTCACGACCCGGCAGAAACCCGTGCTTACGAATGTGATGCGCTGACGGCCTATAAGTGCCCACCAATGGTGGCAGTGCTGCCCTCGTCGACGGCAGAGGTCTCGGACGTGCTCCGGATCTGCTACGAAGAGAATGTGCCGGTCGTGCCACGCGGGTCAGGAACCTCGCTTGCCGGTGGAGCTTTGCCGACAGCCGATTGCGTGTTGCTGGGCGTCGCCCGGATGAACGAGGTTTTGGACACGGACTATGCCAATCGGACGATCCGCGTTCAGTCAGGCCGCACAAACCTGAGCGTCACCGGCGCTGTTGAGGCTGACGGGTATTTCTATGCCCCCGATCCATCCAGCCAACTGGCCTGCGCCATCGCAGGCAACATCGCCATGAACTCCGGCGGGGCCCATTGCCTCAAATACGGCGTGACGACCAACAACCTGCTGGGGGTCACGCTGGTTCAGATGGACGGTACGGTGACCGAAATCGGCGGCGGCCATCTGGACGCCGCGGGTTACGATCTGCTGGGTCTGATCTGCGGATCTGAGGGGCAGTTGGGCATCGTGACAGAGGCGACACTGCGCATCCTCCACAAGCCGGAGGGCGCACGTCCGATCCTCATGGCCTTCGACAGTTCCGAGGTGGCGGGGGCCTGCGTGTCCAACATCATCAAGGCAGGCGTGCTACCGGTAGCGATCGAATTCATGGACCGTCTGTGCATCCGCGCATGCGAAAACTTTGCCCATGCAGGATACCCGGACTGCGACGCCCTTTTGATCGTTGAGGTCGAAGGCTCCGACAGCGAAATTGATGATCAGCTAGACCGGATCAAGGAGATCGCGCGCCGACATAACCCGATCGAGCTGCGCGAAAGCAAAAGCGCCGACGAAAGCGCAAAGATCTGGCTGGGCCGCAAATCGGCCTTCGGTGCCATGGGGCAGATCAACGATTATATGTGCCTTGACGGCACGATCCCCGTCTCGGAACTGCCCAAAGTGCTGCGCCGCATCGGTGAGTTGTCCGAGGAATATGGCCTGGCCGTCGGTAACGTCTTCCACGCCGGCGACGGAAACATGCACCCGCTCATCCTCTTCGATGCCAACAAACCGGGCGACTTGGAGCGGTGCGAGGCGCTTGGCGCGGACATCTTGAGGCTATGCGTCGAGGTTGGCGGTTGTCTAACGGGCGAGCATGGCGTCGGGATCGAGAAACGGGATTTGATGACCGTGCAGTACAGCGACGCCGATCTCGAGGCACAGATGGCGGTCAAAGATGTGTTCGACCGGAAATGGCTGTTGAACGCCGCAAAGGTCTTTCCCTTGCAGACCTCGGACGCACGCCGTACCGCATTACTGGCCGCGGAATAGACCATGCTGCGACCAACAACCGAAGCCGAATTCGCAGAAGCCATAAAGGGTGCGAACGGTCCGCTGAGCATCGTTGGAGGCGGTACGCGCACGCTCAGACCTGCCGAGGGAGCAGCGCTTGAGACAAGCGGTTTGAGCGGTATCACCCTTTATGAGCCAGGGGCGCTGACGCTGGTCGCGCGGGCGGGTACGACGCTCGACGAAATTGAAGCCGCGCTCGATACTGAAAACCAGCGCCTCGCCTTTGAGCCCCCGAGGCTGGCAAATGTGCTTGGGCGAAAAGGCGCTTCGACCATTGGCGGCATCATCGCCGCCAACGCCTCAGGGCCGCGCCGCATCCAGGCAGGCGCGTGCCGGGACTTTGCGCTCGGCGTGCGCTTTGTTGACGGGGCCGGTACCGTCGTCAAGAACGGCGGGCGCGTGATGAAGAACGTGACCGGCTATGACCTCGTCAAACTGATGGCGGGAAGTTGGGGCACGCTTGGTGTTCTTTCAGAAGTCAGCCTCAAGGTCATGCCAAAGCCGGAAACGGCGGCGACACTGTCGCTGCATGGACAATCGCCGACGGAAGCAATTGCTGCCATGTCACGCGCGCTTGGCTCACCCTTCGACGTTACCGGTGCCGCGCACCTTCCAGCCGACGCGAAGACACTGATCCGCATCGAAGGCTTTGCCGACTCGGTAGCCTACAGGACAGAACAGCTATCCAGCCTTCTTGGACCATTGGGCGAGATCGATCAGGCCGACAACGCCATCTGGAATGACGTACGCGATCTGAAACCATTTGTCGGAACAAGCGCGGATATCTGGCGGATCTCTGTCCGACCCAGCGATGGCGCCGCAGTGGTCGCTGCCTTGCCCGAAGGTGCCGATTGGTTTTTTGACTGGGGTGGCGGCCTGGTTTGGGTTGCTTGCCCGGCGGGCACAAACCTGCGTAGCGCCTTGGTGGGACTGGGCGGGCACGCGACGCTCGTTCGCGCCGAAGCGGCGACGCATAGCGCACTTGGAACCTTTCACCCCGAACCGCCTGCGGTGACCGCCTTGTCTGACGGTTTGAGAGCCCGGTTCGATCCTCGCAGCATCCTCAACGCTGGTCTGATGCGGGCGGCCGCCTGATGCGTCTCGTGCTGTTCGCTCTGGCCTTTGCGATCGGGCCGCTGATCTATCTTTGGCTGTTGCGCAGCCAGATATCCACACGCGTGTTGGGAACGATAGCAGTCGCGGCCACATCCATTGGGCTTTATCTCATGTTTGGCCAGTCTTCGGCTTATACCAGCAACGCCACAATGACACTTGGTGTGGTGGGCCTTTTCTGGGCGGGATGGATTGCGGCGTTGGCCGTATTGGGCCTCAAGTTGATGACACCGAAAGACCGCAGGCTCATCCGCGTCGGCGGTTCGCTTGCAACAACCGTTCCGTGGTTTGGCTTTGCCGCTGCGCAATCACTGGCCCCCTGATGCAGACAACTTTCACACCAGAACAACTCAAAGATCCCGGCATCGCCCGCTCGAACGAGATCCTGCGTAACTGCGTCCATTGCGGATTTTGCACGGCGACTTGCCCAACCTATCAGGTCTTGGGCGACGAGCTCGACAGCCCCAGGGGCCGCATTTACCTGATCAAGGACATGCTCGAAAACGAGCGTGTTCCGGATGAAAAGACGGTCAAACACATCGACAGATGCCTGAGCTGTCTTGCCTGCATGACGACCTGCCCTTCGGGGGTGCACTATATGCACCTTGTCGATCACGCACGGGAATACATCGAAGACAGGTACAAGAGGCCATGGTCGGACCGCGCCCTGCGCTGGATCCTCGCGCGGATCCTGCCCTATCCCACCCGGTTCCGTGTGGCGCTGCTGGGTGCGAAGATCGGCAAGCCGTTCAAGCGCCTGATCCCCGATGCAAGGCTACGCGCTATGTTAGACATGGCACCTCGGCACATCCCTCCGGTCAGTCGCAACGACGACCCCCAGACCTTTTCGGCGACAAGCCAGAAAAAACTCAGGATCGCGCTGATGACGGGGTGCGCGCAGAAGGCTCTGAATACCGATATCAACGACGCAACGATCCGGCTTTTGACACGACTTGGTGCCGAGGTGGTCGTTGCCGAGGGGGCCGGCTGCTGCGGGGCGCTGACGCATCACATGGGAAAGACGGCGGAAAGCCATCGGTCGGCTGCTGCCAACATCCGCGCGTGGAAACAGGAAATGGACGACAAGGGCCTCGACGCGATCGTCATCAACACGTCCGGCTGCGGAACCACGGTTAAGGATTACGGCCACATGTTCCGTAATGACCCGCTGGCAGATGATGCCGCGGCAGTAGGCGCCATTGCGAAAGACATAAGCGAGGTGCTGGCAGAACTCTTTGAGCCCGAGCATGTGACCCGATCCGCCGAAGGGATCAAAGTCGCCTACCACCCCGCGTGTTCACTGCAACATGGGCAGCAAATCAAATCGCATCCCAAGGACCTTTTGAAAAAGGCCGGGTTCACCGTTGTCGAACCCGCCGACAGCCACCTGTGTTGTGGATCCGCCGGGACCTACAACCTGATGCAACCGGAAATCTCGGCCCAATTGAAGGCCCGTAAGGTAAGAACCCTGGAAGCCAAAGAGCCAGACGTCATTGCAGCAGGCAATATCGGGTGCATGATGCAAATCGGATCGGGCACCGAGATCCCGATGGTTCATACTGTGGAATTACTCGATTGGGCGACGGGTGGGCCTACGCCTCCGAAATTCGACCCAGGCGGGTAATTTGTGGACAATCCAAGAAAGCCCACAAAATCCGCCCTAATTTCGCCGCCTTTCGACCCTAGCTGAGATCCGATCACGCTTTGGAGATGATTTGGTGCGGCGCTGGATGTCTCTCTCACTCATGGCAGTGGTGGTGACATCAACTGCATTTGCCCAGGACGCGCGTTTGCGACGCGTCGATAGCGGCGTATTGACGACCCCGTGGGAGGCCGTTGGACGGCTCGATATCGACGGTGAAGGGTTCTGCACCGCTGCCCTGATCGCTCCGGATCTGGTGCTGACCGCGGCGCATTGCCTTTATGATCGGGAAACCGGGAAACGTTTTGACGCATCCAAGGTCAAGTTCCTGGCCGGATGGCGCGACGGACGTGCATCCGCTTATCGCGATGTCCAACGGGCCATCGTGCATCCGGGTTTTGACTACAACAGCGACCTGACATCGGGGCGTGTCAGCCGCGATCTGGCTCTGCTGCAACTGGATCGACCCATCCGTAACTCACAGATCGTTCCATTCACAACAGCAGACGAACCTGTTCAGGGCGAACGGATCGGCGTTGTGAGCTATGCCAAAGATCGCTCAGAGGCCCCGTCGCTTCAGGAAGTCTGCACCGTTCTGGCCGAAAAAGACGGGATGCTCGTGACATCCTGCAGCGTGGATTTTGGCAGCTCTGGTGCTCCGATCTTTTCGTTTGTGGATGGCGCCGCACAGATCGTCTCTGTCATCTCCGCCAAGGCCGAAATGGACGGAGAAAACGTATCGCTTGGCACGTCTCTCAGCGTGCCGCTCAAATTGCTCCGGGCGACCCTGTCCGCGGAACGCGAAGTGTTCCAGACTGTCGGGATCGGCTCTGATGAACTCCAGCGTGGGGGCGCTCGAAACGCCACAGGAGCAAAATTCGTAAGACCATGAAGAGGATATTAAGTGCTGCTATTGCTGTTTGGCTGGCTGCGTCAGCCAGCGCCGAAACAACCGATCTACGCCGTCTCGAAACTGACAACGAGGCATGGCCATGGCGCGCGGTCGGGCGCATCGATCTTGGCCGAAACGCGATCTGTTCGGGAACGCTGATCGCACCGGACCTTGTGCTTACTGCTGCGCATTGTCTCTACAAGGACGGTACAAAAGAGCTGTTTAAGCCCGAAGAGGTGCTTTTTCGCGCGGGCCTTCGCAACGGCCAGACATACCGCACCCAAAAGGCAGCAGCGTTTGTTGCGCACCCCAACTTTGATCCGGTCGGACCGCTAGACCAGCGCAACATTACCTATGATGTCGGGTTGATCCGGCTTGATCAGCCGATCCCGAGCCATGAGGTTGCACCGTTCCGCCTGCATCAGGAGCGGATCGCACCCGGACCCGTCAGCGTCGTATCCTATGGGCGGGGCCGGGCCAACGTTCAATCCCGCCAGGACGAGTGCCAATTGAACGCGGTTCGCGGTGACGTCCTTGTCTTTGACTGCGACGTCACCTTCGGGTCTTCGGGATCGCCGGTCTTTTCGCATCTCAACGGGCGAGGCCAGATCATTTCGGTGATCTCCGGCTCGTCCGAAGGGAATTCGATCAACCGATCGGTCGGCATGCGCCTGAACGAGCGGGTGGCTGAGTTGCGGCGCGAACTACGGATCGGTGTGGCCCCGCCCAAGGCGCAGGTGCGCCGGATCCAGGTTGGTTCGGGCAAGCGCAGCACCGGCGCCAAGTTCGTCCGCCCCGGCTCTTGAACCGCCGAAAATCGATCCCCACATCTTGAGCGTTGTGGTGCCCAACCGGGGCCGCAGCACGACTAAGAACGGGCCTGTCCGCTGATGGAAGGCCTGGATCGTAATCGCTCAAACGTGAGGATCACATGATGCGTAGCTTTGATTTTGCACCCCTTTATCGTGCAACCGTTGGCTTTGACCAAGTCGCTGACCTGATGGATCGTGTTCTGACCAACGACACTACCACAGCAGCATACCCGCCCTACAACATCGAAAAGACCGACGATGATGCGTACCGCATTTCAATTGCCGTCGCTGGATTTTCGGATTCCGATCTCTCGGTCGATGTTAAGGAAAACGCCCTGATCGTATCGGCCAAAAAGGCTGAGGACGAAGGAAAGAAATATCTGCACCGTGGCATCGCCACCCGCGCCTTTGAGCGCCGGTTCCACCTTGCCGACCATGTAGTCGTGACCGGGGCAAGCCATGTGGACGGGATGCTTCACATTGATCTTGTCCGCGAAGTACCCGAAGCGTTGAAACCGCGCCGGATCGAAATCGCGAGCCAGAAAGCTCTGCAGAAGGACGTGGTCGAGGCGAAGGCCGTCAACTGATCGTTCAACCATCGGCCCGGAGCGTCCGCTCCGGGCCTTTTGCGTTGCCCAAAACCGACTTATGATCCCCGCGGAATTCATGCGACGAAGTCATCGCGTCTTGCCCGACAATACAAAACAAGAACGTCGGCGAATGCCTTGACGCGCCCCGATGGCCAGACGTCGGGATGAGCCAGGACCCAAACATCGGCATAGGGTTGAGGCGACAGCACCGGAACCTGTTCCAGACCGGGAAGCGACCGCCCGAGAAACATCGGCATCCGCACAACCCCTAGCCCAGCCTGCGCCGCCCCCGCCATGGCCACCATATCATCCATTCTGAACCGGACACGGTTGTTGGGGTACGCAGGCTCGATGCCTATGGGTACATCCGAATAGCCATCAAAGATGATCCAGTCGATCATGGCATCGGTATCCGCCGCGATCTGTTCTGCCCAGGATCGGGACGCAAAGCTCGCGGTATGCTGTTCCAGCAATCGGCGCCCCTTGAGCGTGTCACCCGGATTCCGGCTGATGCGAATAGCCAAATCGGCCTCTCGGCGCGTCAGATCGAGAATTTCGTTAGAGGCGCGGATTCTCAGGTCTATCTGGGGATAATCGCGGTCAAACTGGTCGAGCATCGGCGCGAGAAAGTGCGCGATGAACAGTTGCGGTGCGGTAAGCGTCAGAGTGCCGGAAAGCTCGGGCGCAACACTCTGAAGGCGGCGCAGCAATCCGTGTTGGCTGGCCTCCATCTCTGCGGCGTGCCTGGCGATCAGCGTGGCGGCATCATTTGCACGGTAGCCTTCGGGCAAGCGTTCAAAGAGCTTTTGACCAAGCGCTTCTTCAGCCCGGCGGATCCGCCTCGCCACTGTCGTGTAGTTCAGGTCCAGTTCACCCGCAGCACCGGCCAAAGTCCCGTGGCGCACAACGGCCAAAACGGTGCGCAGATCATCCCATGGCACATCCATACAAGCGTATTCGCATGTTATTCATGCAAATGCACGCGTTTCCGCATGACCAGGCAGTTCCTATTTTCGAAGCCTCACAATCGGAGAAAACAAAATGATCTATGCGTTTGCAAAACTGACCGTGTCCAATCCCAAAGCTCTTGAGGAGTACCGCGAAGTCGCCGGCGCGGCGCTTGCGAAACATGGTGGAAAGGTCGAGACGGCCAGCAGTGACTTCACCGTGCTTGATGGGGCGCCTGAAATGCCAAACGTCGCCGCGCTACTTAGTTTTCCGGATAAGGCGTCTGCAGAAGCCTGGGCCAAAGACCCTGATCTTGCCGACGTGCACGAACTCCGCCGCAGTGCTGGTGGTTCGGATATCTTGCTAATCGGCTAGCGTATTCGCCTATGTCAGGCGGCCACGCCGGGTGCCTGGAGGATCTGGACACCGTTGATCTTCCAGCCGTCACCGGTCTGGATCATGTAGTATGCCAACAGGTGTACGCGACCTTCAGCGTCAGTGATTTGAACAGTCTGCCGCAGGTTACCGGCCTCATCGCTGAGGTCGAGGTAACGGACATCGGCGGGCCGCCAAACCATCGGATAGCCTTGCGCGACCATGCGGCCAAAGTTCTCGGGCGTTCGGAATATTCCCTGGATGCCCGGGCTCGCGAAAGAAAACGCAGTGGCGAAGTCATCCGCTTTGAAGGCTTCGATCTGGCTTGAAATCACCCCTTCGATTTCGTTGCCCTGGGCGATTGCAGGGCGAATAAGCCCGATGGCCAGAATGATTGAGAGAATGACAGCGCGCATAATCGGCTCCTCCTTTCGCAGGCGAGCTAGCGCAAATCGTGCTCAAGTCACGAACCGTAGACCGCACCCCATCTTTCGATCAGGGCCTGCTGCATCGCACGTGCCTTCCGGTTCCAGCCTCTGGCGCCCGGCGGGCGTTCCCTTTCGGCCCTGCTTATTCCGGCCCGAATGCCCTCGTCCGCGGCAAAAATCGCAAAGGCCATTTCTGGGCCGTCGCCCGGACTCATGTATCCTGCTAGGCCCGACACAAAGTTCAGTGTCCCCGTTTTTGCCCGCACACGGATCGGATGCGATTTGTCGGGCCTACCCTGTCCATCCCGCATGGTTACCTCGCGCAGGATCGGACGCAGCGCGCCATCCTGATGTGCGCGCACTAAGGCGCGGACCATGGACGATGCTGTCATCCGGCTATCGCTGCCCAACCCGGAATGATCGACAAGCGCAAGGCCTTCGACACCAAGCTTCTGCGCAGCCCAGAGATTCATTTCGCTCGCCGATGCTTCGAGGGATGAAACCAACCCACGACGCTTCCGACTGGCAGCCAAACCAACCATCTCGGCCGTGATGTTGGTCGAATATCGCAACATACCCTGCAGGATTTCGATCAGCGGCGCGCTGTCATGCGTGGCAATTACCGCACCTCCCGGCATTCCCCGCATAGCAACCGGCGTCTTCAGAACGATGCCATTTGACCGGGCGAGGGTCTGGAAAACGTCACCGGCATAAAGCGCCGGATTGCGCACGGGCAGCCAACGGGCGCCGCCGCTGCCAAGGGCCCGCTTTGCAACGGTCCAATCGTCCCGGCCACGCCCGTTCGTGTAGGTGTAGATGGGCGCGGATCTGTCCTCGACCCGCATGCTTGCCACGCTGACCTCTGGCCGGTACCGCGCGGTACGGGCATCCATACTGACGGAATACCCTTTCCCCTGCCGTTCCCAGCCAAAATGCACGCGGTTGAAATTCAGGGCGATGCCCGCAACGGCGGGACTGTAGCCGACATGGTCGGGCTGGCCACGATCGATCGAGTGGATCCGCGGGTTGATACCATCCGCAACCAGAAAACGGCCCCGAACCTCGCGCAGCCCGGCGTCTTTCATGGCGGATGCAAGTTCGGCCAAATCATCGGTATCGAGCGTTGGATCACCGCCGCCAACAAGGATCAGGTCGCCGTTGAGGATCCCGTTGCTAATCGTACCGCGTGCCAAAACCCGCGTCTTGAAACGATATTCAGCGCCAAGTACGTCAATGGCGTAGAGCGCGGTGATCGCCTTCGCCACGCTGGCAGGTGCGGTTCCCAGATCGGAGTTCCCACCCTCGCGGATCTCGCCGGTCTCAAGATCCGCAACGGCATAGCAGACATGACCGGTCAAACGCGCCTTCGCAATGATCGCATCGGCCCCGGCAATCGCCTTTTTGTAAAGGCCACCCGGTCGCAGCTGCGGGCGCAGTGAAACCGACAAATCGCCAGCCCCGGCGGCTGTCGCCGCTCCGCCCAATGCCAAACCCAAAAATGACCGTCTTGAAAAACGCGGCAGCATGGCGGCATCTAAACCCACGGTGGATTTTCAGACAACCGTCCAATTCTCACAATCCTTTGGGCTTGTTAAGCTACCACCCCCCAGAGGCACGAATGGCTGTCGAGGAATGTGCAACCATCGGCACATTAACGAAACACCATGCCGGCGCCTCTGCGCGTGCAAGCAGATGTGACGCGCGACCGCTGATCCGGTAGTGCGCATAAAGGCGGGCCGCCCGGCTCATCCGTGCGGGAATGCGCATGCCGGGGCGCGCAAGAACGCCCACCGGAACGTTTTCCATGATCCACTGCCAATCCTGCCAAAGGTGGAAGCTGGCCAGATTGTCAGCACCCATCAGCCAGACGAAGTGTACACCTGGATAGCGGGCCTTGAGTTCGGCCAGCGTTTCGGCGGTATAGCGGGTGCCAAGATGCCCCTCGATATCCGTAACGGTCACCCTCGGATCACGCATAACCATCCGCGCCCGGGCGATGCGTTCGTCTAGAGGGGCCGGACCCCGCGCCTTGAGCGGGTTACCCGGCGACACCAGCCACCAGACTCTTCCCAACCCGAAGCGTTTGAGCGCCTCGCGCGTTATATGCGCGTGACCCGGATGTGCCGGATCGAACGAGCCACCCAAGAGGCCGATGGTCTGACCCGCACGGGCAAAGGGGAAGGCAGTCTTCATGCTCTTGCATTGAGAGAGCGTGAAACGGATTGTCAATCAATCGGTGTCACCGCGTCGTCCAGTCTGACCGGGCCGGGTTCAAATACTTCGGCGCACCATCCCCCATGACCACGCACCGCCGCATAGCCGCCGGGGCCCAATGCCTCCTCCATTCGGCTGCACGGTGCGCAAACGACCGTAAGTCGCAGTTTGGCTTGCCCAACCTCAATAGCGCGGCCTTTCAGCGACGCTAGGTTGATACCGGTGATGACCAGATTTCGGCGCAGTATCTCTGGCATGACAGCTTCGCGGCCAAGATAAGCGCCGATGGCCGCCAGATGTTCCCACTGAATCAGGGTTACGGCACGCTTCCCGGCCCGAGACCGGTCACCCTCAAGACCATCAGTCGTGATTGACGCCGCATCGACAGGAACCATCGCCGCCCGCCGCGCCGGTCGAAGGCCGATCCACGCAACCCGCCCGGGCTGGGCATAGCGGTTGATCATATCGTGTAGGTCGGTCAGCGGCGCACCCTCGGTTCAACTGGTCTAAGGACAATAGGCCCGGGATCCGTCCGAAGGTACGAAAAAGGGGCCACGGATGATTGGACGACGCCGGATCGGTTACATCCACCCGATCGAGAAGACCATCGTCTCGCCAGAATGATCATCGAAATGAGATGCTTGTTCACAGACCCCTCCCCTCTTCCTATGCCGAGCGGGTTGCAGGCGACGCGTGACGTGTCGGTGAAGCCGTTACTCCGCTTTTCTGAATTTCAGGGCGCTGGCGTCTGGCCGGAAAGCACGGTCAGAAACTTGTCGGTATCGATGTTACCACCGCAAAGGATCACTCCAGCCTTTTTCCCGGCCATCTGCGCCCGTTCCTGCATCAGCCCGGCAAGCGGGGCGGCCCCTGCCCCCTCGGCCACATTATGGGTCAGGCGAAAGTAAAACCGGACGGCCTCAGCCACCTCATCGTCGCTAACCGTGATGATCCGTTCCGCGCCCTTGGCATAGATGTCGAGGGCCTCTTGCACTGGCATCCTCACAGCCATGCCATCGGCGAAGGTGTGGGCCGAGTTGGTTTCTACCAACTTCCCGGCCTCGGCAGACAGCTTGGCCGTTTGGGCCTGATCGGACACGACGCCCACGATCTTGGTCTTCAGCCCCAAAGCGTCGCGGGCAATGATCGTGCCACAAATGCCCGAACCGCAACCAATCGGTACGTAAACCGTATCAAGATCCGGTGTAGCCGTAAGCAATTCGTACGCATAGGTTGCGACACCGCGAACAAGCTCGGGATGAAAGGGCGGCACAAGGAAGAGGCCCTCATCTTCCGCAACTCGTATGGCTTCTTGCCGTGCAACATCGAAGTCGTCGCCAAATTCGATCAGATCGGCCCCGAACGCCTTCATCGCAGCGTTCTTCTCGGTCGAATTGCCACGCGGGACATAGACCTTTGCGATCAATCCGGCGCGCGTGGCCGCCATGGCCTGACCCTGGCCATGATTGCCCCGCGTCGCGGTGCAGATGCCGGGAACGTCCGGATGCGCCCGCGTCAGCCAATCCATGAAGGTATAGGCACCGCGCACCTTGAACGCGCCAGTGGGGGTATGGTTTTCGTGCTTGACCCAAACCTCGCTCCCGATCGCTTCGGAAAGCAGCGGCCAGACATGTTGTGCTGTTGGCGTCATCTTTGAATGGACAAACGCTGCCGCGTCTTCGAGCTCGGACAGGTTGAACATCAAACGCTCATGCAGATGTATTTCATTTCCAGAAACTCTTCGATCCCGTGGTGCGACCCTTCGCGACCCAGCCCTGACTGCTTGACACCGCCAAAGGGGGCCACCTCGGTCGAGATGATACCGGTGTTCACGCCAACAATCCCGTATTCCAGGGCCTCAGCGACCTTGTAAACACGGCTCAGATCCTTGGCATAGAAGTAGCTGGCGAGCCCGAAAATCGTGTCGTTCGCCATCGCGATTACTTCGTCTTCATCCTCAAACTTGAAGAGAGGGGCGAGCGGCCCGAACGTTTCTTCGTGCGCGACTTTCATGGATTGCGTGATCCCCGTCAGAATGGCGGGCGGATAGAAGTTCCCAGCCCTCATCGATGTATC
>CAWUIQ010000012.1:0-85102 GCA_963922565.1 uncultured Rhodobacterales bacterium
ATACGCGGCTACACCCGGCGTCGCTGACCAAGATGATGACGCTCTATGTCGCGTTTGAGGCCATCGAAAAGGGTGAGATTTCGCTCGACACCAAGGTGAAGGTGTCGCGCAAGGCCGCCGCCGAACCCCCCTCCAAGCTGGGCCTGCGCGCCGGGCAGCGGATCAAGCTGCGCTATCTCATTCGCGCGTCAGCCGTCAAATCCGCCAACGACGCCGCAACCGCGATCGCCGAGGCGATCTCGGGATCCGAGGCCGCATTCGCCCGCCGCATGAACCGGACGGCCAAGGCAATGGGAATGTCGCGGACCACATTCAAGAACGCTCACGGCCTGACGGAGAGCGGACATATGTCCACGGCGCGCGATATGACGATCCTTGGGCGCCACGTCCTTTACGACTATCCCGAATACTATAACCTCTTCGCCCGCACCTCGACCCATGCAGGCATCCGCGACGTGGCAAACACCAACCGCCGCTTGCTGTCTGCCTATCGCGGGGCGGACGGGATCAAGACCGGGTATACCCGCGCGGCGGGCTTCAACCTTGTTGCGTCGGCTGAGCGCGGCAATGAACGGATCATTGCCACCATGTTTGGCGGATCGTCCGCGGCATCGCGCAATGCCCGCGTTGCCGAACTTTTGGACATGGGTTTCCGCCGGGCTCCGTCGCGGGTCGCGCTGAGCAAACCGAAACGACCCAGCTATGCCGGCAAGATCGTTCGCACCAGCGTCATCATGACGAAATCAAAGCGGCCCATGCTGCGGCCAGGGGCCGAGGGTACGCTCGTCGCTGCGTCCAGCGTGGTTGCCGATGATATCCGCACAGCCCTTGCCGAAGCACAGACAGCCGTCGCGGTGCAAGAAGCCGCTGCCGTGCGGGAAGCAACCCTTCGCCCTGTATCACGGCCGCAACGGGTGGCCTTGCTTGAAGAGGCAGAGCCAGAGGTGGTGACAAGACTTTCGACCTCGGGCGGGCGTTTTTGGGGTGTGAATGTGGGACGCTACCCAAGCCGCTTCAAAGCGGAAAAGGTGCTGCTGCAGACAGCCCTTTCAGAGATGGCGACGCTTGATGGAAGCCTACGCAAGGTGGTCAAGAAACCGCAGGGCTTCGATGCCAACTTCATGGGTTTGACCCGGGAATCCGCCGATCTGGCTTGCCGCCGTCTTCAAGCGCGGCAGATCACCTGCACGACAATCGGCCCCGGCGCCTAAGACTTCGGATGATCATCCCAGCGGTCGTCGAGGATGCGGCGGCTGTCACCCTCGGGGTCGTCGTATTGCCGTGTCCGCAGAGTATAGATGAACCCCACGAGGCCAACGCCACCAAGCAGCAGCGAAATCGGGATGAGATAGGCCAGGACATTCATGATCAGCGGACCCGCAGCGCGTTGAGTGAAACGGTGATCGACGACGACGACATCGCCAAGGCAGCAATGAGGGGTGTCGCCAGACCCGCCACAGCCAGCGGTACCGCGATCACGTTATAAAGGGTTGCAATCTGGAAGTTTTCACGGATCCGCCGCGTTGCCTTTTGCGCCGTCTGATGCGCTTCGGTCAGCACGGACAGGTCGACACCCATCAGAACGATATCCGATGCGACCCGTGCAGCATCAAGCGCCGAGGCGGGCGAGATCGAAACATGGGCCGAGGCGAGTGCCGCCGTATCGTTGAGACCGTCGCCGATCATGAGAACCTTGCCGGGCTGGTCCGCCACGTATTTCGCCTTTTCGTCCGGCAGCATGGCGGCATGCCATTCGTCGATGCCTAGCGCTTTGGCGATCTCCTTGACGGGGTCCGACCTGTCCCCTGACAGCAGGACAACATTCAGACCTGCGCGCTTGAACGCGGCAACGGCTTCGGCTGCACCGGGGCGCACCTGATCCTTGAAATCGATCCGAATGCTTTGCCCCTCGCCCAAGTCAAGCATGGTACAAAGGCCACCGTCCTGATCGGGTCCGGCCCACCCGGGACGGCCAAGACGAACCAGCCGACCCTGCCAGACACCTTCGGTTCCGAACCCGGGGCAATCGCGCCGTTCGGCAACATCCGCTCTGGGCGCCTCACCCGCCGCCGCGACAATGGCCTTGGCCAGCGGGTGCGAAGACCCCTCCGCAAGGGCCAGCGCGACGGATTGCGCCTGTCGATCGAGGCTGTCCCAGTTTTCAACCGCCGGGGTGCCCGTTGTGAGCGTGCCGGTTTTGTCGAAGACAACCGTATCCACATCCGCGAGCCGTTCGAGGGCCGTGCCGCTCTTGATCAAGAGACCCTTGCGGAACAGGCGACCGGACGCGGCGGTGGTGACCGCAGGGACCGCCAAGCCAAGGGCACAAGGGCAGGTGATAATCAGCACCGCCGCCGCGATGTTGAGGGCGACGCGCAGGTCACCGGCCCAGAGATACCATCCGACGAAAGACAGGGCCGCGAGGATATGTACGCCCGGTGCATAAAGCGCGGCGGCCTTGTCCGCGAGCGGGGTGTAGTTCGCGCGCCCAGCCTCTGCCACGGCAACCAGATCGGCCATGCGATGCAGCGTTGTGTCTTTGCCGGTGGCCGTTGCCCTGATGGTCAGCGGCCCCGTAAGGTTCACTTCGCCTGCGGCAACGCTCATCCCGATCCGGGCCTGCACGGCAGCCGATTCACCGCTGAGGAACGACCGGTCGAGCTCACTCGAACCATCCGCGATCACCCCGTCGACCGGAATGCGCCCGCCCGGACGGACAAGGATCAGGTCATCGACACACAGCTCGGACGCCGGGGTTTCGACCGGTTTGCCATCGACCAGCCGCGTCGCGCGTGGCACCTCCAGCGCCGTTAATTCCTCTGCCGCCGACCGTGCGGCGGACCGGGTTCGAAAATCCAGGTACCGACCCGCCAACAGGAAAAACACCAGTGTCAGGGCCGCGTCGAAATAAGCGTGATGCCCCGACAAAGCCGTTTCCCAGAGCGACGTGCCAAGCGCCAGGACGATGGCCAAGGCAATCGGAACATCCATGTTCAAGCGGCGAGCACGCAGGGCCTGCCAAGCGCCCGCAAAGAACGGCTGACCCGCATAAGCGGTGGCTGGCAGGGCGATCGCAGCCGAGATCCAGTGGAACAGGTCGCGCGTCGCATCCGAGGCTCCGGACCAGACCGAAACCGACAGCAGCATAACGTTCATTGCGGCAAAACCCGCAACCGCCAGCCGCATCAGCAGGTCGCGGCCCGCCTTGTCCGTCTCGGTCACCGCAATTGCGCCGGGGTCAAGCTCGTGCGCCTCGATGCCTGCAACGCCAAGGGTCTCGATCAGCGCGCTTGGATGGACGGTAGACTGGGGCGTGACATAGGCCCGTTTCAGGGTCAGGTTCACCCGCGCCTCGGCGACATCGGGCCTGTCCATCAAAGCACTTTCGGCATTGCGGATGCAGCCGTGGCAATGAATGCGCGGCAACGCCAACAGAATGTCGTCAGGCCGCGCGTCAGGCGCCTCAACCTCGACCGGTGCCGCCGCGCAGCCGGGGCATGCCATGGGGCGAGGATCGGGGACCGCCGTCATGATCTAGCGCGCCACGTAAAAGGCAAGCCGCTGACGAAACTCCGTCCCGTCGGCAGCAACCGCATTGATCCGAAGATTCCAGTTGCCAGATGCCAACTGCACCGGCGCGACATAGGCAACGCCATCGAATACGAAATCAGGTACGACATCATCTTTGACATGCGTTGCGCGCCCAAGAACCGCCGTCAGCGAAGCCGCCTGTTGCGGCGTGCCCGCCTCATCAACGATCTGCAAGCGCACCATGCCGTCCTGTTCCTGGGCCTCGACGGTCCAACCCAAAGCGTTTTGCGCGGCCCGATCGGCGTCGAAGCTTTGGCTTGCGACATAGGAATTCTTGACCTCGAGGCCGGGGAACGTGCTTACCGCCGAATAGGCCAGTGTCAGATTGACCGCGATGATCACGGCAAATCCGCTGCCAAAGATCGCCCCGACATGCCATCCCTTGAGCTCTCGGATCATTGTGCACCTCTGCCGTTGAAAGTTGTGTCGTGATAGGCGCGATCGCCGCCGCCAAGTCCCTCGACCCAGAACCGCATCGGGGTCGTGTCAGCCTCTGCCGGACCCGCGCCGCGGGGCGCCACCACATAGACGCGCTGCAAAAGCGTGCTGTTGGGCGGCACGGCGACGGATTCGTAGGCCGACCCCTCAAGCTGAACGCGGTAGGACGGATCGCCATGAACGGTCACCCGCATCGTACGCCCTTCGAAATCCTTGTTCCGCAGACGGATGTCGTACGTGTTGCGGATCGATCCGTCGGACAATGTGACGAAGGTCGGATTGCGCACAGGCGCAACGGTGAATTCGACATCGGACCGAATGAAAAGCGCGAAGACCAGCGCAAGCCCGACGACGGACCACATCACGGTGTAAAGGATCACGCGAGGGCGGAACACATGGCTCCAGACCGACCGGGGCGGATTGCCCGCCCGCTCGGCCTCTTCATCAGTCAGGGCCATGTAGTCGATCAGCCCGCGCGGCTTGCCGATCTTTTCCATCACATCGTCGCAGGCGTCGATACACAGCGCGCAGGTGATGCATTCAAGCTGCTGACCATCGCGGATGTCGATGCCCGCAGGGCAAACGTTGACGCAGGCCATGCAATCGATGCAATCGCCCATCTCGGCGCCCGCCTTGACCTCGTCGGAGTGCTTGCGGGGTTCGCCCCGCCAGCTGCGATAGGCGACCGTCAGGGTATGTTCGTCCATCATGGCGGCCTGAATACGGGGCCACGGGCAAGCGTAATTGCAAATCTGCTCCCGCGCGAACCCGCCGAAAAGGAAGGTCGTGCCGGTCAGAATGGCCATCGTGGTGTAAGCAACGGGATGGGCCTGAAGGGTGATCAGGTCGCGGAAGAGCGTCGGCGCATCGGCAAAATAGAAAACCCAGGCCCCCCCGGTCGCCAACCCGATCAAAAGCCACAGCGTCCACTTGGTAATGCGCAGCCGGGCCTTGCGAAGATCCCAGCCCTTTTGCCGGTGCAGCCTGAGGCGCGCGTTGCGATCCCCTTCGACCCAACGTTCGACGGCGATGTAGAGATCAGTCCAGACGGTCTGCGGGCAGGCATATCCGCACCACACACGGCCCAAGGCAGAGGTGAACAGGAACAGGCCCAGTCCGGCCATGACCAGCAAACCCGCGACGAAATAGAATTCATGCGGCCAGATCTCGATCCAGAAGAAATAGAACCGCCGCCCCGCCAGATCGAGCAACACCGCCTGATCCGGGATGCCCGGGCCACGGTCCCACCGGATCCATGGAAGGGCGTAGTAGATGCCAAGGGTGACGAACAGGATCACCCATTTGAGCGACCGAAACTTGCCCGAAACCCGGCGCGGAAAGATCGGCTCGCGGGCGGCATATAGGCTGGGTGTTGTGCTCCGATCGCTCAAGGGAAGGCGTCCTATCAAGCTATGGTTTGGCGCGGCACCGTTTCGTAGGATCGGTGCCGACACCGATTTCTTGGCTGGCTGGGTTCAGCTATTCGCCGCCGCCCAGCCCATGCACGTACAAGGCCACACCACGGATCTCGGCCTCGCTCAGGCGTTCAGACCAAGGCGGCATCACGCCGAAGCGGCTGTAGGTCACGGTTTCGGTCAGCGTTTCGACATCACCGCCATAAAGCCAGATGGCATCGGCGAGGTTTGGTGCACCCTGATATATGTCCCCCAGACCTTCGTCTCCATGACATGCGGCACAATTGTCCAGGTACACCGTCTCGCCCGCCGCGACCAAGGCCGGATCGTTGGCGTCACCCGACAGCGACATGACGTAGTTCACGGTCTGCGCGATTTCTTCCTCGGTCAGGATGTCGCCAAAGGCCGGCATCTCGGACCAGCGGGCATCGGGGTCATCTTCGTTCCGGATGCCGTGGCGGATGGTATACTGGATTTCATCGACCGTCCCGCCCCAAAGCCACGCATCGTCCAAGAGGTTCGGATAACCCGCAGCCTGCACGCCAGCGGCGCCGGAACCATGACACTGGGAACAATAGGTCCGGAACACCGAAGCCCCCATCGAGTTGGCGTATTGCAGCAGCTCTGCATCATCACTGACCGCCGTCAATTCAACCGTGGCCAAGCGCTCATCGATGCCCGCATTCGCAAGCCGCGCCGCCTCTACATCTTCGGCCAGTTCGGCGCGCGTCGAATAACCGAGGACGCCGCTGGTCGCCTGAGAGATCAGGGGCCACGCCGGGTAGGCAATGGTGTATCCGACGCCCCAGATAATCGTCAGATAGAAGGTCCACAGCCACCAGCGGGGAAGCGGGTTGTTCCACTCTTCGATACCGTCCCATTCATGGCCGGTGGTGCCATAGCCGTCTTCGTTCTTTTTCTGGTCACTCATGTCCGATCCTCCTTTGGATCAGCCGCTGGTTTGTCCTCGTTACGGAAAGGGGCAGAGGCCGCCTCGTCGTGGATTTTGCGGTGTCCCGGACGAAACAGGAAAACCGCGATGCCGATGAAAATCAGGAAAAGCGCCAGCAATCCCCAACTGTCAGCCATCTCTCGCAGGAATGAATAGGTTTCCATGATGTCCCCCTTACCGGCTGGCGTCTGGAACGAAGGTCGAGAAGTCGACCAGCGTGCCAAGCATCTGCATGTAGGCGATCAGTGCGTCAGCCTCCGAGATGCCCGGCTGCCCGTCGAAATTCCGCACCTGCGCGCCGGGATACCGTTCGACCAGCGCATCAAAGTCGCTGTCCGGATCTGCCTGGGCCCGGAAATCGGCCAGCGCGTTTTCGATCATCTCGTCGGTGTAAGGCACACCCACGAAGCGCTGTGTCCGCAAAAGATCGGCAATATACTCAGGATCAGCCGGGGTGCGTTCGAGGAACGCGTATTTTGGCATGACCGATTCAGGCACAACCGATTGCGGATCGCGGAAATGGTCCACGTGCCAATCGTCTGAATAGCGCCCGCCGACACGCGCCAGATCCGGCCCGGTGCGTTTCGAACCCCATTGAAACGGGTGGTCATACATCGACTCGGCCGCCAGTGAATAATGCCCGTAACGTTCGACCTCGTCCCGCATGGGGCGGATCATCTGGCTGTGGCAGACATAGCAACCTTCGCGGATATAGATCTCGCGCCCTGTCAGTTCGAGCGGCGAATAGGGTCGCATCCCCTCGACCTTTTCGATGGTATTTTCGAGGTAGAAGAGCGGGACGATCTGCACGATCCCCCCGATGGTCACGACCAGAAAGCTGAAGATCAGCAGAAGGGTCGCGTTGGTTTCAAGGATCTTGTGGCGATCAAGAATAGCCATCTGCGGTCCCTCCTTATTCGGCCGGGACGGCTGTGGCGAGGCTGGCCTCTTTGGCCGGCGACCGCTTCACAGTCATCCAAAGGTTGTAGCACATGATCAGCGCGCCAACGAGGTACAGAACCCCACCAAGACCGCGCACGACATACATCGGGAACTTGGCGCTCACGGTGTCCGCGAAAGAGTTCACGAGGAAACCGTTCGCATCGACTTCGCGCCACATCAGGCCCTCCATGATGCCGGTGACCCACATCGACGCCGCGTAGAGCACGATGCCGATGGTCGCGAGCCAGAAGTGCCAGTTGACCAGACCCAGGCTGTAAAGCCGCTCGCGTTTCCACAGCTTCGGAACAAGGAAGTAGAGCGCGCCGAACGTGATCATGCCGTTCCAACCCAAAGCGCCGGAATGCACGTGGCCGATCGTCCAGTCGGTATAGTGGCTGAGCGAGTTGACCGCCCGGATCGACATCATCGGCCCCTCGAACGTGGACATGCCGTAGAAGGCCAGACTGATGACCATCATCCGGATGACCGGGTCGGTCCGCAGCTTGTCCCACGCGCCTTGCAGCGTCATCAGACCGTTGATCATGCCGCCCCAGCTGGGCATCCACAG
This sequence comes from uncultured Rhodobacterales bacterium, assembly GCA_963922565.1. GTDB lineage: Bacteria > Pseudomonadota > Alphaproteobacteria > Rhodobacterales > Rhodobacteraceae > JBCBKL01. The sequence goes on from CAWUIQ010000012.1 coordinate 7,907, forward strand.
GATAACCGAGAAGACCATGCCAAGCGTCGATGCCCAGTCAGGCAGCGCGGTATAGTGCAGGTGGTGTGGACCCGCCCAGATGTAGAGAAAGATCAGCGCCCAGAAGTGGATGATCGAGAGCTTGTAGCTGAAAACGGGCCGCTCGGCCTGCTTTGGAATGAAGTAATACATCATCCCCAGGAAACCCGCGGTCAAGAAGAACCCCACGGCGTTGTGGCCATACCACCACTGAACCATCGCATCCTGAACACCCGAAAACACCTGAACCGAACGTGAGCCCCAGATCGAGACGGGGATCGACAGGTTGTTGACGATGTGCAGCATCGCGACGGTGACGATGAACGACAGCAGGAACCAGTTGGCGACGTAGATGTGCGGCTCTTTCCGCTTGATGATCGTGCCGAGGAACACGGCAAGATAGGCGACCCAGACGATCGTCAGCCAGAGATCAACGTACCATTCCGGTTCGGCGTATTCCTTGGACTGTGTTGCGCCCAGCAGGTACCCGGTGGCCGCCAGGACGATGAACAGCTGGTAACCCCAGAAAACGAACCAGGCCGTATTGCCACCCCAAAGCCGAGCGGCGCAGGTGCGCTGCACGATATAGAACGACGATGCGATCAAGGCGTTGCCACCAAAGGCAAAAATCACCGCGGATGTGTGTAGGGGCCGCAGCCGTCCGAAATTCGTATAGGGCTGTCCCCAATCGAAATTCAGCGCCGGAAAGGCGAGCTGGAAGGCGATGACGACGCCGACAAGAAAGCCCACAACACCCCAGAACGCGGTCGCGATCACACCGTAGCGGACCACGTCGTCCATGTATTCGTTTTGCGGGGCCGCGATGACTGGTTCATCCGTCCGGCGCACCGTCCAGAGAAACAAACCACCCGCCACCAGCATGAATATGATCATGTGAACCTGGTAGGCGACGTCCCGCGCGTAATTGGCTGCAATCATCGCAAACAGGGTGGCGACCCCCAGGGCGATGAGCTTTGTGTATTGTGCCATTTGGCGCTCCCTCACTCTCGTCGATTGTGTCTTTGGTTGCCCAAAGACCAGACAAACCTCGACGTTTGCGGTCTTGGGGAAAGGTTCGAAATGCGTCCTTGATCAAGATCAAGATTAGTCCATCAGGGCTTTGACTCGTATCAAGGCGGATTGTCGCGGGTGTCGGATTATCGGCGTGAACCATCGCATCGCCTGAAGGAGGCCAAGATGCCCTACAAATCGATCATCATGATCCTGACCCATTCCGATGCCAGTTTTGCCGCGCTCGAAGCAGCCCGCGATTTTGCTGAAAAGCATGATGCGCATCTGGATGTGCTGGCACTCGGCATCGATCGGAGCCAGGCGGGCTTCAGCTATACCGAGTTCAGTGCCGCGCTTTTGGAAGCCGGCCTAGAAGAGGCCAGAAAGACCGCGAACTCACTGGGCGAAAAGGCCGACACATTTCTTGGCAAACAATCGGGCCGTTATGCGACGGTCCCAATTGTCGCGCCGATCGGAGCGGTTGGAATGGAAATCGCGCGATACGCCCGCTTCGGTGATCTGGCCATCATGCCGCTTCCTTACGGAGACGCGGCACATTCCGATGACGTGAACGCGCTCGAGGCCGCGTTGTTTTCGGCGAACATCCCGGTCTTGGCGGTCCCCGCCGCGACAAAGGAGATTGCCGCGCCGAAACGGATCGTATTTGGCTGGAATGAAAGCGCCGAGGCGATGGCGGCGGCCCGCAGCGCCCTGCCCTTTCTGGTCGGAGCGGACACCGTGTTTGTCACCGTCATCGATCCACCAACACATGGCCCGGACCGGTCAGATCCGGGTGGTCTGGTTAGTCAGTACCTCGCGCGCCACGGGGTGCGCTGCGAAATCGACGTTCTGTCAAAGTCGATGCACCGGGTGGGCGACGTTCTCTTGCGGCAGGTGGAAGACCGCGACGCCGACATGCTGGTTATGGGCGCCTACGGCCGGGCGCGTTGGTCCGAAGCGATGTTCGGTGGCGCGACACGGCAAATGCTGGAATTCGCGAGCGTTCCGGTCTTAATGGCGCGCTGAGGTCGGGATCAGGCGCTGCGACGCAAGCTGTCCTGCGCAAAGAACTCGACCGCGAAATCAAAGAATGAGCGGATGAGGTCATCTTCATACCGCTCTCTCGTCGTCACGATCCACAGCGTGTGCGCCAGCTTTTCATGGTCGAAACAGCGTACGAGTTCCGGCAACAGGTCACCCACGATGCAAGGCAAGGCGCCGATACCGCGACCGTCCTGCAGAACGCCCGCCATGGTTGGCACGGTGGTGAGTGTCTGGACAATCTGGTCTTGGTCCAACTGACCGTTGAACCAACCTGCACAGGCGATCTTGTCAGCGACATCGTTGCTGTAAGCCAAAGCAGCCCGGCCGGCGCAGTCATCCAGCGTCTTCGGAACGCCATGCACGTCAGCATAGGCCTGACTGCAATAGACGGACCAGGGAATAGGCGTCAGAGCGCGGGCAATCAGATCATCGCCCTGGATATGATCCGCCGCGCGCAAAGCGACGTCTGCCCGGCCATTATGCAGCGCCGTCTGATGCTCTGCCGCTTCGACATCGAACATGACCTGCGGATTTGCCCGTCGGTAGTCGGCGATGATCCGATCGCCCCAATTGTCCAATGCTGCATGGTTGGTCGTAACCCGGATGACAAGCGCCTGATGCTCCGTCAGGTGCTGGGCACGCAGCATGACGCGCCGCGCAGCATCCTCCATATCAGACGCAGCTGCGAAGATGGCGCGCCCCTCGCGCGTCAGAACCCAGTTTTCCCGGGCCTGTTCAAAAAGCGGCAAGCCGAGTTGCTTCTCAAGCGCGCGAATGCGCCTCAAAAGCTCAACTTCCGATCCGTTGGATTTCTGCGCCGCATCTTTAACACTTGCGGACGCACCAAGGGCCAACAGCGCCCTCAGGTCTTCCCAATCAAACATTTCCGTGGCCCCCGCGTACCGTGGGTTTCCCATCGCTAGTCTACAGATATGCCTCGAAAATTCAATGTCTGGTGGGTTTCGGGGGCCTTTTTGAGGAATTTTGCTGCAACTTTGGCCCGGCGCCTAGCTTGGCAAACCACCGTCGCTATCGTCCCCCGCCTCTTCCAGCAACAGGTCCAAATCCGGCACGTGAACCCGACGCTTGCCTTCGAGCTGGATGATTCCATCTCTCTTCAGGGCAGAGATCTGACGACTGACCGTTTCCAACGTCAGGCCAAGATAGTCCGCCATCGCCTCACGGGTTAGCGGCAGGTTGAAGGTTACCGATCGCTGGTCGCTGTGGCTGAACACCGGATCGCGCCGCGCAATGATCGACAAGAGCGATGCAATCTTTTCGCGCGCCGTCTTGCGCCCGAGAACCAACATCCACTCACGCGCGGCATCGAGTTCGTCCAGCGTCATTTCCAGCAGGCGCTGAGCGATGTGCGGTGTCGTTTCCATCATTTGCTCAAACGGCCGCTTTCTGAAGCAACACATGACCAGATCGCTAACCGCGGTCACATCATAGGGAGAACCGTGTCGGCCTGGCCGCCCGACAAAATCGGACGGCAAGAGCAGGCCAACCATCTGGCGCCGACCATCCTCCATCGTCTGCGTAAGTGTCGCGACACCGGAAACGACCGACGCGACGAAATCCATCTTGTCACCGGACCAGACAACCGTCTGACCAGCCTCGAAGCTGCGATAGTATTTGACTTCCTCAAGCAGTTTCAACTCATCCGGTTCGCATCTCGCACAGACGGCGCGATGGCGAATAGGACAGTCCGAACAGTCTTGGGGCGGAGCGATATTGGTCTTTAGCATCCAGCGTCTGCTGATTGATCTGGGTCAAAGCGGGATTGCGGGCCCATCATTACCCGTGGCGAACATGGAGTCGATCAGAAAATTCGCAGATTTGGGTTTGTTCCGGGCAAAGGCCCCGAGATATACCAGCTACCCAACAGCAAATCACTTCAACACGACCGTTGGACCCGACGAGTTTGCCAGCTGGATCACATCCGTTCCGGCAGGGTCGGAAGTCTCGCTATATGTGCATATCCCCTTCTGTCGTCGGCTTTGTTGGTTCTGTGCATGCCGCACCCAGGGCACCCAGAGCGAGCGGCCTGTCGCGGCCTATCTCGAAACACTCAAGGCCGAATTCGATCGTTTTGCAGAAACTTTGCCGGCAGATATCCGCCTTGCTCGGATGCACTGGGGCGGCGGTACGCCGACACTCTTGCAGCCGGGCATGATCACTGAACTGGCCACCCACATCACCGACCGTCTGCCGCTGGCACCCGACGCCGAATTCTCGGTCGAGATCGACCCGAACGAAATCGACGCACCACGCCTCGACGCCCTGGTCGAAGCCGGAATGAACCGGGCATCGATCGGCGTTCAGGATTTCGACCTCGAGATCCAATCGACGATTGGCCGGATACAAAGCTTTGGCCACACGGAAAGTGTGGTGAATCGGATCAGGCGCGCCGGGGTGCCAAGCCTGAACGCCGACATCCTTTACGGCCTGCCCCACCAAACCATCGACAAGATCACCACGACCGTTCAAAAACTGCTTTCGCTGACCCCAGACCGCGTCGCGCTCTATGGCTATGCGCATGTGCCATGGATGGCGCGACGCCAATCCATGATCCCGTCCGACGCGTTGCCAACACCCGAAGAGCGGCTGGAACTCTTTGAGACCGCGCGACAGCTCTTTGTCTGGGATGGATACCAGGGGATAGGGATCGACCATTTCGCGCTGCCAGCTGACGGGCTGGCCATTGCGCAGCAGAAGGGACGTCTGCGCAGGAATTTCCAAGGCTATACCAACGACGACAACGACATCCTGATCGGCCTTGGTGCTTCTGCCATTTCCCGCTTCCCGCAGGGATACGCACAGAACTCCCCAGCGACGTCAGGCTATACCGCATTGATCCGCAACGGGCAGTTCGCAACGACACGCGGTCATATCTTCAAAGGCGATGATGTGCTGCGCGGCAAGGTTATCGAGCGGATCATGTGCGATCTGTCAATCACGCCATCCGACTTCGGAGAGGACGCACCGGCCGTCTCGAGCTTAGTGGACGGTTTGGACGATGTATTCGGCGGGGTGCTTGTGAAAACAGCGGATGGCGTAAAGGTTCCGCCGCAGGCACTGCCACTGGTGCGGATGATCGCGCAGTTTTTCGATGACTATCATTACAGCCCCGAAGGACATTCCCACGCGATCTAGTGCGTGGCTTGAAGCAGCAGCCGGGTGTAGTCGGTCTGTGGACGATCGAACAGGTCGGCCGCCGCCCCCTGCTCGACCACATCGCCTTGCTTCATCACCATCACCTTGTGGGACATTGCACGGACGACCTTAAGGTCATGACTGATGAACAGATAGGCCAATCCGTACTTCTCCTGCAGACCGCGCAAAAGATCGACGATCTGAACCTGCACCGTCATGTCGAGCGCACTGGTGGGCTCGTCCAAAACGACCAGACGGGGACGTAGCACCATCGCCCGCGCTATGGCGATCCGCTGACGCTGCCCGCCTGAGAATTCGTGGGGGTAGCGATCCATGGCTGCGGGATCGAGACCGACCTCGGTCATAACCTCGGCCACCAATTCGCGGCGATCCCGGTCTTCGTCGACCTTGTGAATGCTTAAGCCTTCGCCAATGATCTGCATCGCCGTCATCCGGGGGCTGAGACTGCCGTAAGGATCCTGGAAAACGATCTGCATGTCCTTGCGCAGCTTGCGCAATTCGCGGGTCGACCAGCTTCGGATATCCTGCCCCATATAGACGATGCGCCCCTCAGAGGCGATCAGGCGCATGATCGCCAACGCCAAGGTCGTCTTGCCTGATCCGCTTTCCCCGACGATCCCCACCGTTTCGCCCTCGCGCACTTGAAGCGTAGCGTCGTTCACGGCCTTCACATGGCCCACGGTACGGCGCAGCAGGCCTTTCTGGATCGGGAACCAAACCTTAAGATGCTCTGTCTCAGCAACGATCTCGGCCTCATTGCGGACCGGGTTGGGTTCGCCCTTGGGCTCTGCGCTCAGCAGTTTGCGGGTGTAGTCATGTTGCGGCTTGGCAAAGATTTCGGCCGTGGGACCGGTTTCAACCACATGTCCCTTTTCCATCACAAAGACGCGGTCGGCGATGCGCCGGACGATGCCAAGGTCGTGCGTGATGAACAGCAGCCCCATGCCTTCGCTCTTTTGCAGGTCTGCAAGCAATTCGAGGATCTGAGCCTGAATAGTCACGTCCAATGCGGTCGTCGGTTCATCCGCGATCAGGATATCCGGTTTGTTGGCAAGCGCCATTGCGATCATGATCCGCTGGCGCTGCCCGCCGGATAACTGGTGAGGATAGGCATTAAGGCGGCTTTCCGCATCGCGGATGCCGACCTTATCCAACAATTCCAGGATACGGTTGCGGGCTTCGTCTCCGATTACTCCCTGATGCAAGGCGATACTCTCGGTCAGCTGCTTCTGGATCGTATGCAGGGGGTTGAGCGACGTCATCGGCTCCTGGAAGATAAAGCTGATGTCGTTGCCCCTTACATGACGCAGCAGGCTTTCCTTGGCCCCGATCATCTGCTGACCATCATAGGTCACGCTGCCCTCGACCTCGGCGCTGTCACCCAACAACGACACGGTCGACAGGGCCGAGACCGACTTGCCCGATCCGCTTTCGCCGACCAAGGCAACCGTTTCGCCCCTGTCCACGCTAAAGGACACGCCCTTGACCGCGTGAACCAGCGCGCCGTCCTGACGAAAGCGAACGTGAAGATCTTGGACGTCCAGCAGTGGGCTCATGAAAAGGTCTTTCGCGGGTCGAAGGCGTCGCGGATGCCTTCGAAGATAAAGATCAGAAGGCTGAGCATCGTGGCAAAGACGACAAAGGCGGTGAAGGCCAGCCACGGCGCCTGCAGGTTCTGCTTGGCCTGCAAGGTCAGTTCCCCAAGCGAAGGTGCCGAAGACGGCAGCCCGAAGCCCAGAAAGTCGAGCCCGGCAAGCGATGAGATCGTGCCAGTAACGATAAACGGCAGCATCGTCAGCGTCGCCACCATGGCATTGGGCAGCATGTGCCGGAACATGATCGTCAGGTTGCCAACGCCAAGCGCCTTGGCCGCTCGGACGTATTCGAGGTTGCGCGCCCGCAGGAATTCGGCCCGGACCACACCAACAAGCGCAACCCACCCAAAGAGAACGAGCAGGAAGACAAGCAGCCAGAAACTTCGCCCGAGGATCGCGAAGAGGATGATAATCACATAGAGTGAGGGGGTTGCCGACCAGATCTCGATGATGCGCTGAAAAATCAGGTCGGTAAGGCCGCCAAAGAACCCCTGAATAGCGCCGGCGATGATACCGATGATGGCAGAGGCGCCCGTCACGATCAGCGTGAACAGGATCGACAGGCGGAAGCCGTGGATGACGCGGGCCATCACGTCGCGCTTGGTTCCGTCGGTGCCCAGCCAGTTCTGTTCGTTTGGTGGCAACGGTGCCGCACCCGGACGATCGACCGCCGTGTCGTAGCTGTAGGGGATGAGAGGCCAGATCATCCACCCTTTCCGGAATCCATCGACGCCGGTGCCAAATGTGCCCGCCTCGATCTGTTCAATCATGCCTTCGGGATCATCAAAGCAGTCCTCCAGACCGCCGCTGACGATCAGGCATTTCACTTCGGGATCGCGGTAGGCCGCTTCGGTTTGGAAATCCCCCCCGAACTCCGTCTCGGGATAGAAATTCCAGATCGGCGTATAGAACGCGCCCTGATAGCGGACGAGGATCGGTTTGTCGTAAGCAAGGAACTCGGCGAACAGCGACAGGCCGAACAGCACCGAAAAGATCCAGAGCGACCAGAATGCGCGCCGGTTCTTTTTGAAGTTGCGCCAGCGGCGCTGGTTGAGAGGGGACAGGGCCATCAGCCTTCCCGTTTCTCAAAGTCGATGCGCGGATCGACGAAGACATACATCAGGTCTGACAGGATCCCGACAAACAGCCCGATCAGGCCAAAGACATAGAGGGTGCCGAAGACGATTGGGTAGTCCCGCGCGACCGTAGCCTCAAAAGCCAGACGCCCAAGCCCATCGAGCGAGAAAATCGTTTCGATGATCAGGCTGCCCGAAAAGAACACCCCGATAAAGACGGCCGGAAAGCCTGCGATCACGATCAGCATCGCGTTGCGGAACACATGGCCGTAAAGCACCCGCCGCTCGGCCAGCCCCTTGGCGCGGGCGGTGATGACATATTGCTTTTTGATCTCATCAAGGAACGAGTTCTTGGTCAGCAGCGTCAGCGTCGCGAACGCGCCAATCGTAGATGCGATGACCGGCAGGGTGATGTGCCAGAAATAGTCGACGATCTTACCCCACCATGTCAGCTGGTCCCAGTTGTCCGAAGTCAGACCGCGCAGGGGGAATATCTGGTAGTATGACCCCCCAGCAAAGACGACCAGCAAGAGAATACCGAACAGGAATCCCGGAATGGCGTAGCCTGCGATGATCACGCCGCTTGTCCATGTGTCGAACTGCGTTCCGTCCCTGACCGCTTTGCGGATCCCGAGCGGTATCGAGATGAGATAGGCGATCATGGTTGACCAAAGCCCCAGCGATATCGAAACCGGCATCTTTTCGATCACCAGATCGATGACTCCGACCGACCTGAAATAGCTCTCACCGAAATCAAAGCGCAGGTAGTCCCAGACCATGTTGAGGAACCGTTCGGCCGGAGGTTTGTCAAAGCCGAATTGTGCCTCCAGCTCTTCAATGAACTCCGGCGGCAAGCCCCGCGCGCCGACATACTGGCTTTCGACCACACCGCTATCCTCGGCGCCCGGATCTGCACCGCCCCCAGCGAAACCGCTGAATACATCACCACCGCCCTGGATACGGGCAATGGCCTGTTCGACCGGTCCACCGGGAACAAATTGGATCAGTACGAAATTGATCAGCAAGATGCCCAGAAGGGTCGGAAATACCAGCAGCACACGCCGCAGGATATACGATGCCATGCGGGTTTTACCTCAGCGCGCCGGCTTCTTTCAGCGCGGCGGCCTTTTCTTCGTTGAACCACCAGAAGTCCAGATGGCCCAGGCCATAGGGCGGAATAACATCAGGGTGTTCGTACTGGTCATAGTAAGAAACCCAAAAGTCCGGCTTGTACCAAAGCGGGATCATGAAAAGTTCGTAGCGCAGCACGCGGTCGAGCGCCATCAGTGCAGCAACCTCTTCCTCGCGCGTTTCCGCGGTCAGTGCGACGTCGATGATCTTGTCAACGAGCGGGCTGGCGAGCCCGGCGGGATTGAACAGTGAAAACTCCGCCGCTTCGGACCCGAACCGCTGACGCAGCCCCGTGCCCGCCGACAGGAACGCCGCATAGGAGTCAAAGACAAGGTCATAGTCCCGCTCGCGTTCGCGGCTGGTGTATTGCGCGGTGTCAACGGTTTCGAGCGTGATGTCGATCCCTAGGTCTTTGACGTTCGATACGAAGTTCTCAATGACCGCTTTGCCGGTCGCCGAGCTGGCAGCGCTCAGCAGGAAGTTGATTTTGAGCGGGTTGCCGTCAGCGTCCTGCCGTACGCCGTTCGGGCCAACCTGGTACCCGGCTTCATCCAGCAGCCGCATCGCCTGACGCGCATTGCGACGGTCGAACAAGCGGGCCTCGTTCGAGGTATGAGGCACGCGCACTTCCTCAGTAAGCAAATCAGCAGGAACCAGATCACCCAGAGACTGCAGCAGCTCAAGCTCGTCACCCTCTGGCACGCCTTTCGCCATCAGTGGCGTATCCTGCGTGAATGACGCGCGCTGTTTGAAAAGGCCGTATTGCAGGCTCGAATTGGTCCATTCGAAGTTATAGGCTAGTGATATCGCTTCGCGCACCCGCTTGTCCTGCATCACCTCCCGCCCGAGGTTAAAGACGATGCCGGTTGGTGTAGGCGGTGACCCGTCGCGCAGTTCTTTCTTCAGAACCTGACCGCGCTGGATCTTGGGGAATTCGTATCCGGTCGCCCATTTCTTGCTGTCGCCCTCGGATCGATAGGTGTACTCGCCCGCTTTGAAGCCCTCGAACGACGCGGTGTCGTCTCCAAAAATCTCCAGCCGGATGCGGTCGAAGTTGTGACGGCCCACGTTGATTGGCAGATCCTTGCCCCAGTAATCCTCGTTGCGCTTCAGTACGATCCGGCGGGTCAGATCGACGCTTTCGATCACGTATGGCCCCGATCCCGGCGGGGTTTCGATCCAGTTTTCGTCAAGTCGGTTGCCGGTCTCTTCGAACCACTTGCGGGAAAAGACCGGAACGGTTCCGACCTGATCGATGAGGCTGCGGCGCGAGATGTCGGCCGCGAAGTAGAACTTGATGGTGTGGTCATCGATGACCTCCACCTCAGGGATCCGTTTTCTCACCGCGTCTGCATAGCTTTTCAGGCCCTGATCGAGAAACAGATTGTGGCTGAAAGCCACGTCATGCGCCGTGACCGGTGTGCCATCAGAAAAGCGGGCTTCGGGACGCATATAGAAGATGACCCAGGGCTTACTTTTTGGATATTCGAGGCGCTCCGCCAAGAGACCGTAGAGCTCGCCGTAGGCATCGGCGGGCAAGCCAACCTGGCTCGCCGCCTCGCCCAAGAGGCTTTCATATCCGAAGATCGAAAACAGATGCGCGCGCCCCTTACCCGAGTAAGGGTTCATCGAATCGAGGGTACCCACGAACGGGATGGAAATCTCACCGCCCTTGGGCGCGTCCGGATTGACATAGTCGAAATGCTTGTAATCCGCCGGATAGGTCAGATCGCCAAAGAACGAATAGCCGTGGCTGACGATCACCTCTTCGTGGTCTTCCGCCCGCACGAGGCTGGCGGCCAGCACCATGATCATGACCATCGTCCCCATGGCCCACCAGAGGGTGCGACCGGTTCTTGTCTTGGCGACAACGCGCGCGCGCGACTTGGGCATGGGGTTCTCCTCGTGCGTGGGCAAGCAGTGTTATTCCGTGCGATGTAAGCTAATGGCCCCGTTCGCCAATATGCAACTTGAGAATATGTGATGGGGCTGTAACCAAAGCGTTAACCACAAAAAAGGCCGCCAAGGGTGGCGGCCTGTTCATGATTTCGCGGTTCAACTAGTCGTCAAGACTATCGAGATAGGCGATCACGTCCGCGCGATCTTCGACCTTCTTAAGGCCGGCGAAGGCCATGCTCGTGCCTTCGGCCCAGCTTTTCGGGTTCTCAAGAAAGCCGTTCAGGTTCTCTGGTGTCCACGCGCCGTCCATGCTGGCAAGCGTAGAGGAATAGGAACCGAAGCCTGATGCACCACCAATGTCGCGGCCCACGACGCCATAGAGGTACGGGCCGGTGCCATTCGCGCCGTCTTCAAGCTTGTGGCATGCGCCGCATTTCCGGAAGACCTTTGCACCGTCTTCGATGCTGGCCGAGGCAAGCACTTCCTCGAACGGAACTTCGGCGACCTCTTCCGCGACTTCCTCTTCACCGGTGTCGATCACATAGGCCTGCTCGCCATGCCCACCGACATGATAGAGTTCCCGTCCAACCCACATTGCCAGCAACAAGACCAAGAGCGCACCACAAAAGCTGGCGGTGATCTTGGTGAAAGTCATCGTGTCAAACATTCTGAGCCTGCGTCCATTCCGCGTTAAGTTGCGCGGTATCTATTGCTTCCACTTTCCAGAGGCAAGGTATAGGAAGCGCGACCAATCGCCCTGCTTAACAGGGGCCTAATAATGAACGGGACAGGTTGGATCATGACGCTGCGGATCGCGTTTCAGGGAGATCTGGGAGCCTACAGTCACGAGGCGTGCACAAAGGCCCGTCCGGACGCGGAACCGGTGCCCTGCACGGCCTTTGAGGATGTCATCGCGACCGTCAACGAAGGTCACGCCGACCTTGCCATGCTGCCGGTCGAAAATACCACCTACGGACGGGTCGCGGATATCCATCGGCTGCTGCCTGAAAGCGGGCTGCATATCGTCGACGAAGCGTTCGTACGGGTACGGATCTGTCTGATGGCTTTGCCGGGCCAGACGCTCGCTGACATCAACCACGTCCGCGCTCATCTCGTGTTGATCCCACAAGCCCGGCGCTTTCTCGAGGACCACGGTATCACCGCGTCCCCGTCCGCCGACAGCGCTGGTGCCGCGCGGGCCATCGCCGAAAACAAGGAAAAAGGCGTTGGTGCGCTCGGATCCTCTATTGCAGCGGAGTTCCATGGCCTGAACATTCTGGCCAGCGATATCGAGGATCAGCACCACAATACGACTCGGTTTCTGCTGATGGCCCCAAAGCCGGACCTCTCGCGTCGCAGCGATCACATGATCACAACATTTGTGTTCGAGGTCCGCAACATACCGGCGGCGCTCTACAAGGCCATGGGCGGGTTTGCCACCAACGGCGTCAACATGACCAAGCTGGAAAGCTACATGGTTGGCGGCGCATTCACGGCAACGCAGTTTTATGCCGATATCGAGGGACATCCAGACGATCCGCCCGTCCAGCGTGCGCTGGAAGAGCTCGACTATTTCACCAACCGGCTTGAGATTTTGGGGGTCTATCCCGCTGCCGCGCGCCGGGACTAGGTCGCCTCGAGCAGCGATTTTTCAAGCTGGCGCGCGTATTCCGCGATCCGAAGCTTGTAGCGTTTGGTCAGCGACGATTTCGCGACCCGGAGCGATTGGATCAACAGCCGCGCCGACAACGTCTTAGGCGACACCTCGAGAGCGACGGCCATACGCGTTCGCTTGCGCGAAAGGGGCACGAGTTCGATCGAAAACACACCGAAGATGTTCGATGAACTGGCATTGAAGGTCATGGCATTCGGATGATCAAGCTCGGCCAGCTGCAAATCCAGCTTGCGTTTGCGCCCGCGCATCCAAAAGGCCGCGTCCCAACTCATCCCGACCGCGGGATCATCAGGCAGCGCGTCGGTGCGACGCACATCCACACCACGCCTTGTTGCAGATCGTTCAGCCGCCTCAAAATCGCACAGCAATTCAAAGACACGCTCTTGCGGGGCCTCGATATCTTCGCGCGACGAGAATTTCATGCCTGTTTCAATAAACCTTCTTTTTCCGGCAGTTTCGCCTCAATCCAGAGAATCGGCAAGCCAGTTTTCTAGCAAAAAGTGCGCAATTGCACCTTTCCGGGCAGGTAATAATTTACTGTTTTCACCGGCAAAGGCCGCCAGAACCTCTTCGCGGCTGACCCAGATTGCATCTTCGATTTCATTCGGGTCGATGGTGATCTCGCGGCTCATCGCTTCGCCCTTACAGCCAATCATCAGCGACGCGGGAAAGGGCCACGGCTGGCTGGCAAGATACTCAACGTCGCCCACGCGAATACCAGTCTCTTCGTGCGTTTCGCGTCTCACTGCCGCTTCCAACGTCTCGCCCGGTTCCACAAACCCGGCCAGCAGTGAATACATGCCCTGCGGCCAGCCGGGGCTGCGCCCCAACAAAACCGAATTGCCCGACACGATCAGCATGATAACAACCGGATCCGTGCGCGGAAAATGATGCCGCCCACAATCAGGACAGACCCGCTGCCAGCCGCCTTGGGTTATCTCGCTCGCAGCACCGCAATTCGCACAGAACCTGTGGATGTCGTGCCACCCAAGGATTGCCTTGCCGGTCGCGGCCAGCTCGGCCTCTCGCGGTGAAAGCCAAGTCATCACGCGCCGCAATTCTGCAAAGACCTGATCGCGAGGCAACTCGGGATGCCATTGTTCACTTGGATCGAGGAATGCACCGACGGTGCCGGTATCCTGTGCGTCAGGCACCCAGGCCGAAAGGTCGACGGCAAACCGCGGCGCGCCGTCTTCTCGTCCCAGCATGATACGCATGCCGCCGTGTTCCTGCAGAATGGGGTGATCCATCGGCAGCAGGGCAAGCGATGCCGGCCTTTCCATGGCGATGAGGGGTTTGCCATTCCACAAAACGACCGCGCGCGCCTGCGGGTCGGCTTCCATCGCGGCAAGAGCGTCGGGATCCGCCCTCACTTCGCCGGCACGATCCAGGTTCGACCCGCCAAAGGTCACCGTTTCCGCGTATCGCATCGCGCGTCCCCTTTATTCCGTTCCGCTGCTTGACACGCCAACCTCCGCCTCATCAAGCCGCCGGGGGAAATAACAACCTGCAGACGAAATTGGTCAAAACAACCCAACGTAGATTTACTCACGCTCAACCCCCGCTATGGTGGATCTCGGAGAAGGGGGCATAGAAAAGGTGAACGAGGGGTTATCGGGGCAGCTACGGATACTCGCGACAACAGACCTGCATATGCACCTGACCGGTTGGAATGATCGGACAGGTGTGACCGAAAGCGGCCTGGGGCTTGCCCGTATCTCCACATTGATCGCAAAGGCACGGCAGGAGGCTACCGGCGGCACTTTGTTGTTGGACAACGGCGATGCGCTGCAGGGCACCGCGATGGCGGATGTTTTGGCCGAAAAACCTGTGGATGCCGATCATCCGTGGGTGCAGGTCACAAGCGCGCTTGGTTATGACGTGCTTGGCCTGGGCAACCATGACTTTGACTATGGAAAGGAATACCTCAGCGACGTCGCCGAAGTCCTGACCTGTCCTGTTGTCGCAAGCTCCGTCAGGAGTGATCTACGCGGCGTCCAGTCGTCGCAACTCGTCGAGTGCGCGATCGGCAATGCCAACAACCAGCCTGCTCTGAAGGTTGGTATCGTCTCGGTCTTGCCGGAACAGACAGCAATCTGGAATGGCAAGATACTGAACGGGTCGGTCCAGTTTCTGTCTCCGGTCAATGCCGCGAAAAGCCGGGTCAAGTACCTGAGAGACAAGGGCGCCGACCTGATCGTGCTGCTCGCGCATTGCAGTTTTGTTCAGCCGGGCAGCGCGGACGAAGAGGTGAATTGTGGCGCGTGGCTTGCCAAGCAGTGCGATGTCGACGTCATGGTTTGTGGGCACGGGCACGATCGGTTTCCACATGCTGACTTTGCGCCATTTAGCGGCGCGGACATTGCGGCCGGAACCCTCCATGGCGTGCCCGCGGTCATGCCGGGCTTTGGCGGGAACGCATTGGGGGTAATCGATCTCGACCTGACTTGGAATGAAGAGCGCTGGCTGGTCACTTCATCATCTTCAAAACTGATCGAGACTCGGGACGTGGCGGAGGACCCCGCGGTCCTACGCATCACTGCGAAAGCCCGGGCGGAAACCGCAGCCAGGATGAGCGAAAGGGTCGGTCAAACGGCCGTTCCTATCCACAGCTACTTCAGTCTCTTGCGTGCAGACCAAACCTCCACCCTGATGGCCGATGCGCTTGAATGGACCGTTCGGGACGCGCTTAAATCCACGAAGTACGCCGACTGGCCGGTTCTGGGAACGTATGTGCCAAACACATCAGGAGGCCGAGCCGGGCCACACAACTATGTCTCGGTACCACCAGGGGCCATTCGGCAATTGCACCTCAGTGCGATCAGCCCCTATCGCAATCATGTCTGCGGCATACCGATGCGAGGGGCGGAGCTGATCGAATGGCTGGAACGGTCAGCCGTGATCTATTCGGACGAGTTGTCGGACCAGGCGACGCTGATCGACCCCGATCTGCCCAGCTTCTATTTCGATTTCATTCGCGGTCTGGATTTCACGATCGATCCAACCCAGCCCCGCCGCTACGATCCCGAAGGCCAATTGGTCGACCCAAAGGCAACGCGCATCCGAGATGTCCGGTATCGGGGCCAACCGATTGATCCTGATGCGCCCTTTGTTCTTGCGACAACCAGCTATCGGGCTGCTGGTGGAGGCAACTTTCCCGGAACCGGAAATCGGAACCAACACGTGGAAACCAATGTATCGGTCCAGTCCGCACTACGAACGGTTCTGGCAAATGCCGACTGGGATGCGCCCCCGCCGCCCACCTGGCGCCTCGACAATCAAAACGGCCTCAACGTGATATTCGAGACGGCGCCTGCCGCACTCGATCATCTGGATGAAATCGCGCATCTGAGACCGCGCTATGCGGGCCGTACTGACCGTGGTTTTGCCCGCGTTTTGTTGACAATCTGAGTGGCGGTTCACCTTGCAGGCTCTTTCCATCACATCTATATGACAGATTGAGAGGTTGGCGCGGGCAAGCGCCTCGCCAACCCGGTCAGATCCGGAAGGAAGCAGCCGTAACGAGCCCCGCTTGGGTCGATGTCAATCTCTCACCAGACACCACCGCAGACAGATCTACGCGATGATGGTGTCCCAAACCGCCCGATTCCGTTCAGCGAATGCACCAAGATGGCCAACCGACCGCAATCCGTAATCCAGCGGATCAATCTCGACCAAATCGCAATTGCCGTACCGCCGTTCGAGCCTTTGGGTGCATTTGAAGGGTATGACGATGTCGTCTGAGAATCCGATCAATCGGACTGGTGGCGACCCGGCGGCCCAGTCTGATGGGGGCAACTTGGCCGATGTGTCGCCGTCAATAAAGGACCGCGACGTGCACCATCGGCGCCATTGCCAGTAAACCCCCTTGGGCAATTCCGCGCCAAATCCAATCATCCGACCGGGGAGATAGCCCGCCAGCATCGTTGCCATAGGTCCCAGGCCAAACCAGAACAGCCACACCAGCGCCTGATAGGGCCATGGATGATCGCGATAGTGGACTTCGCCCGAAGCCACACCGATGACCCGCTCAACCCCTTCGCGCTCGCCCTGCTTATGAACAAGCATCGCGCCCAGGGAATGCCCGATCACCCAGATGGGAACGTTCTCAAACTCACGCCGTAGGCATCGACGCGCTGCCTCTGCATCCACGATCCCCCAATCCGCCATATCCGCCTTGCTCTTATGCAGGGGGCCGGACACGGAACGGCCGACATCCCGATAGTCGTAGGCGAGGCAGGCGATCTCTCGTTCGGCAGCCAGCCAACGCGCAAAGTGACGGTAGTAGGTTTGGGGTACCCCTGTCGCACCGTTCAGAACAACTGCGGCCCTGGGGGTCTCTTGCGGCTTGTAGAGGCGACCAACCAATTCCGCCCCGTCCCTGGTTTTGAACAGGATCGACCGTTCGCTGCCCATGGCAACGAGCCTGGGTTCGGTATCGAACATCATTCAGCTCCCTGGATTAGACCAATCGGTCTATTCTGACTCCTAGACCAATCGGTCTAGTTCTGTCAAGAATGAAGAGATGAAGGACAACAAACCGCTTCCCACCAAGGACCGGCTGATCAGGGCAGCGTCAGAACTGTTTCGGAAACACGGCTATCATGGGGTCGGGCTGAGCGATCTGCTAGCCAAAGCTGAGGCGCCCAAGGGGTCGCTCTACCATCACTTTCCGAATGGCAAATCCGACCTCGCCCGCGCGGCCGCGGACCGAGCGTCGGACCAGATCCTGCGGATCCTGGCAAACTGTTTTGCCGAGGCACCCACGTTCAAGGATGGAGCAAAGGCGCTCTGCGACAGGCTCGCCGAGGCATTCGATCAATCCGGTATGTGGGAAACCTGCCCAGTCGCGGCAACGCTGTTCGAAGGCCCCGACAATGACGAATTCCGCGCGCATGCAGCACATCTTTACGAGGGGTGGATTGCAGAGGTTCACGACCACGCAGAACGTCTGGGGATGGATCAAGACACGGCGCAGGCGGCAGCGGAGCACCTGTTCGTTCTTTTGCAGGGCAGTTGGATGCTCGCCCGGGCGCGGCGGTCATCAGACGTGCTGCGCGAATTGCCCGAAAGGCTCTAGAGCCGCTGGGCCGCGAAAGTATCGCACATCCCGATCTCGCCACTATCGAACCCCCGGCCAAACCAACGCTCGCGTTGATCAGATGTGCCGTGGGTAAAGGTGTGAGGCTGCGGAACGCGCCCTGCCTGACGCTGCAAATGGTCATCGCCAATCATGCGAGCCGCATTCAGGGCCTCTTGCAGATCGCCACGCTCCATCAATCCCTCCACATTGCGGGCCCAAACGCCGGATAGGCAGTCAGCCATAAGTTCCAGCCGGACCGTTAGCGCATTCGCCTCGGCCTGACCGGCGGCCCGGCGGGCCTGATTGACCTGCCCCAGAATGCCCAATTCGTTCTGCACGTGATGGGCCACCTCATGCGCGATCACATAAGCAGCCGCGAAATCGCCGCGCGCGCCCATCCGCTCTGACATCATCCGAAAGAAGGACGTGTCCAGATACGCCTTGCGATCCGCCAGGCAATAGAAAGGGCCCGTCGCGCCCGACGCCCCGCCGCACGGGCTTTGCGTCACACCGGAATAGAGGACAAGGATTGGTGGTTCATAAGTGCGGTTCAGCTGCTCAGCAAATATGCGGGCCCAGACCTGCTCGGTTGTGCGCAGAACGCCAGAAGTGAAGTCGGCCGCTCTTTCGTCTTCGGCAGTCAGTTGGCCGGACGTCTGGCGCGGCGCCTCAAGGTTGTCTTGGAGCAGCGGAGTGACATCGATCCCGGCAAAGTACCCAATCGCCAACACGACCAGCAGACCGATGCCACCAATACCCCCGGCAGCACGACCGCGCCCACCCGCTCGCCTTCGGTCCTCAATGTTTCGGCTTCTGCCGACACCGCGCAATCGCATGGGCATTCCAATTCTTTAGATCTCCTTCACCTTAGACAGCCGGCAACACAGGGTTAAGGGAAATGTTTGCGGACCGGCGACACCTCTTGAACGACGCCGTCGGCTCATACGCGCGCAACGACGCGCCCTTTCTCGCCTTGCCCTTCGAAACCTGATGCCCGAGGCCATCTGAACCCCGGAGATTTCCACATCTGATCGTTGCCCACCCGGTGGACGCCTCTCGCGCGACGGTCTAGGTTGACCATCGTCCAAACGCCGAGTTCCTATGTCCGACCAGCCCGCCTACCAGGTGCTAGCCCGCAAATATCGCCCTGAGACCTTTGCCGATCTTGTCGGCCAGGATGCGATGGTCCGCACGCTCAAGAACGCGTTCGAAGCAGACCGGATCGCGCAGGCCTTTATCATGACGGGCATCCGGGGAACCGGCAAAACGACGACCGCCCGGATCATCGCCAAGGGCATGAACTGCATCGGGCCGGATGGTCAGGGCGGCCCGACAACCGATCCCTGCGGCAAGTGCGAACATTGCGTGGCGATCATGGAGGGCCGCCATGTCGATGTGATGGAGATGGACGCCGCCAGCCGCACGGGCGTCGGTGACATCCGCGAAATCATCGACAGCGTGAATTATCGGGCAGCGTCTGCCCGTTACAAGATCTACATCATCGACGAAGTGCACATGCTGTCGACCAGCGCCTTCAACGCGCTGCTCAAGACGCTCGAAGAGCCGCCGGCCCATGTGAAGTTCATCTTTGCCACGACCGAGATAAGGAAAGTACCGGTTACGGTCCTGTCCCGCTGCCAGCGGTTTGATTTGCGCAGGATCGAACCCGAGGTGATGATTGCGCTTCTGCGCAAGATCGCCACCGCCGAGGGTGCAGAGATCGCCGATGACGCGCTTGCTTTGATCACCCGCGCCGCCGAAGGCTCGGCTCGCGACGCGACCTCCCTTCTGGATCAGGCGATCAGTCACGGCGCGGGCGAAACGACGGCCGAACAGGTCCGGGCGATGCTGGGGTTGGCCGACCGGGGCCGCGTCATGGATCTGGCCGACATGATCCTGCGGGGTGACGCGGCAGCGGCACTGACCGAACTGGGCGCACAATATGCGGATGGAGCCGACCCGATGGCCGTGCTGCGCGATCTGGCCGAGATCACGCATTGGGTGTCGGTCGTCAAGATCACGCCCGAGGCTGCCGAGGATCCGACCATTTCTCCGGATGAACGGACACGCGGACGCCAGATGGCCGAAGCACTGCCGATGCGGGTGCTGACTCGCCTTTGGCAAATGCTGTTGAAAGCGCTGGACGAAGTCGCGGCGGCCCCGAACGCCATGATGGCCGCCGAGATGGCGGTAATCCGGATGACCCACGTGGCCGACCTGCCCAGCCCCGAAGAACTGGTGCGGAAGCTGCAAAATCAGACCCCACCACCCATGCCCCCTGGCGGCCCCGGCGGAGACCGATCAGCGACGATCAGACAGGCCGATCCGGTTTCAACACAGCATCGGCAACAAACCGATGCGCCCTCTGGTGCGCCGACGGCGCAATTGGCGCCCGCGATCGATCAGGCGCTGGCCCGCTACCCGACCTTCGATCATGTGGTCGAACTGATCCGCGCAAACCGGGACGTGAAGCTGCTGGTCGAGGTTGAGACAGGCTTGAAGCTGGCGGCGTACCAACCGGGCCGGATCGAATTTGTACCGGCCGAGAATGCCCCGCGAGACCTCGCGCAGCGCCTCGGCGCCCGGCTGCAGACCTGGACCGGCAATCGCTGGGCGGTCATCGTCGTGAACGAAGGTGGCGGCCAGACGATCGCCGAGATCCGCGATGCCGCTGATCTTGAACTGAGGGCCGAGGCAGAAAAGCACCCGCTGGTTCAAGCTGTCATCGCGCAGTTCCCCAAGGCCCAGATCAAGTCGATCAGGACACAGGAAGATATCATGGCCGAGGCCGTGGAAGAGGCCTTGCCGGAGGTCGACGACGAATGGGATCCGTTCGAAGAGGACTGATTGATGACAGTCACCTTGCGGGATGCAACAACTTCGGACATTGATGCGCTTCTGACGTTGAACGGATATGTGCAGGCTTGGCATGCCGAAACCTACCCGGCGGCATTCAAGGCAGATCCAGACCCTTTGGCAATGCGCCGGTTCTTTAACGAATTGCTGGAGAGCCAAGACGCGTTCGTAACGCTTGCCGAGATGGGCGGCCAACCTGTCGGATACCTCTTCGCCACACACCAAAAGCGGCCCGAGACTCATATCAGCCTTGCCCGGCGGCGCGTCCATATCGAGCATGTTTGCGTGGCTCCCGAAGCCCGCCGGTGCGGTATTGCCTCACTGCTGCTTGAAAACGCCACCGAAACAGCGCGGGCATTGGGCTGTGACGAGATCACCCTTGATACTTGGGCAGCCAATGACACAGCTCATGCGACGTTCGAGAAGAATGGATTTGTGACGGCCCGCTTGTGGTACGCAAAACCTCTGTAGAGGGCTGTGCAGCGCATCATGATCACCCCCGTCATCCCACCCAACATGGCCGATCTTGAACGCGACTGGCACATGTCACCGGGTGTGATCTCGAACGGACATGTGTTCCTCACGGGCTTCAACGGCTACCCGCTGGACGGTCCGCCCCCCGAAGATGCAGGCACCCAGATCGACATCGCTTTTGACACGGTCGAGGCGGTTCTTGCCCACGCCGGTCTTGGTATGAAAGACATCGTGGACATCACGAGTTTCCATGTCGACCTGCAAAACCACCTAGAGCTGTTCAAAGCCAAACGTGCCGCGCGCTTTGTGCGCCCCTACCCCGCTTGGACGGCTATCGAAGTGGCCGGTTTTGCCACGCCGGGCGTGATCGTAGAGTTGAAGGTGGTCGCGCGCGCACCGGATGTGTAAACAAGATCCAACACGGATAGGAGACACCCATGCTCAAAGGACTAGGCGGGCTCGGCGATATGGCCGGGATGATGAAGAAAGCCCAGGAAATGCAGACCAAGATGGCCCAGATGCAGGACGATCTGGAAAGCGTCACGGTCACAGGCGAAAGCGGTGCAGGCCTGGTCAAGGCGACGGCGACGGCCAAAGGCGAGCTGACGGCGCTGGATATCGACCCATCGATCTTTAACAGCGATGACAAGGAAGTGGTCGAGGATCTGATCCTCGCGGCGATCAAGGATGCCCAGACCAAGGCATCGGAAAAGGCACAGGAAGAAATGGCAAAACTGACCGAAGGGCTGGGATTGCCCGCGGGAATGAAACTGCCGTTCTGACCGCTCTGTGAGCTCGACCAAAGACATCGAAGCGCTGATCGAGATGATGGCGAAGCTGCCGGGTCTGGGCCCGAGGTCGGCACGCCGCGCCGTTCTGCATCTCATCCGCAAACGGGCCCTGTTGTTGGGTCCGTTGGCCGATCTCATGCAGAACGTGGCCGCCACCGCCCGCGAATGCCTCAACTGCGGGAACATAGGCACCGCTGATGTTTGCGACATATGCGCGAGCGAGAAACGGGCGACGGGCGAGATCTGTGTCGTCGAAGATGTCGCCGATCTTTGGGCAATGGAGCGGGCTCAGGTGTTCAAGGGCCGCTATCACGTTCTGGGCGGCACATTATCCGCCTTGGATGCCATCGGGCCCGAAGACCTGCGTATTCCCCGGCTGATCGACCGTGTCGAAACCGAAAACGTGACCGAGGTCATCCTCGCGCTGAATGCCACGATCGACGGACAAACCACCGCCCACTATATTGCCGAACAGCTTGAAGAACGGGTCAAAATCACGTCGCTCGCACAAGGCGTGCCGATTGGTGGTGAGTTGGATTATCTCGACGACGGCACGATCTCGGCAGCGCTGAAAGCCCGTAAAGCGATCTGAGACGTTTGCCGAATGGCTTCGACCTGCCTGTATACTTCAGAAAAATGGCGGACGCTTTGCAGCATCCGCCCACTATATTCGCCGAAAGGATTCACGCGCGCTGACTAGGGTTGTTCGTCCTCGGGACCGCCCTTTGGCAGGTTAAAGAAGCTGTCGGCGTCGACGAGATTTTCTTCCTCTTCCTCGTCGTCACCGCCCGTCAAAGAAAACGTCTCGAGCCCTTCGATCGCCGTCGGGATCTTGGGTTCGGCTTCCATTTCGAGGCTCTGCTCGGTTCCAACGAGTTTGCGGCGCTCATCATCGCTCATCAGATCGCCATCGGCGGCCTTTTTCGCTGCAGCCTTCTGAACCGCTGCATCGAGTTCCGACTGCTTGGTCAGACCGAGCGCCACGGGATCAACGGGTTGGATGTTCGAGATGTTCCAGTGCGTCCGCTCGCGGATCGACTGGATCGTCGGCTTGGTCGTACCAACCAGCTTGGAAATCTGTCCATCGGTCAATTCGGGGTGGAACTTGACCAGCCACAAGATCGCGGCGGGACGGTCCTGCCGTTTGGACAGCGGCGTGTAGCGTGGGCCGCGACGCTTTTCTTCGCCAACCGCCGACGGGTTGAATTTGAGCTTGAGCTTGTGCAGCGGATCGGCCTCGGCCTGATCGATCTCTTCCTGTGTCAACTGGTTGTTGGCGATCGGGTCGAACCCCTTGACGCCCGCAGCAACGTCACCGTCGGCGATGCCCTGCACCTCAAGTTCGTGCATGCCTACGAAATCCGCGATCTGCTTGAAGCTGATCGTTGTATTGTCCACCAGCCAAACGGCTGTGGCTTTGGCCATGATCGGCTTTGCCATCTCATAATACTCCTCAATGCACCCGATACGAAAATACCGTCTCCTGTCTCCAGGAGGTCCCGGGCTTGCCCGGAACGGGTTTCCGTTGTGGGGGAACTTGGCTTGGTTATAGTCCTGCCGAATGGCAAAGGAAAGGCCCCATGCGTCTGCTCGTGATCTGTTTCGGCCTTCTGGCTTTCCTGAGACCCGCCCATGCGGACCAACCGGGTGATTTCGACTACTACGTTCTGGCCCTGAGCTGGTCGCCGAACTGGTGTGCGATTGAGGGCGATGCGCGGAATTCGGATCAGTGCGATGACCGGCATGACCATGGCTGGCTGCTGCACGGGCTTTGGCCGCAATATCACCGCGGCTATCCAGAATACTGCAACACGGTCGCGCGCCCACCATCACGGAGCATGACCACGTCGATGACCGACATCATGGGCAGCGGCGGCCTTGCCTGGCATCAATGGAAAAAGCACGGGACATGCACGGGTCTGCAGGCGTCAGATTACTTTGCACTGTCGAGGGAGGCTTATGAGGGCATTACTCGGCCAACGGTCTTTCGACGTCTGGACAAGACCGTGAAATTGCCGCCCAAAGTGGTCGAAGAGGCTTTTCTGAAGGTAAACCCGGATTTCGAGCCTGACGGGATCACCATCACGTGCAGAGATGGCCACATACAGGAGGCACGGATCTGTCTTTCAAAATCCCTCGAACCGGTCCCGTGCGGTCAGGATGTCGTGCGGGACTGCAGGGCCAAATCCGCGCTCTTTACGCCGATCCGCTGACGACCCGGTCAGCCACCTTTGACCTTGAGCACGATCTTTCCGATATGGGTTGATGTCTCCATACGGGCATGCGCCGCTGCTGCATCTTCGAACGCGAACTCAGAATCCATCACCGGCTTGACCCGCCCGTTCGACAAGAGCGGCCATACTGCTTCCTGCAGGTCCTGTACGATCTTGGCTTTGGCCAGATCGCTTTGCGGGCGCAGGGTACTGCCGGTCATCGTCAGTCGCCGCGTCATGAGTTGGGCAAAGTTCACCTCGGCTTTCGGACCTTGGAGAAACGCGATCTGAACCAGCCGTCCGTCATCAGCGAGGGCAGAAAGATTGCGGGAAATGTAGGGGCCGCCGACCATATCCAGGATCAGGTTGGCGCCGCCTTCGGCTTTCATCACGGCAACAAAGTCGTCGTCGCGATAATTGATGGCCCGCTCCGCACCAAGGGACAGGCAAGCTTCGCATTTCTCATCCGATCCTGCGGTCGTGAAAACGCGGGCACCGAAAGCGTTGGCTAGCTGGATCGCCGTCGTTCCGATGCCGCTCGATCCGCCATGGACCAGAAAGCGTTCACCGCTTTGCAGGCCACCCCGATCGAACACATTAGTCCAGACGGTAAAGAACGTCTCGGGCAGGCACGCGGCCTCCTTCAGACCCATACCCGATGGCACCGGCAGACAATGGGCTGCAGGCGTCGCCACGTATTCGGCATAGCCGCCACCCGGCAGCAGCGCGCAGACAGCGTCGCCAACGCTCAGACCAGTCACGCCCGGGCCGACCTCGACCACGTGGCCCGATGCCTCCAACCCGGGCAAATCGCTCGCACCCGGCGGAGGGTTGTATAGGCCCGCACGCTGCAGGGCATCCGGGCGATTAACCCCGGACCATGCGACTTCGATCACGACCTGGCCATGCGCAGCGACGGGCCGCGCCCGATCGGTGGGTGTCAGGACCTCGGGGCCGCCGGGTGAGGTGATTTCAATCGCTCGCATAAATGTGGGCATCGCTTTGATCCATTCCGTTTAGCTGCTCGTAGTACGCTCATGGTTAAAAAGGAAGTCGGATGCTCAGCCTCGCCCTGATCTTGAATATTGTGATCCTTGTACCGGTGCTGAGCGCCTTGCTGCTTGATCGTGGATCGATCGAAACGGTGATGGGACCGAAAACCAGCGCGCGCGAAATTCTCACTTGCGTCTATGGCGCGATTGCTGTGGTGAGCGTTGGCCTGCTGATTGCGCTGACGCTGGGCGCAGCGTGGGCCGTGCCCATGACGTTCGGGCTGTTTGCGGTTCAGATCGTTTACAAGCTGGCGACGGCCACGATGCTTGGGGTTCGCAATCCTGTCGTGATGACGAACCTGTTCGTCGTAGCGTTCCAAGCCGTTGTCATCGGCTTCGTCGTCAATCCTTAACGCCCCGGATCGCTCCATGATCCTGGCAGATCGACATCTGGCATGCGCGGTGGCGCCTTGATCTGACCAAGAACCCAGTTGGGGCCAGCCATCAAACGGCTCAGAACGGGATTATCGCGCACCTGCGCCTTGAGCTTTTCGAACTGCATCACATTGTCGATCCGCCGGTCGAGGAACTCCCAAGTAGCCTGATGATCGACGCTATCGTCGCCCAGCCAGAACAGGATCGTGGAAGAGTAGACACCGCTGAGCGTGGCCCGTTTGGTGTACCAGTTCACATCGTCTGACGTGTCACCCAGCGTGTCCCAGATCTTGTCCGCAGTCCCCCAGATCAGGCGGGCACCATCGGCGGCATGCATCGGCAGTGAAAACAGGATAGTACCGCGGCGGACCGCCTCTTTGTCATCGACGGCTTCGATCCTGTAGCGGACGGCCAGAGCGACCTTGTCGCGAAACCGCAATTCGCTCATGTCGGTCGAGTTGAGGCGCTCGATCATCAGCGCATCGCCGCGCTCATGATACGCGACGGCCAGATCGATAGCCCCCCTTGGGCAGACCGCCCGCGCCATCGACAATTCCACCCCCGCATCCGCTGCGGCGGCGCGAAACGTGACCTCGGACCAACCGTCAAACGGCACATGGCCAAGGGCAGCGTCGAGCAGTTTCGATTTGGTTTCGTCGTAAGGTATGGCCATTCGAGCCTCCTGTGGAACCGTGCACTGGACAAGATAGCAGCGCCTTGCTATACGGCCACCTCCTGCAAATCCTTGCAACTCAAATCTAGAAAGGTGGTGACAACCACATGCAGGTTAGTGTTCGCGACAACAATGTCGATCAGGCGCTGCGCGCCCTGAAGAAAAAGCTGCAACGCGAAGGTGTTTTTCGCGAAATGAAGCTGCGGCAGCATTTCGAAAAACCGTCCGAGAAAAAGGCGCGTGAAAAGGCCGAGGCTATTCGCCGGGCCCGCAAGCTCGCACGCAAGAAAGCACAACGCGAAGGGTTGCTGTAAGGCACTCCTGATCCATTGCGAACAAGTCGAAAGCCCCGCGGCTATGGTCTGCGGGGTTTTGTCGTTCTTAGGGGAAGAAATCAGGCAGGTCGCAGCCAGTGGCTGTGGACGTACCCGGTCTGATCCTCTTTGCCGCTGACCACCTCGGCCACCAGCCACCACTTTCCCGTCTGCTCGATTGCATGCACCTCGGCCCCGTCGTCGAGCAGCTTGATCACCTCATGATCGACACTGGGGCCCTTGCGCAGGTTCAGCCCTGAATTCGATCGAACCTTGTATGCAAGATCGTTCCAGTCGTCTTCGGACCGACCGAAAACCAGCGCACGAAATCGATCCATGTCAAAGGCGGGGCCCGGATCAACCTTGCGCCCGGGCGAGATATCGTCATGCCCGACCACATCTGACGGCCCGATCCCGTATTCCTCGACGATCGCGCGCGCAGCATCGACGGTTGCCATGAACTGCACCTCGTCGAAAACCTCCCATCCGTCCGACTGGCCCGGACGATGGCGATGACTTGCCAGAATGACGCGCTGGTCAGGGATCGGCGTACCAGTCCACGACACCCATGATCCCGCGCTCGATTTCGACAGGATCCCCCAATTGACCACTTCGATCCCGACAGAGTGGCTGTTGAGGCCCTTGACGTTCTTCCACTCGCTTTTCCCGGCATGCCAGCCGACCGTGTCGAAATTCAAAAGCTGGGTGATCGCGCCATCATGGCCAATGACAAGGTGAGCCGACGTGTTGGCGTCAGATCGTGTGAACCAGTTAACCGCCCCGCCCGCTGACCCATTGGCGGTGTAGTGGATCACCAGAAATCTCGGCTTTCCACCGGTCAGCCCGCCGCCGCTTGTTCCTGCTTTCTTGAACTGCACTTTCCGGTTGTCGTTACCGACCAGCCGGTCATTATCAATGCGCATAATATCCTCCCTAAAACCAGTCGCCCTAAACCTGTGGGCATCAAAAATGATTCGCGAAATAAGGGAGAGGGTATCACAAAGGCAGTGCTGTCGTCTTGAAGACGGTCCTTAGGGCAAAGCTCGACTGCATCTGCGCCACCCCCGGTAACCGCGCGAGGTATTGACGGTGAATGCGCGCGAAATCGTCGGTATTCTCTGCGACGACCTTCAGGATGTAGTCCGCAGTGCCCGCCATCAGATGGCATTCCAGAACGTCCGGAATGCGGGCCACCGCCCTCTCGAACGCATCCAGAACCTCGTCTGACTGACCCTGCAGCGTGATCTCAACAAAGACGGTGGTGGGTACGCCGATCTTGCGCGCGTCAAGCAGAGCAACATAGTCGCGGATGTATCCCTCGGCCTCCAATCGGCCCACACGACGGTGGCACGCCGAAGGCGACAGATTGACCGCCTCACTCAGATCAGCGTTCGAAATGCGCCCCTTCTTTTGCAGGGCACGCAGAATGCGCAGGTCGGTATCATCCAATTTCATTCGCAGATAATTCGAAGAGTTTTGTAGAATGCGCAAGATCATTCCATCTCTTTGTCAACTCTAGGTCGATCTTTCGACTGTAATTTTGACCGCATCGCGCGAAGATGGAGACCTTGCAGGAGGACGAATTCATGAAGATCGGTTGCCCGACGGAAATCAAACCGCAAGAGTTTCGCGTTGGCATTACACCCGCCGCCGCTCAGGAGGCTGTCGCCTACGGCCATCAGGTGCTCATTCAGAAAGGCGCTGGTCAGGGTGCCGGCTTCTCCGATGATGACTATGAAGCGGCCGGGGCAAAGATCGTAGCGGAAGCCGGTGACCTTTTTGCCGAATGCGACATGATCGTGAAGGTCAAAGAACCCCAGGCCGCCGAACGAAAAATGCTGCGCGAAGGCCAGGTTTTGTTCACCTACCTCCATCTCGCGCCCGACCCCGAGCAGACGAAAGACCTGATCGCATCCGGCTGTACCGCCATCGCATACGAAACTGTGACGGATGACCGGGGCGGCCTGCCGCTGCTCGCCCCGATGTCCGAGGTGGCTGGCAAACTGGCCCCTCAGGTCGGCGCATGGACGTTGCAAAAGGCCAATGGCGGCCGTGGCGTGCTGATGGGCGGCGTGCCAGGCGTGGCACCGGCGGATGTTGTCGTGATTGGCGGCGGTGTGGTCGGCACCCACGCCGCAAGGGTCGCGGCAGGAATGGGAGCCGAGGTGGTGGTACTGGACCGGTCGCTGGCACGCCTGAGGTATCTCGACGATGTGTTCGGATCTCAGTTCAAAACGGCCTACGCGAGCAAGGCAACGACTGCCGAACTGGTTGAAAATGCGGATCTGGTCATCGGGGCGGTGCTGATCCCGGGCGCGGCCGCGCCCAAACTGGTCACCAAGGATCAGCTTTCAACGATGCGAAACGGGGCCGCCATCGTCGACGTGGCGATTGATCAGGGCGGTTGTTTCGAGACATCGCGCCCGACCACGCATCAGGATCCGATCTATGAGGTCGATGGCGTCATGCACTACTGCGTTGCCAACATGCCCGGTGCGGTGGCCCGGACCTCAACCATGGCGCTCAGCCATGCGACAATGCCTTTCATGCTCGCGCTGGCAAACAAGGGTTGGCAGCAGGCCTGCAGTGATGATCCCCACCTTTTGGCGGGCCTCAACGTTCATGCGGGCCATTTGACGTATTACGCCGTGGGCAAGGCCCTTGGCATTGATGTGCTGTCGCCGGCCAAAGCGCTGCGGCTCTGACCGGCTTGGTCCATCACCCCGAGGGAAGTCAGGGGAAGGATTTGCTTAGCGACCAGCCTTGAGCGCGTCGCGGATCTCGGTCAGCAGTTCCTCTTGCGTCGGGCCTGCCGGTTCTTCTTCGACGGCCGCTTCTTCCTTGGCCATCGCGGCGTCTTTCATCGAGTTGACGCCCTTGACCAGTAAGAAGACGACCCAGGCGATGATGATGAACTTGATCACGGCGTTGATGAAGTTCCCGTAGAGAAACTGCGCGTCAGCGACCCCGAAACTCATCGCCGAAAAGTCGACGCCACCGATCACAAGACCGATCAGAGGGTTAACAAGGTCGTCGACCAGTGAAGTCACGATGGCCGTAAAGGCCGCACCCATGATGATACCCACGGCCATGTCCATGACGTTGCCGCGTGCGATAAAATCTTGAAACTCTTTTATCATCTCTGTCTCCCGTTGGCTGATTAGCGCGGTGTTTTCACGTTGTTGTGCGCTGGTGAACATTGGTTAACACACTCGTTCACATTGCAAGACTTCATTAAAGGGGGAAATTCTTGGTTTTGTGACCCTCACCCAAATGGAGCCTCCCCATGCTTGACGTGAATGCCCATCCGATAACCCGGAAATGGCCACCCCAGAACCCGGAAATCCTCCAGCTCTACTCCTTTCCCACGCCAAACGGGGTCAAGGCCTCGATCGCTTTGGAAGAGCTGCAAATCCCTTACGAAGTTCATCGTGTGACGTTGGCGGACGCCGATGTGAAAAGCCCCGAATTCCTGTCGCTCAACCCCAACAACAAGATCCCGGCCATCATCGATCCGGACGGACCAGTCGCCCTTTTCGAATCCGGCGCGATCCTGATTTATCTGGCCGAGAAAACCGGGAAGCTGATTGGTCAAACAACGGCAGACAAGGCCAACACGATCCAGTGGCTGATGTGGCAGATGGGCGGTCTTGGTCCCATGTTCGGGCAGCTCGGGTTTTTCTATAAGTTCGCGGGCAGCACATTCGAAGACAAGCGCCCGCAGGAACGGTATGTCGGCGAAGCGAAACGACTGCTGGGCGTTCTTGACGGCGCGATGGAAGGCAAAGACTGGATCACCGGATCCTACTCGATCGCCGATATCGCGATTGCGCCGTGGCTGCGCGCGCTTGATTTCTACGGTGCAAAGGAAGTGGTTGGATGGGACGACCACAAGAACCTCGTGGCCTATCTCGACCGGTTTCTGGAACGCCCGGCCGTTCAGAAGGGTCTTGTCACACCGCCGCGTGACTAGGCCGCGCGCATCTCGTCCGAAATCTTTTCGGCCATCATGATCGTCGGGGCATTCGTGTTGCCCCCGATCAACCTTGGCATGATCGATGCGTCCACCACGCGCAGACCCGCGACACCGCGCACCCGACCCTGCGTGTCGACCACCGCCATATCATCGGTACCCATCTTGCACGTTCCAACGGGGTGATAGATCGTGTCGGCCCGCGCCCGGATATCAGCCTCGAGCGCGGCGTCAGATCCGTCGTGATCATAAAGCTTCTTGCCACGCCACGGATCGAACGGCGCCGAGTTCAGCACAGTCTCCATCATTCGCGCACCGCGCATCAGGCTCTCCAGATCCCGCGCGTCACTCAGATAGCCGGGATCAATCCGGGGTGCTTGGCTTGGGTCGTCTGACAACAATCCAACATGCCCGCGCGAATGGGGCCGCAGAACGCAGACGTGACAGGAAAAGCCATAGCGGAAATGCAGTTTTCGCATGTGATCGTCGACGATCCCCACGACCATGTGCAACTGCAGATCAGGCCGGTCGAGCCCGGGTTCCGACCGCAGGAACGCACCCGTTTCCGCAAACGGCGTTGCAAACAAACCCGTCCCGTCCCGCCGCCACTGCAACCCGGCCTTTGCAAGCTGGAACAGCCCCCTTGGACCCAGGCTGACGGTATCTGCCCTCTTGGAATGGTACGAAATCACATAGTCCAGATGATCCTGCAGGTTGCGGCCCACGCCGGGCAGCTCATTCTGAACCGCAATGCCGTGGGCTGACAGCTCATCCGCTGGACCGATGCCGGACAGCAGCAAGAGCTGGGGCGATCCGAATGCGCCCGCACTCAGGATTACCTCTCGCGCCGCATCGATCCGTACCCGCTTGGGTCCCTGTTTGATATCAACTGCCTTCGCCCGCCCATCTTCGAGCAGAATGCGCTGCGCGGTGGCCCCGGTCAGAATTGTGAGATTTGGCCGGTCTTTGACCTGATCCGTCAGGTAGGCCGCAGCCGCTGAACACCGCTCACCTCGATTGGGTCCGTCAAAGTACTGGGTGACCTGATAGAACCCCGCGCCCTCTTGCCGGGGGCCGTTGAAGTCATCGTTCCGGCGGATTTGGCAGGTTTGCGCAGCGTCGACAAAGGCATTGCTGATCTGCCGCGGCTCTGATTGATCGGCAACCTGAAGCGGACCGTCCGCGCCATGCAGATCGTCCCTGCCCCGTGCGTTACGCTCGGACCGCTGGAAGTACGGTCTGACGCTTTCCCAGTCCCAGCCGTCGCAGCCAAGATCGGCCCATTCGTCGTAGTCTTTCCGGTGGCCGCGCACATAGAGCATCGCGTTGATGGCGCTGGAACCCCCCAAGGTGCGACCCCGTGGCTGGAACCCGCGCCGCCCGTTCAGCCCAGCCTGCGGTTGGGTGTGGAAAGCCCAGTTGTTGATTTTGGGACGGCCCGAAACCATCGCAGCGACCAGAGCCGGCGCACGCACGAACAGGTCGCGACCGCTGCCGCCCGCCTCGATCAGGCAAACCGTAACCTTAGGATCGTCGCTAAGCCGGGCCGCCATGACGCAACCGGCAGACCCACCACCAACGACAACATAATCATAACCCATTGGGATCCTCCCGCAGGGCGGAGGCTAACGGCGATATCCGTGGGATCAAGGGGTCAAGCCGGCAATTCGCCCGTCAAAACGTAGCGAAGGATCTGGACGACCTGAGCGGGCTCTTCCGCGACCGCCAGCGCCGCCGCATCGACCTCTTTCAGGGCGTGCGCATGATCCGGTCCGTGCAGGATGATCAGGGATTTACCAAGCGCCGCGGCAAAGCCTGCATCAAAGGCGGCATTCCACTGTTTGTACTGATCGCCAAACCGAACGACGACGACGTCAGCGTCTTCGATACCTTTACGGGTTCGGATCGCGTTGACCATCGCGCCCTTGTGGTCGTGCCAATACTTGTTCTGCTCGCCACCCAATATCGCCACACCGCAATCGTCGCTCGCGGCGTGATCGGTCACAGGGGTCTTGAAGGTGATATCGAGGCCCTGCGCACCCGCAATGATCTGTTCGCGCCAGTCGGTGTGGATCTCACCGGACAGATAGACGTTAAGCATTCGACCCTCCCTGTTCTCGTTTCGCCAGCTAACGCAGTCAGAGCGGCGGACAAGGATCAGCCGCGCAATACTCCACCCGTCGCCTTGGTGACCTTCTCGACGACCTTTGCACTGACCGCTTCGATTTCGGCCTCTTTCAGCGTCGCTTCGCGGGGCTGCAGGCGCACTGTGATCGCCAGTGACTTCTTGCCTTCGCCAACCGAGCCACCGATGAATTCGTCAAAGACCCGGACATCTTCGATCAGGGCCTTGTCGGCACCAGCTGCCGCATTGACCAGCGTCAGCGCTTCGACATCGGCATCAACGACGAAGGCAAAGTCGCGTTCGACAGCCTGCAGATCGCTGATATCCAAAGCCGGTCGGGTCGCGCCCGATTTCCGGGGCAACGGAACCTCATCCGGCCAAATGGTAAACGCCATCGCTGGCCCCTGAACATCCATCGCGCTCAGTACTTTCGGATGAAGCTCACCAAAGATGCCAAGAACCTTTTTGGGGCCCAGGCAAATGACGCCGTGCCGCCCGGGGTGCCACCATCCCCGACCGTTTCTGAGCACCTGCACTTTGGCTGGCGCTCCGATTGCCGACAGAACGGCCTCCGCATCCGCTTTGACATCAAAGACATCAATGGGCCGCGACGCGCCATGCGTGTCCTTCGGACCCGACCGGCCGACCAGCAACCCGGTGATCAGGCTGTGCTGCTCGCCCGGCTCACCACCGTGAAAGGCAGGGCCGACCTCGAACAACGCGACGTGCATGAAACCACGCGCCTGATTGCGTGCTGCCGCCTGCAGCAGACCGGGCAACAAAGCAGGTCGCATGTGGCTCATTTCGCTGGAAATCGGGTTCTCGACCCTGGTGGCGTCGTCGCCACCACCAAACAGCTGGGCCGAGGCCTGGTCGATGAACGTATAGGTTACGCATTCGTTATAGCCCAAGGCGGCGGTGGTACGACGCGCCGCCTGCAGACGTTTCTGGGCGGCAGTCATAACCGGTTTCGGCACGCCGTCGGAAAGGCGCGGGAGCGGTTTGCCCTGCAGCTTGGTCAGCGAAGCCACGCGCGCAACTTCTTCGACCAGGTCGGCCTCGCCCTGGACATCCGGGCGCCAGCTGGGGACATGGGCCAGATCACCATCCAGACGGAAACCAAGCGAAGTCAGGGTCTGGCGTTGCTCGGCCTCCGGGATGTCCATCCCGACAAGACTTTGAACGCGGGCGGGATCAAGGCGGTAGGCCCGATCGTGATTTGGGATCTCCCCGGCATACACCACGTCTGAGGCCTCTCCTCCCGCGTGATCCAGGATCATGCGGGTCGCAAGCTCGACACCCTCAGGTGTGAAATCCGGATCAACGCCGCGCTCGAACCGATAGCGCGCATCGGAGTTGATTTTCAGTGCCCGGCCAGTCAGCGCGATCTGGATCGGATCCCAATACGCGCTTTCAACAAAGACATTCACGGTCTCGTCGGTGCAGCCAGTTTCAGCCCCGCCCATGACGCCCGCGATACTTTCCGGGCCGTTGTCATCCGAGATGACCATCATGCCCGCCTCAAACGCATAGGTCCTGTCGTCAAGCGCCATGATCTGCTCGCCGCCCGCGGCGCGGTGAACGCGCAGGTTCCCCGCCACCTTGTCCGCGTCAAAGACGTGCAAAGGCCGGTTCCGATCGAACGTGAAATAGTTCGTCACGTCCACCAATAACGAGATTGGACGCAGACCGATGGCGCGAAGGGCGTCCTGCAGCCATTGCGGCGACGGCCCGTTCTTCACGCCCCGGATGACCCGGCCATAGAAAACGGGGCAGCCGTCACGCGTGTCTGCATCGATGCTGACCGTGATGGGGCATGGGAAACTGCCAGCGACAAATTCGGTTTCCATCGGCTTGAGCGTACCGAGACCCCGCGCCGCGAGGTCCCGGGCAATGCCGCGAACGCCCAGTGCGTCAGGTCGGTTGGGCGTAATGGCAATTTCGATGACGGGGTCGACCTTGGCCGGATCATTGACGGCCAGCCAGTCGACAAAGCTCTCGCCGACCTCGCCGCTTGGCAATTCGATGATACCGTCATGTTCGTCCGACAGCTCCATCTCGCGCTCGGACGCCATCATGCCAAAGCTCTCGATACCCCGGATTTTGCCGACACCGATGGTCGTGTCGATGCCCGGCACGTACACGCCCGGTTTGGCCACCACCACGGTGATCCCTTCGCGGGCGTTCGGGGCGCCACAGATGATCTGCTTTTCGCCCTCATCCGTCGCCACCTGGCAAACGCGCAAGCGGTCGGCATCCGGGTGTTTCTCGGCCTTCAACACCTTGCCGATGGTAAAATCCCTCAGCCGCGCCGCCCGATCTTCGACGCCTTCGACCTCCAGCCCCAGATCCGTCAGGGCGTACAGGATGTCATCAAGGCTCGCTTCGGTCTCGAGGTGCTTTTTCAGCCATGACAGGGTGAACTTCATCGGACAGGCTTTCGCAGGGTGGAACGTCTGTCGTGGAATGGCAAAGGCGCGTGCAAGATGCAAGTACGCTCAGGGATATGTCGGCTCCCGGCCCAGCAGCTCATCGAGTTGGCGGCCGATCCAGCCGTGCGGAATGAAATGCCCGCCGGGATGCACGTCCAGCGTGACACGGCGCTGATCGGCGCAGTCTTCCCAGACGGTCCGTTCAAAGGTGAGAAAGCTGACCGCCTGCCAGGGGTCCGTCGCCAGCCCGGCCGCACAGTCAAAGCGATCGCGCCAGAGGCTGACGGGGAATGTCTGGTCTCCATCCGGCCCCATCGGAAAGTTCATCACCGTATCCGCCAGTCCGTGAACGTGGCGAACCTCTTGCGGCCCCTGCGCACAATCCTCGGATTGGCGAATGCTGCCCGACACGGCCAGAAGGGCACGAACGTCGTTGCCGTTTTCGCACACGTACCGCCATGCCATCGCGCTGCCGTACGAATAGCCAGAGACGAAGATCAGGTTACGATCGATCGGATAACGCCGCGCCGCATCCTCGATCACGGCCGCAGCGAATGCGACGTCTTCCGTATCGCCGCGCCAGAAATCCCATGTCTTGCGGCGCCCATTGGGTGCCAGCAACAAGACCCCCCGGCGACGGGTCGCCCCGGAAACCCGCTGATGCCGGACGGGCAGCGCCCCGGTGCGCGCCCAACCGTGGAAATGCAGCAGCACCGGCAGAGGCGAAACGCCATCCCAATCATCCGGAGGCTTCACATGATAGGACCGATCACCGAGCTGGCACGGCACCTCGACCTCGCATCGATCCGTCGACGAAGCAGCAAGGGATAGTGGAAGCAGAGTGGTAAAGGCGATTGCAAAAACAAAAAAACGCATGCCGCTGACCCTAACCCCCCGTTTTCGGCTGTCACTTCACAAGCGCGTAGGGCCATTCGGAGGGGTCTGCCGGCGAGCATTCTCCGCGTTCCGCCGTTCAATCGCATTCATCCAACGAGAAACAAAGACAATAGGCAGCAGGATGATCGACCACCCGATGGCGTTCAGGATCGTGAAGGTCATCTTGAGATCGGGCGGCATATCCGAGCGCCAAAGCGCGACATGCGCAAGCACGATCAAAATCACAAGGCCCCAGAAGATGACCTTGTGCGCCGGCCTCACCGGCTCAGACCGCCGCGCAACGTCGGTACGTCCAGCGCTGCAAAGCCGTAGTGACGCAGCCAGCGAAGGTCACTGTCAAAGAAAGCCCGCAAATCGGGGATGCCGTATTTCAGCATCGCAATCCGGTCGATCCCCATGCCGAAGGCAAAGCCCTGCCATTGGTCCGGATCGATCCCACCGGCTTGCAGGACCTTGGGATGGACCATGCCAGACCCCAGGATTTCGAGCCAGTCATCGCCTTCGCCCACCTTGAGCGTCCCGCCCTCCCATGAGCAGCGGATATCAACCTCGGCCGAGGGTTCGGTGAACGGGAAGTGCGATGCGCGGAACCGAAGCTCGACGCCGTCGACCTCGAAGTATGCTTTTACGAACTCCTCAAGCACCCACTTGAGGTTCGCCATGCTGATGTCCTTGTCGACGGCAAGCCCTTCGACCTGGTGGAACATCGGCGTATGGGTCTGGTCATAATCGGCGCGATAGACACCGCCCGGGCAGATCACGCGCAACGGCGCGCCCATGGCCTCCATCGACCGGATCTGCACCGGAGAGGTATGGGTGCGCAAGACGTGCGGCGGGCGGTTATCCCCCTCGGCCCGGTGCATATAGAACGTGTCCATCTCGGCGCGCGCCGAATGATGATCGGGCATGTTCAGCGCATCGAAGTTGTACCAATCGGTATCGATCCGCGGGCCTTCTGCAACGGCAAAGCCCATCTCGGCAAAGATGGCCGTCACCTCTTCGGTGACCTGGCTGATCGGATGCAAGGTCCCGTTACGACGCGGGCGGGTCGGAAGGGTCACATCCAGCCACTCGGTCCGCAGCCGTTCATCAAGGGCCGCATCGGCAAGCGCGGATTTCTTCGCGACAAGGGCGCTGTTGATCTCGTCCTTCAGCGCGTTCAACGCTGGCCCAGCAATCTGACGCTCTTCGGGCGTCATCTTGCCAAGCTCGCGCATCTTCAGGCTGACTTCGCCCTTCTTGCCGATGGCCTGAACGCGCAGGTCTTCCAGTGCAGCTTCGTCACCGACAGCCGCAATGGCATCGAGATATTTCTGACGCAGCTCTTTCATGGCATCCTCAACCACTGTGATCGCAA
This sequence comes from uncultured Rhodobacterales bacterium, assembly GCA_963922565.1. Lineage (GTDB taxonomy): Bacteria > Pseudomonadota > Alphaproteobacteria > Rhodobacterales > Rhodobacteraceae > JBCBKL01. The sequence goes on from CAWUIQ010000012.1 coordinate 45,148, forward strand.
GGGTGCTAGCGCCGCAAGACGACGAATTCAAGCACCCTGCGCTACGCGTCGATCAACAACTGCGCGCTTCGGTCCTGAGCCAGCCTTCGGGCCGGTTTCCAAGCGCCATCCGAATGGCCGAGTTCTGGAAACCGGTTCAGGATCGTGGTTCTTGCCTCATCGCCCCACGCTTCAAGCCCAAGACGGTTGGGCAACAGACTTTCGCTCAGCAGTCCATCGGCACAAACGATCTGATGCGATGCGAAAAGCAGATGAACATAGCAGACGCCTTCGATTGGATGACGAAGGATGGTGGCGTCGTTCACAAGGCGTTTGGCCGGTACAAGCAATTCGGTCACACCAAAAAGCAGCTCTGCCTGCCAACCCGACACGAGGATGCGATGATTGGGCGACACCAGCACGTCGCGCATAGCGCCAAACGATCCCGATCTGAATCGGATGGGTGCGTCGGACCCGGTACCGGCAGCCCGCCGCATACCCACCCAGCAAACCCGCTGTGGGTCACCATCCAACGTATCGACCAGATCGCCGGGTTGCAGGCTCTCAATCGGTACCGGGCCATCGGGCGTGGCAAGCCGGGTGCCGGCGACAAAACATGCCGGGCCAGTATCCCCCGCCCCCACGGTTTCGTAGACCAGCGTGTCAGGATTTGGCTGGTTGAACTGTAGCGTAGTCGTTGTCGATTGCGGGCCAACGAGAACAGGAAGGTTCTGCGATACCGCGCCGTTGGCTGCCCCGCCGATCGCCGTGATGTTCGTGGTGCCACCACCAATATCGTAGAAATCGATGACGGTGCCGGTCGCCGTATTGGTAAGCGCATACGCCTCGTAGTTGGTCGAGCCGCTGCCGTCGGGATCGGTCAGAAGGATTGGAAAGTCATCAGCCGAGATAATGTAGATGAATTCGCCATTTTCGGCATCGACCGAAGTCTGAACATTCGGGTCGCTCAGAACCACCTCGATGCCAAGAGAACCATTTGACTGGTAGAATGACACGGTAAAGTCCGCCGGATCGTCGCTTGGGCCAAGCGCGACCTCCAAAAATTCAGCCGTCCCCGAACTGCTCGCATAAGCATTCGAGTAGTGTAATTCACTAATCCGCGCCATCACCCACCTCGTTGGCCCGCATCGTCTACTTGATCAGAAATTCCTTTCAAAGCGTCGAACGTCGAAGAACGGACCGGCTGTGCCCTTTCCACGTCAGCATCACACCTTTGAGGGTGAGGAGGGGGCCCGCGCTACAATCCAGAGTGTAGTCGACACCTCTGCGCTGACGCGGAAATGAAAAAGGGCCGCTCAGCAGAGCGGCCCAAATCTCGCTAATTCTGCCTCTGATCAGGCCGGCAGTGCGCCTTTGGCCTGATCGACGATCGCGGCAAATGCTTCGGGTTCGTTGACCGCAAGATCGGCGAGGACCTTCCGGTCAACTTCGATCCCGGCGAGGTTCAGACCGTTGATGAAGCGGCTGTATGTCAGCGCCTCGTCATGGGCACGGACGGCCGCGTTGATCCGCTGGATCCACAAGGCGCGGAAGTTCCGCTTGCGGTTATGACGGTCGCGGGTGGCGTACTGGTTTGCCTTGTCGACAGCCTGCCGAGCAACCTTGAACGTGCTCTTGCGGCGACCGTAATAGCCCTTGGCTGCCTTGATGACCTTCTTGTGACGCGCGTGCGTCGTGGTTCCGCCTTTTACTCGGGACATCTCTCTCGCCTCCTCTTAGCGGTCGTAGGGCATGTAGCCCTTGACGATACGTGCGTCGGGAGCCGACAGGGTCGTGGTGCCACGGGCATCACGGATGAATTTCTTGGTGCGTTTGATCATGCCGTGGCGCTTGCCGGCCTGGGCGCTGATCACTTTGCCGGTCGCACTGACCTTAAAGCGCTTCTTGGCGCTCGACTTTGTCTTCATCTTGGGCATTTCCGTCTCCTTGATCGGTCGGTTTATGCACGACTCGGCATGCCACTGTGGCCGGACGCGCTGACTGAGACGCGGGCTATAGATGCGGGCAGAGCATTTGGCAAGAAGAAAGCGGCCCGGGTTAGGCCGCGTCAGCCGGTAAAGCGTGAAATGACCTCGACAAACACTTCGGGCACCTGATCAATCGTGTAGCCGCCAGGTTTGTTGTTGATCGCATAGAGAACGCAACCGAATGCCAGCAGAATGGTGATCGCTGAAGCGCGCGGTGCGCGCCCGTCCGAAATGGCCGAGAAAATGGACGGGATCGAAAACCCGCCTATCAGCAACCCGATCACGAACATCAGATCAGGATCAATTTGCATCTCAGTCCCCTTTTTTCGGGAACGCTACTCCGGATCAGTTCGGAAAATCAAACGCTCGTCGCACGGGGCAACGCGCAGGATGTTGGTGGTACCCGGCATATTGAAGGGAACACCGGCGGTTACAACGATCTGATCATCGGTATCGGCAAAGCCTTCTTGGCGGGCCGCCCGGGCGGCCTCGACCACCGCCATTTTGAAGCGGTCAAGCTCGTTCGTCATGATGCAGGTGCAGCCCCAGACAAGTGCCAGACGCCGGGCCGTCCCCTGAAGCGGTGTGAGGGCGAGGATCGGAACACGCGGGCGTTCGCGCGCCACCAGCAGTGCCGTTGTTCCGGAGTGGGTGAAGCAACAGATCGCCTTGATGTCGGTGGTCTCGGCGATCTCTCTTGCCGCGGCGACAATGCCATCAGCCACGGTCGTCCGCTTGGCATGACGCGAGGCCTCGATGATCTGGGTGTAGGTCGGATCAAGCTCAACCTCGATGGCAACACGGTCCATGGTTGTCACGGCTTCGATCGGATATTGGCCAGCGGCGCTTTCGGCGCTCAACATTACCGCGTCGGCGCCCTCGTAAATCGCCGTAGCCACATCTGACACCTCCGCACGCGTAGGCATCGGACTTTCGATCATGCTTTCCAGCATCTGGGTGGCCACAATCACGGGCTTTGCGGCCGTGCGGCACTGCCGGATCAAGCGCTTTTGAATGGGCGGCACGTTCTGGACAGGCAATTCAACCCCCAGATCGCCACGGGCCACCATGATCCCGTCGCTTGCCTCGAGGATCTCATCGAACTTCGCCACGGCGCCCGGCTTTTCAATCTTGGACAAGATCGCAGCGCGGCCCTTGGCCAAGGTCCGGGCCTCGGCCACGTCGCTGGCGCGCTGAACAAAGGACAGGGCCAGCCAGTCAACGCCAAGCTCACAGACAAACTCCAGATCCGCCCGATCCTTTTCGCTCAGCGCGGCAAGTGGCAGTTCGACATCGGGTACGTTGACACCCTTGCGGTTCGAGATCGTACCGCCCGTAACCACCTCGCAATCGGCAAAGTCAGCACCGCAGTCATTTACCTTGAGGCGGATCTTGCCGTCATTCACCAACAGACTCGCCCCCGGCTTGAGGGCCGCGAAGATTTCCGGGTGGGGCAGACAGACCCGGTTGAGGTCCCCTTCGGCCTGATCGAGGTCCAAACGGAACGACCCGCCTTCGACCAGATCCTCGCTGCCGTTCCCGAACACACCCACGCGCAGCTTGGGACCCTGCAGGTCGGCAAGTATCGCTATGGTCGATCCAAGATCATCTCCGACCTTGCGGATGATGCCGTGACGTTCGGCAATCTCCTCGTGACTGCCGTGGGACATGTTGAGCCGAAAGACATCTGCGCCCGCCTCGTGCAATGCGCGGATCATGTCATAGGTGCTTGACGCCGGACCCAGCGTAGCCACGATTTTTACGTTGCGATGGCGTCTCATCAAATGTCCCCGGTTGGTTGTGTTAGCGTTATCGCCGAATTCCCTTCTGCCGACAACAGGGTTAGACCTGCATCGAAAAGGATGACGGAAGCATGACATTTTCGCCGTTTAGGATCGAGGGAAAGGATCGGCCCGGCGGCTGGCTGATCACCTGCGATCATGCGACCAATGCCGTTCCAGACGGTGTGAATGGCGGTTCACTGGGGCTGCCCGATAGCGATATGGAACGACATATCGCATACGACATCGGCGCGGCGGGCGTCGCGCTGGCCCTCGGTGATCTTCTGCAGTCGCCGGTGATCCTGTCGAATTTCTCGAGGCTGGTGATCGATCCAAACCGCGGCCTCGACGATCCGACATTACTGATGAAGCTCTATGACGGCACGATCATCCCGGCAAACCACCATGCCGACGCGGCCGAAAAGGCGCGGCGTATCGAAGAATTCTGGACACCCTACCATGACGCTCTCGAAGATATGGCGGCTCGTCCCGGCATCGCGCTCGTCGCCATCCACAGCTTCACGCCCCGGCTTAATGGCGGCGCCCAGCGGCCCTGGGAAATCGGGATCCTTTCCGCCAATGACCGTCGCCTCGCTGACCCTTTGATTGAGCGCCTAGCCAACGAACTGACTTCGCCAATCGGGGACAACGAACCCTATGCCGGACACCTGCCCGGCGACTCGGTCGATCAGCATGCCTTGCGGCACGGGCGGCCAAACGTCCTGATCGAACTCAGGCAGGATCTGATTGAAACGACCGAGGGACAGACCGAATGGGCGAAACGGCTTGCACCTATTCTTGAAGCCGCGCGAAACGACGCCAATCTCTGACTGGACTTCATTGTTCCCAAAATACTCCGGGGTCCGGGGCAGAGCCCCGGCCGGTATGCAGCAAAGGATGACACCGCCATGGATGAGCAGACCAAAATCGAACTCGAAGCCGCCGCCTTTCGCCGCCTCCGCCAGCATCTGATGCAGGACCGGACCGACGTGCAGAACATCGACATGATGAACCTCACCGGTTTCTGCCGGAATTGCCTGAGCCGTTGGTATCAAGAGGCCGCGAATGAGCGCGGCATCGAGATGGGCAAGGACGAGGCGCGCGAGATCTTTTACGGCATGCCGATGGCCGAGTGGAAAGCGAATTACCAGACCGATGCCAGCGCCGAAAAGCAGGCCGAGTTCAAAAAGGCATTCGAAGAAAATGTGGGCAAAGGCTAGCCTCTAGGCTTCCCCGCTACCATCCTCGGCGATCTTATGGGTCACGATGACTTCGGTTGGCTTTTCGTCCGGCTTTTCATCAGCCCGGATGCGGGCGCGCAACCAGCCCAGAACGGCGATCAAGGCACCGCCCACGGCAACGATGACCCCGTGCAGCGCCGTAACCTCCTTGGCGATATCCACGGCCTGATCCCAAAGCGTCACGTTAACCAGGATCTTTTCACTGAAGGTCATGATGCCAATGGGTGGCAAATCGACCCCGTCCTGCCCCACGATCGCGCTAACGGTCAGGTTCAGCACCTTGTCCGGACCATGTATTTTGGGTTCGACCGTCCAGACCCACTTGGCAGATCGATCATCAAGCAATGTCCGCCGCTGCGGTCCCGGCGGATCGATTATGAAATCGAGGCCGGCGAGGGTCGCCTGCATCTTCAGTGCATATTCGACATCTTCGACGACCCGGGTCTTTCCCGACAAATCCGCGGATAGGCCGATGGCTTCGGCTTGCATGGACACGTCGGCATCTTCCGGCAGCTGATCGAGGGCGGCGACCTCATCAGGTGCCAGCACCAATTCGACCGTCGTCGTTTGCCCCAGCATCATCTCTTCAGGGCGGTTGAAGGCCATGTCGGCGGCCTTGAGTTCAGCCACGATTGAATCCCGAAGCGCTTTGGTCCGGTTCTTCTTCGTTGAATTTGCAGACGCGGGGCAGGGGATTTCGATTTCGGTGATCTCTGACCCGCGCCTCGTTCTCACGGTGCAGGTGCGCTCCTGGCCTTCCTCAATAACTGCTTCCTCGATACCCAGAATGTCGCGCATATCGACGGCAACGAGTTCACCACCGGCTTGAGTATCTTCGGCGCCGCGCAGCGCGACACGGATACGACCCGCGCTCTGTGCCAGGGCGATCCGTGCGGCCATGGTGGGATCGACAGCGAAGGTCAGCACCTTGCGCGGCCGGGATAACGTCTCGTTGTCGTTGATCGCGATCAGTCGAACCGCTCCGCCCGGTGTGATCAGCTGGGTTCGTTCGTCTATCTCGAGGTACAGATCAACCCGGTCGCCGGGGCGCAGAAAGCCGGTAACACCGTCACCCTGCTCAGCAATCACAGAGATTGCACGTTCACCCGGCTTCAAGCGATTGGTTGTCCGCTCCGACGCGAGGTCTTGAGTTTCATTTTCGAAGATGTCGGACTCGATACGACCAGCGAGATCCTCTGTGAACGATCCAAAGACCAGCACGAGCAACAAGACACCCAGCACGCCGGCCAATGCCGCGGCCACCCGCTTTAGAACCCGTGTCGAAATCCGTTTCATCGCAGCACCCCAACCCGCCGCTTAAATGCGGTGAGGATGCGACCAAAGCGGGAAAAACGCAACGCTGGGGGACAGCGCCCAGTTAGTTAAGCGACATAACCAACACGGACGCAGCAGTGAGCACGCCGAAAGAACTGCAACTGACCCTAAATCGCAGCCTTACGGCTTTCGTCGAGATAGATCTCTCGCAGTCGCGGCGCGACGCGTCCCGGTTTGCCGTCACCCAAAGCAACACCATCGATTTCAACCACGGGCATCACGAAGGTGCTGGCTGACGTGATAAAGGCCTCATCAGCATCCTTGGCCTCGTCAATCGTAAAAAGCCGCTCTTCAACCTCCATCTGCGCCTCTTGGGCAAAGCGCAGAACGGCGGCGCGGGTGATGCCGTGCAGGATGTCGTTGGAACGGGGGCGCGTGATGATCTTGTTGCCCTTGACAATATAGGCGTTGTTCGACGTGCCTTCGGTCACGTGCCCGTCTTGCACCATCCATGCATCGTCAGCACCGGCTTTTTTGGCCATCATCTTGCCCATGCTGGGGTAAAGCAACTGCACGGTCTTGATGTCGCGGCGGCCCCAGCGAATGTCTTCGATGCTGATGACCTTCATGCCTTTCGCGGCTGCCGGGCTGTTGGCCAGCCCGGGTTTGCTCTGAGTGAAAAGAACAATTGTCGACGGCGTCTCATCGGGGTCAGGAAAGGCAAAATCGCGATCCGCCGGGGCGCCGCGTGTGATCTGTAGGTAAACCAGCCCCTCTTCGATACCGTTCTGCCGGACGAGTTCCCGATGCACCTCAAGCAGGTCGTCGTTCGAGATAGGGGAGCGCATATCGAGTTCTGCCAAGGACCGCTCAAGCCGGGCCGCGTGACCGTCAAAATCGATCAGCTTGCCGTCCAGAACCGACGTCACTTCGTAAACGCCGTCGGCCATCAGGAAACCGCGATCGAAAACCGAAATGCGGGCTTCGTTTTCTGGCAGGTACTCTCCGTTCACATAGACAGTGCGCATGGCTATCCCCAAAGCTTTTCAGATGGTGGATGTACGCCCATCTGGTCGTAGGTCAAAGGTTGCGGCCTGTCTTCGGCCAGCAGAAGCGGCCCGTCAAGGTCCACCACCACAGCGCCCTGCGCCAGCAACGTCGCAGGTGCCATGGCAAGCGAAGATCCCACCATGCACCCGATCATGATCCCGAACCCCTCTGCCAGCGCCGCGGCCCGCAGCGCCAGCGCCTCGGTCAGGCCACCAGCCTTGTCCAGCTTGATGTTGACAAGATCGTACTTGCCCTTGAGCCCCGGCAGGCTTTGCCGGTCATGGCAGCTTTCATCAGCGCAAACCGGAACGGGCCGGGCGAGCCCGGTCAGCGCCTCGTCATCCACCGCAGGCAGGGGCTGTTCGACCAGCGCCACACCCAACCGCGCCAGATGCGGCGCGAGATTGGCATAGATCTCGGCCGACCAACCCTCATTCGCATCCACGATGATCTTTGAGGTCGGCGCACCCGCCCGGACGGCCTCAAGCCTGGGCATATCATCGGGCGTACCAAGCTTGATCTTCAACACGGGGCGATGTGCGTGTTTTGCAGCCTGCGCCCGCATCTTGTCGGGTTCATCAAGCGACAGGGTGTACGCGGTGATCTGCGGCTTCGGATCCGAATACCCGGCCAGCTCCCACATGCGTTTTCCGGCCTTCTTCGCCTCCAGATCCCACAGCGCACAATCGACGGCGTTCCGCGCCGCGCCTGGCGGCAGCAGATCCTGCAGTGCTTCGCGGGTGATGTCGGCAGGCAAGGTCGCGATCTGTGCCTCCACGCTGTCGAGCGTTTCGTCGTAGCGGGCATAGGGCACACACTCGCCCCAGCCCCTCGCATCGCCATCCGCGACATGGACCGTAAGAACCTGAGCCTCGGTTCGCGACCCGCGCGATATCGTAAAGACTTCTGCCAGTGGAAAGGTATCGCGGCACACTTCGATTTTCATCTGAGTGATCCCGGGAGCAGCCGCATCCGATCAGAGCGCCGCAAGGGCATCGGCAAGCCGCCCGGCACCCTGCCGGAACGGATCCACCGTCGGCAGACCAAGCTCGGCCTCGACCTTCTCCATGTAAGACATCGCTTCGTCCTCTGACATGTGCTGGGTGTTGATCGAGACGCCGATAACCTCGCATGTGGGGTTCGCGATCCGCGCAAGCGGTAGAGCGGAATCGCGGACCTGTTGCAGGCTGGGGAGCGTGTAGTCCGGCAAGCCACGCATCGTTGCCCGGGTTGGTTCATGGCTGAGGATCAGCGCGTCTGGCTGACCACCGTGGATCAGGGCCATTGTGACGCCGGAATAGCTGACGTGATAAAGGCTGCCCTGCCCTTCGATGACATCCCAGTGGTCGTCGTCGTTGTCCGGGGTCAGATACTCGACCGAACCAGCCATGAAATCGGCAATGACCGCGTCCAGCGGGACACCGTCACCCGTGATCAGGATGCCCGTTTGACCCGTGGCGCGGAACGTCGATTTCAAACCCTTTTCCTGCATCGAGCGATCGAGGGCGAGACCGGTGTACATCTTGCCCACGCTGCAATCGGTACCAACGGCCAAGACGCGCTTGCCCGACCGTTTTTTGCCGTTGGCGATTGGATAGTCCACTTCGGGCACTCGAACGTCGTGCAGGGCCCTGCCATTCGCCTCGGCCACCGCAACAAGATCGGGCTCGTCCCGCAGCAGATTGTGCAGACCGCTGGCGAGGTCGTATCCCCGCTGCAGCGCGTCGATCAGGACGGTCTTCCAAGCCTGGCTGATCACGCCGCCCCGATTGGCAACGCCAATGACCAGTGTCTTGGCGCCGGCCTCAAGGCCCGCCTCGAGGTCCGTATCCTTGAGGCCCACATCGGCCCCGCAACCCGGCAGGCGAAGCTGCCCGACGGCATGATCAGGTCGCCAGTCACGAATGCCCTGCGCCACCTTCGCCGCCAGTTGGTCCGGCGCATCACCGAGGAACAAAAGGTATGGTGTCCGGATCATTGGATTCCCCTTATCTTTTGCGGGCAGTTTGGCGGCCAGTGATGGAATTGGCATCCGATTTTCGCGGACACAGGCGGCTTTGACGAAAGTTCTTTCGATGAACGGGCCAAACTGCACAAGAATCTTCGCGCCGGTGTACAGATTGCCGAATTCGGCGGCATTGCTGCACCTGCAAAATGTTGGTTGCGGCGGGTTGCGCAATTTAATAACTGCAGACACCAGATCAGACGCAATTATCTTTCCAGGAGCGCCCCAGTGTCCTTTCGCATCCAGCCCACGGCACCCGCCCGTCCCAACCGCTGCCAGCTCTTCGGCCCCGGCTCGCGGCCTGCAATCTTCGAAAAGATGGCGGCCTCGGATGCCGACGTAATCAACCTCGATCTGGAAGACTCCGTGGCTCCGTCCGACAAGGGCAGTGCGCGCAGCACCGTGATCGACGCGATCGGAAACATCGACTGGGGCCACAAGACGCTCAGCGTTCGGATCAACGGGCTCGACACACCCTACTGGTACCGCGACGTGGTCGATCTGCTTGAGCAGGCGTCGGAGCGGCTCGATCAGATCATGATCCCGAAGGTGGGTTGCGCAGGCGATCTTTATGCGGTCGATGCCCTCGTCACCGCCATCGAGACGGCAAAGGGGCGGAAGAAAAAGATCGCGTTCGAGGTCATTATCGAATCCGCTGCCGGTATCGCGCATGTCGAGGAAATCGCGGCCGCGACACCCCGGCTGGAGGCGATGAGCCTTGGCGCTGCCGATTTCGCGGCGAGCATGGGGATGCAGACGACAGGCATCGGCGGCACGCAGGAAAACTATTATATGCTGCGCGAAGGCCAGCAATACTGGTCCGACCCGTGGCACTGGGCCCAGACGGCGATCGTGGCCGCTTGCCGGACACATGGCGTTTTGCCCGTCGACGGGCCATTCGGTGACTTCAGCGACGATGACGGGTTTCGCGCGCAGGCCCGCCGGTCTGCGACACTGGGCATGGTCGGCAAATGGGCGATCCACCCGAAACAGGTGGCACTGGCCAACGAAGTCTTTACCCCGTCCGACGAGGCAGTGACCGAAGCGCGCGAAATCCTTGCCGCGATGGAACAGGCCAAGGCCAACGGCGAGGGGGCGACCGTCTACAAGGGTCGGCTTGTCGATATCGCCAGCATCAAGCAGGCCGAGGTCATCGTGCGCCAGGCCGAGATGATACAGGCCTGACAACCTAACGGCGTTGTGAATGTCCTTCCGGATAGCGTCGTGGTGCTATGGCGCCACGATTTCCGGGAGGTACTCATGCGCGCAGCAGCCATCATCGCAGCAATCCTGACATTCGCATCCGCAGCAATCGCGGGCGATCTGAAACCCCGTGAGGGTTGGTCAGTCACCCAGACCACCAAACCTCATAAACAACTGGTCGATGACCTGAAAACGGCTGTAAAGGCGAATGGGATGGCTGTCGTCACGCAGGCTGGGCCCACCGGCGCGGCGGCAAAACGTGGGATCAACATCCCCGGTAACCGGGTCATCGGGGTGTTCAACAACGATTTCGCCGTACGTGCGCTCGAAACCTCGACCGCGGCGATGGTCGAGGCACCGATGCGGTTCTACGTGACCGAAAACTCGGATGGCACCGCGACCCTGTCATACAAGATCCCGAGCGTCGTTTGGTCAGCCTACGCGGACGAGGGTGGTGAGGCGCTGGCCGCAATCGGCGTCGAGCTCGACAAAAAATTCGCCGCAATCGCCGCGGCAGCAATTCAATGATCAGTCGCCTTTTGGTTCGATCCCAAGCTTTTCAAGGCAACCCGGCAACAGGCTTTCGATGTAGGCCAGAGGCACAGACGCTCCACTTCGATCAAAAGCACTGACTTTACTCCCTCCGATTACGATCAACGCGACGGGCCGCTTCAATCCCCGAAACAGAGACATGCGGCCAATGCTATCGGACTTGACCGTTGCCTCGACGATGGCTGCAATCCGCCAGCCCTGAACCTCGTGTTGTTCGAGATGCAAGTTCATGGCCGCCTCCCAAAAACACGCCAAGCGAATTGCCAAAGCGGCGGTATCAGAGCAACGGGCCGTACTTCGATGGCGGTGTCGATCTGAGCATCAAAGCCAGCGTTCTGGAAATCCGGTTCAAGGTGGATATCGGCCCGTTGCGACCTGAGAGCGTAAACGACCGGGCACAGCATCCCATACAGTGCGCCGGTATCGGCAGGATCGTCCAGGCCGACCTTCGCGTCGACCCGGAGATGATCAAAGCGAAGCCGGCGCATGATGTCGCTCAGCAGACCTATCCAATCGCGGGGACCGACAGAGCGACGCTTAACCGGTTTCTTCTTGGCTTGAACTTTCCCGGCATCCGCAGCTGGCTTTTGCCGCTTTTTCGGTGACGTGTCATAGACCCCGATATCCGGAACCCATCCGCCCAGAAGCGCCAGCCTGACCCGCGCCCGCAATTTGGGCCGGGTTTCGGCCATAAGGGTCAGCCGAACAGGCATCACCAGAACCAACAGACAGACAGCAAGGACCACAACGAAAAGGATAACCAGGGCCCACAGCACGGTCATGCCGTGCTCGTATCGTCTTTTCCTGACCGCGCGCTCACAACCTTGGCTGCGGTTTCACCCAGAACCTCTGCCACATTCGACATCGCGCCCTTGACCGCCTCGACCCGGGCACCGTCTTCGTCGAAGATGATCGCGCCGACCGGCTTGATACCACCGCCAGCACCTGTTCCGGCCCCGTTGCCTGACTTGGTGTCGGCACCGCCGCCTGCCCCAAATCCAAAACCGTAGCTGACCATTGGGATGACCATGCGGCCATCCCGCTCGATCGGGTCGCCAAGGACGTTTCTGGCGTTCAGCAACTTGTCCAGTTCAGCCACTGTTCCCTTCAACAATTCTTCAACATCTTTCATTGAACCACTCCCTCCAAAGTGAAGCGAGGATTGCACAACCAGCCCAAGCTGATCTTGATGTCGGTCAAGCCCGTTCGTCTTTGGGGCTGCCCATGACGACATACGAAGTAATGGAATTCACTTGGGGGAGACTGCCCAACATATCGGTGTGAAAGGTCTTGTAGCTTTGTAGGTCCGCACATTCGACGCGCAGCAGGTATTCGATCGTGCCGGTGATGTTGTGGCACTCACGGACCTCGGCAGCACGGGAAATTGCGCGTTCGAACGCCTCTTGCGAGGCCTTCGAGTGGTCATTGAGACCAACACCGATATAGGCAACGAAACCCGACCCCAGCTTTGTCCGATCGAGGACCGCCCGATAACCAGTGATGATGCCCTGCCGCTCCAGATCCTGGACGCGCCGCAGACAGGCCGAGGGCGACAGACCGACCTTTTCAGCGAGTTCGAGATTGCTGATCCGCCCATCCTGCGACAGAACCCGCAATATTTCTTCGTTTCTTTGGTCCATCACCATCAATAATTGTGAGATTTCTCAAATACTCGCCACAAACGCAATTTCATGCGCCGTCATCTGCGTCAAGTCTTGCGTATGACCTACGAACTCATCGCCGCTCTTGCCGTCTTTGCATTCGTCAGCTCGATCACACCCGGGCCGAACAACCTCATGCTCATGGCGTCGGGGGCCAATTTCGGCTTTGTCCGGACGATACCGCACATGGCGGGCGTTGCACTGGGCTTTGTCTTCATGGTCGTTCTGGTCGGTCTGGGCCTAAGCCAGATTTTTGAAACCTATCCGATCAGCCACATGATCCTGAAAGTGCTCAGCGTAGCGTATCTGCTTTTTCTTGCATGGAAGATCGCGAATGCTGCGCCGATTGGCGGACGCGATGCAGCTGGCAGCCCGATGACGTTTCTGCAGGCCGCGGCGTTTCAGTGGGTCAATCCCAAAGCCTGGGCCATGGCGCTGACGGCCGTGACCGTCTACGCGCCGAGCAACTCGGCCTTGGGCATGGTGATCGTGGCCGTCGTGTTCGGAGCGATCAACCTGCCCTCCATCGGCTCGTGGACCCTGCTTGGGCAGCAGATCGCGCGGGTGCTGACGAACACCAAACGGCTCGTCGCTTTTAACTGGACCATGGCGGTTCTGCTTGTGCTGTCGCTTTATCCGGTACTTTGGCCCTGACATTGCAAACTCTGTCGTCCCCGGCCATATACTCGCCAAAACTCAGGGGAGCGGGCAGTGATCCAGTATCTCGAATTCGAAAAGGCATTGGCCGAGATCGAAGGCAAAGCCGAAGAATTGCGCGCCTTGGCGCGTGAAAACGAGGATATGGATGTCACGGATGAGGCCGCCGGTCTTGATGCCAAGGCGGTGACGCTGCTTGAAGATCTCTATTCAGACCTTACCCCGTGGCGCAAATGTCAGGTCGCGCGCCATCCCGACCGCCCCCATTGCAGGGACTATATCGACGCCCTCTTCACCGAATACACGCCACTGGCGGGGGACCGCAATTTTGCTGACGATCACGCGGTCATGGGAGGCCTCGCCCGTCTCGATGGCCGGTCGGTCGTGGTGATGGGGCATGAAAAGGGCAACGACACCAAAAGCCGGATCGAACGGAATTTTGGCATGGCCCGGCCCGAAGGTTACCGGAAAGCAATCCGCCTGATGGAACTTGCCGACCGTTTCAACCTGCCCGTCATCACCCTTGTCGATACACCGGGCGCCTATCCCGGCAAGGGCGCAGAAGAGCGGGGCCAGTCCGAGGCCATCGCCCGTTCGACCGAGAAGTGTCTGCAGATCGGCGTGCCGCTGGTTTCGGTTATCATCGGCGAGGGCGGGTCAGGCGGCGCCGTGGCCCTTGCCACGGCCAACAGGTTGGCGATGCTCGAACACTCGATCTATTCGGTCATCTCGCCCGAAGGATGCGCATCCATTCTATGGAAAGATGCCGAGAAGATGCGGGAGGCTGCAGAAGCCCTTCGCCTGACCGCGCAAGACCTGTTTCAGCTGGGCGTCATCGACCGGATCATATCCGAACAGGTCGGCGGGGCGCATCGCCACAAGAGCGCGACGATCGATGCTGTCGGTTCTGCGATCAAGGCAATGCTGTCCGAACTGGATGGCAAGGACGCCAAAGAGCTGATCGACGACCGGCGCAAAAAGTTCCTTGCGCTCGGCTCCAAGGGCTTGGCTGCATGACCACGGTCACCGGACCCGACGGTCTGGAACGCTGCCGCTGGAGCGGGTCGGCACCTGAATTCCTCGCCTACCACGACACTGAATGGGGGTTCCCCGTTGGCGATGATACACGCCTCTTCGAAAAGATTTGCCTCGAAGGCTTTCAGTCCGGTCTGAGCTGGCGAACGATCCTGAACAAAAGAGAGAGCTTTCGGGCGGCTTTTGCTCAATTCGACTTTGAGAAGGTCGCGCGATTTGGCGATCAGGATATCGAGCGGCTGTTGCAGGACGAGGGGATCGTCCGCCACCGTGGAAAAATTGCTGCGACCATCAACAACGCCCAACGAGCCTGCGAAGCGGCAGAGCGGCACGGCAGTCTGGCGGCGTTTGTCTGGCAGTATGAACCCAATCCGGCTGAGGTGCCTGAGCCGCAGACGATGTCGACCTCGCCCACGTCGATCCGCATGTCGAAGGATCTTAAGCGGCTTGGATGGAAATTCGTCGGTCCAACGACCGTCTTCGCCTTCATGCAGGCCATGGGGCTGATCAACGATCATGCGAAGGGCTGCGCGATGCGGGAAAAGGCCGATGCGGCGCGCGCCGATTTCAAACCACCCGCGTCAGCCGCAACAGCCTAGCGGACGGTAGCATGAGGCAAGGTTGCCGGCGGGATCATGACGCCAGCATTTTCAGCCCCTCGGTCACATCTGACCTGACGGCGAGACGCAGCCCCGGTTCATCCCCTGCCCTGAGCGCAGCAATGATCAGCCGGTGGTATCGTGGCGGTTCGGTCCGGCGCAAGCGACCGTAGAGAGCGCGCATCGTCGGCCCCATTTGCAGCCACACCGTTTCGGTCATCGCCAGCATCGCGGGCGCCTGAGCACGCAGGTACAGGGTGCGGTGGAATTCAAGATTGGTGCGGATGTAGCTGACGGCATCACGGTGCGCCACGGCCTCGGCCACAAAGCCGTTTATCGATTGCAGCCGCTCGATGAGGGCTAGGTGAGCCCGGGGCAACGCGCGGGTTGCCAGCTCGACCTCTATCAGCGCCCGCAAGGCGGCCAGCTCCTCAATCCGTTCGTTGGACAGCTCAGGCGTCGATACCCGGCCAGACGCAGAAAGGCTTAGGGCGCCTTCTGCCACCAAGCGGCGAACCGCCTCGCGGGCGGGCGTCATCGACACGTCATATTCCCGGCCGATACCGCGCAAGGTAAGCGACTGACCCGGCAGGATGTCTCCATGCATGATCCGGGTCCTGAGCCGTCGATAGACCCAGTCATGTGCAGATGTTCCAGCGTCCGGTGTGCGGGGTGGCGCGTTCATGAAGTTTTTCTGTTCACGGATCCTCGTGGGCGTCAATCTGCAAATCGGTATCGATGTAATCCTGCGCCATTCTTGCGCAACCACCGGCGGGGCTCGGCGTAATCACCATGAATGCGCCGGACCTGATCCCAGAACGCCGCGGAATGGTTCATTTCCATCAGGTGGGCGACCTCATGCGCAGCGACGTATTGCAGAACCTGGGGCGGCGCCATGATCAGCCGCCACGCGAACATCAAGCGCCCCTCATTCGAGCATGACCCCCATCTGGAGCGCGGATCGCGCAGCGAAAGGCTTTGAACCGGCCTTCCCAGTCGGTCCGCGTAGAGATCGCAAGCCTCGGCCAGCCTTTCGCGTGCCAGCGTCTTCAGGAACGCCTGGACCTTGCGCGGAACAGCCTCGGGCTTTCCCGGGACGCAAATGGCGTCTCTCTCAAAGGTTACGCGCCGACCCGTCCCTTCTTGGACTAGGCGCAGCACACCCTCGACAGGAATTTGCGCCCCGATCCGCGCCACAACAGTTTGAGGCAGGTCCGCCACATGGGCGCGGATCCAGCCGGCCTTTTGCTGCAGAAAGGCAAGACCTTCGGCCTCGTCTGCATGGGCAGGAAGGGTCAGCGTCACCCGCCCATCAAGCTGGCTGACGCGCAGTGTAATTCGACGCGCGCGGGCCGAGCGACGAAGTGTAATGGGTATGTCATCCAGAATTTGATCCAGCACCGCAGGCCCTGTCCGATAAGGCTTTGACTCCGCCCCTTGCTTATGGCACTTGCCCGGAATCGCCGCAACATGCGCCGCTGCGAGGCGGCTTCGAAGCATTCGGAGAAAAGGATTTCCCATGCCTAAGGAAGAATGGGGTACGAAACGTGTCTGCCCCACGACCGGCAAGCGCTTTTACGACCTGAACCGGAACCCGATCGTTTCGCCATATACGGGCGAGGTTGTCGAGCTGGACACTACCAAGACGCGCATGATCGCCGCCGACGCGGAAGACGCCGCAACAACCAAGGCAAACGCCGCCACGGCCGCGGAGGTCGAGGACGATCAGGTTCTTGATGACGACGACGTGGATGTCGAACTGGACGATGATCTGCTGGACGAAGACGAAGACGACGGCAACGTTTCTTTGGACGAAATCGCGGATGTCGCCAGCGAAGACGAAGACTAACCTGCACTACTGCAGGCGGGATTTTCCGCTTGATCCCGCCTGTCAAAACACCTAATCAGCGGCGTCACCGGGGCCTTAGCTCAGCTGGGAGAGCGCTTGCATGGCATGCAAGAGGTCAGGGGTTCGATCCCCCTAGGCTCCACCAAACCCTACCAGACAACTTGCTCGGACCTGGGTCGATCAGATCAGCTCGATGGTCGTTGACCCAAGCAAATCTCCCTCGGCATCTCGTTCAGAAAACGCCCGTACCTCCAGATCATGATCGCCGTCGGGCAGATCGCGGTGCCAGTAGTTGTCTCCCTGGTTCCCGAACAGGGCATAGGGCGCGTGGTTTTCGATCTGGAACAACGCGCCATCCACGAAGAACCCGATGCTTCCGACCGGAAAATCGGTTTCCGCGACGATCGTATCGGTCTCGGCGTCAAAGCCGCCTGCGTAGGCGTCGCTCCTCTCGCCGCTGACGACGTCCAGAAGTGTCAGAGTGATTGGGGACGGCGCGGCATCATCGGTCGGCGCTTCCTCGACCGGCGCCTCATCCACGATCACTTCACCGTCGGCCTCATCTTCGATGATGTCGGGATCGACTGCTGAGATTTCCATCGCGGTGGTCGCAATCAGGTCGCCGTTCCCGTTGCGACCTGAGAATGCCCGCACTTCGAGATCATAGTCCCCAACTGGCAAATCGCCACTCCAGAGGTCGTCGCCGCTATTGCCAAACAGGGCGTATGGAACCTCGTTTTCAACCTGAAAGAGCTCGCCATCTATGTAGAAGCCAATGCTTCCGACGGGAATGTCAGCTTCGGCAATAATCGTCTCAGTCTCGGGATCAAAGGTGCCGTCGAAGGTGTCGTCTTCGTCACCGCTCGCGATGTCGAGCAGTGTCAAAGTAATTGTCGCGGATGCGGGTTCGTCTACAGCGGGTTCCTCCACAACCGGTTCGTCATCCAACGGCGGCTCGTCCGGCACCTCCGGTTCCGGCGAGTCTTCTATCGGTGCCTCGTCCATTGGCGGCTCGACAACGGCAACGCTGATGGTGGTCGAACCAACAATCTCTCCGTTGCCATTGCGGCCAGAGAACGCCCGGACTTCGAGATCGTAATCTCCAACCGGCAGGTCGCCGGCCCACAGCTCGTCATCGCTATTGCCAAAGAGGGCGTACGGAACGTGGTTCTCAATCCGGAACAATTCACCATCGAGATAGAAACCGATGCTTCTGACCGGACCGTCCGTTTCGGCGATCAGCGTCTGGGTCTTGGGATCAAAAGTACCATCGAAGGTATCGACTTCGTCGCCACTCGCGATATCGAGCAGCGTCAGGGTGATAGCGATCGGTTCCGGCTCCTCGGCGACCGGTTCCTCGTCGGCAGGTTCTTCGGCGGGTGGTTCGTCAGATGATTGTTCTTCTTCAGCCACTTCTTCCTCGGGCTGATCATCGACCGGTGGTTCGTCGATCGGCTCTTCCTCGTCCGCCGTCTCGTCAATTGGCTCTTCATCCTGTGGTTCGTCGACTGGCTGCTCATCCACGGGAGGCTCGACAACAGGTTGCTCATCTTGAGGGCCCTGACCCTCGGCGTAGGGCGGCGGCGGGAGCGAGTCGCCCGGTCCGGGATCGTCGAAGGTGAGCGCATCCAAATCGAGGTCGGCCTCCGTATCAACGATGACGGTCACACCGGAATGCAGGGTGTCGTTGTAAGTCGCGCCGGGCTGCGGCCACAGAAAACCATGGGCCATCTCCGCCACCAGATTGATATGCACTTCGCCGCTCGCATCGCGAAAAACAGCTGTGTCGGGAGAGGCCTCAAGCATCGCCATCGAGCTGACCTCGCGGGCCGGCCAGGACGCATCGGAACCGGGATCGTCGACGGTGAAGCTCGATCCGGCCGGTGTCGGACCGAGGTTGAAGATCACGCTGTCCCCCCAATCCATGTCATGAAGGTAGAGCCGGAACTGGTCCTCGATGTCTCTGTAGTCGATGGCGTAGCTGTAGCCCTCAAAAACGGGGATCTGGTTGCGGATGCCCGACGCAGTTTCGCCATCGGACCGGGTGACGGTGAAGCCGCTCTTGTCGAGCCCCCGGTTCGCGCCGGTATTCTCGATGTTGTTGTCAATCCGCAGCGTGCCGCTCTTTGTCCCGTAAGAGACGATGGCACCCCATTCCTCGATGATCTCGTAGTCCTCTCCAGCGTTGAAGACGCGCGAGCCGTCCCGGTCGCTGCTGTACTGGTAGACCATGGCGCCCGGCTCGCCCGTCAGGCTTCCGTCGACATCAACGATGCCACGCGCCCAGCCGTCGTTGCCAATAGCGTTGCCACCACCGCCGATGCTGACCTTGGCGTCCTCATGGACGTTGTCGCCCCAGGTGATGCCCTCGACAGCGAACGATGCCGACTTGTGGATCGCGTTCGACAGGTCGATCGCGTCGTCGCCTTCCTCGAACCCGTCGAACATCACGTTGCTGAGACTGCCGGGGCCGTCATAAAGCTGGAAACCCTGAAAGTCGCCGCTGCCACCGGGCAGGCTACGACCCGCCTCGATCTCATCGTCGGTTTGCGGATTCCCGACGTTGTCGGACCGGCCGACGATCAGGCTGTCTTCGACGGTCTGGTTAAGACGGAAGCGGGCGTTACTGCCCATTTCTGCGAAGGACGAGTTCGTGAACGTGCCCTCGACGCCCCGAACATAGACCCCGTTGTTCTTGTAAACCGTCAGGCCGTCGACCTCCCACGGGTCGACCTCCTGCGGCTGTTCTGCACTGCCGGTCGGTGTGCCATCCTGGATAAGGCCGCCGTGGTTGAGGTAGAACGCACGCCCGGGCGCGGAATGCGCGGCGTTATCTTCAAAGGTGCCGAAGTCCCGCCCATCCGCTGACCCGAGATCGAAATAGAAGTTCTTGTCCTCGGACCCGGCGGCGTGGTTGCCGACCCAGACATTGTCGCCATTCGAGGTGTAGAAGTTCGCCGGTTCGTCGTCGTTGGCGCCGCGGATCTCTCCGAACCTGCCCGGTTCACGGGCGCCCATGCCAAGGTTGTCGGTCAGGACATTGCCCGTCTCTGACCCATCCTCGAAATAGTAATTGTGGCTGATCGTCTCAAAGACGACGTTGCCCGACACCTCGGCATTGTCGGTTCCGTGGATCGTGATGCCCTTGTTGAAGCTGTGGTGAATGGACGAGTCCGTGATGTACTGGCCCGAAACGTCATCCATCTCATGCCAGTGGACGGGGTATTTGCCCAGCGTGCCCGCCTGGCCCATATAGGCGAACTCGGTGCCTGAGACGTACATTTCACCATCGTTCATCACCATCGTGTGGCCGCCGAACTGATCGTCCTGTTCGTTGAGCGGCACATCGTCGTCGTACACGACATCGCCTTGGATCTTTACGTTCCGGCTGAGCAGAGCCACCTCCGCGCGCATATCAAGCCGGTGTAAGTCGCCGTCGGGATCGTCATATTGATCGACCTCGCCGTAGTGCATGTAATCGAGCGGCGGTTCGAAGCTGATCGTGCGACCGTCTGCCGAAACGCCGGTGACCGTAAGCTTCTCAGCCTGGTCCGGGTCAAAGTCCGTCGACGCGATCGCGATCTTGTCACCGATCTGCCAGCCAGGGGCCTCGGCCAGTGTGATGCTGGTGGCACCGCCTTCGGCAGTTCCGTCGAGCTGGGTCCACGAGGTTTTGGCCGCGTCGGCGCCATGCAGATCGAGCCTGCTGCCCTCGCCCATCACCATCAGAAATGAATCCTGGTTCTGCAAAACCATCTCATCCATGCCGGGCATCATGGGCTGGCCCGCCTGCATCAGGATTTCCGAGATGTTCACATCCTGGTTCGGATCGTCACCCGTAAGTGTCAGGGTGAAATCGCTGACATGGGGCTCCGCTTCCGTTCCGACCTCAAAGTGCCCACCATCGATCACGGCGACCCAATCGGACGACAATTCAAGATCGGTGCCATCGGCAACGCGAAACTCACCCTGGACAACCAGACCGCCCAATTCAGCGTCCGTGTCCAAGATCAGTTCGGTGCCGGCCGGAACAACGACGATGTCGTCATTTCCTATATCGCCACCGTTCAGGTTCAGTAGTTCGGAGTAAGTGATGCTTGCCGTGCCGTTGGGGACTGTAACAATCATGTTGCGCCATAACTCTGGTTGAATGTTCGGGTTCGTGTCAGGCGTCGGATCAAAATGCGTCAAAATTGCGGCCCGACAGTCGCTGTCCAAAGGGCAGAGACAGTTCCCGCCGATCAGGGGGTATTGGTTGTATATGAAAGCTCTTGTCGCGCAAAGATAAGCGGCTCTTTGCCGGAATTGGATGGGCCGAAGTTTGAGCTGGAAGTGGGCACACAGGCCCGACGTCAGATTCGACCTGCCAAGGCACGGCACAACAGCCATCAGATCCCGAATCGCGACACGAGCGCCGGACGTCTATCCGTCCACAACGCTTGCTTGGATGCCCATCACACGCGCTGCAGCGTACGGGCGCGTCTATTGATGATTCACATCTGTTCACGAATTTTGCTAACCAAGGAGTTGAGCGGCTGCAGGTATCCTGCTGCCTTATTCATTGCAGGAGCCCGACGATGCTGATTGGTCTGAACCCGCTTTTGTCACCCGACCTGCTCAGGGCGCTCCGCGCCATGGGCCACGGTGACGACTTAGCCATCGTCGATGGCAACTTTCCAGGTGACGGGTTTGCCCGTCGCTGCATCCGCGCGGATGGTCATTCAGCCACGGACATGCTGCGGGCCGTTCTTTCGGTGATGCCCGTTGACGATTTTGTCGATGACGCGGCCACTGTGATGAAAACCGTCGGGTCAGATGACGTGCCCGAAATCGTCCACAGTTTTCAGGCCATCATCAACGAGCTGGCTGACCACCCCACCGATCTGACCCGCCTGGAACGCTTCAAATTCTACGAACGCGCCAAGGGCGCCTATGCAATCGTGCAAACAGGCGAGGCGCGTCTTTACGGAAACATCATCATCACCAAGGGCGTTGTGCGGCCACCAGCCGACACGACCTGAGGCAGCTTTGCCTCAACCGTCTTCCCGCCCAACCATTGGTGGGTCGTCATAGATAGACCAGCCGCAGGTGTTCTCACTCGCCGGAAGATCGTCTTTCGGGATGTTCAGCCGGATGAAGGTCTGTGACATGAAATGAGCCGTGATCGGCGCTGTCAGGAACAGGAACACCGTAATCATCAGCTCGTGGAATGACAGGCTGCCTTTGACCAGCAGGAAATAGAGCATCGATGCGATCAAAACCCCGCCGACACCCAGCGTGGTCGCCTTTGTCGGCGCGTGCAGGCGCTGCATCGTGTCTTGCAGTTTCATCAGACCGAAAGACCCGACAAGGCCGAAGATACCGCCGATGATAAGAAAAGCCGAAATCAGAAGGTCTGCCAGCATGGTCCTGTCCTCACTCGATGATGTCGCCGCGCAGGATAAAGCGGCAATAGGCGACGGTTGAAACGAACCCGACCATGGCAACCAGCATGGACGCCTCATAATAAACGGCGGTTCCCTGCCAGATCCCGTAGATGATCAGCAATGCGATGACGTTGATCACCATCGTGTCCAGCGCAAGGATCCGGTCCGCGGTGTTGGGCCCAACGGCAATCCGCCAGAGGTTGAGCAAAAGCCCCAGACCAAAGCATCCGAAGGCAAAGAGCATTGCGTAGGTGATCATTCGAAAATCTCCTTCAGGCGGCGCTCATAGCGATCTTTGATGCCATCCCGCACCTCGTCCGGATCATCGGTATGCAGGCAATGCACCAGGATGCTCGTACCGTTGGCCGACAAAAGGGCCGAGACGGTGCCAGGCGTCATGGTGATCGTTCCCGCCAGTACGGTGATCGCCTCAGGCGATGTCAGTTCCAGCGGCACGGTGACCCATTTCGAGTGGATGTCATCGCGGCGCTTGAAGAGGATGATCATCGCGACCTGCACATTGGCGACGATGATGTCCCACAGCACGATCAGGACGTATTCGGCGGCCTTAAGCGGGCTGCCGATCTTGGATCGCTCAGGCCAGTAGGGGGCGGTAAGGATCGGCACGACCAGCCCAAGTGCCGCACCCAACAGCACGTTGCCGACCGTGACCTTGTTGACCAGCGCCAGCCAGACCAGCGTTAGGCCGATGCTCATCAACGGATGCGGCAGAAGACGTTTTAGCATGACCTATCTCCCCTGCCCCGGTTCCAGGACGGATGACACATAGCCGCTTGCATCAAAAAGCTGCGCCGCCGCCCCTTCCATATACGTCGTGATCGGCCCGGCGAGAACGGCAAGCATCCCCAGGATGACAAGCGTCAGCAAAGCGGGCGCGACTTCCATCGCCGTCGCCGGCTTGGTCGCCACAACCAACACCGCGCTGTCGGTCTGGTCCGCGTTCTCGGGTGGGTCTTCCACCAGAGCGGTAGACTTCCAGAAGATGATGCTGCCGGCACGCGCAAACCCGATGATCGTCAGCAGTGATCCGACCAGGATCGCGCTCCAGGCCCAGGGCAGGATCGCCGGCATTCGGAGCGAATCCATCACGAGAAGTTTGCCGAGGAACCCGCTGAGCGGGGGCATACCGGCCATCGCAATCGCGCCACCAAAAAACAGAGCCGCGAACAGGCCGTTTTGCACGATTGGCGCTTCGGCGACCAGCAGGCCACCCCCCGGCCGCCGGGATTTGACCAGGTCAGCCGCGAGGAACAGCGCCGCTGCGGCAAAGGTCGAGTGAACGAGATAATAGAGGGCGGCCGTGGTGGCCTCTGGCGTGAACACGGCGACGGCCAGCATCATGGTGCCCATCGAACCCACCACCGAAAAGGACAGAAGCGGCATCAGACGCCGCGCGCCCAGCACCCCGAATGCCCCGATCGCCAAGGTGACGATCGCCGCCGGGAACAACCATTCCTGCACCAGCACCTCGATCGAGGGCGTACCGGGGCCAAAGACGATCGTATGGACCCGAATGATGGCATAGGCTCCAACCTTGGTCATGATCGCGAACAGCGCCGCGACCGGCGCGGGGGCGTTGGCATAGGTCGCCGGCAGCCAGAACTGTACGGGGAACAGTGCCCCTTTGATCATAAAGACCACCAAAAGCAGCATTGCTGCAACGCGGATCATGGCGCTGTCTTCAGCTGGAATGGCCTGAACTTTCGCAGCAAGGTCCGCGATATTCAGCGTGCCAGTCGTGGCGTAAATGACCCCGAGCGCGAACAGGAACAGCGTCGAACCGGCAAGGTTCATCACGACGTATTGCAGACCCGCCTGCAGCCGCTCACGCCCGCCAGCATGGATCATCAGGCCATAGGATGCGATCAGCAGGACTTCGAAGAAGACGAAGAGGTTAAAGACGTCACCCGTCAGGAAGGCACCACAGATGCCCATGAGCTGAAACTGAAACAGCGCGTGAAAGTGCCTGCCACGACTGTCCCAGCCGGTCGCAACGGCATGCCACAGAACCAGAATGGCCAGAACCGAGGTCAAGAGCACCATTGCGGCTGAAAGCCGATCCAGCACCAATACGATCCCGAAAGGCGCAGGCCAGTTGCCAAGGCGATAGACAAAGGTGTCGCCGCTGTCGGCTGTGACCACCAATCCGGCTGAAATCGCGACCAGAGCCAGCGTGCCGGTGACTGAGGCCGTGCGCGCCAATGTGATGTCGTGGCGCATAACGAAAGCGATGATCGGCGCAAGAAGCGCCGGCAGGATGACCGGCGCGATAATCCAGTGGCTCATGCGCGGGTCTCCGTCAGTTCTTCCTGCTCTTCGTCGGGCTTGTCCAACTCTTCGCCCTGACCATCCATGTTGATCTGGTCATCACCGGCTTCGAGAAACGCGCCAAGCGCAAACATCACCAGCACCGCCGTCATTCCAAACGAGATCACGATAGCCGTCAGCACCAGCGCCTGTGGCAGCGGGTCGGTATACGCCGCTTCGCCATAGGGATTGAGAACGGGCGGTACGTTGATCGCCAGCCGCCCCGACGAGAACAGAAAAACATTGACGGCATAGGACAGCAGCGCGAGGCCAAGGATGACCGGGAATGCCCGCAACCGCAGGATCAGGTAAACGCCGCCGGCCGTCAAAAACCCGATGCCGCTTGCAACAATGAGTTCCATCAGCTTTCTCCCTCGCGGATGCGTCCAACGGCCTTTGAGGGGTCGTATTCGAGTGGCTCCTTGTTCACGGTTTCACCGGCATGACGGGCCAGTCGCGAAATGCTGAACAGCATCAGCATCACCGCACCGAGCACGGTCAGAAAGACCCCCAGATCGAACGCTAGAGCGGAAGCCAGTTCGAATTCCTCGATCGGTGGGAACTCAAAGTAACCAAACCAAGAGGTCAGGAACGGCACACCGGCCAGCCATGACGCGACGCCGGTGAGACCTGCAATCACAACACCCCAGCCGATCATGGCGTGATATTCGATCCGCTGTCGCCGCTGCGCCCACGCAAACCCGGACGCCATGTATTGCATCAAGAGCGCGATCGAGATCACGAGGCCGGCGACAAATCCGCCGCCCGGCTGATTGTGTCCGCGCAAGAAGAGATAGACACCGACCATCACCGCGATTGGCATCATCGCCCGTGTCGCGACCACCATCATCAGCGGGTGCCGGTCGCGGGAACGGTCGACATTATAGTGATGGGAATTGCGCAACCGCCGACCGGCCGCACCACGCAGTAGCGCCTCCATCAACGCGAAGATCGTCAGGCCCGCCACGCCCAGAACGATGATCTCGCCGTAGGTGTCGTAGCCGCGGAAGTCGACGAGGATCACGTTGACCACGTTGGTCCCCCCGCCCCCGGTCTTGGAGTTTGCGAGGTGGTAGTCGGAGATCGTGCTGAAATCGCGCATCATGAAGCCATAGGCCAACCCGCCTACCGCGAGCCCGGCAGCGACCGCGATAACTCCGTCTCGTGCCTGCAGGACCATGCTGCTTTCATGCGGTGTCTCTTTCGGCAAGAAGTGCAGCGCCAAGAGCAGCAGCATGATCGTGACCGTCTCGACCGAAATCTGGGTCAGCGCGAGGTCCGGCGCCGAAAGGTAGACGAAGCCAAACGAGATCATCAGCCCAATGATCCCAATGAGCACGAGCGCACGGAAGCGGTTGCGATGTTGCAGTACGACAAGACCTGTCGCGGCGGCCAAAAGAACCCAGCCTGCCAGCACCACAGGTGGCACAGGTAGCAACTCGCGCGTGGGCGCCAGCATACCACCGCTCCAGAACGCAACGGCCCCGATCGCCAGCGTTGAGACGACGAAGATTGCCAGATAGCGGCTGATCGCGCCGTTATGCAGGCCCAGTGCTATGCCACTCGTCAGCCGAACCAGACCCGCGATCAAAGCGTCAAAGATCGTCTTGGCCTCTGGCCGCGGTGTCGCGTTCCACAGGCGATCGAGCGGTCGGTGCATTGCGAGGAGGATCCCGCCGCCAATGATCGCGATGATCGACATGAAGAGTGCGGTATTCACTCCATGCCAGATCTTGAGCGAGTAGTATGGCATGTCACCGCCCGTAACCGCGCCACCTGCGACGGCAACCAGCGGCCCGGCGAGCCAGGGCATCACACCGATGGCAACCACCATAACCGCCAGCAGCGCCGGCGAGGCCCACATGCCAAATGGCGGATCATGGGGCTTGGCCGGATAGTCGTCGCGCTTGGGCCCCAAGAACACATGGAAGATGAACCGCAGCGAATAAGCGACCGATAGCAGCGACCCCAAGGTGGCCAGCACAGGCACCGCCCAATCCGAACCGTTCCAGACCGTGTCGGAAGCCGCATCCAGCATCATCTCTTTCGACAGGAACCCGTTGAACAGTGGGATACCCGCCATGGACAAGGCGCCGACTGTGCCGATGACGAAGGTGACCGGCATAAGGTGACGAAGGCCGCCCAGACGTTTGATATCGCGGGTATGGGCCTCATGGTCGATGATGCCCGCCGTCATGAAGAGTGCTGCCTTGAAGGTCAGGTGATTGATGATGTGAAAGACCGCGACAATGGCCGCAAAGGGTGTCCCGAAACCCAAAAGCATGGTTAGCAGGCCAAGGTGGCTGACCGTCGAAAAGGCCAAGAGCGCCTTCAGATCGTCTTTGAATAGCGCGATCAACGCCCCGATAACCATTGTGATCAGGCCGGTCGTGGCGACGATGTAGAACCACGCATCGGTTCCCGCGAGCGCGGGCCACATCCGCGCCATCAGAAACACACCGGCTTTGACCATCGTCGCCGAATGCAGGTAGGCCGACACCGGCGTGGGTGCGGCCATGGCGTGGGGCAGCCAGAAATGAAACGGAAACTGGGCCGACTTGGTGAACGCACCAAGCAAGATCAGGATGAGCGCTGGCAGATACCACTCCGATGCCTTGATCTGCTCTCCTGCGGCGAGGATGTCGGTCAGGTTGTAGCTGCCCACCACATTGCCCAGGATCAGCATCCCACCAATCATGGCCAGACCACCGGCCCCCGTTACAGCGAGGGCCATTCGCGCGCCCTGCCTCCCTTCGGGCAGATGCTTCCAATAGCCAATCAACAGGAAAGACGAGAGGGATGTCAGCTCCCAAAAGATCAGCAACAACAGGATGTTATCCGACAGCACGATGCCAAGCATCGCGCCCTGAAACAAAAGCAGATAGGTAAAGAACTGCCCCATCGGATCCTGCGCCGACAGATAGAACCGGGCGTAAAGCGTGATCAGCAGACCGACGCCAAGGATCATTCCCGCGAACAGAAGCCCCAGACCGTCCAGAAAGAAGCGAGCCGAAAGACCCAGCTGCGGAAGCCATTCAATCTCGGCAATCAAGACTTCGCCACGAAATACCGCTGGCGCAAGGGTTCCAAGCATCACCAGCGCCAACAGGGTCGGGATGGCCGTGAAGGTTGCGCAAGTGTTACGGCCCGCCCGGATCATGACACCCGGCATCAGCGCGCCGAGGAATGGCAAGATCGCGATTATCGGAAGCAGGTTGCTTTGCATGTAGTCGCGGCTCCGCAGGACATGAATTGGAATGAGGTTTTGCTGGATCCCCCACCGTGCCCGGATGCCTATGCGTCACAAGCCCGTTGGGAGCAACCCGAGGACACAGCCAAATCTGGCCGAATGCCGCCGGATGGAACGGTCAATAACCAATCGGGTCAGGCACACCGCCCGGGCAAATTCTGAAAACGGCTGGTTCGGTCTTGCCTGGACCGGCGGCAAGATAAAGCTGAGCGTAGTCCAGCACGGCAGTCCCCCTTCCTTAGTTCCCCCGCGTTACCGGGGCCATTCCTGTATTCAGCTTGCCGTGCGCCAACGTCAACTCTGATCCTTGCCGAGGACATGGGTAAGGGCCGCCATCGCGGCAAGGTTAATCCCTACTGTTTTCTTGGGTTTTTGCCAATTTGCCACGGATTTCACAGCAATAGGCACATTGCAGGAGCAAATCCGCAGCGTTCTGCCTATGCTGTTTGCAGAGGGCGGCACATCAGTAGATCCAACTACTCGAAACGATAGCCCACGTTTCGCAAGGTCACGATCCTGCCCGCCTGATCCCCGAGCTTTCGCCTCAGCCTGCCAACGTACACATCCACGATGTTCGTCATCGGATCCGCGTTTACCCCCCACACCGCGTTCAGGATCCTTTCCCGAGACAGCACGCGGCCGGCATTCGTCAGAAACAGGAGCAGCAGATCGCGTTCCTTGCTTGACAGTTCAATCTCGCTTCCATGCACGGTGACGATCAGCGACGAGCGGTCAAAGACGATAGCGCCCTTGTCGATGGTCGCGTTGTCGGTTTTGCAATCAAAGCTCTTGGCGCGGCGATGAAGCGCCTCAATCCGCGCGATCAGCTCATCGAAATCAAAGGGCTTGGGCAGGTAATCATCCGCGCCGATCTTCAGCCCCTCGACGCGTTCTTCGGTTGCGTCCAAGGCACTCAGCATCAGGATCGGCGTTGTGTTCTTCCGGGCACGCAGCTTTTGGCACACGGATTGTCCGCTGATCCCCGGAAGCATGAGATCCAAAAGCACGACATCAAAATCATGGATGGCGATCATCTCGATCCCCGTTTCTCCGTCTGGCGCGTGATGGACAGACCAGCCCTCCGCTGCCAAGCCGCGCCGAATGAAGTCGGCCACTCGGGTTTCGTCTTCAATAAGCAGAATATTCATTGTTTGCCTCTCACGTTCCTCGCTGCCTAGAACACGGCTACGGGCGGAGAAATCCATAAGGTTGGCGATCTATAGACAGGTGGTCGGATCGCAGGTTTATGCGCCTAAACTCTGGTTGGATGGGCCTGTTTTGTCCTCCTCGACACCATCATCGGTTGAGACTACGGATATACGACTTCGGTGGGGCAGGGTCAGGTTGACGCGCAGTCCTCCGTTTGGCGCGGTGTCCAAAGTCGCAGTTCCTCCATGCGCTTCCATGATCGAGCGGACGATGGGCAGGCCAAGACCGGTGCCCTCGCTATCTCCCCGTGACGAGTCGGTGCCACGGAAAAAGCGGTCAAACGCGTGCGCCCGCTCGGCATCACTCATGCCGGGGCCGTTGTCGTCGATACTTATGGTGAAGCCGGCGTCATCGTTGTGCAGGATGGCGTTGATTTCCGAGCCTCCGTAGCGCTTGGCGTTCTGGAACACGGCCAATAGACACTGGCGCATCCTGACGATGTCCGCCCGCACGCGGGGTTCCTGGGTCAGCTCGTCTCTTGTCTCGACCTTACCCGGAAAGATCTTCACGGCCTCATGAAGGACGTAACGCAGATTGGTTTCACTCAGTTCAAGGCGAAGCTGCCCCGCCTCTTGTCGAGAAATCAAAAGCAGGTCGTTCACGATGCGCACGGTATGCCGCGCCGAATCCATGATGCGCGCAAGGGCATCAGAGTAAACCTCGGGTGTCTGCTGGCCACCGCGCAGCGTGACCTCGGCTTCGCCCTGAATAATCGCAAGGGGGGTGCGTAATTCGTGGCTTATGTCAGCCATAAGCTGGCGGCGGTTTTCCTCAGACTGCTCGATGCGGCCCAAAAGCTCTTCGAGTTCCTTGGTTCGTTCACTGACGCGCGCCTCAAGCAACTCGTTCTGTTCCTTCGAGGTCGCTTCCCGCGCAGCCAGACGGGCGGCCATGTCATTCAGAACGCGGCTAAGCTCCCTCAATTCGGCGCCACCGGACACGCGCGCGCGCCTGTCAAAGCGGCCTGCACTGAAATCACCGACCGCCTCGCGCAGCTCCGAGATCGGACGGCGAACGAGCCGCCAGTAGGAGATGCCGCAGATCCCGAGGATTACCATCGCAATCGCAACGATTCCGATGACGACTTGTCGACTGGTTGCGCGAAAGGCGGCGGCCTCTGCCTCGGTCTCCATGACCTCTTCTAGCTCTTCTTCCAACGCTTCGTTGATCATGCTGGAAAGATTGACGTCGATCTGTCGATCGAGCACGTCAACAAGGCGTGCCATTCTGAACTCGTCAGACATGGGTGCGCCGTCATCTCCGAGACGGCCCAAAAGCGATGTCAGACGTTCAACGTCCTTTTCGATGCGCGATAGCAGTTCGAGCTCTTCGTACTCTTCTTCGCCGACCAGCTCGATCTCGCGCGCGATGACTTCACGAATACGGGTGATACTGTTGGCGATCTGGGTCGATAGCATCCGCTCGCCACGCCCCTCATCGCGATCGCCGATGATCAGGGCGTCACCATATTGCTTGAGCAACATGTAGATATTCGCCTGAAGGGTCAGATGTTCATTATAGGACGTCTGCGCCAGCGCGATCCGGTCATCCCAGAACCGCGTGCGATCGATGTTCCACAAGGTGAGTCCGGCCAGCGAAACGGTGACCACGAAAAAAGCTGCGCCGTAAAGTGAGAAGAGTCCGGTGATCTTCATCTGTCGCCTCCTGCCAAAGGCAAAAAGTGCTTAGGCTGCCGCTTGTTCGGCGCGGCTGAGCGTAATGGTTGTATCGAAATCCAGGTCTGACAAGGGCGGACCCGTCACAAATATCGTTGCATCGGTTCTGTTGCGCAGTTTTTGGAACAAGGACTGGTGGTTAGGATCGGCCCAAAACCGGCTTGCATCGATCACGATCAGATCCGGTTGACCCAGCAGCGCTCGGGCGAAATCGAACCGAAGGCTTTCACCAGCCGAGAGGTTGCGGCCGCCCTCGGCGATCCGGCCATCGGTGCCGCCAATCCTTCTCAGCAAGCGACGCAGACCGAAGTCTCGCGCAGCGTCGCGAACCGCGATGCGATCCGGTCTGGGTGAGTGGCCAAGCGTCAGCGCGCGCCGCAGGCTACCTTGCAGTGTGACGGGTGTCGCACCGATATATACAGTCTTGGGCTGCTGGCCCGCCGTGCTTTCAAACCGCACGTTGATCTGCTCGTCGTCATCCAGACCCGCCAAAACCGACGCCAGCCGCGATTTGCCCGCGCCCCGCAGGCCTTCGATCAGCACGGTTGCCCCCGCCTGCACCTCTTTTTCGACGAGCGGGCCAGAGATTGAGACTCTTGGCGCACGTCCGATCGGGACGACGGTCCGCCGCTTGCTGGGTTGCGACAGAAGCGTCTCAAGCTTTTGCCGGGCGATGCGCCACGCGCAAAACTGGTCCCACGCCTCGGCCAGCGTCAAGAGCGGGGCGGCCAGCAATGCCAGGACAGCCAGAGATGCGGCCACGAGGCCCGGCGCGATTCCATTGGCCCCCGCGACCCATAAAACGGCGCACCCGGCACATGCCGCACCGATCTGCGGGAACAGGCGAAGCGTTCCCGACAGACCCAGCCGTGCCATGGCGTCCTGCCTCAATTGTCTGCTGTTCTTGTCGAGTTCACGAAGCTCTTTTTCGGTGCGGCCCAACAGGTCAAGCTCGGGCGAAATCGCAATCCGCTCCATCATCTGGATCGAGATGTTCGCGCGCTTTGACCGCAATCTTCGATGTCTGGCCTCCAGCCCAAACGCCACAAGCGTCATCCCGACCAGAGACAATGACAGGGGCAGCACGCTTGCCAGCGCCAGCGCAGGACTGAGAAGCCAAAGCACGAATGCGGCCCCCGGCAAGATCGCAAATGCCGATATGACACCCGGCAACCCCTTACCAAACCAGTTCCGGGCAGTAGAAAGATCACCCACAAAACGCAGCGAGAGCCCACCCAGCCGCCGCGTCTCGAGCACTCGTCGGGGCATGCCCGAAATGTGGTCGAACAGCCTGAGGCGCAGCGCAGCAGCATAGCTTTGGCCCAGAGCCTCGGCCCGCATGCGAAGCAGGTATTCCAGACCTGCGGCGACGAAACCGGCCGCAAACAGTCTTGTTAACGTCGAGACATCGGGCGGCATCCCGGCATGCAGCGCTGTAAAGGCGTCCCGGGTCGCGAAGGCCCCGATCCCGATGGCGACGGCCTGCGCGACCCCCATCAGAGGCAGGAAGACCGCATCGGCGATGCGGTCCCCTTCGATGACTTTCGGCAGGCGGCTCATGCCGCGACCTGACTGTTGTTCGCGCGCATAAGTGACGAAGCATGGCGGCTGATCACCGCCGGATCCCAAAGCTCATCACGCGACAGGATAGGCAGGCCTGTGATCTCGAGCGCCTCTTGCGTTGCAAGGGGCGACAGGGTCAGCATGCCCGAGATGGCAAAGGGTGACAGCCCGTATCGCTCCAGCACCGCGACACCACCCATGGCACCAAGCGCATCGGGTGCTGCGAATAGCAGTCCATCCAGACGGTCGCGAATGCGAGAACCCTGAAGGATGGCACGCGTTTCCTGCTGAAAGACGCCATCGGCGAATTCGACAACCACGACCTCTGCGCCAGCTTGCGCGGCCGTGCCAATCAGGGTGTCGAAACCCCGCGCGATCCGCTCCATCGGGACGCGGTAGGTGGTTGCCATGCCCACGTCAGTGAAATCCATGACGGCGACGCCGGCATCCTCAAAGGCGTTGTAATCACCAAATGCGCCGGTTCCGGTCGCCTTCACACCGACCGTCGAGTAACCCGCGCGCCGCAATCCGTGCGCAAGGCTTGCCGCCGCGGTGGTTTTTCCTGAATTCATAGATGCGCCGAAGACGCCAAAGACCGTCACGCGGTTGTCAGCCGGCATCGTGGGCAGGGCATAGTCTGCCACGTTGATGACCGACCCGGCCCTGTTCAGCAGCAGCCCGATGGGCCGAAGCCGCGTCGGTTCCTCCATCCGAAGATGCGCGGCTTCGATCTCGCCGCAGACACCGCCGCCAGCGGCCAGTGCGACAGTACCGTCGCCGATGCTTGCCCGCGACAGGAACTGGTCAGGCGCATAGCGGTCACCGACGCACAGAACCACAAGGTCGCCGGGATACATCGCGGACGTCCGCCGCTCGGCGAGCTGGATCTTCTTGTGCTGTCCGATCGCCACCACCTCGCACAAGATCAGGTCGCCAGCCTGCGCAACTGCAAAGTTGCCCGAGATGTTGGCGACGTCCGCGCGTCTTACCCGCCGTGTGGTAAAGGCCCATTTGGCCATGTCGCAGAGGGTGTAGTCAAAAGCGTTGCAGAGTGTCATTGTTCCGGTTCCATCTTGAGGGTGTTTTCCTATGACACCCTATTTGGACCATCCGGATAAAGTTCGCCCCATACGTGCAGTGAACGTTTCCTTGGCGATCACATGAACAGCGGATGAAAGCGGCGCTGCTAAGGCAATTCGCAGCCGGGTTCGACCGGGTAGACGGCCAGCGCCCAGGTTTCATAGGCACCGGGAACGGCATTGAATCTCACCTCGGCCTCAACCGGACGGTCATCGCAGACAGGGGCAGATCGCCCCACAAAAACCGCTGGGCTGGCCCCTGGCCAGGGATGAGTCTGGGCATAGAAATTCATGGCCCGCCCCGCGGGCGGGGTGGAAAAGATCTCGGACCCGGCGCTGGTCAGCGCCCGGGTATAGAAGAGATCCGCCAGAAGGTGCCGGTGACTTGCAACGATCGTTCGTCCC
The DNA here is from genome assembly GCA_963922565.1 of uncultured Rhodobacterales bacterium. Taxonomy (GTDB): domain Bacteria; phylum Pseudomonadota; class Alphaproteobacteria; order Rhodobacterales; family Rhodobacteraceae; genus JBCBKL01. The sequence continues at coordinate 78,959 of CAWUIQ010000012.1, forward strand.
GCCGCCGCATCAATGATCTGCGACATCATCTCGGCCCTGCCGACATACCGATCGGTCACGCGCGTTGCGAGTGACGGAACAAGGATCAACGCGGAAACGACCAGACACAGTGCTGCATTGATGCCGAGGCCCGACCAGAGCAGACCGCGTTCTCCGCGCGTGGAAAGCGTCAGTGCGACAAGTGGTACGGCCGTCAGGTAGGCGGCGAAGGCCCAATTGGCATACGCTTTTGACAGGAAGGCCTGTGCGCAGACGACCAGAAGAACAGGGATCGAAAAGGCCAATAGCCATCGGATCGTCGCATCGGAACGCCGCACCAATGCGGCAAGCCACACGAAAAAGAATACCGGACCAATCACGAAAATCTGCGAGCCCAAGAATTCCAACAGCCCCGACCAGTTATAGGCAACGTCATTGCCTTCCCGAACCCAGTCGGCGTTATCCATCGTGTGATCAAGGGTCGAAAGATCGTTCTCGATGTTCCAGAGAAGGTTTGGCATGATCGCGACTAGAAAACCCGCGAGGGCCAGAACCGCCCCGCGCAAGGTGGGTCTTTGACCCATAAGCAGCGCTACAATGACTGCACCCGCCCAAAAGTAGATCGCGGCGTATTTCGACATCATTGCAAGACCAATGCAGAGACCGGCCATCAGGGCCGACCCGTTGCCCCCGCCCTGCAGATGCCGCCACCAGGCCCAAAGGGCGAGCGCAAAGAACGGGGCCATGACCGTATCGGTCGATATCATCCACGACCCGACCGCGACGATCGGCATGGAAAGATAGATGGCGGTTGTCCAGATGGCCGCGGGCCGATGAATTGTGCCGACCCACAATCCGAGAACAAAGCTGGTGACCCCGTGCAGGATCGGCGCGGGAAGACGCACCCAGAACGGCTCGATACTCCCAGCCAGCTCAGTTGCAGCACGGATAAGCCATGCGATCATGGGCGGTTTGGAGTAGTAACCAAAATCCAGCGTCTGACCCCAGAGCCAGTACTGCGCTTCGTCAAAGAACAGATCGGTCGGCGTCAGATACAGGATCAGGACCCGTAGCGCTGTGACGGCGGCCGCCAAAATCCCCAGCTGGAGGGGAAGTGTCACGCCATCCGCTCGCGCCGGATCAGCCAGAGATTGCGGGCATAGATGAACACGCCCATCGACTGGCCAAGAATAAAAACGGGATCGCGCTTATAGATGGCGTAGGTCAGCAGGATGATCCCGCCACAAATCGAAAAGTACCAGAACGCCATCGGAATGACCGAGCGGCCCACCCGCTCGGACGCAATCCACTGAACGAGAAATCGCGACATGAACAAAAGCTGGCCGCCAAGACCAAACAGGACCCAAAGAAACTCCCGCATGTCATTCACACCGAGGAAACTATAGACCTCGTTCATGGGCTTTTGTCCTCTCTCACGCGCTCTTGCGCGGTGGCGATCTTGCGACGTTTGATCAGCCAGTAAACGCCAAGCAGATCGACCGCGCCGACCAGCGCGCGTTGCAGGTTGTTGTACTTTGACGTTCCGGCGACCCGGGGTGCGTGCCCCACATCCACATGATGCACCGAATACCCTGCGCGCGCAAAAAGGGCCGGCAGGTAGCGGTGCATGTGGTTGAAGAACGGCAGCTCCAGAAATGCATCACGGCGGAACGCCTTGAGGCCACAACCGGTGTCGCGCGTCTTGTCTTTCAACAGTCTGGAGCGGATCGCATTGGCCGCCTTTGACGCCCACCGTTTCGAAAATGTGTCTTGCCGTTTGGCCCGCTGCCCGGCAACCAGCGCGGGGCTACCGGCCGCATCGCCCTCGAGCGGGGCCAGAACCGCCGGAATGAATTCGGGCGGGTTCTGACCATCACCATCCAACGTGACGATCACGTCTCCCCTCGCCGCTGTCACACCGGAATGCACCGCTGCTGATTGTCCCGCCTTTTGACTGTGCCGCAGAACGCGCCAGTGCGGCGGGCCGGCCAGAACCAGCGCACCGGTATCATCGGTCGATCCATCGTCAACGACGACGATTTCATAGTCCGAGCGACCGGCCATCGCCGCGTCGATACCCTCAAGCAGTGCGACGATGTTTTCGGCCTCGTTCAGGGCCGGGATTACCACGGTGACTTTGACCTCGGACGTCATGCCCGGAACCCCCTCGATTTCCATAGCAGCCGCTGCCCGAAATCGATCAAGAGGGCCACGGCCACGGTAATCAAGATCGCGAATACTGCGTCGGACAGGAAATGGCGACCGGTCGAGACCCGTTGCAGCGCGACGATCACGACAGCCGCGCAGGCAATCCAGCGCAAAGGCACGGACCAGGAGGAACCAGCGAGCTGCCGCGCGAGGACAAACAGAGCGATCGCAAATGCAGTCGTGCCAGACACCTCACCCGACACGAACGAGCAGTTCGATGCGCATTCCGACGCAAATTGAAAAGCCGGCGTAAAGGCGGCGTCACCCCCAAAAAAGGTGGTGTCTGCCGGGCGGGCCCGGCCCCAATATTCTTTTAACAAGCCGTTCACCAAGACACCGGGTGCCGCGAGGTAGACCAACGCGATGTAGGTCCAGGCACCGCTTTGAATGGGAAACGGAATACGGGTCAGTGCAGTGACAAAGGCCATGATCAACGCAAGCAGGAACATGACGATTGTCGCCATCCACAGCACCTGCCGGACATCTTCCAGTCCGGCCAGCCGCGCGGCGACGAAGTAGTCGTCGAAGAATACCTGCGACACGGCCAGATCGATCTGTGGCCAGCCTGCAAAGATGATCTGTGCGGCTACGAATATCAGCAGAAACGGGACGATGGGCACGACGATCATCTGCTCACGCCGCGCCACCCACATGTAACTTGCGGGTGGGATAATCGCGCGAGCCCAAGCTCGAATGCGGGCGTAAGATATGCTGCTGCTCAACGTAGAACCGCTCGTTCTGAAATCAGATGGGCCGAGCGCCTGTCTTGTTACGGCAATGCCTTGTTGTCTGACGGGGAGTTATCGAATGCCCCCGCCGATGAAAAGAAAAAAAGCGCCGGGCCGGTCAGGCAGGCGCTTTTCCTCGCGAGGTCTGCAGGAAAGGATCAGCCCTTGCCTTTCCAAGGCACCAGCAGGCTTTCGGCGTATCGCATCAACATGTCGATCCCAAAGCCGATGATGCCGATGAGGATGATACCCATGATCACGATGTCAGTGTTCTGAAACTTCGACGCGACCATGATCATCATGCCAGCGCCCCGTTCCGCTGCAACGAGTTCGGCGGCAACCACCGTACCCCAGCAAACACCCATAGCGACCCGCGCCCCTGTAAAGATGTCAGGGAGCGAATTGGGTACGATCACGTGGCGCATGATCTGCGCCTTCGACGCCCCAAGCGAATAGGCTGCATGCACTTTCGAGATCTTGACGCCGCTGACCCCCGATCGCGCCGCAATCGCCATGATCCACAACGCCGCAAGGAACAGCAGGATCACCTTGCCGTTCTCACCGATCCCCGCCCAGATGATAACCAGCGGGATCAGGGCCAAGGGTGGAACCGGGCGCATGAACTCGACGATCGGGTCGAACCATCCCCGGAACCAGTTACTGAGGCCCATGGCATAGCCAAGGGGGATGCCGACCAGCGCCCCAAAGAAGAACCCGGCAAGCACACGATAAAGCGATATGCCAAGGTGCTGCAGAAGCGTCGAGCCCCGGAAACCTTCCTGCGCGATATCGACCATCCGCTGCCAAACGGCTTCCGGCGCCGGCAGCCAAATCGATTCCATCTGCCAGCCCCGGGCCGGAATGATGTTCGGCGTGCCCTTGTCACTCAGCGTGACTGTTCCCCAGCCGACATCGACCGAACCGCCGGGCGCAATCTTTTCTCCGTTGACCTCGACCACCTCGGCGCCGTCGCCGCGCCCGATCTCGTCGTTGCGGTCGACCCGCAAAAGCCCAGAGCGCCACATACCAATAGCAACGCTGTCATTCTTGGCCCATCCATCGCCGGCTTCGACCTCGGGCGCATCCGTATTCTGATTGATCGGATGCACGACCACCGTCACTTCGGCGGTATCACGGTCATTGCCCGCCTGGGCCGTGTATTCGAACGTGCCCACGCCTTCGAAGGGTCCGGGCGCATGAAGGAACCCGGGCAGGAGTTTAGAACCCGTGAACATGCCCCAGAGCAGGAAGAGCGTGAGGATCGAGACAACAGATGCGGTCCTGTTCGACCGAACGGCACTTTCATCCCCGAAAGTCACCGTTTTCAGGGACGTGAAGTCGCGGATCGCGACGCGCTTGGAAACCTCGCGAACTATGAAAAACGAGGCAATGAAAATCGCGGTGTAAATCAGGAAGGGGATCATTCTGCTGCCTCCGTCCGGCCCATGATTTCCTCCTCCATGTCCCAGATCATGCCGAGGATCTCTTCGCGCCTCTGGGCAAACTCTGGGTGCTTCTTCACCTCTCGCAAATCCTGATCAACGCCGATATCAGCAAAAGGCAGTCGGTATTCCTTGTGAATGCGACCGGGGCGCGGGGCCATGACAAGCAATCGCTCACCGATCAACAGGGCCTCTTCGACCGAATGGGTGATCAGAATGATGGTCTTGCCCGTCTCTTTCCAGAGTTTCAGAACCAGCGACTGCATCTTTTCCCGGGTCAGCGCGTCCAGCGCACCCAAGGGTTCATCCATCAGGATCACATCCGGTTCGTTGGCAAGGCAGCGTGCCAAAGCGACCCGCTGCTGCATCCCGCCCGAAAGCTCGTAAACCGCCTTTTCCTTGAAATCCTGCAGGCCGACAACGTCCAGCAGATGGTCGACGATTTCGGCCTTGTCGTTCTTGGGCATTCCCTTCATCGACGGGCCAAAGCCGACATTGTCGCGCACGCTCATCCATTCGAACAATGCACCCTGCTGGAACACCATGCCGCGTTCCGCGTCCGGGCCTTCGACCCGGTGGCCATTCAAGACGATCTGGCCTTCGGTTGGTGCGAGAAATCCAGCGACAATATTAAGAAGCGTGGTCTTTCCGCAGCCCGATGGGCCGAGCACGCTCATGATCTCGCCCGCCTTAAGTTCGAGCGAAACGTTCTTTAGCGCCTGAACATGGCCGCCACCGGGCAGTTCAAAGCGCATAGAAATATTTTCAATGGAAAGTCCTGACATTGTGCCCCCTATTGGCCGGCCTCTTAGTCAGGCCAAAACGGCCGGGTTTGTCCCTGCCTGTATGCGTCATGGCCCGCGCGGCGTACCGCGCGGGCCAGCGTCATCACATTTCGCTCGCAGCTTGCAGCGGCCCGAGGTTCACAGCGTTCTCGTAGGACTCAAGCGCCGCGTCCATCGAACCGGCACCAACGAACACATCGGCGACACCCTTCATGAAGGATTGCGCACCACCGCCCAGCCACTTGCCGCTGAGTTGATCCTCGACCGTCGGGAAGACGAAGGTTGCGATCGTGGCCGCTGTCGCGTCCTCGTCCATACCCGCGTCTTTGGCGATAACCGGCAGCATTTTGGCGTGGTTTGCTTCATCAGCCCACATCGCGTTCGCATCGGCCGTAACCTTCAGGAACTTGGCCAGCAGCTCACTCTCTTCGGCAACGAAGTTGGCCGGGGCTGAGGTCACGTCGAAGACGAGGATGCCAAGCTCTTCCTTCTCTGCACCAGTCAGGAGGATGTTGCCATGTTCCTTCATGCGGCGCAGCGCGCCACCCCAGCCACAGGCCATGTCGATCGAGCCCTGGGCCAGTGCAGCGGCACCTTCGGCAGGCGCCATGTCAACGATTTCCATCGTGCCGATATCGACACCAAAGTGGTTCATCTGGTTGAGGAAGCCATAGTGGGCTGCCGTGCCAAGCGGAACGGCGACTTTCTTGCCGGACAGTTCGCCCGCGCTTTCCTTGTCGATCTCAAGGGCCGAAGCCACGACGCAGTTGTCGTTTTCCGAATAGGACACAGCGACATCGACGATCTGAATGTCCTGGCCGGCACTGGCTGCGACGACGAAGGGTGGCACACCCTGGCTGACCGAGATCTGGACGTCGCCAGATGCCATGGCCGCGCTCATCGCGGTGCCGGTATCGAAGCTGACCCAGTTGATCTTGGTGCCCATTACCTCTTCGTAGGTGCCCATCTCCTTGGCAAACTGGAACGGCATCGGCCACTCGA
>CAWUIQ010000013.1:0-84663 GCA_963922565.1 uncultured Rhodobacterales bacterium
CTGGCTGTGACCCGCGGTGGTGCCATCGCCGCGCCGCCTACTCCGCCGCGTCCAGCGGCAGGGCCGCTGCGCCATAGGGCACGTTGCGGCCTCCATAACGGCGCACCCGCACATTGCATTGCTCAGCATGCCCCACGAAACCTTCGAGCATGCACAGGCGTGAACCGTACTCACCCACCAGGGCCGCGGCCTCGTCGGTCTTGATCTTCTGATAGCTGTGGGTTTTCAGGAACTTACCCACCCAAAGGCCACCGGTGTAGCGCCCCGCCTTCTTGGTTGGCAGGGTGTGATTGGTGCCGATGACCTTGTCGCCATTGGCCACGTTGGTCCGGGGGCCGAGGAACAACGCCCCGTAGCTGTGCATCTGCTCTAGGTACCAGTCGTCCCGGTCGGTCATGATCTGCACGTGCTCGTAGGCCATGTCGTTGGCCACGGCGAGCATCTCGTCATGAGTGTCGCACAGGATCACGTCACCGTAATCTTCCCAGCTGACCCGTGCGGTTTCGGCCGTGGGCAGGATGTCCAGCAGCCGGTCGATTTCGGCCAGCGTCTCGTTGGCGAGCTTGCGTGACTTGGTGATCAGGCAAGCGGGCGAGTTATACCCATGCTCGGCCTGGCCCAGAAGATCCGTCGCCACCATTTCGGCATCCACAGTGTCATCGGCGATCACCATCGTTTCGGTCGGCCCCGCGAAGAGGTCGATGCCGACGCGCCCGTAAAGCTGGCGCTTGGCTTCGGCCACAAAGGCATTGCCAGGGCCGACGAGCATGTGCACCGGTTCGACCGTTTCGGTTCCGATCGCCATCGCACCGACCGCCTGAATGCCACCCAACACGTAAATCTCGTGCGCACCGCCCAGATGCATGGCCGCGACGATTGCGGGGTGCGGTGCCCCGTCGACCGGGGGCGCGGAGGCGACAATGCGCGGCACACCTGCGACAGAGGCCGTCAGCACGGACATATGCGCCGAGGCCACCATGGGGAACTTGCCGCCGGGCACGTAGCAGCCCACGGACTGAACCGGGATGTTCTTGTGACCGAGGATCACACCGGGCAGCGTTTCGACCTCAACATCAGTCATCGAGGCCCGCTGCGCTTCGGCAAAGTGGCGGATCTGGTCCTGGGCAAACTTGATGTCCTGCATGTCGCGGGCTGATACCTTGGACATCGCGGCCTCGATCTCGGATGCGCTCAGGCGGAAGCTTTCGGGCGCGTATCCGTCGAACTTCTGACTCAGATCACGCACCGCCGCATCGCCGCGCGCCTGAATATCGGCCAGCGTACCCTCGACAACCGCGCGGACCTTGGCGTCATCTTCGGCGCGTTCCGCCTCTGGTTTGGAGCGTTTCAGATATTCAATTGGCATAGCTTTCAACTCCTTATTCGGTCACCGGTCGACGGATCGAACAGGTAAAGGTGGTTGGGATTGAGCGAGATGCTGACCATGTCGTCCTGGTCCTTGCGCAGGTGCCGGTCGCCCTTGGCAATGACCCGCTGCCGACCCCATTGCACGGTCAGAAGCGTTGCCTCGCCAGTGTTTTCAAAAGCGTAGATACGCACGTCGATATCGCCCTGCCCGGGTTCGGACACGCGCATGTCATCGGCGCGTACGCCCAGCACCACCGCGTCGCGGTCGGGGGCGCTGACCCCGACGAGGCGCGTGCCGCCGGTTGTGACGAACATGCCGGACTGGACCGAGCCGTCGATGAGGTTCATCGCCGGTGAGCCGATAAAACCCGCGACGAACAGATTGGCCGGGTCGTTGTAGATTTCGTCAGGTGTGCCGAGTTGCTGGATCACGCCGTTTTTCATCACCGCGACGCGATCGGCCAGCGTCATCGCCTCGATCTGGTCGTGGGTCACGTACACTGTCGTGATCTTCAACTCGCGGCTGAGATGCTTGAGTTCGGCCCGCATGGTCACCCGCAGCTTTGCGTCGAGGTTCGAAAGCGGCTCGTCCATCAGGAAAAGCTTGGGCGTGCGCACGATCGCGCGGGCCAGTGCCACGCGCTGGCGTTGCCCGCCGCTCAGGGCCTTGGGCTTGCGATCCAGGAACTGGGTCAGTTCGACCTGTTCAGCGGCCCGCTTCACCCGGGGCGCGATATCTGACTTTGCCGCGCCGCGCACTTTCAGCGGATAAGCGATGTTGTCGTAAATCGTCATATGCGGGTAGAGGCCGTAGTTCTGGAACACCATGGCCACGTCGCGGTCCTTGGGCAGGTCGTCGTTAACCATCCGGTCGCCAATCCAGACCTCGCCTTCGGTCGGATCTTCCAGCCCGGCGATCATCCGCATTGTCGTCGTCTTGCCGCAACCGGAAGGGCCCAGCAGAACGAGGAACTCCTTGTCGGCGATATGCAGCGACTGGTCGTCGACGCCGACGAAATCCCCCCATCGTTTGGTGAGGTTTTTCAGGATGACTTCAGCCATGGGCGGCCCCTGTCGTTAGATCGAGCTGCCAGAACCCGGTGTCGTGTCTTGTGCCGAACTTGGTGCCGACGCCCGCAAGCGTCCCCGCATGGGCAAAGCCCATACGTTCGTGGAAGCGGACGGAGCCGTCGTTCGGCAGGGTGATGATAGCCACCGTAAGCGCAAAGCCACTGGCCGCGAGCCGGGGTAGGAGTTCTTTGTATAGTGCCTGCCCAATGCCGCGCCCGCGCGCCTCGGGCCGGGCATAGGCGGTGACTTCAGCGGTGTGACGGTAAGCTGGTCGGGGGCGGTAGGGGCTGCCATAGGCGTAGCCCAGGATGGTACTGTCGTCCTCGGCCACGAGGTAGGGATAACGCTCCTGAAAGCTCACCATGCGCCGGGCGATCTCGTCTGCGTCCGGTGGCGTCTCTTCGAAGGATACGGCCGTTTCCAGAACGAACGGTGCGTAGATTTCGGCGATCGCCGGGGCGTCGTCGGGTCGGGCATCGCGGATCTTCATCGCACCGCCCCCATGGTCATGCCTTGCACAAAGTACTTTCGGATGATCAGCGCCAGAACGAACATCGGCAGCATGATGATGATCCCCGCTGCGCTGAGCAGGTTCCAAAGGTCACCTTCCTCACCCTTAAAGAGGGCGAGACCAATCGGCAGCGTCACGGCGTCCTTGTTGGTGAGGATCAGCGCAAACAGGAACTCGTTCCAAGCGATGATGAAGCAGAAGATCCCGGCCGTCAGTAGCCCGGGCGCCGCCATGGGAAGCACGATGTTGCGGATCACCTGAAGGCGGCTGGAGCCGTCGACCATCGCCGCCTCTTCGGTATCAAGCGGGATGCCGTCGATGAACCCTTTGATCATCCAGATTGCGAAGGGCATCACGATGGCCAGGTTCACGAGGATCAGCCCAAGCCGTGTGTCCAAGAGCCCGATGTCGCGAAACATCACGAAGAAGGGCAGGATGATCACCACCGCGGGCACAAATTGCGTCGCGAGGATCGTGACCAGCATGGCCGTCTCGCCCGTCAGTCGAAACCTGCTGAATGAATAGGCCGCCATCGTGGCTATGGGGATCGCAAAGATCACGGTAATGAACGCGACAATGGTCGAATTCCACAGTTTCTGGCCCAGGAAATAAGGCGCGTCGAAGACGACCCCGAAGTTCGCAAATGTCGGCTGGAAAAACAGTTTCAGCTGGTAGACGTCCACATGGCTCTTGAATGCGGCCAGAAAGATCCACGCGATAGGCACCAGCATGATAAAGGTCGCCACAAGGATCAGCCCCACCTGCACCGCGTTCATGATCTGCTTTCGCTGCCTGCCAGTCATCGCGGTCACCTCTTTTGAAACACGAATTTGGCGTAGGCGTAGGTCAGGAAGATCATCGGGATCACCATCAGCCACGCGACCGAGGCGGCATAGCCGATCTGGCCGTACTTCATGCCGTTGAAATAGATGTAATGGCTCAGCGTTTGTGTGGCGGTCCCGGGTCCCCCGTTGGTCAGCATGAATATCTGGTCGAAGGTCTTGAGGCTGAAGATGGACTTCAGGATGATGACCACAGCCAGCACCGGTGCAAGCTGCGGCAGGGTAATGTCGCGAAAGACCCGCCAGCCTGAGGCACCGTCGACCTGCGCCGCCTCGATCGTGTCCTGCGGGATGCTGGCAAGCCCACCAATCAGCACCAGCGTCAGAAATGGTATCCAACCCCAGACATCGGCCATGACACAAACCGCGAATGCCAGCACCGGATCAGCCAGCCAGCTTACATCGGCAAGTGGCGGGATCATCACGCCGAAAAACGCGTCGAAGAGCCCGAATTCGGGGTTGAACATGAAGCGAAAGCTGACTCCGATCAGCGCGGGTGACATCGCGAAGGGCAGGATTAGCAATGTCTGCACGCCCGAACGCAGCCTGCCACCCGGCGCGAGCAGCATGGCGAGCCCAAGTGCCAGCATTGTCGTCAGAGCGACCGTCAGAATGGTGTAGATTGCAGTGACCTGCACAGAATTCCAGAACGCGGGCTCGTAAAAGAAGGCCCAAGAGAAGTTTTCCCAGCCGAGATACTGGTCGAGCGAACCCGGCCGGTTCAGCCGCCCAACAGTGAACGACAGCCGCAGGCTTTCCAGCAGGGGCCAGATCGCGGTGGCGAAGACCACCAGCACGGCTGGCAATACCAGAAGATATTTGAGCGTGTTGTCTCGCATGGGAAACCGATAGGCAGGGCGGGAATGATCCCGCCCTGCGAGGTTCTGGGTTACTGGATGCGTCCGGCGCGGCGCAGAACGCGCTCTGCCTGTTCGGCGGCATCCATCATCAACTGACGGGTGTCTCCGCCCGCTGCCGCTTCGGCGATCGCGGCGGACAGAATGTCACCGACTTCGGGCCATTCAGCGATCTGGGGCATGATGTCGGATTCCTTAAGCGAGTCCCAAGCCGCTGACTGAATGCCGTCATTTGCCGCGTTCACCTCTGGATCCTGAAGCGACGAAATATGCGTCACGACGTTGTTGATTATCGTCTTGCCGCCGACCTCGCGTACAGTGGCGTTCGCCTTGTCCATTTCAGGGTTTGAGAGCCACTTGAGGAACTCCCAGGCCGCATCCTTGTTCTGGGAATATTCCGAGATCGAGAAAGGCATAGAGATCGCGTAGGTCTTCGTCGTGCCCTGATAGGACGGCATCCCGGCAAAGCCCACCTGATCCTTGGTCAAGGTCGAGCTGTCGGGGTTGTGGAAACCCGAATAGGCCCACCACCAGACCGGGATCATCGCGGACTTGCCCTGCATAAAGCTCTGTCGGGCGTCCTGTTCGACGAAGGCGAGGCTGTTGGGGTTGGTCACGCCGTGGGTCGTGTGCAGCGCGATGTAATCCTCGGTCGCTTGCAGTGCCTCCTCCGAGGTCCAAGCCGGCGTCCAGTCGTCGTTGAAGATGTCACCACCAGCAGCCCAGATGAAGTTCAACCAGATGAACAGGTTCTGCCGGTTGCCGTCATTGTTGTAGTAGAGGGCGAGGGGCGCGACATCGGGGTTCGTCTCTTTCAGCTCCTTGCCGATCTTGATCACCTCTTCCCATGTCGTCGGTGGCTCAGAGATCAGGTCCTTGCGGTAGAACATGAGCTGCGGATGCGCGCGCAGCGGAAAGCCCAGCGTCTTGCCCTCGAACTGCGCCGAACGCGCGAAGGCGGCCGGGTAACGCTCCATCGAGATGCCGTCGCGTGCCATCATCTCGTCGATTGGCATCAGCCAATGGGCGTTTGGGGGCCCCCAGCTGTCGAGATAGTTCACGACGTCGAAAGTGCCGTTCGCAGCGATACCTTCGGCGTTGATCTTCTCTTGTAGGCTGCCGAAGGGAATGAACGTCCACTCGGTCTCGATGCCCGTCAGCTCGGTAAACTCGCTGTCGCGCAGCATCAGCCCATCAAACTGCGGTGTGACCACGCTCAGGATGTTAAGTTTGGTCCCATCAAAGGGTTTCCCAGCGGTCAGGTTATAGGGCAGGTCCTCGGCCATGGCGGCCATCGGCGCGATCATCATGCCGAACGCGGCGACACTGGCTTTCAGGAATGTCCGTTTGCGCATTTCATCCTCCCAAGTGAATCGCAAATGATGACTTGACCCTAGGACAGCGTGAATACGCATTCAAGACATTATTGAATACGTATTCTTGTTCGATTGCAGGGCTGCGCGCTGCGCACTAGGTGGATGTAAGCTGCGGTTTCAAAACACGGTGTCACCTCCGTGCAATGGCGGTTGACCACCAGCCGGGTCCAGAGGACTGCAGACCGTTATCCCAGCGTTGATTGGATCGCGCGCGCCAGTTTCTCGACCAACTCATCGATCTGGTTGTCCGAGATGACAAACGGAGGAGCGAGCAGGACGTGGTCACCCCGCTTGCCGTCAACGGTGCCGCCCATCGGATAGCAAATCAGGCCCTCATCGAATGCCGCGGATTTCAATCTGGCATGCACCCGGCCCGATGGATCAAAGGGTTCCTTGGTTTCGCGGTCCTTGACCAGTTCCAAGCCCCTGAAAAGCCCCTTGCCACGAACGTCGCCCACATGCGGGTTCTGGCCCAGACGAGCGTTGAGCGCGGCCTCAAGCCGTTCGCCCATGGGCGTGACCTGTCCCAACACGTCGTCATCGACCAGCCGCTCGATCACGGCCAGCGCCGCAGCGCAGGCGACGGGATGTCCGAGATAGGTGTGCCCATGCTGGAAAAAGCCGGACCCGTTTTCGATCGCGTCGTGTATTTCGCCGGTGCACATCATGGCGCCAATGGGCTGATACCCAGCACCGAGGCCCTTAGCGACGGCGCAGATATCAGGTGAGACGCCATCTTGCTCGCTGGCAAACAACGTGCCGGTGCGCCCCATCCCGCACATCACCTCATCAAAGATCAGCAAGATGCCATGTTCATCACAGAGCCGTCGCACGCGAGCGAAGTAATCCCCAACGGCCGGGACAGCACCCAGCGTCGCGCCCACGACCGGCTCTGCCACAAATGCCATTACGGTTTCAGGACCCAGGTCATGGATCTGCGCCTCCAGCTCGTTCACCAGTCTGGTCACATAGTCGGCGTCCGTTTCGCCATCATGCTGGCCGCGATAGGCATAGCAGGGCGAAACATGGCTGACATCGATCAGCAGCGGTGAAAACGGTGCCCGGCGCCAGGCGTTGCCGCCGGCCGCCAGCGCGCCGAGCGTGTTGCCGTGGTAGCTTTGGCGCCTTGCAATCACACGGCTTCGCTCGGGTTGACCAATCTCGACAAAGTACTGGCGTGCCAATTTCAGGGCCGCCTCGATGGCCTCTGAGCCTCCGGAAACGAAATAGACGCGGTCGAGCCCTTCCGGTGCCAGGGCCACGAGCCGCTCGGCCAGCTGCTCTGCCGGTTCGGATGTGAAAAAGCCCGTATGCGCGAAAGCCACGCGGTCGATCTGATCCCGGATCGCTGCGTTAACGTGGGGGTCGCCGTGGCCGAGGCAGGACACGGCAGCATCCCCGCAATTGAGGTAGGCCTTGCCGTTCTTGTCAAAGAGGTAGGGGCCTTTCCCGTGCGACACCGTCGGCGGTGGCGCAGCGGAGTTGCGCGGAAAGACATGGCTCATATTGCGGTCTCAAGGCGGTGATGCATTTGCAGCCTCCCTATGCATCTGCCGTCAATGAAACAGAGATTTCATCGATTGACAACGATTGAAACAGTTGCGACCGTGGGTCGGGGGGAGGCCGCGTTTGCATCACGATCAGACACTCGAAGAGCGGATTGCCGAGCAGTACGGGGCCTTGTCCGGGCAACTGCAAAAGGCGGCCGATTTCGTGATCGCCAACCCGCTTGAAATAGCAAGCCGCAGCCTGCGCAGTATCTCTGCGGCAAGCGATGTCTCTCCGGCGACATTCTCGCGCCTGTCCCGCGCGCTTGGCTATGTCAGTTTCGAAGAAATGAAGGACGAATCCCGTTCCTCGATAGAAGAGCAGGTGCCCAGTTTTTCTGAAAGGGCCGAGCGTCTCCGGGCGGAAGGTGCGACCGCCCAGACGATGCTTGAACGCCAAGGCGCCGCCTGCGTCCACAACATCGAGACATTGGTCCGTAAGACCGATGCGCAACGGCTCGAAGATGCTGCCACGACGCTGCGCTGTGCCAATCACGTCCTGCTTTTCGGTGCCCTCGGGTCCACCGGAATCGTCGAATACATGGCGTATCTGGCCCAGTATTTTGCGCCGAACTGGTCGCTGGCCGGGCGGATGGGGGCCTCTTTGGGGTCTGCGATGGCGGGGCTGAGTGCCGGTGATGCGGTGCTGATCGTCACCAAGACCCCCTATGTCAAACGCGCGGTCACGGTCGCAAAGCTGGCCAAACAATCCGGCGCCGATGTCATTTTGGTCACCGACATGCATCAGTGCCCGGCGCTTGCGCATGCCCGCTATGGTTTTATTGTACCTTCTGAGAGTCCGCAGTTTTTTTCTTCATATGCTGCCACGCTTGTGCTGATTGAAACTCTCATTGCTATGATCGTCGCCTCTTCGGAGGATGCCGCAACCGCTTCGATCCGAGAGATCGAAGATAACAACAGGGCGCTCGGCGAATACTGGGCCGAGTAACCCGCTTAAAAGGGAGAAACACCAAATGCTTTCGAAACTAAAACTTGGCGCGGCCGTGCTGGCCGGTGCTTTGACCGCAGCGTCCATGAGCGTTGCGCAGGAATTCATCTCGATCGGGACGGGCGGTGTGACGGGCGTCTATTACCCGACCGGCGGTGCCATTTGCCGTCTGGTGAACAAGTCCCGCAAGGAACACGGCATTCGTTGCGCGGTCGAGTCGACTGGCGGTTCGGTTTACAACATCAACACCATCAAGGCCGGTGAGCTGGAATTCGGCGTTGCCCAGTCCGACTGGCAGCACCACGCCTATAACGGCACCTCGAAATTCGAAGGCGATGCGGCCTTCCCGAATATTCGTGCCGTGATGTCGGTGCACCCCGAACCCTTCACCCTCATCGTGCGCGGCGATAGCGGCATCGACAGCTTCGAGGGCCTCAAGGGCAAGCGCGTGAATGTCGGCAACCCAGGCTCGGGTCAGCGCGCCACGATGGAGGTCGTCATGGACGCCTTCGGCATCACCATGGATGATCTGGCGTTGGCGACCGAGTACAAGGGTTCGGAAATGGCCAAGCAGCTTTGCGATGGCAACATCGATGCGATGATCTACACGATCGGTCACCCGGCCGCCGCCATCAAGGAAGCGACAACCACATGTGACGCGAAACTGGTCAGCGTGACCGGCGCGCCGGTCGACAAGCTGGTGGCAGACAACCCCTTCTACCGCGTCGCGACCATCCCCGGTGGGATGTATAAAGGGACTGATGGTGACACGACCACGTTTGGCGTCGGTGCAACCTTTGTGACGTCCGCCGACGTGTCCGAAGACGTCGTCTATATCGTTGCCAAGGCTGTCATGGAAAACATCGACGATTTCCGCGGTCTGCACCCGGCCTTTGCCAATCTTGAGCCCGCTCAGATGGTCAAAGACGGCCTCTCCGCGCCACTGCATGATGGTGCGATGAAAGCCTATAAAGAGCTTGGGCTGCTGGAATAATCCAGACATGAAAAAGGAGATCGCCCCGCGCAGATAGGGGCGGTCTTCGCCTATTCCCAAGACAATACGAACTCATATGAGGGGCTGGGGGCAACATGGCGCAAAACATTGAGTCACCGTCTGCGGACGACATGGTGGCCGAGGCCGATACCGGCGCCCGGAACCCGTCGGCAAGCTGGCAAGCCAATCTGATCGTCGGCACCTGCATCGTCTGGTCCCTGTTCCAGCTCTACATCGCATCGAAGGTGCCGGGTGTCCTTGCCCAGGCCACGGGCATGAGCATGTTCGCGAACATCGTCGCCCAAGCCCGCTTCGTGCATCTGGCTTTTGCCATTATGCTGGCGACCCTCGCGTTTCCTCTGTTTAAGTCGTCACCAAGGGATCGGGTCCCTTTGTATGACTGGGCGCTTGTCCTTCTCGGCGTGGCTTCTTGCCTCTACCTCGTCGTGTTCCGGTTTGAGATCGCCGATAGGCCGGGGCTTTGGAGCACGTCTGACATCGTGATGTCGTCGATCGGCATGACCGTCCTGCTGATCGCCGTCTACCGCTCGCTTGGTTTGCCACTGGTGATCATAGCCGGTTGCTTTGTCGCGTTCGCATTCTTCGGTGGCTATTCGGAATGGGCGCGCGAGATCACGAATTATGGTGGCGCCTCACTATCCAAAGCCCTTGGGCATTACTGGATGCAGACCGAAGGCGTCTTTGGTGTGGCCCTTGGCGTGTCGACGACGATGATCTTCCTTTTTGTCCTTTTCGGTGCGCTTCTTGACCGCGCCGGCGGGGGCAGCTGGTTCATCAAGGTCGCGATTGCGCTGCTGGGTGCGTTGCGGGGCGGCCCGGCCAAGGCCTCGGTCCTGTCTTCGATGCTGACGGGGATGATCTCGGGCAGTTCGATTTCCAACACGGTCACCACCGGTACATTCACCATCCCCCTGATGAAGCGCATCGGCTTTCCGGCTGAAAAGGCCGGCGCGGTCGAGGTCGCATCCTCGACCAACGGCCAGCTGACGCCGCCGGTCATGGGTGCCGCGGCATTCCTGATGGTCGAATATGTCAACATTCCCTATATCGACGTGGTCAAACACGCGTTTCTGCCGGCGGTCATCAGCTATATCGCGCTTCTTTACATCGTCCATCTCGAAGCGCTGAAGATGCAGATGTCAGGCCTGAAAAAGGCGGGGCGCCACATCGGGCCAATTCTGATCCTGATCCTCTTCTTGTCCGGTTTCCTGTTCCTCGGTGTCTGCACCTATTTGATGATCGGGCTGCGCAGTGTTCTCGACGGGTTCATGACCGAGAGTGTCTATGGCGGGGTGGCCATCGTTGGGCTGCTGTACCTCGTGCTGGTCTATTTCGCGTCCCGGTATCCCGATGTGTCGATGGATAATCCTGACGGACCGCTGGAGGCACCCCGGTTGACGCCAACGCTGCTGGGTGGCGCGTATTTCTCGCTGCCGATTTTCATCCTCGTCTGGAACCTCATGGTGCGCACCGACAGTCTTGAGCGGTTGTCGCCGTCGCTTTCGGCGTTCTGGGCCACGATCTTCATGATCATCGTGGCGCTGACGCACCGGCCGCTAAAGGCCCTGTTCCGCGGCCAAGCCTTTGGCACGGCAACGACGCAAGGCTGGCGTGACTTCATCGACGGGCTGATCCTTGGTGCACGGAACATGATCGGGATCGGCGTGGCCACGGGTGCCGCCGGAATCATCGTGGGCACCATCAGCCTGACGGGGGCGCACCAGGTGATCGGTCAGGTCGTCGAGGTGATCGCAGGGGGCAACATCTGGATCCTGCTGATCCTTGTCGCCGTCATGTCGCTGATCCTTGGCATGGGGCTGCCCACGACGGCAAACTATATCGTCGTATCCTCACTCATGGCGCCTGTGATCATCGGAGTGGGCGCGCAAGCCGGGTATATCTTCCCGCTGATCGCGGTACATCTTTTCGTGTTCTATTTCGGGATCCTCGCCGACGACACGCCACCGGTGGGACTTGCGGCCTATGCGGCAGCGGCCATCTCGCGCGGCGATCCGATCCAAACTGGGGTGCAGGGCTTCGCCTACGACATCCGGACCGCGCTTTTGCCGTTCCTCTTCATCTTCAACACCGATCTGCTGCTGATTGATGTCGGTTTTGCCAAGGCGGTACTGGTATTCTTTATATCGCTGATCGCGATGCTCCTGTTCGCGGCAGCGACCCAGGGCTACTTCATCGCGAAGAGCCGTGTGTGGGAGACGGTCGCGTTGTTGATCATCGCCTTCATGCTCTTTCGGCCTGATTTCCTGCTGGATCAGGTCAGCGAGAAATACCAGTCCGCATCGGGTCCTGCCGCACTGGCGCTGATGGAGGCAACGCCAGAAGGCAAGGATATCCGCTTTACCATCGAAGGGCCGGATTTTGACACGGCGCAGGTCAGACCCGTCACGATTGTCCTGCCCTCTGCGGGTGCCGGTACGCTTGATGCCGAAGGTCTGCTGGTGCTCGAGGAAGACGGCCTGCTCAAGGTTGACGAACCCTTTGGCGGGAGCGAGACAATCCAGCCCATCAGCGGGCAAGAGTTCGACTACTATCTCGACGATCCGGTGGTGATTGCCAAGGTCGAGGTCGAAAATGAGCGGATGCCGAAAGAGCTGTTCTTTATTCCCGCACTGATCCTCTTGGCCGGCATTGTGCTGATCCAGCGCCGCCGTGCCACGCAACCTGCATTCTAAGGTTAAGACCCATGTTCAAGAACTTGCTGCTTGCAGTTGACGTCAACGACAAACCGGGTTCCGAACGGTGTTCACAGGCCGCAGCCGCGATGGCGCGGTCCGAGGGTGCGACGCTGCATGTTTTGAATGTCGTGCCCGATAGCGGGATGGCGATCGTCGGTGCATCGTTGAGCCCCGACCTCTCGGCGAAGGTCATGGAACAGGCCAAGGCCGACCTGAAGGCTTGGGCAGAAAGCGCGATGCCCAGCGACGTGCATGTTCAGCTCCATGTGTCCCGGGGGACGGTGTACGATCAGATCATCAAGACCGCGCAAACCCTTGGTGTTGATGCCATTTTTGTTGGCGCGCACCGACCCGAGCTCAAGGATTACCTGATGGGGCCAAACGCGGCGCGGGTCGCGCGGCATGCGCCGCAATCGGTGTTCGTTATCCGCTGATCCGACTTGGGCTTATGAACCAGTGCTAGTGCGTTGGCCGACGTGCAAGCCGCTTCACTTGATCTCGAAATTCGGCAGGCTCTCCAACGCACCTTTCAGCGCCTCACCCCACGCGCTGGAAATGGTTTGGTAATAGTCCTGATCGGCCTCGATCCGGGTGCGGTATCCGGCTTTGAGGCTGCCGGACTCATAGTAACTCAGGTCGAAAGGTGCGCCGACCGACAGGTTCGCTTTGACCGTGCTGTCAAAGCTGACCATCAGCAGTTTCGCCGCCTCTTCGAAGGACAGGTTCGGCTCATACGCCCGGACGAGGATTGGACGGCCATACTTGGTCTCACCAATTTGGAAGAACGGCGTATCGGCACCGGCCTCGATGAAATTACCTTCGGGGTAGATGAGAAAAAGCCGGGGCGGTTCCGTCCCGATCTGGCCGCCAAGGATCATGGTCGCGTTGAACGACGCATCGGCCCGCTGGCCCGTATCCGCATGGTGGGCAATCACGTCCCGCAATGTATCGGCTACAAGACGCGCCGCCTGAAACATGGACGGCGCCGCAAAGAGGGACGGGTTGCGCTTGGCCGCGGCCTTGTTGCGTTCGTCGAGGATGCTCACGACGGCCTGAGTCGTGGCAAGATTGCCTGCGGTCATCAGGGTTAACACGCGCTCGCCCGGCTTTTCCCAGGTAAACATCTTTTGAAAGGTGGAAATGTTGTCGATCCCCGCATTCGTCCGGGTATCCGACATGAACACGATGCCCCGGTTCAGGACCATCCCCACGCAATATGTCATTACCTGCCTCTATTGTTGCGCGACTTCGATTTCGACCGACAGTTTTTCACCCGCGCCGCCATACCGCGTTCCCGATACCGGAGCGGCTTCGGAATAGTCCAGACCTGTCGCTACGCGAACATACCGCATATCGGGGCTGATGGCGTTCGAGATATCAAAGCCGACCCAGCCCAGATCGTTGATATGTGCCTCGGCCCAGGCATGAGAGGCGTCCTGCTCATCGCCATGATCCATCTTGAGATAGCCCGAGACATAACGGGCGGGGATCCCCAGTTCGCGCGCGCAGGCCAGAAAGACATGGGTGTGGTCCTGGCAGACGCCTCGCTTGTTGGTGAGCGCATCCTCGGCGGTCCAGTCGGGATGAGAGGCGCCGACTTCGTAGTCGACCTCCTCGCGTATGGCGGCTGACAAGGCGTGGCACCTCTCAAGATCGGTATCGCCCTCGATCTTGCGCAGCAGGGCGCGGCAGCCGGGGCCCGCCTTGGTGCGCGGTGTCGGTCGGTTGAACAGCCACAGCGGCGTGGGGCCGCGATGCGGGCCAACGACGCCATGTGTCTCGGTCATCTCGACCTCGCCCTCGCAGCGCACGATCAGCGTTTGCACATCGTTTTCAAAGCTGATCAGTTCGACGACGTTGTGGTGGTAATCTTCGAACGACAATTCCTTTCGCCCACCTTCGACCTGCGTCATCCACGAAACCACATCCTGCGCCCGGATAGACTTGGGCGTCTTACGCAATTGCTGCAGGCCATAGCTGACCGGGTGTTCAAAGTCGTATCGGGTTGTGTGACGGATCTTGAGACGCATGGCTATTCGTAGAATTGGTAGTCGATTTCGATCTGCATGCCCAACTCCTGCAGGGATCCAAGGACGTTCTGAATGTATTCGTGCAACCCGTAGTCAAAGATCGCATCGATGTCGTGCGACATGAACTTGCGCAGCAGCGTATCGATCAACGTATGAGAGGGCAGGCGGGTTCCATAGTCTGATGCCAGATAGCCAAGATTGTCGCGCAGTTTCGAGGCACAGAAATAAAGGCTGCGCGGCATCCGCTTGTCGAGGATCAGGAATTTCGCGATCTCGCGCGGGCGCACGCTGTTGCCATGCACGATCCGGTAGCCGCCATTGGCCGAGACGGAGAGCAGGATCGTTTCCCACTGGACGTTGTCGATGTTGGAGCCGACCGAATAGATCGAGGGCAGCAGGACGTAATATTTGACGTCGAGGATGCGGGCCGTGTTGTCCGCCCGTTCCAGAAACGTGCCGATCCGGGCGAAATCGTAAAGATCGTTGCGCAGCATCGTGCCGTGGGTGGCCCCCCGGACCAGCGCCGTGCGCTGCCGTATCAACCCCGTGACCTTCGGCAGATCGCGTTCGTTCACGCGACGGCTGAGGGCCTCCTTCGCGGCCATGTAGGATCCGTTGACCGCTTCCCAAACCTCGTGGGTGATGCCGGTGCGAACCAGTCTGGCGTTCTGGCGCGCCGCCGAGATGGCGGAAAGAACCGATGAGGGGTTGTCTGGCGACCGCAACATCCAGTTGATGGCGGCCTCTTTGGTGACGGTGTCGTGGTTCTGATGGTAGCCGTCACTGACCGCCGCGGTCTGCAGGACCGATCCCCATTCGTCTTCCTGCGCGCCTGACCGGGTCAAGGCGATCCGCTGGCCCGTTTCGACCAGGCGCGACGTGTTTTCGGCCCGCTCCAGATAGCGGTACATCCAATAAAGCCCGTTCGCCGTCTTGCCGAGCATCAGTCCTCCAGCACCCAGGTGTCCTTGGTGCCGCCGCCTTGGCTTGAATTCACAACCAGCGACCCTTTCTTGAGCGCCACGCGGGTCAGTCCGCCGGGCGTGATCTGGATACTGCCGGGCCGGACAAGCACGAAGGGTCGCAGATCGACATGCCGCGGCGCCAGACCCTGCCGCGTAAAGATCGGTACCGTCGAAAGCGACAATGTCGGCTGCGCGATATAGTTGCCCGGCCGCGCCTGCAGCTTTTTCCGGAAGGCCGCGATGTCCTTTTTCGTGGCCGTCGGTCCGATCAGCATGCCGTAGCCACCCGATCCGTGCACCTCTTTCACGACAAGATCGCTCAGGTTGTCCAGCACATAGGCGAGCGCATCCGGTTCGCTGCAGCGCCATGTCGGAACGTTTTCGAGGATCGCCTTTTCGCCCATATAGAACTCAACGATTTCAGGCATATAACTGTATATCGCCTTGTCGTCCGCGATCCCGGTTCCCGGCGCGTTGGCCAATGTGATGCCCCCCGCGCGGTAGACATCCATCATGCCCGGAACGCCCAAAACGCTGTCTGAGTTGAAGTTGAGCGGGTCGAGAAATTCATCATCGACACGGCGATAAAGCACGTCGATCGGCTGGTAGCCTTGTGTCGTCCGCATCGCGATGCGGCCTTTGACAATCCGCAAATCGCTGCCTTCGACCAGTTCGACGCCCATCTGGTTGGCCAGAAACGCATGTTCGAAATAGGCAGAGTTGAAGACCCCCGGCGTCATCACCGCAATGGTTGGCGGGCCATCCGTCGCCGGAGGGGCGCAATCGACCAAGGATTGCCGCAGGTCACGGGGATAGTTCTGCACCGGCTGGACGCGGTTCTGGCTGAAGAGTTCGGGGAACATCTGCAGCATCGTTTCGCGATTTTCGAGCATGTAAGACACGCCCGACGGTGTCCGGGCATTGTCCTCGAGCACATAGAACTGATCGGGGCCCGTGCGTACGAGGTCGATGCCGACGATGTGGGTGTAAATTCCTCCGGGCGGTTCGACCCCCAGCATCTGGGGCAGGAATGCGTCATTCTTGGCGATCATCTCGGCCGGTATGCGGCCCGCCCGAATGATTTCCTGCCGGTGATAGATGTCATAAAGAAACGCGTTGATCGCGCGCACCCGCTGCTCGATGCCCCTGCACAGCTTTTGCCATTCTCGCCCCGAGATGATGCGCGGAATGATATCGAAAGGGATAAGACGCTCTTCGGCCTCGGCCCGGCCATAGACGTTGAAGGTGATCCCGGTCAGGCGAAAGACCTCTTCGGCTTCGCGCTGCTTGGCCCTCAGCCGGGCGGGATCCTCACCGTCAAACCATGTCTGGAAGCTGTTGTAAGGGCCACGCAGATCATCACCCGCCCCCCACATCTCGTCGAATTGCTGGAACCCTTCCATACGCCGAAGCTAAACACTTCTTTGGCTTGGGAAAAAGCCCAAGTGTTAACCTAAATCCAATTTGCAGGTGCGGGGCAGGGCCTGACGAAAAATTGGGCGGTTCCTGCGGGCGCCGTTCAGATCAGGCGACAAGAGCTGCCGCCGGCTGGGGTTGAACAGCTGCAGCAGTCTCTGCCGCCCACGAAATCAGGATGACAGCGCAGCCTGTCACGTCCTCCGCTCTTATCATTTCCGCAAGACCGCCAAGGGGCGTTTCGAGCATCCGCTCGTTGGATTTCGAGACATCGACCCCGACCGTCACCGGCGTATCCGCCGCCATGCCGCGCGCCAGAAGTGCCGTCTGGATGCGTTCTGCCTGTCCAACGGACATGTAAAAGGCGAGCGCGGTTCCCGGCGTGGCGAAGCGGACGCAATCGGGCAGGGGCGCGCCATCACGGCATCGGCCCGTCGCCATGACAAGCGTGTCGGTCGCGCCCCGCTCGGTCAAACTGCGCCCCGCATTGGCCGATGCAGCACAGGCCGCGGTGATTCCCGGCACGATTTCGACGGGTATTCCTGCATCCCGCGCCGCCTCGAGCTCTTCGGTCGCGCGGCCAAAGATCCCCGGATCACCGGCTTTGAGGCGGACAACCCGCCGGCCCTTTTTTGCTTCGGCGACGATCAGCGCGTTGATCCGCTCTTGCGGCCAGGCGCGAGCGCCGACAGATTTGCCGACATAGATGCGTTCGGCATCCCGACGTGCCAGTTCCAGCACATCCTCACCCATCAGGCGGTCATAAAAGATGACATCGGCCTCTTGCAGCCGTTCAACAGCGCGCAGCGTCAGCAAATCGCGCGCGCCCGGGCCTGCGCCCACGAGCGAGATGGAACCACCTGCAGCGGTGTCCGGCGCCTGTCGCTCGGCGATGGCGTTCTTGATTTGCGATGCGGCCTCGCGTTCGGCACCCCTGACCCAAGACTGACGCGGCGCGTCCGCAAACACCCATCTCCAGAATGCGCGCCGCTTGTTGCGGGGGATCCGGGCGGCCACGTTTGCGCGCAGACGGCCAGCCAGGGCAGCAAGTCCGCCGAGGTTGGGAGCGAGCATCTCTTCGACGCGGGTCTTGATCTGGCGGGCGAGGACGGGGGCGGTGCCTTCTGTCCCGATGGCGACGATGACGGGATCGCGATCAACCAGCGAAGGCGTGGTCAGATCGCACAGATCCGGACGGTCCACGACGTTGACGGGGCATCGCGCGAGGCCCGCAACACCGTGCAGACAGGCGTCCAAAGCGGGACAGCCCGTCGCGATGAAACCCATGGCTGCCCCTTCAAACAGGGACGCCGAGGGCGTGTCGGGATGCCACACGGCCTTTCCTTCATCGACCAGCGCCTGCAATTCCGCATCCAGCTCGAACGCCGCCAACACAATCCGCGCGTCCGTCTTGAGGATCAGGCGGGACTTTTGCGCGGCCTGTTCACCGCCACCGGCGATGACGACCTTCCGGCCTGTCGTACGGATGAACATCGGGAAGCTTTTCATGGTCTTTCTCCCTATGCGGCAATTCTGCCGGAGCGGTTGCGCCAGAGCGCCCGCGCCTCCGCCATCGGGTCGCGATATCCCAGCGTGTCGAGGGCCAGCGCCGCTGTGCCAACGACGATGTCTCTTGATAGAGCAGCGGCCGGGCTGCCCTCGGCGACGGCGACAAAGTCGTCGGCCGCATCGCCGATCCGGTCCAGCCTCTGCGCCTGACCCTGCAGGGCGGTGACGGTCAGATCAAACGGGACGCCACGGCGCAGCCCGCCGACGCGGATATCCTTGGTGGGGTTGCGTTCGAATTCGCCGCCGCCGCCCTTGATCACACTGAGGGCATCCCAGCCGAGCAGCGTTGCCGCCAAGGTCTGCAACGAACGGTAAGAGGGATGGAAAACGCCCTGAACCGTTGCCGAGGCAAGGCCGGGATTCAGCATCCGGCACACGGTGTTGATGCAGGACCGCAGCCCGAGCGTTTCGCGCAATCGCAGCAGATGCCACAGCCGTGGCGACAGATCCTCCAGCGGAACATAGACGATCCTCTTTTGATCAAGCGCGTCCGCGATGTCCTCCGGGTTTGTTCCCGATGGAATCCCAACCGTCGAAAGCGCCGTGCGAACGGTGCGATCCGGTCCGTTCCAGCCGTGGATCATCACCCGGTGCCCTGCATCCGCGATCAACCGCGCGGACAAAAGAAACCATGGCATGCCGCGGGTGCGTCCGGCGGCGTAACTGGGCCAGTTGAGATCGGCGTTCGGAATGTCAGGCAGGCTCCGCGTGGCCGCTTGGGCAAAGCCCGCGATTTCGTCTGCCGTCTCTCCCTTCATCCGCAACAGCATGAGAAGCGCACCGATCGCCTCGGGTGCTGCATCCTCCTGCAGCATCTCTGTCATCGCATTGGCCGCTTCGTGCTGGGTCAGCGATCGGGACCGCCCCGGGCCACGCCCGAGGGTGCGCACGAATGGGGCCAGCGTCATTCTGCGGCCTCCCTTTGCTGGGTCCGTGTCAAAAGGCTTGCGAGTTCGGGGCGGCATGATCCGCAATTCGTACCGGCCTGCAACGCTGAGCCAATCGCCTCAACGCTCATCAAGCCTTGCGTTTCGATTGCCGTCAGAATGGTGTTCACACCAACGCCGAAACACGAACACAGAACCGGGCCGGGGTCAGGAACATCCGCCGGCGTTCTGCCCGTCAGCGCGGCACTTGGCGGCAGATCGGGCAGGGTGGCGATATAGTCCCGCATCACGGCGACGGGTTGGCGCGACACGAACAACGCAGCGAGCAGCGCGTCGCCGCGATAATAGGCAAGCCGCGCCGTCCCCCGTTTCGGATCCGATATGGAAACGGTCTCGGCCTCATCCAGATCAAAAAGGGCGGAGGCATAAGCGGCCCAATCCTCGGGCGCCGCGTTTCCGGCCAGTTCGGCCCGGTATCCGGCCTGCGTCCGCGCAAGCGCCCAGTAATCGGGGCCCATTCGCATCGGCTTGGCCGAGACAGCGAACCCGTACCATTCCGCATGGAACCGCTCTGCCGCGACGACCGCCGCCTTGCTTTCCGGCTGGCCCGAAATCGGGTCCGTCGCGCCGGGTACAAGCGCATCGATCCGGCCGGTCGGGGCGGTTTCGCCTGTCCAGTGAATGGGTGCAAAGAGCTGCCCGGGCTGAACAGCATCCGTGATCCTTGCCCTCAGGATCGCGCTGCCATGCGGGTTCGACAGACGCACCAGATCGGCGGATCTCAGATCCATTTGGCCTGCATCGATCGGGTGGATCTCGACGAATGGCTCGGCCAGATGCGCGGACAAACGCGGCGATAGCGCGGTGCGCGTCATCGTGTGCCACTGGTCGCGGACGCGGCCCGTGTTCAGCCGGTAGGGATATCGGGGCGCGGTCTTGGCCGCTGGTGGCTTGCTTTTGACAGGGACAAAGCGGCCCCGGCCATCAGGATGGAAGAAAGAGCCATCGCCGAAAAAGCGGCCGCCCCGGCGGTCGGGTGCCACTGGCCAGCGCTGCGGTGCGAAACCGTCGTATTGCGTGTCGGTCAACCCGCTCAGAGCCGAGATATCGAAATCCCGGTCGAACCAGCCCGCGATCCCCGAAAGTGCCGCATGTTCGCGAAAGATCTCGGCCGGTGTCTCGTAGTCAAAGGCCGCGTTCCATCCCATCCGGCGCCCAACCTCGGCAACGATCGCCCAATCTGGCCTCGCATCCCCCGGTGCGGGCAACACCGCGCGCTGACGGCTGATCGTCCGGTCCGAGTTTGTTACAGTCCCGTCCTTTTCGCCCCACGCAGTCGCGGGCAACAGGACGTTTGCAAGGCGCGCAGTATCGGTGTTGGCGGTGATGTCGCCGACCACGGTGAACGGGCAGGCGGCTATGGATTGGCTGACCGCGTCGGCATCTGGCATGCTGACAGCGGGATTGGTGTGGATGATCCACAACGCCTTGATCTGTCCGGTTTTGACCGCATCGAACATATCGACGGCCTTGAGGCCCTGAGCCTCTGGCATTGCAGGTGCATTCCAGAAGCTTTGAACCGCTGATCGGTGTTCCGAATTCTCAATGTCGAGATGGCAGGCCAGCATGTTGGCAAGACCGCCAACCTCACGCCCACCCATGGCATTGGGCTGGCCCGTGACGGACAGGGGACCGCAGCCGGGCTTGCCCAGGCGACCAGTTGCCATGTGGCAATTCAGGATCGCGTTAACCTTGTCGCTCCCAGAAGTGGATTGGTTAACGCCCTGGCTGAAGATCGTGACGACCCTCTCGGTCTCCATCCACATCTTGGAAAAGGCGCGGATTTCGGCCTCGGTCAAACCGGTCGCGGCTGAGTCGTCGGCGCGTGCCGCGTCTAGCGCTGCTTCGATCCCGTCGGTCCGGGCAAGAAACGCGTCGTCAATCAACCCGTTCTCGGCAATGTCGACCAGCAATCGGTTGAAGAGCGCCACATCACTGCCGGGCCTGAGCGCAAGATGCAGGTCGGCCGCGTCGCAACTGGCCGTCCGGCGCGGGTCGACCACCACGATCCTTGTTCCGCGCTTTTGCCTTGCGGCCAGCACCCGCTGGTAGAGCACCGGATGGCACCAGGCGAGGTTCGAGCCGACCAGAACCACCAGATCGGCCTCGTCGAGGTCTTCGTAGGTTCCGGGGACGGTGTCCGTTCCGAAGGCCCGCTTATGCCCGGCAACCGTCGAAGCCATGCAAAGGCGCGAGTTCGTGTCGATGTTGGCCGAGCCGATGAACCCCTTCATCAGCTTGTTGGCGACATAATAATCCTCGGTCAGTAACTGCCCCGAGACATAGAATGCGACGCTGTCCGCCCCGTGTTCCGCGATGGTTTCCGAAAAGCGGTCGGCAACCAGTTGCAGGGCGCTGTCCCAGTCGGTTTCACGTCCCTCGACCCGGGGCGCGAGCAACCGTCCATCCAGCCCGACGGTCTCACCAAGGGCCGACCCCTTGGAGCAGAGCCGGCCATGATTGGCGGGGTGATCGGGATCGCCCCGCACATCAAGGCCACCCCTGCCATCGGCCCGCAGCAGAACACCGCATCCGACCCCGCAATACGGGCAGGTTGACCGGATCTCGGGCTGGTCGCTGCCGTCCATCAGGCCGCACTTCTTTTGCCGATTGCGGCGCCGTCGATCAGGATCCGTCCTGCCTCGACCCGCGCGGGGTAGGTGTCGATCCGCCCATCCTCGCCCTTTGCTTCGCCGGTGTTCAGATCGAAGACCCAGTTGTGCAACGGGCAGGTGACGTTCTGGCCGTGCACGATCCCTTCGCTGAGCGGGCCGCCCTTGTGGGGGCAGCGGTCCGATGTCGCAAAGACCTCTGCCGGTCCGGTTCGGAACAGCGCCACGCAACCGAGCGGGGTCTTGATGACCCGTGCGCCGCGTACTGGGATGTCATCAACGCTGCCAATGTCGATCCAGCTCATTCCGCGGCCTCCAGTGTCAGATCGGCAAGGGGTGCAAAGGATCGCGCCTCTTTCGCTCGCTCGGCCCACGGATCCTTGCGGTAGATCGACTGCGACAGCTCGAACCGCTCGATCAGCGCCGCACGCTCTTCAAGATCATCGACAACGCGCGCCTTGACCCAATCGAGACCCACCTTGGCCACCCATTTGTATGGCCGGTCGAGGTACTTTGCGTGCTCGCGATAAAGCTGGATGAAGGCAACTGTCAGGTCGATGGCTTCCTGCTCGGTCGCCACATCGGCAAGACGTTCGGTTTCCTTCACATCCATGCCCGCGGCCCCGGCGACGCCGACCTGATAGCCACTGTCGACGCAGACAACGCCCACATCCTTGCACGTCGCCTCGGCGCAGTTGCGCGGACAACCCGAGACGGCCAACTTGACCTTGTGCGGTGTCCAGGACCCCCAAAGCACCTGTTCGAGCTTGACGCCCAGCCCCGTTGAATCCTGGGTGCCGAACCTGCAATGATCGGTACCGACACAGGTTTTGACGGTCCGAAGGCCCTTGGAATAGGCGTGACCCGAAACCAGACCGGCCTTGTTCAGATCGGCCCAGATATGCGGTAGGTCCTCGCCCTTGACGCCCAAGAGATCGATGCGCTGCCCGCCCGTGACCTTGACGGTTGGCACATCGTATTTCTCGGCAGCGTCTGCGATGGCACGCAATTCGCGCGGGTTCGTTATGCCGCCCCACATGCGGGGTACGACGCTGAAGGTGCCGTCCTTTTGGATGTTGGCGTGCTTGCGTTCGTTGACGAAGCGACTTTGCGGATCGTCCCGGTATTCCAGCGGCCAATCGGCCAGCAGATAGAAGTTGATCGCCGGCCGGCAGACATGGCAGCCGTTGGGCGTCTTCCATCCGAGTTCCTGCCACACAGCCGGTTGGCTCTTGAGCTCTTGCGCCTTGATCAGACGGCGGACGTCTTCGTGGGTAAGATCGGTGCAGCCGCAGACCGGCTGGGCCGCCGGTGCCGCATACTCATCCCCCAAGGTCACTTCCAAAAGCTGTTCGACCAGCCCGGTGCACGTCCCGCACGACCCGCTTGCCTTTGTCGTGGTGCGAACCGCGCCGAGGTCCGTTGCCCCGGCTGCGATCGCATCGACGATCTGTCCCTTGCATATGCCGTTGCAGCCACAGATCTCTGCCTCAGGCGGCAATGCTGCAACGGCTGAGAGGGGGTCCGCGGGGGATCCTCCCTGATAGGCGGGGCCAAAGATCAGCGTCTCGCGCATCTCGTCGACATCGGTCCCGTCTTTGATCAGCCCGAAGAACCAGTTGCCGTCTGCCGTGTCGCCGTACATGACGGCACCGATCAGGCAGTCATCCTTGATGACCAGCCGCTTGTAGATGCCGCGCCCCGGGTCGCGGAACACGATGTCCTCGCGGTCAGGCCCGTCCGCGAAGTCACCGGCACTGAAAAGATCGCAACCGGTTACCTTCAGCTTGGTCGCGACATCCTTGACGACAAAAGCGTCCGGCGCGCTGAGCAGCGATTGGGCCAGCACCTTGGCCTGATCATAGAGTGGTGCCACGAGGCCGAAGAGATGCCCGTCGAACTCCACACATTCACCCACGGCGAAGATGTCGGCCTCAGATGTCTGCATCTGGGCATTGACGGTAATGCCGCGCCCGGTCTCTAACCCGGCATCCGTTGCAAGCCGCGTTTCGGGCCGAATGCCAACGGCCATGACAACCAGATCAGCGGGCAATGTCTCACCCGATTCCAGCAGCACGCCTTCGGCTTTCCCGTCGCCGATGATCGCCTTGGTCGAGGCCTGGGTCTTGATGGTGATCCCGCGCTTTTCGAGGTCCTTGCGCAAAAGGTATCCTGCGGCTTCATCAAGCTGCCGCTCCATCAGGTGGCCCATCAGATGTACGACGGTCACGTCCATTCCGCGCTCGGCCAGCCCCGCCGCCGCTTCGAGGCCCAAAAGACCTCCGCCGATGACGACGGCTTTGCCACCGCGCGATGCCGCGTCGATCATCGCGTTCGTATCATCGAGATCGCGGTAGGTGATGACACCGGCAAGGTCCTTGCCCGGAACCGGAATGATGAACGGTGCCGAACCCGTGGCGATGACCAGCTTGTCGTAGGGAACGTGACCATTCTGGCCTTCGACGACTTTCATCTCGGGGTCGATCCGGATGACATGTTCGCCGAAGCGGCAGGTGACACCCTGCGCCGCGTACCAGTCGTCACTGTGGGTCACGATGTCGTCGTAGGTCTTTTCCCCGGACAGCACCGGCGACAGCATGATGCGGTTGTAGTTTCCACGCTGTTCGGCATTGAACAGCGTGATGTCGAAGGCTGCTGGATCAGTTTCCACCAGGTGTTCGATCACCCGGCCCGATGCCATGCCAGCGCCGATTATGACGAGTTTCTCTGTCATGCCTTTACTCTGCCGCAACGGCCGTGGCGACCGGTTTGGGTTTTGGTTTGGGTTTCGCGCCGTGTTCGTATTCTTCGAGGAAATCCAGAACCTCCTGCCGATAGGCGTAGTAGTCGGGATGTTCGAGAAGTGCCTTGCGGGTGCGGGGGCGTGGCAGTTTCACGTCTGTGATCTTGCCGATCGTCGCCTGCGGCCCGTTGGTCATCATGACCACGCGGTCGGCCAGAAGGATCGCTTCATCTACATCGTGGGTCACGCAGATCGCGGTCACCTTGGTCCGGCTCCAGACTTCCATCAGAACCTCCTGCAGCTCCCAGCGGGTAAGACTGTCGAGCATTCCGAAGGGCTCATCGAGCAGCAGCAGTTTGGGGCTGAGCGCAAAGGCCCGCGCGATACCGACCCGCTGCTTCATGCCGTTCGACAGATCCGCAGCGGACTTGTCCATCGCATCGGCGAGGCCCACCCGTTCGAGGTAATATTCGACCACATCCTGCCGCTCGGCCTGGCTCGCGCGTGGATAGACCTTGTCGACACCAATCGCGACGTTTTCCTTGGCGGTCAGCCAGGGAAACAGGTTGGGCGATTGGAACACCACGGCACGTTCAGGGTCAGCCCCTTCGACGTGGCGGCCATCGAGCTTGATCGCGCCTTTTGAAATCTCGTTCAGGCCCGCTGCCATCGTCAGCACCGTGGATTTGCCGCAGCCCGAATGGCCGATCAGCGAAATGAATTCGCCCCGGTCGATCTTGAGGTCGAAATTCTCGACCACGGTGAGAGGCCCCTTGGGCGTAGGATAGACCTTGTGCAGCATCGAAAAGTCGAGGAAGCGATTGTCGATCAGACCCTTCTGCGCCTCGGCAACCGCCGTGGGGACGCCGTGGATCGGGGTCACATCCGGCAATTCCCGTGTGCCCTCGACCTTGGCTTCGATGCCGACATCCACAAGGTATGACGTCACCTGCGCCCGCAGCGCCTTGAATGTCTCATCATGGTTCATCTCGTGCCTATCACGTGGGCGCGGGATCGAAACGGTAACGGGATCGCCCAGCGTTCCATCGGGGTTCAGCGGGATGATGCGGTCAGCCATCAGGATGGCCTCGTCGACGTCGTTGGTAATGAGGACGCAAGTTTTCCGGTCTCGTTCCCAGATATGCAGGATCTCGTCCGCAAGATTGGCCCGGGTCAGCGCGTCGAGGGCCGAGAGCGGCTCGTCCAGCAGCAGCATCTCGGGTTCCATGGCGAGCGCCCGGGCCACGGCGACCCGCTGGCGCATGCCACCCGAAAGCTCGGCCGGGCGGCGTGTGACTGCATGACTGAGACCGACCATGCCGATGTAATGCGCCGCCTTTTTGGTCTTTTCCGCCTTTGACAGTTTCGGATGCACCGCGTCGATGGCCAGCATGACGTTTCCCTGCACGGTCAGCCACGGCATCAGCGAATAGCTCTGGAAAACCAGGCCGCGTTCAGGGCCAGGTCCGTTGATTGGCGCGCCCTTGAAGGTCACCTTGCCTTTGTCGGGCGTCTCCAGCCCGGCGATGAGGTTCATGAGGGTCGATTTTCCGCTGCCGGAAAACCCGAGGATCGCGACGAACTCACCTTCGTTCACCGCCAGATCGATCCCTTTCAGAACGTCGATCTGTGCAGATCCTTCGCCAAACCCTTTTGATACGTTTTCGAACTTCAGGATGCTCATCGGGTTCACCGGTTGTTCGAGAAGGTAAAGAGGGACTGGAGCGCGTACATCACGCGGTCGAGCAGGAAGCCGATGATACCGATGGTAAAGACGGCGACCATGATCTTGGCGAGCGACTGGCTCGATCCGTTCTGGAATTCATCCCATACGAATTTGCCGAGCCCTGGGTTCTGCGCCAGCATTTCCGCCGCGATCAGGACCATCCAGCCAACGCCGAGGCTGAGCCGAAGACCGGTAAAGATAAGGGGCAGGGCAGACGGCAGGACCAGCTTGGTAATCTTGGTCCAGGTGTTCATTTTGAGCACCTTCGACACGTTCACCAGATCCTTGTCGATCGATGACACACCAAGTGCAGTGTTGATCAGCGTCGGCCACAGCGAACAGAGCGTCACGGTGATGGCAGAGATCAGGAATGACTTTGCGAACCAGCCGTCATTGGTGACATAGACCGCACTGACAACCATGGTGACAATGGGCAGCCAGGCAAGCGGGCTGACCGGTTTGAAAATCTGGATCAGCGGATTGAGCGCTGCGTTCGCGGTGACCGACAGCCCGGCGGCGATGCCAAGCGGCACTGCGACGACCGTGGCGATCAGGAAGCCAAAAAAGACCGTTTTGATTGAGGTCCAGATCTGCTGGTAATAGCTCGGTGCGCCGGTATAGGCGACGGTCTTGACCTCATCCGCGCGGCCCGCATCGATCAGACGCTGGTTGCGCTTTTCGACCATGGCCTCGAATTTCGCGCGCTTCGCTGCCTTGGCCTGCGCGTCTTCATGCAGGTTCACCGCTTCGGCCCAGACCTGCGCGGGTCCTGGCACGGCACCCAGAGATGTCTGCACCTTCGGCGCCATCGTGCCCCAGAGCAGCAGGAATGCGGCAATCGCCAAGAGCGGGACCGCAAGCAGACGCCAAATTTCGGTCATCTGCGCCCGTGGATTGTCGCCTGCGGCAGCGCGCAGCAGCGGCGTGGCCCAGGCGAGGCCCAGAACCTGGAACCACTTGTCAGCCTTGTTGATGCGGGTGAAGACGCGCGCGCGCCGCGCTTCGCGATCTTCGTTCGCAATGGTTTCGGGATCTATAGCGGTCATCGCCAGGTCCTTTGCAAGATAGAGAAAATGGCGCGGCCTGGGGAGAAGGGGCCGCGCACTTGGATCAGCCTTGGATCTCGTTGCCGATGACCCGCTCTTCGCCCTTCAGGCCGATTTCGAGCGTTTCGAGATAGGCGTTCGGCTCACGTCCGTCGTAGGGAATGCCGTCGATGATATCCTCGGCAGGGGTCGCTGCCTTGTAGCCATCGCTGTCCCAGGGGAAGTCGGCCTCGTTCGCCATACCCTCGTCCACGAGCAGCCGCGCGGCCTCAAGATAGATGTCCGGACGGTAAACTTTCTTGGCCGTATCGTGGTACCAGCTGTCGGGCTTTGCATCCGCAATCTGACCCCAGCGGCGCATCTGGGTCAGGTACCAGATCGCATCCGAATAGAAGGGATAGGTCGCGTTGTAGCGGAAGAACACGTTGAAGTCGGGCACCTCACGGACATCGCCTTTTTCGTACTCGAAGGTTCCCGTCATCGAGTTCGCGATCACTTCGTAGTCCGCACCAACGTATTCGGGGCGCGACAGGATCTCGACGGCCTCGGGCCGGTTGGCGTTGTCGTTTTCGTCAAGCCAGATGGCGGCGCGGATCAGGGCCTTGGTGATGGCGAGGGTCGTGTTCGGATACTGCTCTGCGAACTGTGCCGTGATGCCGAACACTTTCTCCGGGTTGTTTTTCCACAGCTCGTAGTCGGTGATCACAGGCACGCCGATGCCTTTGAACACAGCCTGCTGGTTCCATGGTTCACCAACGCAATAGCCATAGATTGTGCCCGCTTCGAGTGTTGCGGGCATCTGCGGCGGTGGCGTCACGCTAAGCAGAACGTCGGCGTTGATCTGACCGCTGATGTTTTCTGGCGAATAGTAACCCGGGTGCAAACCACCGGCTGCAAGCCAGTAGCGCAGTTCATAATTGTGGGTCGATACGGGGAAGACCATGCCCATGTTGAACGGCTTGCCTTCGGACTTGAACTGCTCGACGACCGGGGCCAGCGCCGTTGCAGAGATCGGGTGCTGCGGGCGACCATCGTCCATTTTGGGGATGTTCGGCTTCATCATGTCCCAGATTTCGTTCGACACGGTGATGCCGTTACCATTCAGGTCCATCGAGAACGGGGTGATGATGTGTGCCTCGGTACCGAAACCGATTGTTGCCGCAAGCGGCTGACCGGCCAGCATATGAGCGCCGTCGAGCTGACCGTCGATCACTCCGTCCAGGAGAACCTTCCAGTTTGCCTGTGCTTCGAGTGTCACGAACAGACCTTCATCAAGGAAGTATCCCTGTTCGTAGGCCACCGCCAACGGCGCCATGTCGGTCAGTTTGATAAAGCCGAATGTCAGTTCGTCCTTCTCGAGTTCGAGCAGTTCGGCCAAAGCCGGCCCCGCAAGTAATGCGGACGTGGCAAGCGTGAGCATGAATTTCTTCATATACGTGTCCCTTGGTTCTCGTGCCCTGTGCGCCGGGCAATGCAAAAAACGCCGCTGACCATCCTTGCCTTTCAGGCAAAGGGTCGAGCGACGGTGCTCAGATCATCCCTGTCGGAGGGGGTGTTGTGGCGGACAGCGTCGTTGCTGGCCCGTGTGCGGTGATAATGCGGCGCGGTTTGGATTCGCCAAGGTCATCAAGCCAAAAGGCCCGAGTATTTCTGCGACACAGCAAAATCGGCCGCCGCAACTGCACAAAAAAGCGGCATCATTCCTCGATCGGCTCAAAAACGCGTCCGTCAAAAAACGCATCCGGCCTCAACATCAAGGTTCCGGCTGCCGATGCCACCTCTGTATCTTGTTCGACCGCACCCTCGATCTTGGCCGAGGCACTGGGCAAATCGGCGACTGTTTCGGCCAGTGCCGACCGGTGAATGTCGGACAGGAATACCGTTCGTGCCAGGCGGGCGGCATCGGCTCGGTCCAGTCCGGTGCGGGCCGCCAAGCGCAGTCCGATCCATTCCGCCTGGCTGCGCCATGGGAACGTGGCCGCCCCCCGGTGAAACTCCACGAAACCGGGCACCGTCCTGCTGTCTCCCGCCGGTGAGATCACGAGGTTGCCGAAGAGGGCCCGATCGATGATGTCGGGCGCGAGATCAAGATAGTCCGGTCGACTGAGCAGTTCCGCCGTCAAGGTGCGCGATGTCGGCTTGGCCAGCCATCGCCCTGCGCGCCACACCGCACGGATCAGCCGCGCGCAAAGATCGGATTGCGTCGCCGCCCAGTCATTGCTGACCGCCAGCACTTTTTCGGGTGCAAAGGACCAGATGGCATTGCCGGGCAGCAGCAACTCACCCAGCCCCGTTTCCACGACCTTCGATCCCCACGGTTCGCCGACGCAGAAGGCGTCGATTTCGCCACCCGACAATGCGTTTGCCATCAGCGGTGGTGGCACGGTCCGGATATCGACGTTCTGTGGTGCATGAAAACCAAGCGCTGAGAGCCAGTAGAAAACCAGCTCGGCGTGCATCGAAAACGGGAAGGGGACACCGATCCGCAACTCTTCGCCCTTGGCGGCGATGAGCGCCTCGCCAGCGCTGCGGGCATCGTTGAAAGCAAAGTCGTGCCCAACGTCCTTGAGCCTGTTTGCAAGGGCCCGGCTGACCCCGATGACATTGCCGTTCACCGAAAGAACCGAGACGGCCGAGATCAGTGATCCGCCGCCGCCCAGCCCCAAAGCCGCCGCCACGGGGATGGGTGAGAGCATGTGCGCCGCGTCTATCTGACCGAACCACAGCCTGTCCCGCAGCTCAGACCAGGATTGGACGCGTTTCAGATCAAGCGATATGCCCTCTTCGTTCGCAAATCCCATTTCCTGGGCGACAATCAAAGGGGCCGCGTCGACCAGTGGGACAAATCCAACCTTGATGGTCGCGATCTTCATGACAAAAGCCCCGCCGCCGTAACGAGGGCGTCTGCGACATCGGCGAGCCGTTTGCCCTGATCCATCGCGGCCTTGCGCAGGATCGCATAGGCGGCTTCTTCGTCGACACCGCGCGCCTTCATGATTAGACCCTTGGCGCGGTCGATCACCTTGCGTTCTTCAAGCGCGCGCTTGGTTTCCTCCAGTTCGGTGCGCATGCGTTGGAAGAGGCGAAAACGGGCAATTGCCGCATCGAGCACCGGTTTGACCCGAGCGGGCTGCATGCCGTCGACAACATATGCGGAAACGCCAGCCTCGATGGCGGCGGCAGACAGCGCAGGGTCTGATCTGTCGACAAACATCGCCACGGGCCGTTCCAGCGGCCCGGAGGCCAGCGCCATCTCTTCCAGCATGTCGCGGGACGGGTTGGCCATATCGATCAGGACAAGATCCGGCATGCGGTCGCGGATCTGGCGGGCAAGGCTGGTTGGCTCGGCAATCACGTGGATGTCGAACTCACCAGCCTCCCGCAGACTGTCGACGATCTGCAGGGCCCTGTCCCGATTGGGCTCAACCACGATGACAGACAGCGTATTGGGCATAGGCGGAAGTCGGCAAGGAAGCGCTGGCCTGTAAAGCGGCCATCCCCGTTGCCCTTAGGGTTGATCGGCCGGCTGCAGTTTATGCCGCGGGCTACGCCTATCTCTTGGGCGGCTTTGACTAAAAAGTAGGCGACTTCCTTGCCGAGAGGGCCGGTTCATCTTGTTATGACAGCAAAGCTTTCTCCTGATCGTTCGAAAGCCCGCCTTGCAGCTCTTGATCGCGCCATCCCCGATCCCATTCAAGCAAGGGGTCGAGTGTCTCGGCCAGCGGACGGCATTTCAGACCGGCGGATACCGCGCGCCGGGTATCGACCTCAAGGAAGTACCGGAAATTCTGGGTGTTGGGTGCGATCAGTGGCAGTTCGGTCCATGGCGCGACGCCGACCTCCGATATGCGCGCCTCATCGAACCAGCAGAAATCGGGCTGCGATCCCGTGCTCTGTTTGATGGCGCTCAGGAGATCGCCAAAATCCATCGGCTGACCGGTCACATTCCAAATTCCCGACAGGGCGTTTTCGGCACACAACACGCCAAACTCAGCCGCGTCGCGCACATCGATCAGCTGAACTTTCCGGCTTGGCGGTGCAGGAACAGGGATGCGTCGTCTTTCGTCTTGCGCTTCATCGATGCGGCGAACCCACCATGTCAGCCGGTCTGTGTAGTCGCCCGCGCCAACAAGCAGACCAACTCTGAGCAGTGTCGCGCGGTCGCCGAGCGCTTCGGCTGCCGCGATCTCACATGCTCGTTTCAAAGGGCCGTAGGACTTACCATATGCGAACGCCGATGCGCGTTTTTCAAATGGTATCGATTGCGCAACGGCCAGATCTTCCGCAGTTGCGTTCGGCACAGGGTCATCTTCGTTCAAGCCCTGCTTGGCAAAGCTGCCATAGGCAGAGATCGAAGATACCATGACGTAGTGCGAGATCTCTGCGCCAACGGCATCGAGAAGTCTTCGGACCGCATCCGGTTCGAAGGCACAGGAATCGAAAACCCAGTCGAATTGCCGGCCCGCAAGAGGGGTCAGATCACCATACCGATCGGCCTTGATGACCTGTGTGCCCTTCTTAGCGGAACGCCTCGTCTTTCCGCGCGACATGATCGTCACCTCACGCCCGGCCGCCACCAAGGCATCCGCAATGGCTCCTCCTAGAAAACCGGTGCCGCCGACGACCAGACAGCGCATGCGCTTCTCCTTGGGCGAAATTGCTCCTTTTAGGAACATACCGGCGCTGTTCTGTCGTTGCCAGCAGGCAAGACGGGCTGGCAGGTGGCCCTGTTGCGCCGCGCCTCAGCGCAAGGGGGCGCGCTAAACCTACCCCAGTTCCAGCGTCGCAACCGCGTAGAAATCTCCAGCGCCCGTCATCGTCCCCGATCTGTACATCCGCGCGGTTTCGAAGACGGGTATGAGCTGCAGCTCCCGGCAAAGCTGCGTGAGAGCCTCGCACCTGTCCGGGACATCGATGATGATCGTGTCGCCAAAGACGCTTGCGGCGTGCCGAATGAGGCGCAGCGCAGATGTGGCATCCGCGGCGACCAGTGGGCCGATCTTTGCACCCTCACGGCATTTGCGGATGGTCAGAAATCCGCCTCGGTCGATCAACGTCTTGCGGTTCACGGTCTCGCGGAACCACGCGGTCAGATATTCCGGCTTACGAGCGCCGGACGCTTCGGCCTCGCGGTCGATCAGCGCCGCAATGTCATTTTGAACGGCAATGCGAATACCTTTGGAGACTTCAGGCTCGACCCTTTCCGAAAACCGGGTGGTCGCCCCGGCATGTTGAAAACCGGACGCGGCATAATTGGCCTGCTGCTCAGGGACGCCGTCGAGGCCAACAATGCGATCACCAGCGTGTTCCAAGGCATGCTGCCAGAGGGCGAAACCAATGCCCCTGCCGCGATCAGACGGGCGCACGATGTAAAGCCCCAGAAAGGCGTAGTTGTCATTGTGATTGACGACGGAAATGGCGGCGACCGGTGCGTCGTTCTCACAAGCCAAGAAAAACCCGTCCGGGTCCGCCGCATAGAACGCAGCGGCATCGTCGACGCCCGGGTTCCATCCCTCCGCAGCGGCCCAATCGAGCATCAGCCCCACCTCGGGCTCTGTTGCATTGCGAAACCGGATCATCCCAGCAAGGCTTCTTTGAGCGATTTCGATTCACTTGGCATCTCGCGCAGGTTCAATTGCGAAACGAGATCCACGAGGTGCCCTTTCATCAGCTCTTCGGCTTTGTCGGGGTTCCGTTCGCGAAACGCCTCAAGCAGGGCGTGGTGCGCATGGCTTTCACACAGTGCATTCTTGCGCTGCCAATACAGCGCGATGACCAGCGAGGAACGGGAAACGAGCTGCTGGATGAAGGATTCGATGGTTTTCTGATCCGCCACGCGCGCGATTTCCACATGGAATAGACCGGACAGCTTAAGGGCGCGCCCCGATTCACCGGCGTCCAACGCGGCATGCTCGAGCTCAATATGCTTCTCCAGTACCGCGACATCGTCTGCCGTCGCGCGCTCCGCCGCCGCCCGCGCCGTTTGAGGTTCGAGGAGAGCGCGAGCTTCAAAGACCTCCCGGGCTTCCTTGATCGAGGGTTTTGCAACAAAGGCGCCGCGGTTTCGTTCGATGGAAACGAGGCCCTCATGTGCCATGGCACGAAGGGCCTGACGGACAATCGTTCGACTGACCCCGAAAACTTCGCCGACCTCGTCCTCGCTCAGCTTCATACCGGGCAGCACGCGGTGTTCATGCACGGCTTCGGTCAATCGCGACGCGATGCTTTCTGAAGAGATTTCTGTGACCGCCATGAAGTCTTTCGCCTCACCTGCTACGGTTTCTTGAGTGGCAGAGCCGGTCGCCGTCGGCAAGACTGCCACCAAAAGAGCTTCAGATCGTATACAATATTAGCCTATTTTTTGAACAAATGGCGGGTGCTCTGCTTTGCTGTCGGGCATTGCTTTGGGCTGAATGTCCTTCGAGACCAAAATGATTTCGGCTTGAGTGAGCCTGTTGGCCAGTCTGGTCCCATACCCGTGGGATCTGCATGCCAAGCAAGCTCGACCTTGAATTTGTTAATCTGACCAAGCGCTACGGCGGCACCGTCGCTGTGGACGCCATCAGCTATCACTTCGGTGCCGGCACCTATGCATGCCTGCTGGGGCCGTCGGGTTGCGGCAAGACCTCGACGCTGAGGATGGTGGCCGGTCATGAGAGCGTATCCGACGGTTCTGTGTTGTTGGGAGGGCGCGACATCTCGCACCTGCCCCCCGCCAAACGCGGCACCGCGATGATGTTCCAGAATTATGCGCTGTTTCCGCATCTGAGCGTCGCGGAAAACGTGGGCTTCAGCCTCAAGATGAGAGGATTGGACCCGGCAACGCGCAACAAGCGGGCGGGCGAGATGCTGGAGCTTGTGGACATGAGCGGTTACGCCGACCGTATCCCCGCCCAGCTTTCTGGTGGTCAGCAGCAACGTGTCGCGCTGGCTCGTGCGCTGATCACCGAACCTCAGGTGTTGCTGCTCGATGAGCCGCTATCGGCGCTGGACCCGTTCCTGCGTATCCGGATGCGGGCCGAGCTTAAGCGGTTGCAGCGTGAGCTGGGGATCACGTTCATCCACGTGACACACGGGCAGGACGAAGCGCTGGCGCTGGCGGACCAGATCGTGGTCATGAACGATGCCCGGATCGAGCAGGCCGGCCAGACCCGCGAGGTCTTTGAGGCCCCAAGGACGGCCTTCGTTGCCCGGTTTCTTGGATCCCATAACGTGATCGCGCTGCCCGAGGGCAAGGTTGCGGTCCGTTCGGATGCGCTGAAACTCAACACGCCCGAGGGCGCAAAGCTCCAGGGCAGGATCACCAACATCGAATACCAGGGAACGCACGTGGCCCTGACGGCTGTTATCGCAGGCGATCAGGAAGTCACGGCGCTTTTATCCGACAAGGATTTCTTCGGCGACCCGAAGGATTTGGGCGAGGCAGTCGGCCTCGATTGGGACAACAAGGCGGCCCAGGCCCTTTCCGCCTGACATCAACTCCAGAACAGGGAGACAGAGATGACAACAATTCCAAAGATACGCTATTCGCGCCGGTCGATGCTGAAGGCTGGTGGCGCGGCGGTGGCAGCCGCCGCGCTTCCGGCTCCGATGGTATGGGGACAGGCCATTAAGGACGTGACACTGCGCCAGTTCGGCACCGGGGTGTCCAACCTCAACGAGGTGGCCGCGAAGGTCAAGGAAGACCTCGGGTTCACGCTCGAAATGACGGCGCTCGATTCCGACAGCGTGACCCAGCGTGCCGCGACCCAGCCCGACAGTTTCGATATCGCGGATATCGAATACTGGATCTGCAAAAAGGTCTGGCCCACGGGCAACCTGCAGGCGATGGATACCTCGAAGATCGAGAACTACGACAAGATCGTGGGGATCTTCCGGGACGGCAAGCTGACCCCAGAAAGCACCATCGCGCAAGGTACCGCGCCCCATAGCGTGGGTTTTGTCGAAGGGGTCGACGGCAAGGAGTTCGTCGACAATGAAAGCGGCTGGATGACGCTGATCCCGACGATCTACAACGCCGATACGCTCGGTATCCGGCCGGATCTGATCGGACGTCCCATCAGCAACTGGAAAGAGCTGCTGAACCCGGAATTCAAGGGCAAGGCGTCGATCCTCGATATCTCGTCCATCGGCATCATGGACATGGCCATGGTCGTGGAGTCGATGGGCGAATACACCTATCCCGACAAGGGCAACATGACCAAGGAAGAGATCGACCTGACCCTGGGTATCTTCACCGAGGCCAAGAAAGCCGGCCAATTCCGCGCCTTCTGGAAAACGTTTGACGAAAGCGTCAACCTGATGGCGTCGGGCGAGGTCGTGATCCAGTCCATGTGGTCACCGGCAATCACGGCGGTTCGGTCGCAGGGCATCCCATGTGTCTATCAGCCGCTTGAAGAGGGCTACCGCTCATGGGGCGGCGGCATTGGTCTTTCGAAATCGCTCAGCGGGATCGAGCTGGATGCGGCCTATGAATACATCAACTGGTATCTCTCCGGTTGGGTCGGCGGCTTCCTCATGCGCCAGGGCTATTACTCGGCCGTGCCGGAAACCTCGAAGAACTTCATGAGCGAAGATGAATGGGGTTTCTGGTTCGAAGGCAAGGAAGCCCAAGGCGACATCACCAACCCGTTCGGCGACGTGATGGAGAAAGCCGGGGCCGTACGCGATGGTGGTTCTTTCTATGACCGCATGGGCGCGGTTGCCTGCTGGAACGCCGTCATGGACGAAAACCAGTACATGGTCCGCAAATGGAACGAGTTCATCGCCGCCTGATGCGCGTGTGAACAAAGCGCCCCGGCCTCGCAGACAAGCCGGGGCGTATTCGCCTGAAACATGACCGACAACACGATCTCTTCCATCGCCGCGAAGGCAGAAGCCGCGACACCACCCGCACGGGCCATGTCGCGCCATCTGTCGGGCTGGCTGCTGGCATCTCCGCTGGCGCTGGTTCTGGCGGTGTTTCTTGTGGCGCCCATCGTGATGATCGTGATCGTGAGCTTTTGGGGCGCGACCGAATTTTCGATCTATCCCGCGTTTCAGCTCGACAATTATGAATTTCTCTTTGGCTCCGACGTGACCTATCGCGTCTTTGCCAACACCTTCAAATACGCCGTCATCACCTGGGCCTTCACACTGTTGATCGGCTTTACGGTGGCTTATTTCCTGGCCTTCCATGTCCGGTCGCTGAAATGGCAGGTCGCACTCTTTCTGCTCTGCACGATCCCGTTCTGGACCTCGAACATCATCCGCATGATATCGTGGATCCCGTTTCTCGGGCGGAACGGTCTGGCCAACTCGACCCTGATTTCCTGGGGCGTGATCGATGAGCCATTGGAATGGCTACTTTTCAGCGATTTCAGCGTGATACTAGCCTTTGTTCATCTTTATACGCTGTTCATGGTCGTGCCGATCTTCAACACGATGATGCGGATCGACAAGTCGCTGATCGAAGCCGCAGCAGATGCAGGGGCGAGCGGTTGGCAGACACTTTGGCATGTGGTCATCCCACTCACCAAGCCGGGCATCATGATCGGGACGATTTTCGTCGTGACGCTGGTGATGGGCGATTTCATCACCGTAAGGTTCATGAGCGGCTCGCAATCCGCGAACGTGGGCCGGATGATCCAGAACGATATCGGGCTGCTTCAGTACCCTTCGGCCTCGGCCACCGCTGTCATCCTGCTGATCACCGTCCTGATGGTCATCGGCCTGCTCTTGCGTCTTGTCGACATTCGGAAGGAGCTGTGATGGAGCCGCGCCCCAAATCGTTCTATTTCCTCGCAGCGTTCTTCGTGCTGTTCCTGATCTTTCTCTATGGGCCGACACTTACCATCGCGATCCTGTCGTTTCAGGGGCCGGGCGGCGGGCTAACCTTTCCAATGCGGGGCGTGTCGCTGCACTGGTTCCGGGACCTCTTTGAACAGCAGGCCGTGGGCGACATCTGGGGCTCGTTCTCACGTTCGCTGGTGCTGGGCCTCATGGTCATGGTGACCACGGTTGTCGTTTCGGTCATGGGTGGGCTGGCATTTCGCAAGCGCTTCGGGGGTTCGGGCATCCTCTTTTACCTCATCATCACTTCGCTGGTGATCCCCTCGATCCTTGTTTCGCTTGGCGTGGGCCTGATCTGGTCGCAATCGGGGATGACGGTGCACTGGTCGACGAGCGGCTTCGGGGCACAGCTCACCTGGACGCTGCCATTCGGCCTTTTGATCATGTTCGCCGTCTTCAACCGGTTCGACCAAAGCTATGAGGAGGCTGCCCGCGATCTTGGCGCATCCCCGTGGCAAACCATCCGGCACGTGGTGCTGCCGATCATCGCACCCTCGTTGATCGGCGT
Source organism: uncultured Rhodobacterales bacterium (assembly GCA_963922565.1). GTDB lineage: Bacteria > Pseudomonadota > Alphaproteobacteria > Rhodobacterales > Rhodobacteraceae > JBCBKL01. The sequence continues at coordinate 37,626 of CAWUIQ010000013.1, forward strand.
CGCATTGTTCGGCTTTACCCTCAGCTATGACGAGTTTGCGCGCACCTTGCTGACCTCGGGCAGTCGCAACACGCTCCCGCTGGAGATTTTCGGCATGACAACGAACGTCACGACGCCCGTCATCTTTGCGCTCGGCACGCTTACGACGGTCTTTTCCTTCCTCGTAATCGCGCTTTTCCTGTTCGTGGTCTGGATCACCGACCGCCGCCGCAAGAGGCACGGATCGGACGCGGGCAAGGGTCTGGTCTGAGCGGACATGGCAATCGTCATCATCAACCCAAACAGCACCGAGACCATGACCGAGGCAATGACGGAGATGGCCCGGCAGGCCGTGCCCGATTTGCGTTTTGACGGCTGGACCTCTCACCAAGGGCCGCCCGCGATTCAGGGGGTAAGGGATGGGGCGGCTGCGACGCCACCGCTTCTGGACTTGGTTCGCAAGGCCGATCAGCAGGGGGCGGACGGGATCATCATCGGCTGCTTTGACGACACGGCACTGAACGAGGCCGCGGCAACCGCGACCTGTCCGGTCGTCGGGATCGGGCAAGCGGCTTATCACCTCGCCGCGCTTCGCAATTGGCGCTTCAGCGTCGTCACAACGATGCCGGTGTCCGTCCCGATCATCGAGGCGAATATCGATGCCGTTGGCCTAGGTGGGTTTCTCGGCAAGGTCAGGGCGTCGAATGTGCCGGTTCTCGAAATCGAGAATGATCCCGGCACGTCAGAGCAATTGATTCTGAGCGAAGCGAGACGGGCCGAGCAGGATGACGGTATAGACGCGGTCATCCTGGGTTGTGCGGGTATGGCCAACATCTCCAAAACGGTCGGCCAATCGCTCAACCGAGTTGTCGTGGATCCGGTTGTTGCAGCGGCATCCTGCATGAAGTGGTTGTGCTGACTGGGAACGGGATCCCAGTTCCGATGGTCGTTCGGGTGGGGGGGAGGCTTCCAACTATCTACGGTCGAAGCTTTTTGTTGGACGTGACGCACAACCCGCCCAGATTTTGCGCAAAAGATGCATGCTTTGCTCGTTTTCAGGGCGACCACTGCCACCGACAACGCCACGCGGCCTTTGATATTTGGTGGTGCGGCTCACGCGCGTCACCTTCAGACGCGCAGGGCATCTAGGGTTCCGCCTCAGGCGATGGGGGTCTGGTCCGAGAGAGGTCGCCGGTCTGGCAAATTCCAACCGGTACACGGCGGGACAAAATCCCGGGAGAACACTGCAACTGAGGTCAGGCCGTTTTCTCCAGTTCCGCCACGGCTCCGTTCATCTTCGATCCCGGCGGAACATCGCAAAGGAGTTTCCTATGCAAGTTTTTCGCCAAATCGTAGCGGGCGCGGCCGCGTTGCTGATCAGCACGGCAAGTGTTGCGACGGCGCAAGAGAAAACCGAATTCCGTGTCGCCTGGTCCATCTATGTCGGCTGGATGCCGTGGGGCTATCTCGAAGACAGCGGGATCATGGGCAAGTGGGCGGATAAGTACGGGATCGATGTCGAGATCGTGCAGATCAATGACTATGTCGAGTCGATCAACCAGTACACGGCGGGGGCCTTTGACGGCGTATCGGCAACCAACATGGACACTCTGTCGATCCCCGCGGGTGGTGGCGTGGACACAACGGCGCTTATCGTAGGTGACTTTTCCAACGGCAATGACGCGGTGATCGTCAAGGGCGACGGCGATCTCGCTTCGCTCAAGGGCAAACCCGTCAACCTCGTCGAGTTGTCGGTGTCGCATTACCTTTTGGCCCGTGCGCTCGACAGCGTGGGCATGAAGGAAGCCGACCTTGCGAGCGTCATAAACACGTCAGACGCAGATATGATTGCGGCGTTCGCGACGCCCGATGTCGAAGCGGTGGTGACATGGAACCCGCTGGTGTCGACCATTCTGGAAGACCCCAATGCCAGCAAGCTTTTCGACAGCTCCGACATCCCCGGAGAGATCATTGACCTCATGGTGGTCAACACCGAAACGCTTGAGGCCAACCCGGAGTTCGGCAAGGCCATGGCGGGGGCCTGGTACGAGGTGATGGGCCTGATGGCTGCGGGCGATGAGGCCGTTCTGACCGCGATGGCCGAAGCCTCCGGCACGGATCTGGCGGGTTACAAGGCGCAGCTTGCGTCGACCGAGATGTTCTATGACCCCGCCGATGCCGTGGCGTTCACACAAAGTGCGGAGCTGCCAGCTACGATGGTCAATGTCGCGGAGTTCCTCTTTGACAAGGGCATCCTGGGTGAGGGCGCACCGTCGGCTGATTTCGTGGGTGTCGAGTACCCGGGCGGGACGATCACGGGCGACGCCAACAACGTCCAGTTCCGCTTTGACACGACCTATATGCAAATGGCTGCAGACGGGGCGCTGTGATCTGAAGCTGGGGCAGAGCGATGCGCCTGATCAACCGCCATCCGGGCATCACGCTGCGCGCAGCGCTGATCGCTCTGCCCTTTGCGCTTTTGTTTCTGGCCTACGCTTTGGGCTCGCAGGCCCGATTGGCCGAGAACCCATCGGACAAGCTGATGCCGTCGCCAGCCAAGATCGTCGAGACGGCGGCGCGTCTGCTGACCGAGCCGGACCGGCGGTCGGAAAAGATCCTGTTCTGGTACGACACATGGGCCAGCCTTGTCCGGCTGAGCCTTGGCGTCGGTATCTCGGCCGCGCTGGCGGTTGCGTTCGGGCTGTTGATCGGTCTCTTGCCCCATGTGCGGGCAACGTTGGCCGGGTTTGTCGCCGTGATTTCGATGATCCCGCCGCTTGCTGTCTTGCCGATCCTTTTCATCGTCTTCGGGCTCGGTGAGCTTTCGAAGGTGGTGCTGATCGTTGTGGGGATCCTGCCGTTTCTGATCCGCGATCTTTCTGCCCGTGTTCTTGAGATCCCGCGCGAGATGATCGTGAAGGCGCAGACTCTGGGCGCCTCCAGCTGGGTGATCGCCCTGCGCGTTGCCCTGCCGCAGATGATGCCGCGTCTCATTCAGGCCGTGCGCCTATCGCTTGGACCCGCATGGTTGTTTCTGATCGCGGCAGAGGCAATCGCATCCGAGCAGGGCCTCGGCTACCGCATCTTCCTCGTGCGCCGCTTCCTCGCGATGGACGTGATACTCACCTATGTTATCTGGATCACTCTCCTGGCTTTTCTCATGGATGTGGGGCTGCGCTGGCTGTCGCGGCGGTTCTTTCCGTGGACGGAGGCGAGCATATGAGCTTTGTCACCGCAGAGGGCATCTTTCAGTCCTACGGCCAGCGCCCGATCCTTGAGCGTGTGAATGTCAGTGTCGAGGAGGGCGAGTTCATCTCGATCGTCGGTGCCTCAGGCTGCGGGAAGTCGACCTTTCTGCGCCTGTTGCTCGCGCAGGAAACCCCGACGCGCGGCGAGATACGGATCGACGGAGCCGACCCCGCCCGCGAGCCGGGGCTCGATCGTGGGGTCGTTTTCCAGAGGTATTCGGTCTTTCCGCACATGACTGTGGTCGAAAACGTTATCGCGGGCGAAAGCTTTCGCCGCCCCTGGGGCCGTTTCTTCGGGGCGGAAAAGAGCAATGCGCGTCGACGCGCGATGGAAACGCTGGCCCGCTGCGGCCTCGACCACATGGCCGATGCCTATCCCGCTGCCCTGTCGGGGGGCATGCAACAAAGGCTGGCCATTGGGCAGGCGCTGGCCGCCAAGCCGCGCATCCTGTTGCTGGATGAACCGTTTGGCGCACTCGATCCGGGTACCCGGCTTTCCATGCATGACTTCCTCATGGATCTGCGGGCCGAGACGGGCATGACCGTTTTCATGGTCACCCACGATCTCGAAGAAGGGTTCAAGCTGGGTGACCGCGTTCTGGTCTTCGACAAACCCCGCTGGGACCCGGACTACCCCGACGTGATCGGTGCGACGATTACCTACGACTTCGATGCGCGCGACGGCGGCATCCCGTTTCAACAGATCAAGGAGGAAACCCATGTTCTTCGCCCTGCCTGACCGCAGCCGGTCGCACCATCCGCGCGACCGCCGCGCGCCTGATCGGAGGGACCACCACCCAGACCTGACAAAGCTGCAGGGGTGGAAGTCGATGAAGGCCGAGGCGGACATTCCCGAAGGTCGCTGGGACGAAGAACGCCGCTGGGCCCTGCGTATGGGGCTAACGGGCGCAGACAGTATCGAAGATAAATCCATCCCCACTTTCGCGCGGGGCGAGCTACCCCACTACGCAGGCATCAACACCTTCCTCAAGGCGCCCTATGCCGAGGATGTAACGGAGGTCAAAGACTATGACGCCACTGTTCTTGGGATCCCGTTTGACGGGGGCACAACCTATCGTCCCGGTACCCGCTTTGGACCTCAGGGCGTGCGCAAGATCTCTGCGCTCTATACGCCTTACAATTACGAAATGGGTGTCGACCTGCGCGAGCAAATGACGCTGTGTGACGCGGGCGACGTCTTTACCATCCCGGCCAACATCGAAAAGAGCTTTGACCAGATCAGCCGCGCCGTGAGCCATGTGTTCAGTTCCGGTTCGCTGCCGATCATGATTGGTGGTGACCATTCCATCGGCTTTCCCTGCGTACGGGGCATTGCGGAATGCACGTCGAAGAAAATCGGCATTGTCCACTTTGACCGCCATGCCGACATCCAGGAGAAGGATCTGGATGAGCGTATGCACACAACACCATGGTTTCATTCCACAAACCTGCCGAATGTGCCCGCCAAGAACCTCGTTCAGGTCGGTATCGGTGGTTGGCAGGTCCCGCGTGAGGCGGTGAAGGTCGCGCGTGAGCGCGAGACCAATATCATCACCATGTCCGACATGGAAAAGATGGGGATCGACAAAACCGCCGAGATGGCGCTGGAGATGGCGTGGGATGGGGTCGATATGGTCTATATGTCATTCGACATCGACAGCATCGACTGCGGCTTTGTCCCCGGCACCGGCTGGCCTGAACCCGGCGGGTTCCTCCCGCGCGAAGCGCTGGCGCTGGCCTCAAAGGTCGCGGCCGAGGGCATCTGCGGCATGGAGCTGGTCGAGGTCTCGCCACCTTATGACACGTCGGACATCACCGCGCTGATGGGTACGCGCGTGATCGTGGACGTGCTGGGCAGTCTGGTGGCGTCAGGCAAGCTGGGCAAACACAAGACCCATATCGACAAGCCCGTCACGATCCCGCATGGCGAATTCGAAGGGCGGAGGTGGTCCAATGCCACATGACATCGTGAATGGTCATATCGGCCACAACCATGACCACGATCATCTGCACAGCCATCTCAAACCCGAAGATGAGGCGGCCGAACTACAGGTTCTGGCCGAGCAGTTCATCGACGGCTTCGTCGCCGCGCGGGACAAGATGTCTTATCTGCGCTTGGCCGGCGTACCGCTCGAGCGACCCGAAAAGGGGGGAAGCGCGCAGATGAAGCTGGTCGATGTGCAGCTGACGACCGAATGGCAAGTCGGCACGGCGTCGCCCTCCTTCGGATCGCGGGAGCTCAGCTATCTGCCATATCCGGGCGAGATGGTGACCGAACGCACCAATCTGGGGTTTGTCTATGTGTCGCTTGACGCAAAAGAGGTGGTGGACCTGCGTTCATTCCTGCATGCGCGTCACGCGCATGGAGAGGGCGGATCATGAGGTATGCCCTGCTGCTGGTCCTTTTGGCGCAGCCGGCCCACGCTCATCACGAAGCGGTCGCCGTATCCATTCTGCCCAGCCTGGTGGCTTTGCTCGCTCCGGTGGCTGTTGCGCTAGTGACGGCGTGGCGGTGGTGGATGCGACGCCGCGGCAGGCCGCATAGAGATCAACGGTCTATAAGCGAGAACTGAGGCTGCAAAAGCACAACTAGGCAAATCTTACGGCCAGATTGGTGAAAGGGTTAGCGTCACGTCAGGCGCAATTCGTCGGACGGAACGCCGTGTTGAGCCAGAAAGCCAAGAACCGTCGAACGGAGCAGCAGGCCGAAGGAATTGCCGCCGGCCCGTCCGCTATGAATTGCGATCAGCCTTCGGTTGCCGTTGGATTCCTTGAGCCAGATTGGCGCGCCGCTTAGTCCGGGCCGCGCGCTGATACGATACCGCAGAAGCGGTGCACGCGCTCCGCCGGCGCTCAATCGGGGCCGCACAGCATCAATCAGGTTGAAGCCACGCCGCATCTGGCGGTTGCCTCCGGCGATCATCGGAAAGCCGGCGACATTGACCATTCGATGAGTAATCGTATCGCCAAAGAGATTGGTGAACTTCTTGACTGAATCGCCGCTTTTCGACCCAAACCAACCGAATTTCTCCTTCGTGCCGGGAACGCGTATCTTTCCGAGGCTCTTGAAATTCTTGCGATTGACGCGGACCAGCGCGTAGTCGAACAGCCGGGCTTTGTCGCGGTTGGAGTCAAACAACCCCTCCGGTGTGTATGTTTGCTTGGTCGATGAGCGCCAGACCCCGAAAGGTGCGCTTGCCGGAAGAGCGCCCGCGGGAACCTGTGCCGGGACGATGTGAACCTCGGTTGGCTTGTACCGTTTGGTCCCCTTTATCGCGCGGACGTTGTGTCCGGCGGTCAGGATGTAGCGGGCAGAAATGAGCACGCCGGTGCCGGCCAGCCAAGCGCCGCCAATCGGCGTTCCGACCACGGGAAAATTCAGGTCGCTGCGGGGGTACTTCACGAGGATCTTGCACACCCAGCGATATGGAATGCTGCGTGTGTTTGCGACCGGCACCAGATTGGGACCTGCTGCGGGACCGGGCGGCGCTGCCTGATAGTCGCCCGCCCAAAGGTCCGGGTCCCCGAATTCGTCAAGCTCGTCAAATTCGTCCATCTCATCCAGCGCGTCAAAAGGGTATTCAAGCATGGGACACCTCGACCGTTTCGTGCGGAACCGCAGCGATGCTATCCCGCCCGTAATGGCGGCGGCTATAGCTTCAACGAGCTAGCCATCCCTCAGGCCGACCCTTGGTACCCTGTTTTGGGTACCCCAGACATGGAATTGCTGGCAGCCCCTCACAGGTAGACCCTGAAAGCTGACGTTCGCGCCTGCCGCGCGTCCGGTTTCAACGTCCAGCAGCGGAGGTCAGCATGTTAGATGAAGAACTTGATATGTATTACGGCGAGGAACTGGAATTCGACGATGAATTCGAAGACGGGTACGACTACGAGGACGACTACGAAGACGACTACGACTCGTATTACGACGAGGAAGACTTCGAAGATTTCGACTTCGAAGGCGATGAATTCTGGGGCAGTCTGAAAAAGATCGCGCGCAAGGTCGGAAGTGCGGCCAAGCGTGCAGCCAAGAAACTCGCCCCCATTGCCAAGCGGCATGCAGGCAAGATCGGTTCGGTCATCGGGGGTGCCGTGGGAGGGCCAGTGGGTGCTGCTCTCGGCGGCAAGATCGGCGGGTTCGTCAAGAACCTCGAAGACGAGGACGAATTCGACACCGAAGACGAAATGGAAGCTGTCATGCCCATCCCGGCGCTGGATGAAGATCTGGCCGAGGCCATGGCTGCGGCGGCGACCAAGGCCAAGCCATCAGATGCGCAAGCGTTGGGCGGGGCGATTACCATCACCATCATGTCCAAGACGCCGCTGGCCGTGAAGACCATGGCACCCGCACTGGCCAGTGCCAGTGGACGCGTGGCCCGGACGATGGCCTCTGACCCACGAAGCAAACAACTGATCCGCACCTTGCCCACGATCGTCAAGAAGACGGCGGCGACGCTGAACCAGAAAGCCCGTAAGGGAAAGCCTGTGACCAAGGCAACCGCAGCGCGCGTCATGACCAAGCAGGCCAAGCGGACCCTGCGGTCGCAGGCGAGGCTGGCCCGCGCACTGGCCAACAATGCCGCCAAGAAACGGCGGCTGGATAAGGCGGCGATTGCCCGCGCCGAAAAGTTCTATTGAGCATGAGGCTGCTGGAGGCCGCTGGCCTTTGGCAGCCATTTCCCGGACGGACCACCGCATTTCTCGCGTGGCCAGACGCCCAGTTCAGGAGCCCGAGGACAATGCCCGACGAATTTTATGAAGACCGCTATCAGGACGGCCCCGACGACGAAGACGATACGTATGACGACGGGATGAGCGATCCCGCCTTTGAGGACGAGGCCGATTTCGGCAGCGCTTCCAGTCGACGCGAGAAAACCCGCCGGGCCGCGCTGCGAAAGGACAACCGTACGATCGTTGCGGGTGCTCGGCGGGCCATGGCGCGCGATATGCGCCGCTCGATGAAGAAAAAGGCACGACGAGACGCAAAGCGGCTGTGGGACCGGCGGATCCAGCCACTGATTATCGGGCACTGGGAGGCCAAGTTCGGCACCGCCATTTCCGCCGCACTTCTGGCCGCAATGACATCCGCCTACTTCGACCGCTTCAACCAGCTGTTTACCGAGAATATCGCGGGCGCCACGTCGTCTGGCGATCTGGTCAAGATACCGGCCAAATCTGCGCTTGCTGCTGCGCTGGCCGCCCCGATCGGGCGCAAGCGAGGATACACCCATGCCCAGGCAGTGGAGTTGGGCAAGCAAATCTACCAGAAGCTGTCGGTCGGAGAGAAATTCATAGAGTTGATCATCAAAGCCAGTGGTTCGGGTGAAGATGACGATGAATATCTAGACTTTTTCGATGAAGACGCGGCGTTTTTCGAGGATGACGACGAGGCGCTCTTCGAAGACGGGTTCGATGACGACTTTGATGAAGACGGCGAGTACGAACTAGACTTCATGCAGTCGTCAAGACGCCGCCGCCGTAGGCCATCGTCGTCGCGTCGTGAATGCGCCAAGGCCTTGCGTCAGGCGGCGCGGTATCTGCTGCGTGTTGAACGCCGTTTGAGCGCGGGGTCATGAACGCGATGGCCAAAACGATGGCGCGACCGACGCCGATCGATCCGAGCGCCCCGATGGTGGCCTATTCACCGGCTTGGTTCGTTCGTCGGCAGATCGCCAATGCAGAACGTTATCTGGCAGGGCTCGCGCCCTTTCGCGAGGACGAATTCGGCCCCTCCGCCCATGCGCCCAGCCCGGCGCATATCCGGGCCGCGAACCGTCTCGTGGGTGAGGTGCGCGCGCGTCTTCAGCACGATATCGGCCAGATACGCCAGATCGGCGAAGGTTTGGCGCAGCGCGCCGCGCCGGGACAGTTCGATACGCTGCTTCGACTGAAAGACAAGATCTACGCGCAGACCAAGGAAGCCGAGCGGTTGATGGCGTTCTATCGCGGAATTTTCGACCAGCGCCACGGACGATACGGGCCATACCTGCATCCGCTCGACCGTATCGGGCGCGACTGTTACCAGGCGGTCTGGAACGGGCTGGGCAAAGCCCGAAGCATTCCGGCACCCGCGCCCTTCGCCTATATTGAGGACGGCAGCGGCCCGGCCACGTACCGGCGTGGCGTGCGGTTGACGACGCTTGGCAAACGCCCGAACCCCTTTCCCCTGATCAAGGTTCCGCAGCACCGGGTCCAGAACCCGTGGACCCTTGGCGCCGTGCCGCACGAAGTGGCGCATAATCTGCAAAATGACCTGGGAATGTGGGAGGTTCTGCCCAAGCGGATCCGCGCCGCGATGAAGGGCAAGGTTCCGGACGAGGCCATCGACACGTGGTCGCGCTGGCACAAGGAGGCCTACGCGGATCAGGCTGGCTGTCTCCTGATCGGTCCGGCCTATGTGGAATCGCTTATCGACGTGGTCGCCAAACAGCCCCGGTCCACCGCTCGGTTCAATCCCGACGGGGTCCATCCGACACCGTTGGTGCGGGTGCCGATCAACTGCCGCCTTCTGCGGCGGATCGGCTTCTCGAAACAGGCTGACCGGTTCGAGGCGACCTGGAACCGGATTTATCCACCTGCGTTAAGGCGTTCGTTGCCGGCACCCTTTGCCGAGAGTTTCGATGCCGCCTGCGATATTCTGGTTCAGGTCTGCTGTTTTCAGCCAGAAACTGCCTATGGGGGGAAGGCTCTCGCTGAAGTAGTAAGATTCAGCCCCAAAGATGCTAAACTTGTCGGTGAAGCGGCGCAAAGACTGGTCAAGGGTGAAACGACCGGAGTCCTGCCCGAACGGTTGCTAATTTCAGCAGCGCGCGACGCCTTCCGGGCTCACCAAAACAAAGCCGCGAGTATTTCTCGCCATTTTTATCAGGCTTTGGGGAGGGGGTGACGTGGCCAAAGTGCCTTCGACAAAGCGTATCGCGTCCGATCTGTCCAAGCTGGTCGGACATCTGGATACCATTCAGGCTCGGGCAGAAGCGTTGCAGCAATCGCGTCTGGACGCGGGTGAGGCGCAATCCATTGCCGATGCCGGGGATGGCGCCCGCGAGGCACGCGACAATATCGGCGCGCTGCAGGCGGCCATCAATGCAGAGCGGGCGTCAGACACACTGACCCAGGCCGAGGCCCTGCAGGCTCATATACGCCAGGCCGTGGCCCGGCAGGCGATCACGGATGATCTGAACGCGGTGGTCGCGGAGGTCACCGAAGACCTGTCTGGCCGGGTGGGTATGCACAGGAATCCCAACAAGTCCTTCATCGAGGACGGAGAAAAACTCTTGGAGGCTGTCCGCGCAGCGGCCGAGCTGTCCGAAGACATCTTTGAGGCAGCGGCCCAATGGGCAGCACAGGCAGATCGAAAGGAGGCCGATATGGCACAGCATGACGACGAAGCCGGAATCGTCGCCGAATTGCAGGGGATCGGGCGTCAGCTTTCGTTCCTGGCAACCGGAAGCGGCGCGATCGCACGCACCGGTGCCGAAGGCAGCGGCGCATACAGGTCGGTTGCACAGCAACTGATGTCCAGCCTTGACGCAAGAGGATTGCCGCATAGCGGTGTGCAATTTGCGACCGGCGAGGATACCAGCAACGCCCGCAGCGATCTGATCGAGGGCCTTCTCGATACGTATCGCGCGGCCGAGCGCGACGGCAACGTGATCTATGTGCCCGGTCGCACCGAGGAGGGCCGGTGGCGGGATACCGACACTGCATCAAGCCGGCTCTTGTCAGGCGCGGCCCGCGTTGCCGCCCGTCTGGTCCGCGCCGAGGCGGACAATATCCTCGACATCCTCGACCGGCTGCCCAAGATGTTACGGTTCCGTATCCGCCCCGGCGTCCCATCTGCGGATGAGGCGCGCAACGCCGTCGCCGACCGGTTCGAGGATCTCGACGTGGTCATGGCCGATCCGATCGGCGTCAACCTGCCGCGCGCGTGGTTTACCTTGCGCCGCGCGGTCAAGGCGCTGCTGGATTTCTTCGATTACGCCAATCTCGAACGGGAACTCGTCGAACAGTTCGGCAGATTTGACGGGCTGGGTCCTCTTCATCTGGATCTGCCCCAACCCGTGCCCGACGATGACGAGGTCGGCCTGCGCCGGTCTGTCGTTCAATCCGAGGAAATTAGGCGCGAGATCGCCGAGGTCGCGGCCGGTTTCGCGCGGCTGGTCATCCGGGTCACAACACCGATCGCCCATTCGCTGGGCACGACGGCGGCGCGGCTGGAACAAACCCTGACCGTTGCCCGCGATGCGGCCCGAGCGCTTAGCGACGTCTTGGTACGCAGTGGATCGTCATTGCCGGAGCAGGACGTTCATTTCTTCATGTCCGGGATCAAGATCGAGATCGACGAGGTCTATCCGCAAGCTCAGGGCACTCAGCAGGATATCAAGGCGTTGCCGCGCTTGGCCCTTTCGTTGGGTCAGATCCTGGACTGGATCATCGAGGTGGCCGATCCCTATGTTGCCGCGACGAACCTGTCTTCGACACTGGAAGCGGCTGATCTGGACATCCTCGCGGACGAGCTGGATCGCCAGAAACAGGCGCTTGATGCGGTGGCGCGGCAAAGCACCCGGCTTGGCTTCGCCTATCGGCTGCCGGGCCCGTCCAGACAGCTTGAGGAACTGACATTCCACATAAAGACGGCGGCCCAGTTGGCGCACGTGCTTGCCAAGGCGGGTCATGTGCCGGACGAGACGGAGGAGTGAGAGATGACCGACGAAAGGATTGACACACTCGGCGAGCTGAATGGTGTCCTCGGCAGGCTCCAGGGTCTGCGCCGCCAACTGGTCGAAGAAGCCCGCGATGAGCTGACCGAAAAGCCCGGGCAGGCGGAACTGATCAACCAGTACGTGGCTGAGGCCGAAGATGCCATCATGGCCGCGCTCAAGGCCCCGCCCGGTGCGCCGCGCAACGACGGTGGCATGATGCCGATGATCGGGCTGGGTGACACAGTTGCCACCACGCTGGGTCAGTCGGCCTCGGCGCCGCTGGTGCCGGACTACGACGACCAGATCAACCGCGACCGCATCACCGCGATTGCCGATCTGTACTACCTCTATCAGATGGAGAGCCTTGGTACGTTCCGCGCCGTGCTCAAGCTGCAGCAGCTCTTTAAATCGGGCGAGGTACGTCTTTCCGAGGGGCGCGGTGCCATGGCGCTCTTCCAATATGACCGCAAGCGTGTGCTGCGTTACACCCTGTCAGATCGCAAGGCGGCCTACCGCAAGGTGTTCGGCTACACCGATGGCAAACCACCCGCTGGTTCGGTGCCGAACGCGGCCTTCCATCCGCTGATGACCAATTTCACGCGCAATGTTTCAAACTTTTTCCAGGACAAGCGCGTTTCCGAAGTTGTGCGTCCGGACAATACCCGCGAGAGCTTTGGATCCATGTCGATCGTGCGTCGCGCCGGGCTGGATTTGCGGCACAATCTCAAACAGGTGTCCTACGGCCATATCGCGGTTCTGCGATCCGAGGTTATGGTGCTTTTGCGCGATGCCTTCGAGATCCTCAATTCCGAAGACATCAAGCGGCTCTTTGGCGCCGACACGCCGTGGGAAGTGCTGGAAGACACCTTGCAACGCCATCTGGGCGAGCGGCCCATCACCTCACAACGGCATCGTATGGCTGTGACAGGGCGGGATATCCTGCGCTGGCTTGCGGAGGATTACATTCTCACCGATGTCCGCACGGATTTCGAAGCCTTGCTCGAAGCAACAGTCGATGCGGCCGACGACTGGCTGACCAGCACCAATTCGCTGGGGCTGCGTAAGCGCGCGCAGGCGGAAGGAACCGCCCACATTATTGATTTCAAGCCGGTCAGACGTCGGCAGAGGACCTGAAGCCGTTGTAACAAAAGGTATTTTGAAGGGAGTGAACATGGTTGTCACGGCCTACAGCAAGACAATCGAAGACCTGCCCGCATTAAAAGCGGGCCTGTCGTCGGCGGCCAGGGACATATCCGCATTTGACTTGCTTTCCGCGCGGGAGCTTGAGGTGGCCCGGCTGGTCGCCAAGGGGTTTTCCAACAAGGAAGTCGCGCTGCTTCTCGAAATCAGCCACTGGACTGTGGCCGCTCACCTCAAGGCGACGTTCCTGAAGTTGGGGGTGCGGCGGCGCTCGGAACTCGCCTACATGCTGCGCCGGGTGATCTAGCCGAGACGCTGACGCGCCCGGGGTAGGGGCCGCGCGAAGTCCTTTCGTTGTGTCGGTCCCAGCAGTGTGCTGGCGGCGAGACCTCGATACCTCCTGACCAGCTCAACACCAATTTGCCTGTCTCACACTTGATGATATCGTTGGCTGGGCTGCAGCCCTTCGCAATTGAGAATTTGACACCATTGACCCGAACGTCGTTTCGGGAAAGCGAGCTGAGTTTGGAAAAAAGACAGGTTGGTAAGACGGGGCTTGCGATTGATGTTCTGGGTCTGGGTGGTGCGCCGCTTGGCGGTAATTTCGTTGATCTTGGGACGTCTCAGGCAGAGGAATTGATCAAAGCGGCGCAGGCTGCAGGTATCGGTTACTTCGACACGGCGCCCTGGTATGGGTTCGGTCGGTCTGAACGCGTGATGGGCGATATGCTGCGCGGCACCGACTACATACTGTCCGACAAGGTTGGTCGATTGCTCATTCCGGGCGCTGTCGACAACCCCGCCGATTTCGGGATGATCGATCCTTTGCCGTTCCACGTCGTCTATGACTATGGCTATGACGGGATCATGCGCGCCTTTGAGGACAACCTGCAAAGGCTTGGTCTGGATAGGATAGACATCCTGTTGGCGCACGATATCGGGGCCTTCCAGCATGGTGACGAGAACGCCCGCCATTTCAAAGACCTGGCTGACGGCGGCTATCGCGCAATGGATCAACTGCGGCAATCCGGTCAGGTCAAGGCAATTGGCCTTGGCGTCAACGAAAACCAGGTCTGCCTCGACGCCCTTGGCATTGGCGATTGGGACGTATTCCTGCTGGCTGGGCGTTACACGCTGCTTGAACAGACAGCGTTGGACGCGCTTTTCCCGGCTTGCCGAAATGCGGGCACGTCAATCATCTGTGGTGGGCCGTTCAACTCGGGCATTCTGGTCGGACGCGAGATGTGGAACTATGCCAAGGCCCCCGAGGATGTCATCAACAAGGCACGCGCGCTCGGCGAGGTAGCCGACGCATTCAACGTTCCGCTTGCCGCCGCGGCCCTGCAGTTTCCGTTGGGCGATGACCTCGTTTGCTCGGTCATCCCCGGTCCGCGCGACAAGGGCGAACTTGAGCAAATCATCGATTGGTTCGAGACATCAATCCCGAGCGAATTCTGGTCGGCCTTGAAAACCAAGGGATTGATGAACGAGGCAGCTAGACTGCCGTAAAGCCCCCGTCAATTGGAAGGCACACGCCCGAAACCATCGCTGCGGCGTCGGACAGTAGGAAGACGATCGGGCCTGCGCAATCCTCCTCGGTCGCCCAGCGATGCAGGGGCATGGCGTCAATCAGCGGCCCGCCGATATCTTCGCGGCCCCAATACCATTCAGACATGGGCGTCATGACCACCGTGGGGTTGACGGCATTGACGCGGATGTTGTGCTTGCCCAGTTCGAGCGCCGAAACACGCGTCATGGCGTCAACCGCACCCTTCGAGGATGCATAGGAGATGTGGCCGGCAAGCCCAACGAGCGAGGCCTGGCTTGAGACGTTTACGAAGGCTCCGCCGTTGCCCGCTTTGATCATGCCCTGGGACGCGTATTTCGTAACCAAGAGCGTGCCCCGCGCGTTGATGTCGATGACCTTGTCGAAAACGGCCGTGTCCGTTTCCATTGGCGTGGCAATCTCACCGCCCCAGCCGCCGCAATTCACAACGCCGTAGAACTCCTTATCGGACAGCGCCGCCTTTACGGCGTCTTCGGATGTCAGATCGAAAGGCAGCACATCGCATCCTGTTTCATCCGCGAGGGCTGCGAGTTTCTGTTCGTCCCGGCCGGACGCAACAACCAAAGCGCCCTCTTTGACCAACAGTCTGACCGTGGCCGCACCGATACCACCGGATGAGCCTGTCACCAGAACCGAGCGGCCCTTCAAACCAGTTTCCACGGCATTCCTCCCACATGCGGATTTGTTAAAGTGTACCGGACGTGCACGTATTGTCGACCGATCGGCGGAGGAACGATATGGGAAATCTGAAGCGAGCCCTGAGCGGAGCGCATTGGCACGCAGAGCCTCCGCATTGGGATCTGACCGATAGTGAGCTGTCACTGACCACAGGGTCCGAAACGGATTTCTGGCAGAACACCCTGTATGGTTTCCGAAAGGATGATGGTCATTTCCTTGGGCTGAGCGTCGAGGGCGATTTCACCGCTGTGGTTGGGTTCGAGGCCGACTACGACGTGCTTTACGATCAGGCCGGGCTGATGATGCGTGTGGATGACCAGATGTGGCTGAAGGCGGGCATCGAGTATTCAGACGACGTTACCAACTTCTCGACCGTTGTGACGCGCGATGGACGCTCGGACTGGTCCGTGATCGCCGTTCTGAACTTGACCGGGATCCAGCGCGTCCGATTGACCCGCGTTGGTGCGGCAGTGATCACCCACTACCTGCGTGAGGGCGGGTGGCAATTGATGCGGTTGGCTGATTTCCCCGCAGAGGCCCACGTGATGGTCGGGCCAATGGCGTGCTCTCCGAAACGTACGGGACTGGTGGTGCGGTTTCGCGAGTTTCAAATCGGGCCACCGCTGGAGGACCCGCTGCATGCGAACTGACGCCGGATCCCGATTGGAGCCGCCGTGAATGTCTGCGCCGGCCGCCCCAGCACGGCCTTGGTTTTTTCTAGCCAGATAGAAATTCACGCCCTAGGCTTGAAGGGGTCGGGCCACAGAATGCCTTCGACGGACAAATTGATTTGGGAGGAATTTTGATGTTGTCGAAACATCTGACGGCGCTTTCCGTAAGCGCCGCTGCTTTGGTCGCCGCTGCGGCACCTGCTTTTGCTCAGGAATTTGAAGGGGTGACCGTAAACATCCTGACGCGACCCGGTTACGTGATCGCGGGCCCGCTGGCCGAGCGTGGCAAAGACTTCGAAGCGCAGACCGGTGCAAAGATCGTGGTAACCGAAGTGCCCTTCGCCGAGATCTTTCCGAAGATCCAGAACGACTGGGCGACCGGCACCAACTCGATCGACGTGGGTGTGTTTGCTGCTGGTTGGGGCGTTGAACTGGATGCCGCGGGCCTGCTCGAAGACCTCGATCCTTATGTGGCCGCCGATGACAAGATCGACCTCGATGACATCGCGCCCTATTTTCGCGAGTTTGGCCAGAAGGTCGGTGGAAAGACCAAGCTGCTGATGGTCGATGGCGACTTCCAGATGGTTTACTACAGAACAGACGTTCTGGCAGATGCGGGACTGGCGCCGCCGAAAACGTGGGAAGAATATCTCGACGTCGCATCCAAGATCCACGGTCAGGACATGAACGGCGACGGTGAAGCCGATTATGGGTCGTGCATCTTCAAAAAGCGGAACGCGCAATCCTATTTCGCTATTCAGACCTTTGCCGCGCCCATCGTCCAGACACAGGGCACAGCGCAAGGCTTTCACTTCGACAACGCAACGATGGAACCCATCGTTAACAACGCTGGGTGGAGAAAAGCGTTTGAGCTTTACAAGGAGACCGGCAAGTACGGCCCGGCTGAAGAGCTGAACATGGATATCGGCGATACACGCGCGTTGTTCAAAGCAGGGCGGTGCGGCTTGATCGTCGAATGGGGTGACCCGGGCACGTTGCAGCTGGAAGACGACGCGTCGGCGATCAAAGGCAAAATGTTTGCGATCTCAGCTGTTGGATCGACTGAGGTTCTGGATCGCGAGACCGGCGAACTGGTTCCAGTATCAGCCGAAAGCGCGCCTTTTGCGGTCGATGGCATAAACTATTCGCCCTTCGCGGCCTTTGGTGGCTGGGCCGGTGCGATCAACGCCAAGGCCGATCAAAAGACGAAGGACGCGGCCTATGCCTTCCTGTCTTACATGAACCAGGCGGAACAGTCGGGCATCGACGTGACAATCGGCGCAACCGGATACAACCCCTACCGCGTGTCACAGCTGGCGAGCACCGAGAAGTGGGTTGCCGCAGGCATGCCGCAGGAGTTGGCCACCAACTATCTGGGTGCCATCAACGCGGCCCTCGACAACCCGAATATGTCGTCCGACATGAAGATCCCGGGCGCACAGCAATATACGGCAGTTGTCCTGGATACGCAGCTTGCCCGTTACCTCGCCGGTGAGATCACGGTCGACGAGGCCCTCGAAAATATCGAAGAGGGCTGGGAAGAAATCACCGAGGACTTTGGTCGCGACGAGCAAGTCGCGGCGCAAGCATTGGCACTCGGTAACTGATCCGAGCGACGATGGCGTCCTATGAAACCATGCGCCAGCCGGGAAATCTCGCGGCTGGTGCAACGCGGCGCGAGCGCTTTGGGGAGTGGGTAGACCGGCATTCCGGCACCTTTTTCATTGCCCCTTGCGTGACGCTGATCCTGATCTTCGCGATCTTTCCGACCATCTATTCGATTTTCTTCGCGGTCAGTCGTGTGCGTTTCACCGGCGATGGTTTGAAATTTCGCTACGTTGGTTTCCGGAACTTCGAAAAGCAGTTTTTCGGCAGTTCCGAAGTACATTTTCTAGGCCGCACTGACCCGGTCAGTCTGTTTGGTTATGCGGTTTTCGCTGTCGTCGCCATCGCTGTTCTGGTGTGGCTCTGGCGGTCGCGCAAGATCACGACCTGGGTTGGCATGATCGGCCGCACCATCTCGGCCGCGATGGCGATATTCCTGTCCTGGATCCTCTGTGCATCGCTTTTGTCCGGCAACTCGATTGGCACGCTCTATACGACCCTTTTCTACGTGATCGTTGGTTGCGCGATCCAATTTGCGATCGGGACCGGGCTCGCTTTTCTTTGTTCGCAGCCGATATCGGGCAAGAATTTCTTCCGGGTCATCTTCTTCATTCCGCTCATGATCACGCCTTTGGGCGTAGGCTATGCGATGCGGATGGTGGCGGATGTCACCAAGGGGCCTTTTGAGCCGTTTTTGAAGTTCGTGGGCCTGTCTGACTGGGTCTGGTCCGCCGATGCTTGGTCGGCGCGGTTCATGATGATGGTCAGCGACAGTTGGCAGTGGATACCGTTTATCTTCATCTGTATGCTGGCGGCGCTGGAAAACATCCCGCGCGATCATGTCGAAGCCGCGCAGGTCGACGGCGCATCCAGTCTCCAGATTTTCCGCGAGATCACCTGGCCGCAGGTTCTGCCTGTCGCCGTGACAGTGCTGTTGATCCGGATGATCGAGGCGTTCAAGATCGTCGATCTGCCAAACATCATGACAGGTGGCGGTCCGGGGTCGGCAACAGAGTCGATGACGTTGCATTCGATGTATGTCTGGCGCGCCAACGACCTCGGGTCGTCGGCGGCAATCGCTTATCTTTTGCTGATCCTGACCGTCGTCATCTGCGCGTCATTTTTTAACTACGTGGTTCTCGGGCAAATCAGAAAGGCGCGGGCATGAGCGAAACGTCGTCCTACAAGTTCCGCAAGTCCGAGCGCACATTGATGCAGCGATTGTTCGAAGCACCCGCCGTCGGGAAGATGTCGCCGGTGGCCAAAACGGTTGCCTACTCCCTGCTGATAATCTGGTCCCTGTTCGTTTTGTTCCCGATCTATTGGGTCATCATCACGTCTTTCAAAGATGCGGCCTCGGTCAATCAGGGGCCTTTCTATATCCCGTTTGTCGACTTTCAGCCCACGCTGAGTGCTTGGAGGATCCAGTTCACCGAAGATCCCTATTGCACCGTGGGCGCCATCGGGCGGCAGCTTTGGTTGCTGGTCTACAACTCGTTCGTCTTTGTCGTCTCGCCGGTGGTGTCGCTGGCTCCGATGGAGCCGCAGATTTGCAAGATCTACCTCGCCTTCACCAATTCCGTCGTCATCAGCGTTTTCTCGACGGGCCTTTGCGTACTGGTCGGTTCGATGGCGGCCTATGCGCTGGCCCGCATCCAATATGCCCCGCGCTTTGGCAACATCATGATGTTCGTCCTGTTGTTGGTGGGCGTGATCTTTGCCACGACCTATGCGGGGGCTCCGTGGTGGGCGGCGTCAGCGGTCGCTTTGTCCCTGTTCTTTCTGCTGCTGCGTGCGCTTCGCGGATACTTCAAGGTGTCGCTCAGGAACGGCGACATCCTCTTCTGGATTATCTCGCAAAGGATCCTGCCGCCCATCGTGGTTGTGATCCCGATCTATGTGATGTTCCAGGCGGTTGGCTTGCTGGATACCCATCTCGCCCTGATCCTGCTTTATGCCGTGGCGAACATGCCGATCGTGGTTTGGTTGATGCATGACTTTTTCGCCAACCTTCCGATCGAACTGGAGGAATCCGCTCAGCTGGACGGTGCCACGCGACCACGGATCTTTTGGGAGATCGTGCTGCCGCTGACGCGCCCCGGCCTCGCTGCGACGACCTTGTTGATCCTGGTGCTCAGCTGGAATGAGTATTTGTTCGCGGTCTTCCTCGCCACCGTCAAAGTTCAGACCATGCCGATCATGGTCGCCGCCAAGAACACGGGCGAGAAGGGCATCTTTTGGTGGGAGATGTGCGCGATCATCGTCGTGATGATCATACCGGTGATCATCATGGCGATCTTGTTGACGCGGTTCATATCGAAAGGCGTCTTGATGGGCGCGGTGAAAGGCTGACGGATGAAGGGTCTTGGCAATCAGGCGTCGGTCAAATTCGAGAACATCGAGAAGAGCTTTGGCGACGTGAAGGTGCTGCGCGACTTTGATCTGGAAGTCGAGCCTGGTGAATTCGTGGTCCTGCTTGGTGCGTCGGGATCCGGCAAGACAACGGCTTTGCGCATCCTCTCCGGACTTGAGACCCCGTCGGGCGGGCAGGTCTATATCGACAATGAGAATGTCACCGAGGTACTGCCCAAGTACCGCGACATCTCGATGGTCTTTCAGTCCTATGCGCTCTATCCGCACAAAACCGTGGCCGAGAATATCAGCTTTCCGCTGAAGGTTCGCGGGATGGACAAGACCGAGATGGACGCAGCCACGCGAGATGCGGCGCAGCAAGTTCAGATCGAGGATCTGCTAGAGCGCTTCCCCCGCGAATTGTCAGGTGGCCAGCGCCAGCGCGTCGCCCTTGCGCGTGCGATCATCCGTCGGCCCTCGGTCTTCCTGATGGACGAACCTTTGTCGAACCTTGATGCCAAGTTGCGTGGGCACATGCGCGCGCAATTGAAGCACATGCAGAAATCCATGGGCATCACGACGATCTACGTGACCCATGACCAGATCGAGGCGATGACCTTGGCACATCGGGTTGCCATCCTTGAAAAAGGCGTGCTGCAG
Source organism: uncultured Rhodobacterales bacterium (assembly GCA_963922565.1). GTDB lineage: Bacteria > Pseudomonadota > Alphaproteobacteria > Rhodobacterales > Rhodobacteraceae > JBCBKL01. The sequence continues at coordinate 58,228 of CAWUIQ010000013.1, forward strand.
CAACTGGCCACACCCGCCGAGATCTACAACGACCCTGCAAACCTGTTCGTCGCGCAATTCATCGGCTCGCCGCCGATGAATACGGTGCATGGCAGCCTCGATGGCAGCCAGTTCCTGACCAACGGTGTCGCTGTTGAAACCGCTGTAACCGGAAAGGCGGAAAAGGCCGTCATGGGTGTCCGACCCGAGGATTGTGCCATCGCGACGCCGTCCGAAGGCACGCTAGCGGGCAAGATTTATACCAACGAATTGATCGGGGATCATGCGCTGGTGACGGTCGATCTGGGGGACGATCAGATTGCGGTGAAAGCGCCCAAAGATTTCACTGGCGATCAGGGAGACGACGTTGGTGTGATCATTTCGCGCGATCATCTGTTCGTCTTTGACGAAAGCAACGGAATGCGGATCCGGTAGGACCAAATGCGGATTGAGCTTTACCGTTCGATGTTCAACGAAACGGAGCGTCCGCTTTGCGAATTTGATGAAATCCTCGTCTCGACATTTCTGTTCGAAAGCGAGGTCGCTGGCCTGCGTGTGCGCAATGCGCGTGGCGAGATCATCATGTTGCCGTTTCAGGGCCAGCAGATTTGGCGGGCCAGTTTTGATGGTCGTGACCTGACCATGCTGTCTATGTTCGACGAACCGAAAGAGACGCAGAACTATCTGGAAAACTACGGCAGCTTTCTGATCCATTGTGGGATCATGGGCCTTGGCGCTCCTGGCCCCGAAGACAGTCATCCGCTGCATGGGGAATTGCCGAACGCGCCATTTCAACACGCTTGGCTTGAGATCGATCCCGAAGTCCGAAGCGTAACGGTCGCCGGGACCTACCAGCATACTGTGGCGTTTTCGGTGAATTATCTTGCGACCATTGAGACGACACTGACGGCAGGTTCGGCCCTGATCGATGTGTCAGTGACCGTCGAGAATCTGAAGCGTACGCCCATGGACCTGATGTATCTGGGTCATGCCAACTTTCGCCCGGTCGATCATGGTGAGCTGCACTATACCGCGGATTATGATGCGAGTTCGGTTCGGGTCCGGCGTTCGGTTCCATCCCACGTGGCCCCGAAACCGGGCTACATGGAGTTTCTGGCCGAATTGGCCGAAGACCCGACAAGGCATCATGTGCTTGGTCCTGATCTGGCGTTCGATCCCGAGGTCGTCTTCGAAATCGACATGAAGTCTGACACGGACGGCTTTGCCCATGCGGTTCAGGTACATCCCGATGGCACGAGCGATTATATCCGCTGCAGAACTGATCAGGCTCCGCTTTGTACCCGCTGGATCTGCCGCACCCCGGATCAGGATGGTCTTGGCATTGCGTTCCCCGCCACCTCCGGCGTCGAAGGTTACAGTGCCGAAAAGGCAAAGGGCAGGGTGCATATTTTGGATGGTGGCGAGGCCTGGCGTGTGGATATGCGGATGGGGCTGCTCACAGCTGTCGAAACGCAGGAAACCATCGCAAAGATAGAAGCATTGAGGAGGGGGCATAGTGCGCGCGACACAGCTGTATAATACGGGTGATATCCGGACAGTGGATGTTCCGATGCCAACCCCCGCTGCGGGAGAGCTGCTCATCAAGGTGGAAGCTGCCGGCATCTGCGGCACTGATCGGCATCTCTACAAGGGCGAGTTCCCGTCCGTTCCGGGCAAGACACTCGGACATGAGTTCTCGGGCATCGTCGTCGACAGTGGTGACACTCGGATCGCTGAAGGCACGCGCGTTACGTGCGACCCCAACACCTGGTGCGGCACGTGTGATCAATGCCAGCGCGGGCGGGTCAACCTTTGTGTTAACAACATTGCCACGGGCATTCATCGCGACGGCGGCTTTGCGGAATACTGCGCCTTCCCGGCCTCAAAGGCTGTCGCACTGCCGGCGGATCTGGACCCGCTGCACGGTGCCTTTTGCGAACCGCTGGCCTGTACCCTGCACGGCATGGACATCGGCGCCGCGAGGGCTGGTGAGAAAGTTTTGATCATCGGTGGTGGGGTCATCGGCCTGATGGCGCTTCAGATTGCCAAGCTCGCCGGGGCCGAGGTGAAGTTGCTGACCCGAAGCCCAGAGAAACAGGCTCTGGGTTCAAGCACGGGCGCAGATCATGTCGCTGGCTCCGAAGAAGCGTTGCGGGAGATTTGGCCGGACGGTGCCGACCTGGTCGTCGAATGTGCGGGTGTCGCTGCAACCGTCGCAATGTCGCCGAGACTGGCACGCACCGGGGGCCGCGTCGTTATTCTCGGCGTGTTGCCACAGGGCGAGCAGGTCCCGATTGAGCCATTCGATCTGCTGTTTCGCGAAATCCAGATGCATTACAGCTTTCTTAACCCGTTCACCCATGGACGCGCCGCGCAGATGGTTGCGGATGGAACCATCTCGGTCGCCCCGTTGATCAGCCGCCAAATCTCGATTGACGATGCTGCCGATGCAATCGCATCACCCCCGCCGCCGGGTGAGGTGAGAGCTATCGTCGTACCGGGGGCTTGAGACCGGTCAGCCGCGCCGATTGCGGTTCTCTATCCGGCGGCGAAGAGATCTCGTCAGCAAGTGCGCCGCGTCATCTCGCAGGCCTGAAATGCCTTTGTTGGGCGGCGTTCCTATGATTTACTTTTTGGCGGACAGGGGGGATCAGATCACATGAAATCGGCGCGTATGAACCGGCTGTTTGGCACATCCGGGCATTGTTTTGACGTGGCGATCGACCACGGAATGTTTAACGAACCGGGCTTTCTTGGCGGCATCGAAGACATGCACAAGGCGATCAGCATTGTCGCCGAAGCAGCCCCGGATGCCATTCAGCTGACCCCGGGAACCGCGCCCATTCTGCAGTCGATCCCCGGCAAATCCCGACCCGCATTGGTGCTGCGGACCGACATCGCGAACGTTTATGGCAACCCGCTGCCGCGAGACCTCTTTTCCGTTGTGGTCGAGGACGCGGTCGAACAAGGCGTGATGCTGGATGCGGCTTGCGTGGTGGTAAATCTGCTGATGTTGCCGGATCAGCCCAGCGTGCATGAAGCCTGCATCAACAATATCAACAGGCTGAAGCGCGCCTGCGACATGACTGGCATGCCCCTTATGGTCGAGCCTCTTGTGATGCAGGATAACGCCAAGGCGGGCGGATACATGGTCGATGGCGATATCGACAAGATCCTCGCGCTTGTCCGTCAGGCCGTCGAACTTGGCGCCGACATCATTAAGGCCGATCCGTGCGAGAACGTCGAAGAGTATCATCGGGTCATCGAGATTGCCCAAGGCGTTCCTGTTCTTGTCCGAGGCGGTGGAAAAGTTCCTGACGAAGAAATCCTGAACAGAACCGCCGCGCTGATGGCGCAGGGGGCCAAAGGGATCGTCTATGGCCGCAACGTGATCCACCATTCCGACCCGGCCGGCATGACCAAGGCGCTCATGGCTGTTGTCCACGATGGCGCGTCCATATCCAAGGCCTTGGGCATGATCTCGTGACGCGGACAATTAGATTTGGCGTGATCGGGTGCGGACTGATGGGGCGCGAATTTGCTTCATCCGCCGCCCGTTGGTTGCATTTGGCCGAAACGCGGGCCCGTCCCGAGATCGTAGCGGTGTGCGATTTGAATACGACGCTCACCGACTGGTTCGCCTCAAACGTAACGACGGTCACGCAGGTCACGCAAGATTATCGGGAGCTTCTGGCCAACAGTGAGGTCGACGCGGTCTACTGCGCTGTTCCGCACAACTTGCACCACGAGATTTACCCGGAGATCCTCGCATCGGGAAAGCACCTCTTGGGTGAAAAGCCCTTTGGCATTGATGCGGCGGCAAATGCCAAAATCCAGTCCGCAATTGACGCACATCCAGAGTGTTTCGTCCGATGCTCGTCCGAGATGCCGTTTTTCCCCGGTGCGCAGAAACTGATCGAATTTGTTCGTTCGGGCGATATGGGCGAGATCATCGAGGTCGAAGCCGCGTTCCTGCATTCGTCCGACCTGAACCCGGATAAGCCAATCAACTGGAAACGCATGGTCGATGTGAACGGGGCATACGGGTGTATGGGTGACCTTGGCATGCACGTGCTGCACGTACCCCTGCGGCTGGGTTGGAAACCCTCATCCGTCTCTGCCGCTCTTGTAAACCGTTTCCCCACGCGGCCAGACGGGAAGGGGGGCACAACCCCATGCGAGACATGGGACAACGCCACGATCACCGCGCATGTCGATGATCCCGGCGGTGGGTTCCCGTTAGTTCTGAAAACCTGGCGTATTGCGCCCGGCCATTCGAACACCTGGAGCATCCGGGTTCTCGGTACGCGCAAAAGTGCCTGTTTCTCTACCAAGAACCCGCGCCAGTGGCAGTTCATGGACTATGATGGCGGGGCACAGTTGTGGAACGTCGAAGATCTCGGGTTTCAGTCTCTCTTTCCGGCGATAACCGGTGGCATTTTCGAATTTGGTTTCCCGGACGCGCTCCAACAGATGTGGGCCGCTTTTGTCGATGAATTGGCTGGCGGTGACGCCAACGGTTTTCACTGCGTCACGCCCGCCGAGGCGGCTGATCATCATGCAATACTAACCGCAGCGCTACAGGCCGGAACGGCCCGCACGGTCGAGAAGGTGGTCTATTCGACATGAGATCACCACCTGCAAAGATCGCGGCCACCCAATGACCCGGCGTTCAGGGGTAATCTGCGCGGGCAACTGGATCGTGGACCAGATTCACGACATAGACCGTTGGCCCAATGAGAGTGAACTGGCGCGCATCGGTCGGCAGACGCGCGGGATCGGCGGGGGTGCGGCCAACGTCATATCGGCGCTTGCGAAACTAGAAACCGGCCTGCCGCTTTATCCGATGGGCGCGATTGGTGACGATGCGCAAGGCACTTTCATTCTCGACGAATGTCGCGGCCTCGGGCTTCCCACCTCGGGACTTTTCGTCAAGCCGGGCGTCGCGACGGCGCACACCCATGTCATGTCAGTTGCCGGGCAAAGCCGAACGTTCTTCTATCAGGGCGGTGCCAACGATGTGCTGAGCGCCAGTGATTTTCCCGCCGGGACATTCGCCAATACACCGGCCCGGGTCTTTTACCTTGGCTATCTCACTCTATTGGGTGAGCTGGACGAAATGACCAAAGACGGTTCAACGAATGCGGCCAAGGTTCTTCAGCGCGCGAGGGCAGCGGGATTGGTCACCTGCGTAGATCTCGTCTCGATGAAGCATCCTAGGTTTCGCGAAATCGTCACGAGCGCTGCACCGCATATCGACTATTTGATCGCGAATGAAATCGAAGCCGCGTTCGCCTCCGGGCACGAGCCCGCTACAGGTGCCCGCGAAGTAACCGCGATGGCGCGAGCGCTCCGCGACTTGAACGTGAAACAGGCCGTCGTCGTTCATAGTGTGGAGAGGGTCGTTTGGGTTGGCGCCGACGGATCGGAGTTTGTGGCCGAAGTACCGCCACTTCACCCTGACGAGATCGCGAGCAACCTCGGTGCCGGAGATGCGTTCTGCGCAGGCCTTATCTATGGAATTCATCAAGGGCTGCCCGCGCGCGAAGCGATCGAGATCGCCATCTCAACCGCAAAGGTTTCTCTGAAGGGGCTGACCGCTACTTCGGCCATCGCCCCGCTCAGTTCTCTCATGTCTGAGGGGTCAGGACCCTCTGAGGGCTGAGAGCCACCCCTCATCGTAAGCTCATTCGTCTCAACGATCCCTCAGCCTGTTCGTCGGCTTCTTTGCCGAAACCTCTCGTCTAAATTCCACCCTTTGTCCTTTTGCCCGGATTTCATCCGTCATGTGGATGAAGCGGCTTGGTGCCCTTCGTCCAACAGAGGAGAGAATCCAATGATCAAACCAGTATTCAAAGTCGCTGCCTTGGCAGCTTTCGTCGCCCTTGGCCTGACAAACGCAAGGGCCGAGGAAATGCCCAGGGGCGAGGTCGCCCTGTTCCTGACCATCAAGACGCAACCCGGTGAGCGGGACACTCTGGTCGCCCTATGGGATCAGCATCTCAAGACCCGCGCGGCAGACAACGCAGACCACGTGAGCTATGTCTTTGCGCTTGATATGGCCGATCCTGACACGGTTCATATCACCGAAGTCTATTCCACGCAGGCAGCCTTTCAGGCCAATTCCCAGGCGCCGTGGTTCTCTGCCTACATGGCAGAAGTCGGCCCGCTTCTGGCGGGTGAACCGGGTTTCGTGATGGCCAGCCCACATTGGGTGAAATGAACCAAGCGAATTTGATTGGCTGGAATGCGGCAGAAGCTATGAGGGCGGGCCTGTGTCCGCCCTCAAGACGTCATCATGCCGGACGGCGACGAGTTTATCGAGCGCTCAAAGCTGAGTTTCGAGGCTAGACCAGCTTGCCCCCAAGCTCCGCGCACTCGGTTTGCAGGTACTGACGCAAAGGGGGCTCAACTGTCAGGGATATCGCCTGCTCATATGCTGCAAAGGCTTCCTGCGTCCTGCCCAATTCGCTCAGCAGGTAAGCTCTTGTCGCCTCAGCAGGCGCAAAAACCGCGCGAACTTTCGCGTCGATCTGATGAAGCGCGTCCAGTCCCTCCTGGGCCCCAACCGCCTTACCAAGCGCCGCCGCATAGCCAACAGTGGCCCCGATTGTAGGCGCGATGCGCGACAGACCAAGATGAAGCTGAACCAGCGCGTCCCAGTTTGTCACACCGGTACTAAGGCGATCTGCATGAACGGCTTGGATGGCGGCTTCCAGTTGAAATCGCCCAAGCGTGTTTTTTGCCTGAGCCCGCGCTAGATAATGACGCGCGATCTGCAGCAGCTCGGCGTCCCATCTCGACGTATCCTGCTTCTCAAGCGGGACAAATGTTCCGTCCCGCACTCGGGCGTCTTCACGCGACAGCGTGTACGCGATCAGCGCGGCGAGCCCCAAGACCTCGGCATCATCGGGCATCAGTTCGGCCAATAACGACGCCAGATAAAAGGCTTCTTCGGCAAGCTCACCTGCGCCCAACCAATCCCGTGAGAACGCGCCATATATCGCCTCCAGCACGGCTGATAGGCGCGGTTGCAGTTCATCCTGCTCAGGGATCTGGAAAGCGACCGTCGCGTCACGGATCTTGCGCTTCGCACGGACCAAGCGCTTGGCCATGGTCGAGTGTGGCAAGAGAAATGCCCGGGCGATCACCTCCGCCTCAAGCCCAAGCACGGTTTGAAGCATGAGGGGGGTATGGATCCGGACATCGATAGCCGGATGGGCGCATACGAACATGAGCTTCAGGCGTTCATCGGGGAAGTCGTCTGCCTCACCCAACGGCGCGCTGCTCTCAGGAACGTCGTCGTGAAATTCCATTCGGGCGTCCCGCCGTGCCATGTCCGTCAGACGGTTTCGTGCAACCGTCAACAACCAGGCCTCAGGGTTTTTGGGCATCTCATCCGGCCAATGGATCAGCGCCTTGGCAAAGGCGTCAGATAACGCATCTTCGGCAAGAAGAATGTCCCGGGTGCGGCTGGATAGGATGGCGAGGAGGCGCCCGTAGGAGGCGCGCATGACATCTGCCATACGCGCGTCGGTGTTCACTATGACTCCATCGCCGTTGGGCGTATTTCGACAGCGCCGTATTTGGCCATCGGGCACTTCTTGGCCCATGAAATTGCGGTGTCGAGGTCCGGTACTTCAACCGTCATATAGCCTCCCAAAGTCTCCTTGGACTCGGCGAATGGGCCGTCCTGGATACGGTTGCCCCCGTCTGACACGGTGGTGGCAGCGCTGACCGGCTGCAGCCAATCGACGCCGACAAGAATGCCAGCTTCTTTCAATGCGCCGATATAGGCGCCGAAGAGACCCTTCAGTTGGCCAAGCTCTTCGGGTGGCACATTCGCAAAGTCTTCAGGTCTCGAATAAGTTAAAAAAGTATAACGCATTATGGTTCTCCAGTTGTCAAAAGCATCGGCGCTTTCACTGACATGACGAACTATGACACGATCAAAGGACATGACCTGAAAAAAACTTGAGCTTGCTCAATTTGGGGTCTGCAGTTGCAGCGAATGGCACATGTGGCAGGCCGGCTGACCGAGCCCGAACCGGAGGCTACGCGGGGCAGGGGCCGGCAGTTTTGCACATCGCTGCGACTTCTTGCCTAGGTCTCTGCGTAATCTTCCATGGGTGGACATGTGCATGAAAGGTTTCGGTCACCCCACACATTGTCCACGCGATTGACCGGCGGCCAATACTTGTCCACCCGGAAAGACCCGGTCGGAAAACACCCGCACTCGCGGCTGTAAGGGCGGTTCCAGTCAACCACGAGGTCTTCCATGGTGTGTGGCGCGTTCTTGAGCGGGTTGTTCTCGGGGTCCATGCGACCGTCTTCGATGGCGCGGATTTCCTTGCGGATGCCCAGCATGGCGTCGCAGAACCGATCAAGCTCGGCCTTGGTCTCGGACTCCGTCGGCTCGATCATCAGCGTGCCGGCAACGGGCCAAGACATGGTGGGTGCGTGAAAGCCACAATCAGCCAGTCGTTTTGCGATGTCGTCGACAGTGATATGCGCGCTGTCGGCAAAGGGCCGTGTGTCGATGATGCATTCATGGGCGACACGACCGGTTGGCCCCTTGTAGAGCACGTCAAACGCGCCTTCGAGCCGCTTGGCGATGTAGTTGGCATTCAGGATCGCAACGCGCGTGGCCTGGGTCAGGCCTTCACCACCCATCATCAGGCAATAGGCCCACGAGATCGGCAGCAACGACGGGGACCCGAAGGCAGCCGCACTCACGGCTCCGTCGCCGTCGTTCGGGTCGCCGGGTAGGTGAGGCATCAGGTGCGCCTTGACGCCGATAGGGCCCATGCCGGGGCCACCGCCGCCGTGCGGGATGCAAAACGTCTTGTGCAGGTTCAGGTGGCTGACATCGCCGCCCAGATCCCCGGGACGGCTGAGGCCTACCATCGCGTTCATGTTGGCCCCGTCGATATAGACCTGCCCACCCGCTTGGTGGGTGATCTGGCACACCTCGATCACCGTTTCCTCGAAAACGCCGTGGGTGGACGGGTAGGTGATCATGCAGCCGGCGAGGTTATCCTTGTGCTCGGCGACCTTGGTGCGGAAATCCTCAAGGTCGATGTCGCCGTTCTCGGCAGATCTTACCGGTACGACCTTCCAGCCCACCATCTGGGCCGAGGCCGGGTTCGTACCGTGCGCGCTCATCGGGATGAGGCAGATGTTGCGGTGACCTTCGCCATTCGTGCGGTGCCAGCGGGCGATTGTCAGAAGGCCCGCATACTCACCTTGCGCGCCCGAGTTCGGCTGCATCGAGATCGCGTCGTACCCCGTGATGTCGCAGAGCTTGCTCGACAGATCGTCGATCAACTCGTGATAACCCGCTGCCTGATCGGCGGGGCAGTAGGGATGCAAAAGCGAGAATTCGCGCCAGCTGACCGGCATCATTTCCGCCGCCGAGTTCAGCTTCATCGTGCAGGACCCCAGCGGGATCATGGCCCGGTCGAGCGCCAGGTCGCGATCCGCCAGCCGACGCATGTAGCGCATCATCTCGGTTTCGGCCCGGTTCATGTGGAAGATCGGGTGGGTCATGAAGTCCGAGGTGCGGATCAGCTTTTCCGGCATGTTGTAATGCGGGGTATAGTCCTTGTCCTCTCGGTCGATGCCAAAGGCGCGCCAGACCTGTTCGATGACTTCCGGGCGCGTCGCTTCGTCGAGGGTGATGCCGACCGATGTGGTGCCAACACGGCGCAGGTTCACCCCTTCGTCGACGGCCGATTTGATGACGGCGGCTTGCAGCGGGCCCACCTCGACCGTGATGGTGTCAAAGAAGGTGGCTGGGCGCACGACGAACCCGGCTTGCTTCAGCCCTTCGGCCAGTCGCGCCGTTTTCCGGTGGATGCGTTGTGCGATCGCCTTCAGCCCCTCAGGGCCGTGAAACACGCCATAGAACCCGGCCATGACGGCGAGCAGCGCCTGCGCCGTGCAGACGTTCGACGTGGCCTTCTCTCGGCGAATGTGCTGTTCGCGCGTTTGCAGCGACAGCCGGTAGGCCCGGTTGCCGTGACTGTCGACCGAGACACCCACGATACGACCGGGCATGTTACGGGCATAGGCCGCCTTGGTCGCCATGTACGCGGCATGAGGGCCACCATAACCCATCGGCACACCGAAGCGCTGCGTGGTGCCAACAGCGATATCGGCCCCCATGGCGCCCGGTTCTTTCAACAGGGTCAGCGCCAGCGGGTCTGCCGAAACGATGCCGATCGCCTTGGCCGCGTGCAGCTGTGCAATAGCGTTGGTCAAGTCGCGGACGTGACCGTATGTTCCGGGATACTGGAAGATCGCGCCAAAGACTGCGCTCGCATCAAGGTCGTCCGGGTCGCCCACAATCACTTCGATCCCCAGCGGCGCGGCGCGGGTTCTTATCACGGCGATATTCTGTGGGTGGCAGTTTTCGTCGACAAAGAATCCGGTCGCCTTTGTCTTGCTGATCCGCTGCGCCATGGTCATGGCCTCGGCGCAGGCCGTCGCCTCGTCCAGAAGCGAGGCATTGGCGATCTCCAGTCCCGTCAGGTCCGACACCATGGTCTGGAAGTTCAGAAGCGCCTCTAGCCGCCCTTGGCTGATCTCGGGCTGGTAGGGCGTATATGCGGTGTACCAGGCCGGGTTCTCGAGGATGTTGCGCTGGATCGCGGGCGGCGTGACAGTGCCGTGATAGCCTTGCCCGATCAGTGACGTCAGCACTTTGTTTTTCGCAGCTGTCACGCGCATGTGGTGCAGTAGCTCCCGCTCGGACTTGGCCTTTCCGAAATCCAGCGGCTCTTTCTGCCGGATACCTTTCGGGATGGTGTCGTCGATCAACGCGTGAAGGTCCTTCGCGCCCACCACTTTCAGCATCTCCTCCATCTCGGCAGGCGACGGTCCGATATGACGGCGGTTCGCGAAGTCGTAGGGCAGATAGTCGGTGGGCGTGAAAGGCATGGCGCGTTCCTCAGCTGATGAGCGCGGTGTAGGCGGCTTCGTCAAGTAAACCGTCGATCTGCGACGGGTCCGACGGTTTGATTTTGAAAAACCAGCCTTCGCCCAACGGGTCGCTGTTGGCGAGGCTCGGGTCGTCGGCTAGTGCAGAGTTGACGTCGGTGATTTCGCCATCGACAGGCGCCATGATGTCAGAGGCGGCCTTGACGCTTTCGATGACGACAATCTCATCGTCCTTGCTGACTGTCGCGCCGACTTCGGGAAGTTCGACAAAAACCAGATCGCCCAGTTGCGTCGTCGCGTGTTCCGTAATGCCCACGACGTAGATGTCCCCGTCGGCGCGCAGCCATTCGTGTTCTTCGGTGTATTTCATGGGGTTCCCTCTCTGGTTATCTTTTGAAATTGGCTGGAACGAAGGGCAGCTTGGCCACTGTCACCGGCATGCGTTTGCCGCGCAGTTCGCCGAAGATCGTCTTGCCCGGTTTCGTGTGATCGGCGCCTACATAGCCCATTGCGACCGGTCCTCCGACTGTGGGACCAAATCCGCCGGATGTGACGGCGCCAATTAGCTCTTCGTCGTCTTCAGTGGCGAAAAGAGGGACCCCTTCGCGCATTGGCGCGCGCCCTTCGGGCACCAGTCCGACCCTTTTGCGGCTTACGCCATTCTCGATGTCGTCAAGAATACGATCAGCGCCGGGAAAGCCTCCAGCGCGGTCACCACCCACGCGGCGCACCTTTTGAATGGCCCATGTCAGACCCGCTTCCACCGGCGAGGTCGTTTCATCTATGTCGTGACCATAGAGACAAAGACCCGCTTCCAATCGCAGCGAGTCGCGCGCACCCAACCCGATTGGCTCAACATCCGGGTGATCCAGAAGGGCACGGGCGATGGCTTTGGCATCGTCGGCTGGTACGGAAATCTCGTACCCGTCCTCGCCGGTATAGCCTGAGCGGGATACCCAGGCGTCGACCCCGTTTAAGTTCAATGTCGCTACATCCATGAAATCCATGTCGCGGGCGCGCGGGTCCATCGCAGACACCACCCGCTCGGCCGATGGGCCTTGCAAGGCGAGCAGGGCGCGGTTCGTAAGCTCGGTGACCGTCACCTGGGGTTCCAGCGCCGCCTTCATTGCGGCAATGTCCGCCTCCTTGCGGGCAGCGTTCACCACCGCAAATACATGGTCGCCGCGGTTGGCCAACATCAGGTCGTCTTCGATCCCGCCCGTCGCATTGGTGAAAAACCCATAGCGTTGACGGTTGAGGTCAAGGCCGAGGATATCGACGGGTATCAACTCCTCCAGACCTCGGGCAGCCGCCTCGTAGCTGTCACCCCGGATAATCACCTGGCCCATATGGCTTACATCAAAAAGGCCTGCCTTCGCCCTCGTATGGAGGTGCTCTTTCATCACGCCAAGGCTGTACTGAACGGGCATCTCATAGCCTGCGAAGGGCACCATCTTGGCGCCAAGCGAAATGTGAAGTGCGTGAAGCGGTGTCTGCCTGAGATTGGTCATGCCGCGTTCGCCTTTTTCAAGCCGACGAGATTAGCAGCAAATCGCGCGGCACCAGGTTAAGCGCAGAAACCGGCCTGCGCGTCGGTGCCTCCTCTGTCCCGGGTGCCTGAGATCATTATCCCTTCGGCGGATGCACGCGGCATCACTCTCCAGAGTCTTATGACTGAACGTTGGTCCTGTGGCCTGAGAGTTTCCGAGGCAGTTGCTCCTTCGGCACCAGCTATCTGGTTCTCCCAACGTCTGTCGTCACAAGTTTCGTATAGGAAACGCCGCCGTGTTAGCAAGCACTATCTTGCAACTGTGTTGTGTCGATCTGTTCAAGAGACATTGGGCCAGAGTCACTTTTTCGGCGGGTGCTTCTGACCGATCGAAAATTTGCCTGATATGTCATCAAGCGTTCGCGTGCCCACTGTGATGGCGCCCGCGCTCACATCCAAATTCTCCGAAATCACGCGATAGGTCTCCGGGTTCGCACCGCTTGCAATGTGCCGCCGCCTGCCGCAGCGCTTCGGTTCCTCTCGCGAAAGGCCTCGTTCCCGGCCCCTGTAAGCTGCAGGAACTTGCCCCGATATGCGCTTGGTGGGACTACTAAGTTCTGCAAGCTATGTGGGCCGATCTGCGGACCGAGGGGTTGCTCGACGCTGATCCCCCGATACCAACCTAACGGAGGCGCAAATGCGGATCGACGCCCACCACCATCTTTGGACCCTCGCCCGGGGCGATTATAGCTGGATGAGCCCGGATCTGGCGCCAATCTATCGCGACTTCTCAGCGGAGGACCTCGCGCCCCTGCTGACCGCAGCCGGGATCGATCGGACCATTCTGGTTCAGGCTGCCGATACGGTTGCGGAAACCGAATTCATGCTGTCGCTGGCGGACGAAACGCCATTTATCGCGGGTGTTGTCGGATGGGTGGACATGCAGGCACCTGATGCCATCGCTACGCTGGAGCGGCTTGCCAAGAACCCACATCTCAAGGGCATCCGCCCGATGATCCAGGATATCGCTGATGACGACTGGATATTACGACCGGCATTGAACAGAACTTTCGAGGCGCTTGTCGCAATGGACCTGAGATTTGATGCCCTTGTTTTGCCACGGCACCTGCCGCGCCTGCTGCGTCGTCTTGAACAACATCCCGAGCTGAAATGCGTGATCGATCATGGTGCAAAACCCGCGCTGGCGACGGGAGACCTGGACACCTGGTCGAAGGACATGAGGCGCATTGCTGATCGGACGACCGCCTTCTGCAAGCTTTCAGGCCTGGTGACGGAAATCGGCCCGGACTGGAGCCTGCCACAGCTCGAGCCAGCGCGTGACACGATCCTCGAGGCATTTGGCGCCAAAAGAACCATGTTCGGCAGCGATTGGCCCGTTCTGAACTTGGCGTCGGATTATCAGACGTGGGTCAGCACGGCGGAAACGCTTGTTTCGGATTTGTCCGACAAGGAACGCGCGGCGCTGTGGGGCGGAACAGCGGCCGAGTTCTACGGCATAGCTTGATTGAAACGCCGAACTGATCATTTGGCGTGGCAACACAAGCCGAAGCCGGAGCCATGAAAGACCGCATGGCCTTCATGATCATTTGTCGATCGGCGACGTCTGTCTGCATGCTGGTCAAGGGTGCGCTCCGCAGCACATGAATTTCAGTTTCTTAGGGTTGTGCACGGAACTTCGATTCGCAAATGACGTAAAGCTGAAGAGCCGAAGGAACGCATCGATCGAACGAACTTAAACTAAAGAAAAACAAATGAGTAAGTGGTGGCCTTGAAGTATTTTGGCGGGCAGGCGGATTGGTCTGATCACGGGCAAACACTGTCGTTCGCCCCTAACAGGCACCCATTCCGTTCTTGAGGAACAGCATGGGCTTAGTGGCAAGCTATAGTTTTGCTTGTTGTCAAACACTGTGCAGCTCTGCGTCTTCCTTTGGCACGTCTTCATTCGTGCAAGGTTTCGTTTTGACAGTGTGGTCATTTCGCTTGAAATCGAGGCAGCGGGACCCGCTTACATCACGGATGCGCTGCAACCTTTGCATACTTACTGGTGCGATTTGGCTGACCATATTCGGCGCCGCCGTTGCCGAAGAAGCGTCGTTCGAAGAGCGCGTTCGTACTTACCTTCTCGAAAATCCCGAAGTCATAGTCGAAGCCCTCAGAATTCTGTCCGAAAGGGAAGCCCGAGACGCCATCGCGGCACGTGTCGGGCAGTTTCCCGAACTCTTCTCTGACAAATCGCGCTTGGCGGAAGGCGATCCGTCCGCACCCATCCGAGTTGTTGAGTTCTTCGATTACAAGTGCCTCCCCTGTAAAGCGGTGCATCCTGACTTGGTGGCTTTCATCCAAGAGCACCCGGAGGTGCAGATCGAAATGCGCCATCTGCCGATATTGACGCCCGGGTCGGAGCGTGCGGCTCGGTTCGCGCTGGCCACAGAGTCCGTCTATGGATCACAGCAGTATCGGGCTGTTCATGACAGGCTGTGGCAGATGCGCGGGCCGCTGAACAGCGCCGGATTCCAGAAGATTGCGGAGGAACTTGAGCTCGATTTCCAGCAGATTGAACCGGAGATGGACAGCGATGCCATAGATACGCGCATCAACTTCAACCGCGATGTCGCGATCGCGCTAGAGGTTCTGGGAACACCAGCCTTTGTGACAAAAGACAGCGTCGCCTTCGGATCAACTGATGTTGAAGCGATGTCGGAGTTCTGGCTCAGTCAATAAAGGCCTTTTCGACCACGAAGTGTTTTGGTTCGGAGTTGGCACCTTCCTGGAGACCATGTGCCTCGCACAGCGCCATGATATCCCTGTTCAAGGCAAGGTTCCCGCAGATCATGACGCGGTCCGCGTCTGGCGACCACTTCGGCGTGCCCAACGAGGCAAATATGCGGCCATCACGGATATGGTCGCTGATACGTCCCTCGATCGCCGATGGCTCGCGGGTGGTCGTGGGATAGTAGTTCAGCTTGTCGCCCACCAGTTCGCCGATAAGCGGATCGTTGGGAAGGGCGGTGATGATATCGGCGCCATAGGCTAGCTCCGCTTTCGTTCGGCAGGTATGGGCGACAATGACCGCGTCGTAGCTTTCCCACGTTTCGGGATCGCGCAGGAGCGACGCAAAGGGCGCAATCCCCGTGCCCGTACAGATCATCCAAAGGCGCTTGCCCGGCAACAGGGCATCGAGAACGAGGGTGCCGACTGGTTTGGGCCTTAGGACGATCTGGTCTCCCGGTTCGATCCTCTGCAACCGTGAGGTCAAAGGCCCGTTTGGTACCTTGATCGAATAGAATTCCAACTCATCGTCCCAGGACGGGGAGGCGATCGAGTAGGCCCGCAAAAGCGGTTTGCCTTCATCCGTCGGAAGGCCAAGCATCACGAACTCGCCGGACCGAAACCGCAAGGACTGGGGGCGTGAGACTCGGAACGAAAAGAGCGTTTCGGTCCTGTGTTTTACCGAGGTGACGGTCTGCATGTTCGGCATAACTTTGGCTGGAGCGTTCATTTACGCGGCTTCCGCTGCCGGTTTGTCTGTGAAATGAGTCTCCAATTTTCCGTCGACCCCGTCCATGTCGTCGGCGGTCGGCAGTGGCTCTTTCGCCTCCAGAATGACGGGCCAGAGTTCCGAGTACTTGCGATTGAATTCGACCCAGCTGCCCATGCCCTCATCTGTGTCGGGACGGATTGCGTCGGCGGGGCACTCGGGTTCGCAGACTCCGCAGTCGATGCATTCGTCCGGGTGGATCACCAGCATATTCTCGCCCTCATAGAAGCAGTCCACAGGGCAGACCGAGACGCAGTCGGTGTATTTGCATGCGATGCAATTGTCGGTGACGACGAAAGTCATGGGCACGAATCCCTCTTCGATTGCGGCGGACATTGCCGCGCCGCAGCGGCGGTGTCCGTCAACTAATTGCTATTGAGCAGGGCACCCATTTGTCAGTTTGGCATCAACAAAATGGAGCCAAAGATGATCGATAGCCTTGCCGCGAGCGACGACTGTCAACACCTGACGGTCACCTGGGAAAGCGGAGAAGAGACCGTCTTTTCGGCGGAATACCTGCGCCGCGAAGCGAGGGATGCCTGGTCTGTTCGTGAGCGTCTCGACCATGGCGAGGTAACCGTGCTTCCTGGGATCAGGATCACAGGACTCACCCAGATCGGTAATGGTGTGAACGTCCATTTCTCGGATGGGCATGAAAAAGCGATCTATCCCTTTCCCTACCTTCGCGAACTTTCTGACCGGCTTTGACAACAAATTGACATTCCGGTGCTGCGCCGCAGCGCACACTGCCTGAAATGCCGGGAGCGCTAGATGGACGAGATATTGGATGGACTGACGCAGATTGATTGCGACATCCTGATTATTGGTGGTGGAACTGCCGGGCCGATGGCGGCGCTCAAGGCCAAACGCAAGAACCCCGACGCAAACGTGGTGCTGCTGGACAAAGCAAATGTGAAGCGCTCCGGCGCGATCTCGATGGGCATGGACGGGCTCAATAACTCGGTCATACCCGGCTATGCCACCCCCGAACAGTACACCAAGGAGATCACGATCGCGAACGATGGCATTTGCGATCAGGCAGCCGTCTACCGGTACGCGCAGGAATGCTACGGCATCATCCAGGAACTCGACAGCTTTGGGATCCGTTTTCAGAAGGACCAGAACGGCGAGTTCGATGTGAAGAAAGTCCATCACATCGGTACGTATGTTTTGCCGATGCCGAATGGCGACACCGTGAAGAAGGCGCTCTATCGTCAGCTTCGCAAGGCACGGATCAACATCATCAATCGCTTCATGGCGACACGGCTTTTGACAGGTGAGGGACGCGTCGCGGGTGCGATTTGCGTCAACACCCGTTCAGCCGAGTTTCTTGTCGTGCGCGCCAAAGCGGTGATTATGGGGCTGGGGGCGGCTGGTCGTCTCGGACTGCCGACATCGGGCTATCTCTATGGCACCTACGAGAATGCGTCGAACTCGGGCGAAGGCTATGCGATGGCCTACCATGCTGGCGCGGGCCTCGCAAACCTCGAATGTTATCAGATCAACCCGCTGATCAAGGATTACAACGGCCCGGCCTGCGCTTACGTCGCAGGCCCGATGGGCGGCTACACGGCCAACGCTTCGGGTGAGCGCTTCATCGAATGCGATTATTGGTCAGGTCAGATGATGCAGGAGTTCTACGATGAGCTTCAGGGTGGCAAGGGGCCGGTTTATCTGAAGCTCAATCACCTTGCCGAAGAGACAATCGCAGAGATCGAGCGTGTGTTACATATTGTCGAGCGCCCGACGCGCGGACATTTCCACGAAGGGCGCGGCACTGATTATCGCAAGCAGATGATCGAGATGCACATCTCGGAAATCGGTTTTTGTTCAGGTCACTCAGCCTCTGGTGTCTTTGTCGATGAATATGCCCGCACAACTATTCCTGGCCTCTACGCCGCTGGTGATATGGCGAATGTGCCGCATAATTATATGCTGGGTGCCTTCACCAATGGCGCCTTTGCCGGGTTGGACGCCGCCGACTTTATCGCCGACGTTGATCATGCTGACTTTGACATGGGCGAGGTTGACGCCGAACGCACCCGCGTGATGGCGCCGACCAAGCGAGATGACGGCATTCCGCCCAACCAGATCGAGTACAAGACCCGACGGCTGGTGAACGACTATCTGCAACCGCCGAAAGTCACCGCGAAGATGGAGCTTGCCCAGAGACGTTTCGAAGAAGTCCGCGAGGACATGGAGCAAGGCATATACGTCCGCGACGCGCATGAGTTAATGCGGGCGATGGAGGCCTCGACCATCCTCGATTGTGCTGAGATGGCCGCCGCCGCGTCGATGTATCGGACGGAAAGCCGCTGGGGTCTTTACCACAACCGTGTCGAGTACGAGCGCGATGATGAGAACTGGTTCTGCCACACGATCCTGACCAAAGGCGAAGACGGCAAGCCTGCGCACAGAAAGCAGGACGTGAAACCCTACATTGTTGAAATCGCTGACGATGAGAAAGACGCCTACTACAAGCAGCGCGTTGGAGCGTCTTCGGTCGCTGCGGAGTAACGAACATGCCTTTTGCTCAAACTGCAACAACTGTCCCTGTCGTCGTCGATGACGACCTTTGTATTGCTGACAAGGGCTGTACCGTTTGCGTCGATGTCTGCCCGCTGGATGTGCTGCGGATCGTCGAAAAGGACGACGGCAAAAAGACGGCTTACATGAAATACGACGAATGCTGGTACTGCATGCCGTGCGAGGCCGACTGCCCGACGGGTGCGGTCACCGTCAACCTTCCATTCTTGCTGAAGTGATCGCCTTGGACCTTTTCGAAGATTTTGACGATATTGCTGATCTGGCCGAGGGATTGAACGACCCGTCAGCCGGGGCGCGGATCATGGCGGTGATCGAATTGGCAGATAACGCTGACCCGGCCGCCATTCCGTTTCTGGCGAAAGCCATCACCGATCAAGATCCGGGCGTCCGCAAGCAGGCTGCTCAGGCTTTGACGGACTTCGATGGCCCTGAAACAGCTGCAGCCCTGGTTGGTGCCCTGGAAGATAGCGATTCTGCAGTGATCGAAGCCGCCGCAATCAGCCTCACCGAGTTGAAAGACCCTGCTGCAGGCGACGCGATCCTGCCGCATCTGGACACTGCAAACGAGGTTAAGCTGACGGCGCTGCTTGCGGGCATCAAGGAATTGCGTCGCCCCGAGGCGATGGGCCCCGCGATTGCAGCATTGGGCCACGGATCTCCGGCGGTGCGTATCCAGGCGGTCGGAGTGATCGGCTGGCTGCAGGACGAAACCGCATTGCCGGCTTTGCGTGAGGCTGCGAAGGACGCGGATGTGAAAGTGCGGCGTACCGCACTGTCGGCGCTGGGCTTCTCCAAATCGGAGCACGCCGAAACCACGCTGATCAACGGATTGTCAGACGCAGAATGGCTTGCCCGCGAAGCGGCTGCCGAGACGCTGGCCAAGACGGGGGGTGCCCGGTGCATCGCGGCATTGCGCGGCATTCTGGATGACGAATACTGGCAGGTTCGGGTAAAAGCCGTGCGCTCGCTCGGCAAACTGGGTGCGACCGATGCCGCGATGGAAATCGCGCCGATGATGGATATTCCCGTGCCGAACCTGCGCAAGGAATGTGCCGCGACGCTTGGCGAATTGGCGGTACCGGAAACGGCGCCTTTCCTCGAAAAATACGCCGATGATTCCGACCCGGATGTTCGAAAAAACGTTCGCTGGGCGCTGGAGAAGATGGCGGCCTGACGGGCATTTCGTCGGGCTGAAAATGATAGATTGCTATACCTCCGGAGCGAAGGCTTCCGGGGGTGCTTCTGTCGTAAAGAAATCATATAAACATATGATATTAATGAATTTTATTCTCATGCGATTCGGTTTGAGACCCGTGCGAAAGGTGTCTCTTTTGCCCCCAATTGCATCGATTTGCGCAACAATTTCGGGCAACCGGCCAAAAGTCTTCCAAATGATCTGAAATTCCGCGGGCGCGGTTTTGTGGATCGGCGGATCGAGCGGAAACTACCCCTAATGAAAACACGCACTCAACAGGGGATAGCCATGAAACATCTTACCAAAAGCGCGTTCCTGGCAGCGGCACTCCTGCCGTTCGCTGGGATGGCATCAGCAGAGAAAATCAGCATTGCCATTGGTCACCAGTCGATGTGCACCGACACCTATACGGCGGGTATCGTCGTCAAGGAACTCGGCCTTCTTGAGAAGTATCTGCCGACGGAAGGCAAATATGCCGACGCAGACTACGATGTCAGCTGGGCCGATTACTCCTCGGGTGGACCGATCACAAACCAGATGCTGGCCAACAAGCTGAACTTCGGCGTGATGGGTGACTATCCCCTCATCGTCAATGGTGCAAAATTTCAGGAAACCGAGAGCCTGCGTACACTCTATGTCGCGGGGACGGGGTACAATCTGAAAGGGTCTGGCAACGCGATCGTCGTGCCGGTCGACAGCGACATGTACTCGATCACTGATCTGGTTGGCAAAGAGGTCTCAACACCGGTCGGATCCGCGGCCTGGGGCATGCTGCTCAAGGCAATGCAGGACAACAACATTCCGACGTCCGAGTATGTGCTGAAAAACCAGAGCCCCGCAGTGGGTGCCGCCAATATTGCGGCGGGCAAGATCGACGCGCACAGCGACTTCTGCCCGTGGTCCGAGATAATGGAATTCCGCGGCACGGGGCGGAAGATCTACGATGGCTCGGAAACCGGGGTTCCATATCTGCACGGTGTCGTCGTGCGTGAGGACTTTGCGGAGGAATATCCTGAAGTTGTCGAGGCTTTCATCAAGGCGGTGTGGGAGGCTGGCGAGTGGATCAGGTCCGACCCGATGCAGGCCGTTTCGCTGATGGAAGGTTGGACGGGTGTCGAGAAAGAGGTTCTGTATCTTTATTTCTCGGAGGGTGGCCACCTGACGCTCGAGCCGTCGATCAAGACCGAATGGGTGGACGCGCTGAAATTTAACCACGGCGTTCTGGTCAAGGAAAAGGCGATCCCGCCGCTCGATTTCGAGGCCTGGATCACCGAGGATTACATACGCAGCGCTTATGCTGACCTTGGTGTTGACTACGAAGCCGACAAGGCAACCGTCGTCGATCCCGTCGAAGCGAACAAAGGCCTGCCGATGGAAATCTGGCATGCCCGTGACGGTGTGTCGTCCTATCCGACGCTGCCTGACTTCCTGACGGCCGTCGCTGCGATGCAGGGCACAGGTGCGAAGCTCAACGCGACATACGTGTATGACGTCGAAACCGGCCTGAAACTCTTCGGCAAAACGGCGTTCTGGGTGAAGGCGGGGAGCGATTACGCGACTTTCCTCAGAAAAGGCGAGGCCGAGGACTTTGCAGCGGCGAATGGAGGCTCACTCGTGACCTTCGACGAGGCAATCGCCGACTTCATCACCGAAGGCTGAGCAAAACCTGATCCGAACGCCCGGGACCTCTTTCGCAGGCCCCGGGGTCACTACACGATCCGGGGACGATCCATGGAAACCGCACTGAAAACCAAGGAGCCGGACAAGTTAGAAAAGCCGGAGCCGCCCTTCACGCCAATGTCGGGCGCCGATCTTGTGCCGATATCCCGGCTTCCATCGATCACCCGGCAGCATCTGAATAGTGCAGGGATCGTCGCTCTGTCGCTGACGATTGGCGTACTGCTCTGGCACTTTGCGACGGCGATCAACCTCGACCTCTACATCAATTTCGAAAACGTGCCGTCGCCTCTCAGGGTCTTCACGGCATTTGTCGCGCACATCCAGACAGAAATTTTCTGGACGCATATTGGTGTCTCGATGCGGCGTATTCTGATCAGCTACTCGTTCGCGGTGGTCCTCGGCATCGGCATCGGCCTTATCATGGGCCGCTCGCGCATCGCGCGCGCGTTCATCATGCCATACATCGAAGTGGTCCGACCGATCCCGGCGGTCGCATGGATTCCATTGGCGATCCTGATGTGGCCAACGGAAGAAAGCTCGATCATCTACATCACGTTCCTCGGCGCACTTTTCCCCATTGTTCTCAACACATTGCACGGGGTTGAGCAAACGCCTGAAGTGCTGGTCCGCGCTGTCCAATCCCTCGGCGCGTCTCGATGGGCGGTCTTTCGGCATGTGGTGATCCCGGCGGCTCTCCCCTCCATTGCGGCCGGGCTTGCGATCGGTATGGGTGTCAGCTGGTTTTCGTTGCTGGCGGGCGAGATCATCTCCGGGCAATACGGCATCGGTTACTTTACGTGGGATGCATACAGCCTGATCAACTATCAGGACATTGTCGTTGGCATGCTGGTGATCGGCTTTCTCGGCACCGCGTCGACCGCTGCCGTCAAGGCGATCACCCGACCCATGCTGAAATGGCAGGAAAGGACCCGCTGATGCGCACCCTTTCGACCATTGGGACAGACATTCGCTCTAACTGGAAATCGATGGCGTTGCATGGCCTGATCTTTGCCTTGCTGTTCCAGGTTCTGATGATGGTCGCGTTGATCGTCCGGTTTCAGGATCTTCCGAACTACGTCACTTTCTATGACTGGATCGGTAACGCCATCTGGATCATCCAGTCGACGCCTTCATGGCGCGACGTGGCGCCAATCATCTGGGAAGAGTGGCTGATCGAAATCGGCTATATGAACTATGACTACGGTTCCGGCATTTCCGAATGGAGCCTGAATGTCGTTCCATCGCGTCTGTTCGTGCTGTTCGTGCTTGGGGCCATGTTGTCGCTCTGTCTCGCGTTGGTGCGGCGCGACACCTGCGAGGGCGGGGCATCGACCACCCTTTGTGCAACGACAGGTCTGGGCGCCATCCTCGTTGCGATGACCAATGCGACCATGAGCTGGGTGGTCTGCTGTGCGACGCCAAGTTGGGTCGTCGGGCTCGCCATGCTCGGCCTTGGCGTTTCGACTTCA
The DNA here is from genome assembly GCA_963922565.1 of uncultured Rhodobacterales bacterium. GTDB lineage: Bacteria > Pseudomonadota > Alphaproteobacteria > Rhodobacterales > Rhodobacteraceae > JBCBKL01. The sequence goes on from CAWUIQ010000013.1 coordinate 81,087, forward strand.
TTGGCGCTGGAGACCATGGGGCCGGTTCTGACCTATGCCGGGTTTGGCACGCTGGTTGCCGTGATCCTCTTCCTCGCCCGCCGCAAATCACGCCCCGTGCCCGGTCCGAAGGGAGCACCTGCCAATGCTTGATGTTCTGAAATTCACTGACCCGTCCAAGGAGGAATCCAAGGGCAAGGGACATATCCGCGTCAATGAGGTATCAATCACGTTTGGCACTGGGGTCGATGCTCATCTCGCGGTCGAGACCACATCCATCGACATCAAGGCGGGTGAGTTCGTCTGCATTCTTGGCCCATCAGGTTGCGGGAAGTCGACCCTGTTGAACGCCATCGCAGGCTACGTGAAGCCGACGACGGGGCGCGTAACCGTTGACGAAGCGCTGGTCGAGAAGCCCGGGCCGGACAGAGGCATGGTCTTTCAGCAGTATTCATTGCTGCCTTGGAAGACGGTCTACGAAAACGTCGCTTTCGGTCCGAAAATGGCAGGTGCCAGCCGAACATCGGCCGGGTCCACTGCAAACACCTTCCTTGAATTGGTCGGCCTCAAGAAGTTCGGTAACCGCTACCCGGCAGAGCTTTCCGGAGGCATGCAGCAACGCGTCGGGATCGCCCGGGCCTTGGCCAACTATCCGTCCGTTTTGCTGATGGATGAGCCCTTTGGGGCGCTCGACGCACAGACCCGGCTCATGATGCAGGAGAGCTTGCTGGATATCTGGAAAAAGTTCGGCACAACCGTTGTTTTTGTAACCCACGATGTCGATGAAGCTGTGTTTCTCGCTGACCGCGTACTGATCATGAGTGCCGCACCCGGTCGCATTATCGAAGACGTCAAGGTTAACTTGCCCCGTCCACGCTCGACCGACATGGCCTCAACCCCTGAGTATGTCCAAGCCCGGCAATTCTGCCTCGACACTATCAAGGCCGAAAGCCGGAAAGCATTCGAGGATCAGAACCTATGAGGAAAATCGCCGCCGTCATAATAGCGCTGCTTGCCACACCCGCTCTGGCGCAGGTGCAAGGGATCATGCTGGATGAACCAGTCGAGATGCCGACCTTCGAGTTCTCAAACGAACTGGGCGAACATTTCAACGACAAGGACCTGCTCAATCAATGGACGTTGATAATGTTCGGCTTCCTTTCTTGTCCGGATGTCTGTCCCTTCACATTGGGCAACCTAGAAGCGGCCGTCGCCGAGACGGGCATGCGCGTTCGTCCGGACAATGTGCCGAAGGTGGTGTTTGTCTCGGTCGATCCAGATCGCGATACCGACGCCGTAAGTGACTACGCCAAGTTCTTTCATCCCGGTTTTGAAGGCTTCACCGGCGATCGTGGGCAGATCGACACGCTGATTGAGGCGACCGACAGTTTCTATCGCCTGCTCAAGCCCGACCATACCGGTTACTATGAAGTTCAGCACAGTTCGTCGGTCTCAGTAATCGCGCCAGATGGCACCTTGCGGGCAAAGTTACAGCCACCCTTCGATCCCGGACTGACGGCCGAGTTCCTCGCTCGCCTGCAAATCTCATATCGAAAGGAACTTTCGCAATGAGGGCTCTGGTTTTGGGCCTGCTGTTGCTGCCTTTGCCCGGTTTTGCCGATGGCGTGAAGGTGGAGAACGCAATTGTGCCGTTGGCCCCGCCCTCAGCCATGGTTCACGCCGCTTACTTCTCCCTTACCAACAAGGGGAAGGCTGCGCGCCAACTAGTCGGGGTGGCTGCCGGCGGCTATGCCATGGCGCATATTCACAGGTCTGAAATTGTGGACGATGTGGTCACGATGACCTCGGTTGACTTGGTGGAGGTCGCGCCGGGGCAGACCGTGGTCTTTGAGCATGGCGGTTTGCACATCATGCTGATGAAGCCAGCGGCACAACTCTCCGAAGGGGATACGGTCCGGCTGACGCTGAAATTTGCGGACGGCACGATTAAGGACGTGGACGCGACGGTCATGCGTCCGGGTCACGACAGGCATGGGTCTTAGGCGGCTCTCGCTAGTGGGATTGTGTTCCGCCGTTCCGGCGGCGGCGGACTATGATCCGTCGCAATATCCGGCTTACGAAACCTGCGCGTTGTGTCACGGGCTTTTTGGCGTATCACACACGGGCAAGTTCCCCCATCTCGGGGGACAGAAACCCGCCTATATTGAGGCGCAACTGAAGGCCTTCCTCTCGGGGTATCGAACCAACGACGGCGGCCAGATGTCGGCAATCGTGACGGAACTGCAACCCGAAGACATTCCTGTTGTGGTCGAATGGTTTTCTACTCAGGACCCGCCCGAACCATTCGAGATCGAGGATCCTGAGCCGGGCGAGGGGGCATTCAGCAATCTCGGCTGTACCGCTTGTCATGACAATGCCGCTGACGGTACGCCAGATGTGCCGTATCTCACCGCGCAACACCCGGACTATTTGACAAAGCAGATGACCGACTTTCGCGAAGCCCGCCGCGACGTGGCAGCTTATCCAAACATGCATCGCGAACTTCTCAGCATTTCGGATGGTGAGATCACAGCCATCGCCAATTACCTGGCATCACAGGCCCGCCCATGATCCATCCCCGCGAAGACGCTCTGCACGACGACGCTGATGATACCGGACAGGGGGCAATTTATCTTTCGGAATACATACTCGACATTAACGAAGGCTCGGGGTTCCTCGCCGGTCTGTCGTCGGATGATCAGAAAACGGTCCGCAAAATGGGCACGCGCTGCGCCTTCGAAAAGGGGCAGAACATTTTCCATCAAGGCGACAGTCACACCGGCGTCTGGATTATTGAGAAGGGTCGGGCACGCACCTACTACGTCGGTCCGACCGGGCGCGAAATCACGCTAGCCTATTGGACGCCCGGTCACTTCATCGGTGGTCCGGAAGTGTTTGGGCGGGGCCGACATGTCTGGTCTGCAGATGCAATGGACGACTGCGAGATGGTGTTCCTCTCCGGCATGAGCCTGCAGAAGCTGGTGCGCGAGCTACCGGATGTTGCGATTGCCGTCATTCATGGCTTGATCGCGAAAGGCAAATGTTACTCCGCACTCATTCAGATGCTGGGAACACGGTCAGTGACCGAGCGTCTGCGCCAGTTTCTCGTGATCTTCGCTGATACACATGGACGCCATGAAGGCACCGCGATCATCATCGATCGCACGATAACCTACGAACAGATCGCCTTTATCGTCGGAGCAACCCGGCAATGGGTCACGCAAACACTGGAAAAACTGCGGGGGGAGGGCGTTTTGGAGATCACCCGTTCGGAAATCGTCATCCACAACTTTGACGCGCTGCAAATACCCTAAGAACCGGGTAGCCGCTCAAACATCGCCTCGTGGATTTAGGTAAAGTTCCGGTCCTTTCCGCGCTTGATGCTCCGTCCGCCTTGCCAAGCTGCGCATACCGGTTGCCTCTGGCGTGGCCAGATTTTGTGCTTCGATCGGTCTAGGTTGAAAATCGCGGAACCTGCGCGAATGGATAGAATAATGGGTGGCGAGTATTCTCTACCCACCCACAGCGCTAGCTAAGTCATTGGAAAGATTTGGAGGCGAGTACCGGAATCGAACCGGTGTACACGGATTTGCAATCC
>CAWUIQ010000014.1:0-84082 GCA_963922565.1 uncultured Rhodobacterales bacterium
CTGTAACCAGCACGTCAGGCGCATAGGCTAAAACCCCGACGCGTTGCCTGGCGAAGGTCTGGAAAGAGCCCGACTTGTAAGAATGCCGGGATGCAGCCAATGTCGGCTTCAGCGCCCGAGGAAAGGTCTATGTATTTGCTGGAAGCTTATTCAGCAACAGACGGAAAGAATGATCGAAGTGTCGGAGAAAAAGAAGTCACGCCATTTTACAGTGGTTGTACGCCGTGAGTTTCCGATGTCGGTAGAAGAGACCTTCTCGGCGTGGACAAACTCAGAAATCCGAAGAAGTGTTTTGGCTCACGGGCGCTACAAAAACGGCGTCAAGGAGATTGATGTCTCGGAGGGCGGTTTTGAACGATACGAGGATCGTTGGAAAAACCGCTTATACGGGACTACCACCCGTCGCTACGTCCTGCTTCGACCCGCTCAAATGATAGTTGCTCATTCAGAGACAAGCGTCGAAGGAGATATGTTCGACCAGCACTTCGTCAGGCAAGAACATCTATTGTTTAAGCCGAAAGACAAAACCTGTGAAGTTGTCGCTTCCGATCAATGCATATCAATCGAACCCATGTTTGTGCACGCGGCGGAAGACAGCCTCAACGAAGTCTTCGATATATCTGAAAACAAAACTGTAAGCTGACATTGAGTTCGTTACCGCTAAGTTCCGGTATAGTCCGCATAGCAGACGCCAAGCTTGGCAACCGCCGATGACTGAAACGAGCGCCGGTCGGCCGTCAATTGCGAATTGGCGATCGACAGCTTAGGCTCCTGCCAGGGCAGATGCTATTGGGGATTGGCTCTTGGACCGACCTGATCCAACCACGAAAATCCCGCCTGATATCCCGGCCCTGATTGCGGCCCTATCGAAGAATGATGTGACCTGGCTTCTCGCGGGGTCATACGTTCTGACGCTCTTTGGTGCTGAAATCGAACCCAACGACCTCGACGTCGTCGTGCGCCGCGATCCCGACAACCTGAAGCGCCTTACACGCTGCCTCGAGGAACTCGACGCCGTCCCATTCTGGAGCGGCGATCCTAAATGGGATCACGGCACGCCCGCGGACCATGCCGCTTGGCGCCCAGAACCTGCAACGATCAAGCATCTGGACCAGCTCTTCGTCACCCGGCACGGCATGCTGGATATCCCATTCGCGCTGGTTCCGGACTATTCCACCCTCATCGGCGGGTGCTCTCAGCGCGAGATTGCAGGGCATTTGGTCGATATCTGCGATCCGCGTTCGGTGCTGATCGCGCTGGAGCCGCGCCAGCGCGCCAAGGACAGGGCGCGTCGCGCAATCTACTCCGAGATGAGGGAACGGTTTGGGCTGCCGCCGCTGCCCGAGTAGCTCGGCACCAGAGGAAATCTGTCAGGGCCAACATCGACTTCTATCCGGAACGACGGATCCACTTCACAAAGCCCCGTTCAGCCGCCCTCGGCCGCTCGCAGAAAGAAAAGGCGGGTTCGAAACCCGCCTTCCTCAACTCAATGTCTCAGAGCGGTGTCTACTCCGCCTTCGCGGCCTCGATCGATATGAAAACCTCGACCTCGTCGCTCACGGCAGGCGCGAAGGCGCCGAGCCCGAAATCAGACCGCAAGAGCGTGGTGGTGGCATCAAAACCCGCCCATTCGACGCCCTGATTGGGGCCAAAGGGATAGGGCTGGCTCTGGTTCAGCTTGGCGTCCAGAACGACCGACTTGGTGACGTCGTTCATGGTCAGGTCGCCAGTGATCATGGCAGTATTGTCGCCGGTAACCTCAATGCCTGTCGATGTGAAGGTGATCAGGTCGCCATCCTCGGCGCCGAAAAAGTCACCGGACATAAAGTGCGCCTCGCGCTGTTCCCAGCCCGTGAACATCGATTTCGTTGGCATCGACACGGCGACACTGGAATTCGCCGGGTTGTCCTTGTCGAACATGATTTCGCCTTCGAAGCCAGCGAACATGCCGTAAGTCGTTGAATAGCCGAGGTGGTTATAGTTGAAGATGACTTGGCTGTGGCTCGAGTCGAGCGTGTATTTTTCGGCGGCGACGGCCAAGCTCGCAGAAGTGGTGAGGGCTGCGGCCAACAGAATGGATTTCATGGGAATGGCTCCGACATTTGGTGATTGTCCGTGCGACAAGATGTACCAAACAGTAAATGAAGCAAATCCACACAGTTCAACAAACCCTGCGCATTTGTGAACAGCCGCCTGATAAATCGGCGGAAATCAGTCGATTTTGCCTGCCGCCTTCAGCGCCATGATCAGGCGACCGCGCGTGCTGGGCTCGTTCAGCGGGATATCGGCCATGTAGTTGCCGAAGCCGTCCCAAAGGCGCACGACATTGTCGCTTTGAGCAGCCGCAAGATGTTCGAAGGCACAAGCATTCAGAATGTGTTTCTTGCCACGGGCATGACGGACAACGCGGACCTCACCCTTGTCGGTGTCGATCTCGACCTCACGGCGCGGCAGGATCAAACCGGCCTGCACCATCGCGATACCGACGAACGACAGGATCATCGACAACAGCAGCTTGGTCGCGAACAGGTCTTCGCCCCAATAGGCGCGCGGCGCGATCCACATCCCTGCCGCAACAAGCAAAAGCAGCACACCGCCGACGAATAGCAGCACCTCATGCAACGCAACACGACGGCCAGGCTCGGTTACCGTACCGCCTGGGTGGTTGCTGTGATCCGTGATCATCGCCATGAACTCAATCCTCAATACTCACTTGGCCGACTGCAAATTCGTCTTGAAACCGGTCGGAAATGGGGCAGGCAAATGGTTATGTCGGGGCGCTGACGTTGGGTAATCTCCTCTTGCGGAAACGACCCGACCGTGTATACGGGCGCATCCCTGCACCAACCTTTTCCGCGCAGTCTCTCGTGACCGGGCCGCAGGGGATGATGGCCCCGGTCTTTGAAATGCGCCTTGATAGAAGTGGAGATACCATGCCTCTTTACGAGCATGTGATGATCGCCCGTCAGGACTTGTCGAACACGCAAGCCGAGGGCCTGATCGAACATTTTGGCACAGTCCTCACCGACAACGGCGGCACCCTCGTCGATCACGAATACTGGGGTGTGAAGACGATGGCCTACAAGATCAACAAGAACCGCAAGGGCCACTATGCCTATCTGCGCACCAACGCACCGGCCCCCGCCGTGCAGGAGATGGAGCGCCTGATGCGTCTGCACGAAGACGTCATGCGGGTTCTGACCATCAAGGTCGACGAACATGCCGAGGGTCCCTCGGTTCAGATGCAGAAACGCGATGACCGCGACCGCGACCGTGGCGACCGCCGCGAGCGCCGGGCATAAGGAGACATCACAATGGCTGCAAAACCGTTCTTCCGCCGCCGAAAGGTCTGCCCCTTCTCGGGCGACAACGCGCCGAAAATCGACTACAAGGACACGCGCCTGCTGCAACGCTATATCTCTGAGCGCGGCAAAATCGTGCCCAGCCGCATCACCGCCGTTTCGGCTAAAAAGCAGCGGGAACTAGCCCGGGCAATCAAGCGCGCGCGCTTCCTCGCGCTGCTGCCCTACGCCGTCAAGTAAGGAGAGCCGACATGCAAGTGATCCTTCTGGAACGTGTCGCAAAGCTGGGGCAGATGGGTGACGTCGTCGACGTCAAGCCCGGCTATGCACGCAACTATCTGATGCCGCAAGGCAAGGCGCTGACAGCCTCGAAAGAGAACATCGCCTCGTTCGAGGCTCAAAAGGCGCAGCTCGAAGCCCGCAACCTCGAATCCAAGAAAGAGGCCGAGGATCTGGGCGGTCGTCTTGATGGCCAACAGTTCATCGTGATCCGGCAGGCGTCGGATGGCGGCAACCTCTACGGCTCCGTCACCACGCGCGACGCCGCCGAGGCCGCGACCGAGGCAGGCTTTTCTGTCGATCGCAAGCAGATCGTCATCGCCAAGCCGATCAAGGAACTGGGCCTGCACACTATCCATGTGACGCTGCACCCCGAGGTCGAGGTCGACATCAAACTGAACGTTGCCCGGTCCCAGGAAGAGGCCGAACTGCAGGCGTCAGGCAAGTCGATCCAGGAACTGGCCGCCGAGGAAGAAGCGGCTGCCGAATTCGAGATCCAGGAACTCTTCGACGATATCGGCGCGGCCGCGTCGGAAGACGAGGAACTGGCCGAATCCGCTGGTGTCGTCGAAACGCCCGAGGGGCAGAACGAAGACGAAGCGCCTTCGCCCTGATCGGCACGACCCGTTTCGAAAAAGACAAACGCCGGCTTATCCAGCCGGCGTTTTCTATTAGGTCAGTGCCGACACGGGGAAAACCAACTGACGGTCACCGGATCCGGCCGGCAGAACCCAAGTCAACGCGCCTTAGTTCCGCGCTGCCACTTTCTCTTGATACGCGTCGAGTTCATTCTGCAATACGCGGCCGGTGGGGTGACCTTGGCGCGCACAGAATTCCGACCACACAGCGCCAAATGGCAAATCCTTGATCTCTTCGGTCACAATCAGCCTTTTGGTGAAGTCGAGCGCGTCTTCGGCTGATCGCAGTTCGGCGAGAGGTGTAAGTAGCGCGCGCAAAAGCGCCTTTTGCATGTTGCGCGTCCCGATGACCCAGGCTGCTGTACGGCTGATAGTGGCATCGAAAAAGTCGAGCCCGATATGGGTACGTCCGAGCAGATCAGCACTGACCAATTCGTGCGCCATGGCCAGGATATCGTCATTGAGCAGGATCACATGATCGCTGTCCCACCGCATCGGGCGCGAGACATGGAGAAGGATTTCATCAAGGGAAAGTGCGACGGACGAGAGCTTGTCGGCAACGCTCTCAGTCGGGTGAAAATGGCCCATATCCAGACAGAGCAACGTACCCTTCCGGATCGCATAACCGAGGTAGAATTCGTGGCTGCCGACCGTGCAGGCCTCAACCCCAATGCCGAATAGCTTTGATTCCACCGCATCAAGCATCAGCGCTTTGTCTTGCGGCTGGGCCAGCATGGCGTCGAGCGATCCTTCCAGCCGCCTCCGGGCCGCCATCCGGTCAACGGGCGTGTCTTTGTACCCGTCCGGCACCCAAATGTTGTTGACCGCCGGCGTTCCTAATTCATCCCCCATCTTCGCGGCAATGTCCCGCGTCCGTTTGCCGTGCTCGATCCAAAAGTCGCGGATGCCAGCGTCGGGGTGCGAAAGCGTCAGGTTGTCGTCGGCCTTTTCATGGGCAAAGAAGGTCGGATTGAAGTCTAGGCCGAGCCCATGTTGCCTGGCCCAATCAACCCACGGCAAAAAATGTCTGAACTCGATCTCGTCACGGTCCGGGGTCTCGTCGCTATCCAGGTACATCGCATGAAGGTTAAGCCGGTGCCGGCCCGGTATCAGGCGAAAGGCAAATTCCAGATCAGCGCGCAACTCATCGGGTGTCCGGGCGCGCCCGGGGTGATTGCCGGTGGCCTGGATGCCGCCGCCCGAACTGCCCGTTCGGGTCTCGAACCCGACGACGTCGTCGCCTTGCCAGCAATGAACGGAGATTGAGACCGCAGCCAGACGATCCAGCGCCGCTTCGGTGTCGACGCCCCATTCGGAAAAGGCCTCTTTCGCGAGGTCATAGCTCATTTCGTCTCCTCCCTGGTCGATGGTCTAGCGGGGAAACGCCTGGACGTTGCCAGCATCGACGTTGAGGATATTGCCCGTAGACTTCGCTGATGTCTCGGCCGCGAAGAAATAGCAGGCCTCGGCGATGTCTTCGGGTAGGACGGACCGCTTGAGCATGGACCGGTTGCGATACATCTCTTCCAATCCCTCTTTGTCCGTGCCGTAGGTGCGCGCCCGCTGGTCGAGCCAATCGCCTTCCCAGATTTTGGACCCTCGCAGCACGGCGTCCGGGTTGACGACGTTCACGCGAATGCCAGCCTCGGCGCCTTCGAGCGCCAGACAGCGAGCGAGGTGAATTTCTGACGCCTTTGCCGTGCAATAGGCGGACGCATTGGGCGACGCGGCAAGCCCATTCTTCGAGGCCACGAACACGACCGACCCACCCATGTCCTGTACCCGCATCATCTTGAAGGCCTCGCGGCTGACGAGGAAGTAGCCGGTACTCAGAACGTTCATGTTGTGGTTCCAGAGTTCGAGCGAGGTGTCCTCGACCGGGGCGGATGACGCGATGCCGGCATTGGACACCAGAATGTCGATACCCCCGAATTCGACAGCGGTTTCTGCCATGGCCGAGACAACGGCCGCCTCATCCGTGACGTCCATCAAAACAGAACGCACGACGTCGTTCCCGAACCGCTGAACCAGCGCATCCTTGGCGACTTTGAGGCTGTCGGCGTCGATGTCGGCGAGCATGACGCAAGCGCCCTCCGCCAGGTAGCGTTCGGCAGTCGCAGCACCGATCCCGCCCGCACCACCGGTCACGAGCGCGATCCGCCCGGCGAGGGATTTGGCCTTTGGCATCCGCTGCAGTTTTGCTTCTTCGAGCAGCCAGTACTCGATGTCAAATGCCTCCTGCTCCGGCAGACCCTGGTACTTACTGACAGCGGTGGCCCCATGCATCACGTTGACCGCATTGACATAGAATTCGCCAGAGATCCGCGCCGTCGCCTTGTCCTTGGCAAAGGTGATCATCCCGACACCGGGGATCAGGTAGACGACCGCGTTCGGGTCCCGGATGGCCGGGCTGTCATCGCGTTTGCAGCGCTCGTAATAGGCCGCATAATTGTCGCGATATGCTGCGATCTGGGCTGGAAGGCCCTTCAAGACATCATCAATGTTGTTCTGCGACGGGTCGTAGTCGATCACAAGCGGGCAGATCTTGGTCCGCAGGAAGTGATCAGGGCAGGACGTACCAAGGGCCGCAAGCGGGGCCATGCCTTCGGCGTTGACGAACTCCAACACGGCATCGCTGTCGTTGAAGTGGCCCACCATGTGCTGGTTACCACTGACAAATCCTCGGATGGCGGGCATCAGCCGGGCGGCGATGTCGCGGCGGGCCGCCGGTTCAAGGCTTGCGTGTTTCGGCCCGCCGAAAGCGGGTACATCGGCGGTGCGTTCTGCCAGCCAGGCCGTCGCCACGTTGATGACATCGATCGTGGTGTCATAGCATTCGTGGGCGGTGTTGCCCCAGGTAAAAAGACCATGGCTCGCCAATACAACACCGTCAGCGTCCGGATTTTTCGCGCAGAACCTTTCGAGCCAGAGACCCAGCTCATAGCCTGGCCGCTTCCACGGCAACCAGCCAATACGGTCGCCGAAAATCTCGCGGGTCAGGTCCTTGGAATTCGCGGACGCCGCGATGGCAATGATCGCGTCCGCATGCACGTGATCGACATGCGGGCGCGGCACATAGGCATGAAGCGGCGTGTCGATCGAGGCCGCGCGCGGGTTCAGCTTGAACGTGCAGTGGGGAAGATAACCCACCATCTCGTCCTCGAACTCGACACCCCGGTATAACGATTTGAGCGCGTTGAGCTTTTCCATGTACAAGGTTGCAAAACCGTCGAGCTTCATCGAGCCGATATCGCCGCCCGAACCCTTGACCCACAGCACCGCGACAGGCTTGCCGGTCAACGGGTCGGTTTCCATGACTTTCGCCGACGTGTTGCCGCCACCGTAATTCGTCACGCGCTTGTCTGACCCGAGAATGTTGGAACGGTAAAGCAAGAGTTCCGCTTCGCTCATCCCCTCTGTCTTTGCGGTCTCCCAACGGTTCTTGAGCAACTGCTTCTCAACAGTTTTCAACATCACGTCCTCCCAGTTGGCCTCAAAAGACCAGCGCGCGCCTTCCCCATATTCGTGCTGTTTTATCCGCAACGTGTCAATCATCTTCGCTCAACTTCAATCATGCTGCAATGCAGCGTGATTGCTTTTGATCATTTTTGATTGACAGGTCGGAGATTTTTTCTCACCGTCCAAGCTCAAGGGAGGCTCACATGCACGAGAAAGAGCGCCACGGGGTTATTCTGTCCGCCGTCCAAGACCGGCCGGTCGTGACAGTCGCCGATCTCTGCAATCTGACGAGCGCATCAGAGGCAACCATCCGCCGCGACATCGCCACGCTCCATATGCAAAACAAGCTGCGGCGCGTGCGCGGCGGTGCCGAGGCGATTTCGCCACCACAATTTGTCGGTCTCGCCGGGCGGCCATTCGCCGTCAATGAAACGATGCGTATCGCGGAAAAGCAGGCCATCGCCCGCGCCGCGGTTGATCTGTGCAAGGACGGCGACTCGATCATCATCAATGGCGGCACAACCACCTTTCAGATGGTACACCCGCTGGCCTCTCGACGCTGCCAGATTTTCACCAACTCGTTCCCGATCGCCGAGCATCTGCTGCGCCATTCGAAGAACACGATCACACTGTCTGGCGGCACGATATATCGCGAACAGAACATCATCCTGTCGCCCTTCGACAATGATGTGACCCGCAATTTCTATGCCAAGCGGATGTTCATGGGCGCGCAGGGACTAGGCCCAATCGGGCTGATGGAGGCCGATCCGTTGCTGATACAGGCCGAACAAAAGCTGATCGGCCAGGCGGATGAACTTGTGGTGCTGGTCGACAGTTCGAAGTTCGAGCAGCGCTCGAGCCTTGTTCTCTGCCCGCTGTCCCGCATCACCACCGTCATCACGGATGAAGGAATTTCGGACAAGGCGGCGGCCCTGCTCGACGCTGCGGACGTGAACCTGATCGTGGCCCAGTCGGGCGCAGGTCAGGAAGCCGAAGCGGCCTCTTGAGGCGCAGCACAGAATTCAACTTAGGGAGGAAACCAATGAAACGTAGGAATTTTACCTCGCTGGTGGCCGGGCTCAGCCTTGCTGCGGGCATGATGGGCACCAGTGCGCTGGCGCAAGACGACATGCGCATCGCGCTCGTGGTCAAGGCTCTGGGGATTGGTTTTTTCGAGGCGGCCGCAGAAGGCGCCGAGGAGGCCGCCGCCGAGCTGGGCGGTGTCGAAGTGATCTATACCGGCCCTACGGACACGACCGCCGAAGGACAGATCGAGGTGATCAATTCGCTCATCGCCCAGGGCGTCGATGCCATCGCTATCTCTGCCAATGATCCGGATGCGGTGGCCCCCGCGCTGAAGCGCGCGATGCAGCGCGGCATCACCGTCATCTCATGGGATTCGGGCGTGGCCGAAGAAGGCCGCCAGATGCACCTGAACCCATCGTCAAACGCATTGATCGGCAACATGATCATCAAGCTCGCGGCAGATCATCTGCCGGATGGGGGGCAGGTTGCTGTCCTGTCGGCCTCTGCCACCGCGACGAACCAGAACACCTGGATCGCAGAGATGAACAAGGTGCTCGGCAATTACTCAGGGATAGAGGTGGTGGCCACCGTCTACGGCGATGACCTGGCCGACAAATCCTACCGCGAGGCGCAAGGCCTGATGCAATCCTATCCCGACCTCGATGCGATCATCGCGCCGACCTCGGTTGGGATCGTGGCCGCAGCACAGGCCGTGGCCGATGCGGGCAAGATCGGAGAGATCAATGTGACCGGCCTTGGTCTGCCGTCCGAGATGGCCGGAGCCATTGAATCCGGCGCATCGAAATCCTTCGCGATCTGGAACCCGATCGACCTGGGTTATTCCGCCACGATGATTGCGCATGCCTTGGCATCGGGCGCGGCAACAGCAGAGCCCGGCGGCGAAATCCCGATGGGACGCATGGGATCGATCACGCTGGACGAAACGAACTCCGCCGCGATGGCTGATCCGTTCGTCTACGACGCTTCGAACATCAACCAGTTCAAGTCGATCTTCTAATCGGTTCTCCCCTGCCCCGGCGTCTTGGTCTTGTCCGACGCCGGGGCGTTTTTTCGGTATTGTCATGCTGATGAAGTCAGAAACCGTGCCGTCCGTTGGGGTTGATACCCCGGTTCTTGCGCTTGAGGGCGTCACCAAGACATTCCCGGGCGTCAAAGCACTGTCGGACGTGTCACTTCGGCTTCATCCCGGGCAGGTGACCGCCCTCGTGGGCGAAAACGGCGCCGGAAAATCCACGGTCGTAAAAATTCTGACAGGTATCTATCAGCCCGACGGCGGCGAGATCTTGGTCGACGGGTCAGCCGTTCAGTTTCCGACCGCGCAGGCCGCGGGGGATGCAGGCGTGACCGCGATCCATCAGGAAACCGTCCTTTTTGACGAACTTTCCATCGCCGAGAATATCTTCCTCGGCCACGCGCCGCGCGGACGGTTCGGCCTGATCGACACGCGGGCAATGATGCGGCAGGCGACGGAAATCCTCCGCAGCATCGGGGCCGAAATCGACCCGGGCCACAAGCTCAAAGATCTTGGCATTGCAAACAAGCACCTGGTCGCCATCGCACGCGCACTGTCGATCGATGCACGTGTCGTCATTATGGATGAACCGACCGCCGCGCTGAGCCACAAGGAGATCGAAGAGCTTTACCAGCTTGTCGAAGAACTGAAATCACAGAGCAAGGCGATCCTCTTCATCAGCCACAAGTTCGACGAGATTTTCCGCATCGCCGACCGCTACACGGTTTTTCGCGATGGCGAATTGGTAGGCGAAGGTCTGATGGCCGATGTCAGCGAGGCCGAGTTGGTCAAGATGATGGTCGGCCGGGACGTGAGCCAGATATTCCCCGACCGTAAGAGCAACCCCGGAGACACCGTGCTGTCGGTTCAGGGTTTCGAACACCCGACCGAGTTTGCCGATATCGGCTTCACCCTTCGGCGCGGCGAAATCCTTGGCTTTTACGGGCTCGTGGGCGCCGGGCGTTCGGAATTCATGCAGGCGCTTTTTGGGATCACGCGTGCCTCTGCCGGATCGCTTGAGATCGAGGGCGCGCCCGTCACGATCCGCTCCCCTGCGGATGCGGTGGCCAATGGGATGGTTTACGTGCCAGAGGATCGCGGCAAACAGGGGGCCATCACCGCGCTGCCGATCTTTCAGAATGTCACCCTGCCATCGTTGGGTCGAACCTCGAAAAACGGATTGCTGCGGCTGGCCGAGGAATTCAAGCTCGCGCGCGAATACACCGAACGGCTCGACCTGCGTGCGGCGTCGCTCGATACCGATGTGGGCAACCTTTCGGGCGGGAACCAACAGAAGGTAGTGATCGCCAAATGGCTGGCCACCCAACCCAAGGTGATCATCCTAGATGAACCGACAAAGGGCATCGACATCGGGTCAAAGGCGGCCGTTCATGAGTTCATGGCCGACCTGGCGGCTGACGGTCTCGCGGTGATCATGGTCAGTTCGGAAATCCCGGAGGTGCTGGGGATGTCCGACCGCGTGATTGTCATGCGGGAAGGCCGGATCGCTGCGGAGTTGGACGGCGAAGGCCTGACACCCGAGACGCTTGTGCGGCACGCCGCCGGGATTGAGGAGGGCTGAGCCATGCTGAAGTCCCGGATCCTCTCACGCGAAATGCTGCTGTTCGGGGCCATCGTCCTGCTCCTCGGGCTGATCTCGACGCGGTTTCCCGCTTTCGTCGCACCGCAGAACCTTGCGGATGTGTTCAACGACACGGCACCGCTGATCCTGCTGGCCATCGGTCAGATGATGGTCATCCTGACCCGCTGCATCGATCTGAGCGTCGCCGCCAACCTCGCGCTCACCGGCATGGTCGTCGCCATGATCAACGCAGCCGCCCCGGGCGTTCCGGTCATCGTCATCGTGGCCATTGCCGTTGGCTTTGGCACGGTTCTGGGCATGATCAACGGCCTTCTGGTGTGGAAGCTCGAAATCCCGCCCATCGTCGTGACGCTGGGAACGATGACAATCTTTCGCGGTGTCATCTTCCTGATTTCAGATGGCAAATGGGTGAACAGTCACGAGATCAGCGGCCCGTTCAAGGCATTCACGCGGGCCGAATTCATCGGCCTGCCGGTGATGAGCTGGATCGCCATCTTCGCCGTCATCGTCTTCACCATTGTCATGGCGCGCACGACGCTGGGCCGCGCCATCTATGCGGCGGGCGGCAACCCTCGCGCGGCGACATATGCCGGCATCAATGTGGGCCGCACCCAGTTCTGGGCATTCGCAATATCAGGCGCGCTTGCGGGGCTTACGGGCTATCTTTGGGTGTCGCGGTTTGCCGTAGCCTATGTCGATCTCGCGGGTGGCTTCGAGCTTGACGTGGTTGCCGCCTGCGTCATCGGCGGGGTCGCCATCATGGGCGGGGTGGGCAGCGTGATCGGCGCCATGCTGGGCGCGCTTTTTCTTGGTGTGATCAAAAACGCCCTGCCCGTCGTCGATATCTCTCCCTTCTGGCAGCTCGCCATATCCGGCGGGGCCATCATCATTGCCGTAGCCCTGAACGCCCAGGCCAACCGCGAGAAGGGCCGCATCATCCTCAAACGCGCGGAGCATGCCACATGACCGATGGCGCACGCTTCATTCCCGACCGGCTGCAATCCCCGCTAGAGCGGCGGCTGAAAAGCTGGGAAAGCCTGCTCATCCTGGTCGCAGTGGCGATTTTCATCGCCAACAGTTTCGCCTCGCCATACTTCCTGAATGCTTGGAACCTCTCGGACGCCACATTCAACTTCACCGAAAAGGCCATGATTGCCTTCGCCATGGCGCTGCTAATCATCTCGGGCGAAATCGACCTGAGCGTGGCCTCGATCATTGCGCTCGCATCCACGGCCATGGGGGCCGCGGTGCAGTTTGGCGTCGGCACCCCAGGGCTCGTCTTGATCGGCCTGTCGGTCGGTCTGATCTGCGGGGCCTTCAACGGGTTTCTGGTGACCCGTATGGGGCTGCCATCGATCGTTGTGACCATCGGCACGATGAGCCTCTTTCGCGGCATCAGCTATATCGTTCTCGGCGATCAGGCCTATCGCGGATACCCCGCTGACTTCGCCTTTTTCGGACAAGGCTATGTGTTTTGGGTGATCTCGTTCGAGTTGGTGCTTTTTGCGATACTCGCTATGATATACGCGGTACTCCTGCACAAAACGAACTTTGGGCGCGCCGTCTATGCCATCGGCAACAACCCGGTCGGAGCAAAGTTTTCAGGGATCCGGGTTGAGCGGGTGAAGTTCATCCTGTTCCTGCTCACCGGGCTGATGTCCGGTGTTGCCGCGATTTGCCTGACCTCGCGGCTTGGCTCCACCCGGCCCTCCATCGCCTTCGGATGGGAGCTTGAGGTGGTCACGATGGTCGTTCTGGGCGGGGTAAGCATTCTTGGCGGTTCTGGATCAATCCCGGGTGTGGTCATCGCCGCCTTCGTCATGGGTTTGGTGACGTTTGGCCTTGGCCTGCTGAACGTGCCGGGTATCGTGATGTCGATTGTCATCGGGGCCCTGCTGATTTCCGTCATCGCATTGCCGCGGCTTTGGGAAAAGTGGAGACGCGGATAATGGAGAAATACGCTTTCAAGATGCGCCTCAACCCCGAATGCAAGGACGAGTATCAAAGGCGCCACGACGAGATATGGCCCGAGCTTGTCACGCTTCTGAAAGAGGCGGGCGTCAGCGACTATTCGATCCATTTGGACGAGGAAACCAACATCCTTTTTGGCGTTCTCTGGCGCAAAGCCGATCACGGAATGGACGCCCTGCAGGATCATCCGGTGATGCAGAAATGGTGGGCCCATATGGCGGACATCATGGAGACGAGGCCCGACAACGAACCGATCGCCCTGCCGCTTACAACTGTCTTTCACATGCCATGAGCGGCGGAAACATTGCCGTCATCGATATCGGCAAAACCAACGCAAAGCTTGCCCTTGTCGACGCGGCATCGCTTGATGAGATTGCCGTCGTCACGCGTCCCAACCGGGTCCTGCCCGGCCCGCCTTGGCCGCATTTCGATGTGGATGGGCATTGGAAATTCTTGCTCGACGCGCTGTCGCGCTTTCACAGAGATCGCGGGATCAGCGCGATTTCGGTCACCACCCACGGGGCATGCGCCGCATTGCTTGGCGAGGATGGAAAGCTCGCCGCACCAATCCTCGATTACGAGCACGAGGGGCCGGATGAGGTCGCGGATGCCTACAATGCCATCCGTGCGCCTTTTTACGAAACCGGATCGCCGCGTCTAAGCGGGGGGCTGAACATAGGTGCGCAGCTCTATTGGCAGTTCCAGAAAGACCCCGACCTCAAACGCCGCGTCCGCCATCTTGTCACCTACCCGCAATACTGGGGCTTTCGACTGACCGGTGTGGCGGCCACGGATGTCACTTCGCTGGGTTGCCACACCGACCTTTGGAACCCCCACACCAAAGAGCCATCGTCCTTGGTTGAGAAGCTGGGGCTGGCAGACATCTTGGCTCCAACACGCAGACCGGACGAGATACTGGGACCGCTCCTTCCCGAGATTGCAGCCGCGACCGGGCTTGACCAGGAGACGCCGGTCTATTGCGGCATCCACGATTCCAATGCGTCCCTCCTGCCCCATCTGGTGACGCAAAAGGCGCCCTTCAGCGTGGTCTCGACCGGCACCTGGGTCATTACGATGGCAATTGGTGGGCGGCGCGTGAGGCTCGACCCCGCTCAGGACACGCTGGTGAACGTGAATGCACTTGGCGAACCGGTGCCGTCGGCGCGCTTTATGGGCGGCCGGGAATACGATCTTTTGACCCAGGGCCAAGACAATCCTCCATCCGAGGACGAGATTGCCGAGGTCCTTGGCACCGGAACGATGCTCTTGCCCTCTGTCGTCGCGGATAGCGGTCCGTTCCAGGGGCAAGCGGCCTGCTGGGTCGGCCAGAAGCCAAGCCTTGGAACAGGACAACGAAGCGCGGCGATCGACTTTTATCTTGCCCTGACGACCGCTCATTGCCTGAACCTGATCGGGGCCGAGGGTCCAATCCATGTCGAGGGGCCATTCGCAAAGAACAGAAGCTACATCCAGATGCTGGGGGCGGCGACCGCACGGCCCATCATAGCGATGACCAGCGCCACGGGTACGAGCCAGGGGGCGGCCATACTTGGACGCGGAAAAACGGCGATGGCAAGGAACACCGCCGTTCAAGACACTACCGGTTCATTGCCGGCATTGTCCGAGTATGCAGCATCTTGGCAGACCCATCTTGCCGCGCATCTTAGACGTTAGGCTAAGTTCGTAGAGGCTGCATGAGAGAGCGAGAATAGACAGCCGTCATACAGACGCAAAAAGGGCCCGCAAACGGGCCCTTTGTCTCCAAGCAATGCTTGGCTCAGACTAGCAGATCGTCCGCCGGGTTCGTATCCAGCCCGATGATCAGCGGGTCGTGGTCGGATGCTGCAAACAGGCTTGGATCCGTCTGGGTCCCAGAGTTCTGAAAGCCGTTATAGCCCAGCAGGTCGGGTTCATCCGCGTTGATGTGCCATTCGGTCAGACCAGTGATCGACGCCGCGATCCCTTCGGACGCGATCGCGTGATCGAGCGCGCCGCGCTGTCCGTCAAAGACGAAGCTGTAGGCGTCATCGGTTCCCACGAACTGTTCAAGCAGATCGACAGTATCGGCGGGATCCGTGAGAACCTGAACCGGGTCCTCTTTGCTGTAGGCGTTGAGATCCCCGAGAATGATGTAGTCGGAGACACCGCCACCATTGTAATCCGTCTCGACCCAGGTCTTGAGCTCGCCCGCCGCATCGGCGCGAACCTGGTTCCAGAAGCCCTGCCCGTCGCCCTGATCAAAGTTCGGGTCGGCCAGAAGCGCATCCAGCAACGTCTGCGGCGCACCGTTTGAGGACGCGGCATCGAACGTATCCTGCAGATCGCTATCGCCCTTCGACTTGAAGTGGTTCGAGACAACCGTGAATTCGACACCTGTTTCGTTGTCTTCGAACGTCGCTGCGACGGCGGGACGGTTCCGCTGAAAGTCACCGACCTGATCACCCGGATCGGGCACAAAGGCGTTGAGCGCGGACGCTACCTGAAACGTGGTCTCGGCCGACGCCTCTTCAAAGACGAGGAACTCGGTATTTTTCAGCGTCACTTTCGTCGTGTCGTAGATGATGCCGGTGGTGATCGCATCCGTTCCGATAAAGCCGTCCGCCTCGCCCACGGTCGGGTTGGCGAAGGCAAAGACCTGACCATCAGTCGCAGCGGCGTTCAAAGCATCTACGAAGGTATCGATGGCCGATCCGTCCTCGAAGCCGCCATTCTCGATCTCCTGCAGACCAAAGACATCCGCACCACTGGCCAGCGCAGCCTGGACCAGCTTTGACGTTTGAAGGTCAAGCTCGGTCTGGTTGTCGGCACCGCGCGGGCTAAGACCGTTAGGCCCGGAACCGCCCTGTCCCGGGAAGGTGGTGAAGTAGTTCAAGACGTTGAACGACGCGATCTGGATATCACCGCCAACGTCGGGTGGCGTGTCTTCGCGGGCACCGGCATTCGTCGCCTCGTCCACGTTCAATACGCCGTCGACCAGCATCTTGTATTCGCCGAAGCTGAACGACATCACCCCGGTCGTCTCACCCACGATCTCGGCCCCAAGGCGCAGCGTCGGCCCCTCGATGCTGAACGTGTCACCACTGTCGAGGAAACCGTTTCCGTTGTCGCCCTGATTGGCCGGAACGTATTCGAAGCCTTCGGGGTTTTGCGACGACACCCCGTCATCGATGGCCAGCCGGTTGTTGAGGTTCTGCTGCGCCAGCGCAGCAACTGCATCCGCCTCTGTCTGCGCATCGAACAGCTGCGTCGGCTGCACCTGGTTGCCTGCGCTGACCGAGATCTCGCCAAAGCGGTCGAGGTTAAAGTTCTCGATCACGGTGATGGCATCATCCGTCCCACTCGTGAGGCTGAAATACATCCCTTCGACCGCTTCGAAATCCTGCACCACGTCAGGCGAGAGTGCGATTTCCGCGACGTCGATCAGGCCGAACCCATCGGTTCCGGTCTGTGTGATCGAGGTGACTGTATCGATCTGTGTGGCGCCAAAGAACTCATCGACCGTTCCGTCGACCTGCACCACGTCACCTTGCACGAAAGTGGGCGGGGAGTTGGTGAAGACAAAGATGCCTTCGGACGTGCCCGCATTGCCGTCGCTGTCGCTTGCTTCTTCCTGGAGGTAAAAGCCGTTGGCCACGACATAGGTGACGACGCCCTCGACCCGCACCTGTTGGCCAACCAGCGCGGATTCGTCACCCTCACCCTGAATTTCCGAGATCAGGACCGGATCGGGATCGCCACCACCTGTCGTGCCGCCGCCCGCTGTGGGCGAATAGCCACTCGGGTCACCGAAGGCGGTGATCTGAAACTCACCCGTCCCATCAGGGTTCCTTGCCGCACCAGGGGCAAGGAAACTGCCATCGGGTCCGATCACGACGTCGGAATAGACGAGCGGGTTGTCGTCATCGATGATCGCCACGCTGTCTATGACCGACCCGAACGGCATGAAATCGATCACGCCGTCATCGTCCGCGTCCAGATCGTCAAACTGGCTGGCCCCCGTGAAGCCATCGACCAGCAGGAATGTCGATGAGGTGTTGGTGAAGGTATTGTTCGAGATGGCGAGGTCGGGCGTCACGCCAAATGTGGCTTGCGCCTGATCGCTGGCCGCAAGCGCAAAGCCGTTTTCCCCGATACTGAGGCCGTTGAAATCGATGATCGACCGGATCTCGCCGTCGCCATCGACCTGCAGAAGCGCGACCCCGTCCAGCGACTGACCCACCGTGCCGAAGAGCTCGGCGAATTCCCAGTCAGTGCCGGTTGTCGACACTGCGATTTCGTTCAGGACCAGCGTGTTGGTTTCCGCCGCTGTCGGCGAATAGCTGGACGCGTCGCTGAAACTGGTGATTTCAAAGGGACCCGTGCCCTCTGGGTTCCGTACCGCACCGGGGGCGAGGAAGCTGCCATCGGGGCCCACGATGTTGTCGGAATAGGTGATGGGGCTGTCATCATCGATGACGGAAACGCTGTCGACGATCTGACCGAATGGCGTGACATCCAGCGTTCCGTCGTCATCCGTGTCGAGATCGTCAAACTGCGCTGCCCCGGTAAAGTCACTGACCAGCAGGTAGGTCGATGAGGTGTTGGTGAAGGTGTTGTTGGCAAAGCTGAGATCACCGGTGATCCCGAACGTCTCTTCGGCTTGCGCGCTGGTGGCGAGCGAAAAGCCGTTATCGCCCAGGGCCAACCCGTTGAAATCGAGGATCGAGCGGATCTCGCCGTCGCCATCGATCTGCAGCAGGGCATACCCGTCGAGCGACAGACCCGCCTCGCCGAAAAGCTCCACGAACTCAAAGTCAGTGCCCGTGGTCGAAACCGCGATTTCGTTGATGACGGGCGTCGGGGTGAACTCGGCCACTGTTGGCGAATAGGTCGAAGGGTCGCCAAAGTCGGTCGCGCCAAACGGGCCAGTGCCTTCGGGATCGCGCTCGGCCCCCGGGGCAAGGAATGACCCGTCTGGTCCAACCACATTGTCCGAGTAAACCAGCGGGTTGTCATCGTCGATCACGGCAACGCTGTCGATGACCGCGCCGAAAGGCGTCTGGTCGATCGTGCCGTCATCATCCGTGTCGAGATCGTCGAACTGGGCGGCACCGGTGAAATCCTGCACCAGCAGGAAGGTCGAGGAGGTGTTGGTGAACGTGTTGTTGGCAAAGCTGAGATCAGGGATCAGGCCAAACGTCTCTTGCGCCCGCTCGCTGGCCGCCAAAAGGAAACCATTGTCGCCGACGGTCAGACCGGAGAAATCGAGGAGCGAGCGGATTTCGCCGTCGCCATCGATCTGCAGCAACGCCACACCGTCCAGCGACGTACCGGGTGCACCGATCAGTTCGGCGAATTCCCAGTCGGTACCGGATGTGGATACGGCCAGTTCATTGATCTTGACGTCAAGCGGCGGTGTCTCGACCACGTCATTGACGGTGACCGCGATGTCTTCGCGGGTCTCACCGCCCTGCCCGTCGCTGGCCACGATGGTGATGTTGTAGATGTTATCGCCGTTCACGTCGGCAGGATTTTCAAAGTCTGGTGCGCCGACAAAGGAAAGCGCTCCGGTCGCACCGATGGTAAAGCGCGCCGCGTCGTCGCCATCGATTGCAAAGCCGATCGTGCCCCCGTCGACATCGCTGGCAGTGATCCCGGCGGGTACCTCGGTCGTGTTTTCGTCTACCGAAGCCGCGCCGCTCACGCTCAGGCTGGGCGCATCGTTTTCACCGGTGATGGTGACGGTCACCGTGGCCGTCTGCGGGTTGCCGCTGCCATCGTCGACTTCGTAGGTGAAAGTGTCGGTCGTCGTCTCGCCCTCGGCGAGTGCATCAAAAAGCGTGCCGGGGTCATATGAAACGACACCATCCACGAATGATACGGCGGCCCCTGCGGCGCTGGTGCCCGAAACGCCCGTGATTTCAAAGGCATCGCCATCCAACTCACGATCATTGGCCAGCAGGTCCGCAGCGGCGAGGATCAGAATGCTGTTTTCACCCGTCCCGGCCTCGTCATCGCGGGCCAGCACGACGTTGTTGCGCCCGTCGATGAAGAACGTGAAGTCATCACTTTCGAAATAGAGCGCTTCGACACGGCGCAGGACATCGGTGTTCGTGGATTCCTCACCAATCTTCGCCACCGTGACTTTCTTCAGAAAGAACCGTGACGAGCTGCTGATGTCGTAGTCATCAATCGAACCGCTATAGGCGACGGTATCCTCGCCCCTGCCGCCATTGATGCGGTTGTTGCCGTCACCGACCTGGATCAGGTCATCGCCGCCACCCGAGTAAACCCGTGCATTGCCGTCACCCAGTTCGATCGTGTCATTGCCTGACCGGGTGATGACGCGGTCATTCCCCCCATTTC
Organism: uncultured Rhodobacterales bacterium; assembly: GCA_963922565.1. Classification (GTDB taxonomy): domain Bacteria; phylum Pseudomonadota; class Alphaproteobacteria; order Rhodobacterales; family Rhodobacteraceae; genus JBCBKL01. The sequence continues at coordinate 19,657 of CAWUIQ010000014.1, forward strand.
CGATCACCATATCGTTGCCACCCAGTCCAAGGATCAGGTCGGAACCAGGCGTGCCGGTCAAAATTTCACTGTTGCGCGAGCCAATAATTGGGCGGGGCATAATATGTCCTCATTCTGGAATCTACGGAGCGATGTAACAGCAGACTGTGACAGTTCTATCTAGGATGGAAGTGTTTCCACCGGTTGACGAATGGTCATGCAGGCGTCCGCGCATACGTACGGGGCAAACGCTCCATACGGTGCAGACTTGAACAGGTTTAAGGAACCGGGCGGTTTGTCAGGCTGCCAGACCCTCGGGCTCTTTTGCGCCCGTCATGAACGCCACGGCGTCCGACATGGAATGCTCGGCAGGATCGATAACGCACAACCGCTTACCCAGCCTGTGCACGTGGATACGGTCGGCCACTTCGAAGACATGAGGCATGTTGTGGCTGATCAGAATGATCGGAATACCCCGGCTTTTGACGTCGAGGATCAATTCCAGCACGCGCCGGCTTTCCTTGACGCCGAGCGCCGCAGTCGGTTCATCGAGGATGATGACCTTGGAGCCGAAGGCCGCCGCCCGTGCCACCGCGACACCCTGCCGTTGTCCGCCCGAAAGGGTTTCGACCGCCTGATTGATATTCTGGATCGTCATCAGGCCCAGTTCGCTCAGCTTTTCGCGCGCGATCTCTTCCATCTTTTTGCGGTCCAGCTGGCGCATGAACTTGCCGCGCCATCCCGGTTTACGCAATTCGCGGCCCATGAACATATTGTCCGCGATGCTAAGCGCCGGCGACATGGCGAGCGTCTGATACACCGTCTCGATGCCGGCCTCGCGCGCCTGAATGGGCGACGAGAACTGCACCTGCTGCCCTTCCAGAAACACGTCGCCCTCATCCGGGATAACGGCCCCCGACACGGCCTTGATCAGCGTCGACTTGCCCGCGCCGTTATCGCCGATGACCGCAAGGATCTCGCCCGGCATCAGTTCAAAGTCACAGTGATCGAGCGCCGTGACCCGGCCATACCGCTTCACGAGGTTGCGGGCTTGAAGAATGGGTTCCATCAGGCGGCCACCTTTCTGATCCACTGATCCACCGCAACGGCCGCGATGATCAGCACACCAATCAAGAGGAACGTCCACTGCGCGTCCGCCCCTGCCAGCCGCAGGCCGAGCGTGAAGACCCCGACGATCAGCGCGCCGAAAAATGTGCCAAGGATCGAGCCGCGCCCGCCAAAGAGCGAAATGCCCCCGATCACCACGGCGGTGATGGATTCGATATTGAGCAGTTGGCCCGAGGTTGGCGAGACCGACCCGATCCGCCCGATCAGGGCCCAGCCCGCAAAGGCGCAGATCAGCCCCGCCAGCGCGTAAACCGAAATCAGCGTGCCCCGGACATTGACCCCCGAAAGCTCTGCCGCTTCCGGATCATCGCCAACGGCATAGACATGTCGCCCCCAGGCCGTCGATCTGAGCGCATAAGCCAGCACGATAACCAAGAGCACCATGAAGACGACGCCGTAGGTAAAGACAGCCCCGCCAATCTTGAATTTCGTCCCGAGGAATTGCAGCAGCGGCGCGTTGGCCGCGATATCCTGACTTCGGATGGTTTCGTTGGCCGAGTAGAGGAAGTTCGCGGCCAGAACGATCTGCCACATTCCCAGGGTGACGATGAAGGGTGGCAACCGCATCGCCGCTACCAGCCAGCCATTCAATGCTCCGATGCCCGTCCCAAAGGCCAGCCCGCACAGAACCGCAAGCTCGACCGGTATGCCGTAGCGAAAGGTGAATTGCCCCATGATGACCGAGCTGATGACGGCGATTGCGCCTACACTCAGGTCGATGCCCGCCGTCAGGATGACAAGAGATTGGGCCGCCGCCACGATACCGACGATCTGCACCTGCTGCAGGATCAGCGTGAGGGCAAAGGGCGAAAAGAACTTGGAACCCAGCGAGAACCCAAAGATCGCGATGGCCGCCACAAGGACGATCAGGGGCACCAAGGCCGGGGTTGTGTGCAAGGCATGGTGAAAGCGCCCGATCAGGCCACGATCATGTTCGTCGAATTGCGCCACTTCGGTCGCGGCATTGCTCGCGGCCGCTTCGAAATTCTCTCCTGACGTCATCTTCGCCTCCTCCTCTCACCCGGTCGCCGGATGCAAAAAGGGCGGGCCGGAGCCCGCCCTCCGTCTAAGACTGCGTCCGAACGTGTGGTCAGATCAACCCCAGCAGAGGTTGGTGCCCTCGGTCGTGTCGATGCTGTCGACACCCGCCGCGGGCTTGTCCGTCACTAGCGCAACGCCCGTGTCGAAAAAGTCTTTGCCGGCGGTCGCCTCAGGTTTGGTGCCGTCCTTGGCCCATGCCGCAATCGCCTCGATCCCTTTCGAGGCCATCAGCAGCGGATATTGCTGCGACGTGGCGCCGATAATGCCGTCCTTGACGTTGGCCACACCAGGGCAACCGCCATCGACGCTGACGATCAACACGTCGTTTTCGCGGCCAAAGGCCTTGAGCGCCTCATACGCTCCGGCAGCCGCTGGCTCGTTGATCGTGTAGACGACGTTGATGCCAGGATCCTTCGCCAGAAGGTTTTCCATGGCCTTGCGGCCGCCCTCTTCGTTGCCCGCGGTCACATCATTGCCAACGATCCGCGGATCGGTCTCGTCACCCCACTTGTTCGGATCACCCAGATCGATGCCAAAGCCCTGCAGGAAGCCCTGGTCGCGCAGCACGCCCACGGTTGGCTGGCTCACAGCCAGATCGAGCATCCCGATCTTGGCATTCGCTGCCTCATCGCCCAGCGTGGCCGCGGCCCATTTGCCGATCAGTTCACCGGCAAGGAAGTTGTCCGTAGCAAAGGTCATGTCCGCTGCGTCAATCGGGTTCAGCGGTGTGTCGAGCGCGATTACGAGGATACCCGCATCCCGCGCCTGCTGGACCGCCGGAACGATCGACGACGTGTCAGATGCCGTCAGCAGGATACCCTTAGCACCATCCGCGATGCAGGTCTCGATCGCCGCAACTTGCGTTTCGTGGTCGCCGTCAACCTTGCCCGCATAGGTGCTGAGTTCGACGCCCAGCTCATCAGCCTTGGCCAAAGCACCTTCGCGCATCTTGACGAAGAACGGGTTGGTGTCTGTCTTTGTAATCAGGCATGCGGCCACACCGTGCCCGCCTGCAAAGGCCCCACCCGTCAACCCGATCAGGGCCAGCGCGGAGCTCGCAATCAATTTCTTCATGATGTCCTCCCTAGCCCCGACTTTTGCAGGGGCGATTCAATATCCGAAGCTCGGATGACCCAAGGTTAACCCGAGTCGGGCAATTCCTGTCAATAAATAAATCACGTTGATTTATTAATCTCCAAATGGCAGATTTCAGTGTAGGGAGGCAGATGCGTAATGCTCGGTGATACGCCGCTGCAATTGGAAGGTGGTCATGGGCTGACCGGTGCGCGCCTGCGCAGCCGCAACGAACGTGCAATCCTGACGGCCTTGCGCAATTCAGGCCTGCTGGCCAGTGCCGAGATCGCCAAGACACTGGATCTGTCGGCCCAGACGGCATCGGTCATCACCCGGTCGCTGGCAGCCGATGGTCTGCTGCAGAAAGAGGACCCGGTCAAAGGCAAGGTGGGCAAACCGCAGACCCCATTCAGCCTCAGCCCCGATGGCGCTTTTGCCTTTGGCCTTCTTATCGGGCGACGGGGCGCGGATCTGGTGATGATGGACCTGACCGGCGGCGTCCGGCAACGCCGGACCATCGAATACCCATACCCCACCCCGCAGTTGATCGAAGACTTCGCCCTCAGCAAGATCGCCGAGGCGACCGCGACCCTCAAATCCGGCTTGCGGGACCGCGTCGTGGGCCTTTGCGTTGCCGCCCCGTTCGAGCTCTGGAACTGGCTTGATGGCCTTGGCGCGCCCAAGGACGAGGCTGAAAGTTGGCGCGGCTATGACCTGCAAACCGGTTTGTCAGAGATCACGGGGCTATCGGTTTCGGTCTTCAATGATGTGAATCTCGCCTGCAATGCCGAACTTGTCTTTGGCGCAGGTAGCGATCTTTCGGATTTCGCATACTTCTTCGTCGGCTCGTTCATCGGCGGCGGCATCGTCCTGCGCGGGCAGGTCTTCCATGGAGCGAACCAGAATGCAGGGGCGCTTGGGTCAATACCGGTTGGCCCTGTCGACGATCCAAAACACCAGTTGATCCACCAGGCGTCGCTTTACACACTTGAACGGATGCTGGCGGATCGGTCTGGCCATCCAGTCAACTTCCGATCGGATCCGTCCGTCTGGAACGGCTATCCCGATCTGGTCGATCTCTGGATCGATCAGACCGCTCGTGCGATTGCGCAAGCCGCCGTTTCGGTCATTGCTGTTCTTGATGTCTCGACCGTGGTTGTCGACGGCGGCTTTCCCCCCAATGTCCGCAGCCGCCTTGTCGAAAAGATTAATGTGGCCCTGCCGGATATCGACCGGCAAGGGCTCCGGCCCTTCCGTGTGATCGAGGGCCGCCTTGGGCGCAGTGCCGGAGCCTTGGGCGCGGCCTATGTTCCGCTGCAAAAGACCTACTTTCTGGAAGGTCGATCGCTGAGCTGAACCTCCAGCCGCTCAGACCAATTCGGCATCCGTCATCACCTCGACCAGGGCCGGCCCATCGATGGCCAGCGCCTCGGCAATAGCCGCCTCCAGTTCGTCGGCTTGCGAGACCTTGACCCCATGCCCGCCACAGAGCCGCGCAAAGGCCGAGAATGGCGGGTTGATCAGGTTGGTTTCCCATACCGGCCATTCGCCCGCCCGTTGCTCTTTCGAGATTTTCCCAAGCTCATCGTTATGGAGAAGGATATGGGTGATGTTCATCCCGTATTTGACGGCGGTCGTGAACTCCATCGGATATTGACCAAACCCGCCGTCACCTGAGATCGCGATAACCTTGCGACCCTTCAGCACCTCAAAATCCCGCGTCGCCGCCCATGCGCCCATGGCCGCCGGAAAGCCGAAACCGATGGAACCCAGATAACCCGACATCAGAACACGCTGACTGCCCTTGGTCTCCAGATACCGTCCGAAGGAATAGGTGTTGTTGCCCACATCAACGGCAAAGATCGCATCATCGGGCGCGAGGCGGGACAAGACCTTGAACAGGGCCGCCGAATGCAATCCGTGACCCCGATCCTCGGCCAGACGGCTTTCCTTTTCCTCGCGCCAGATCCGCCAGCGTTCGGCCAGTTCCGGGATCTGATCGACGGCAGCGGTGGGTTTGGCGACCTCTGCCATGGCCCCACAGAACGCACCGACCTCCCCCCAAATCGGCAGGGCGACGGGGTGAAATTTGCCAAGCTGCATCCGGTCATAGTCGACCTGGATGATCGGCTTTGACGGCTCGATGCCCGTGTGGTTTGAAAAGCTGGCACCAAGCGCGATGATCAGGTCCGCCTCGTTCATGAACCAGCTTGCAATCGGGGTGCCAGAGCGGCCCAGCACACCTGCCGCGTTCGGATGATCATCGGAGATCAGGCCCTTGGCCTTGAAGGTGGTCACGACCGGCGCGCCAATCCGCGCGGCAAAGTCCACGACCTCCTCGCGAACATCGAAAGCGCCGTGACCCACAACGATCATCGGGCGCTTGGCCTTGGCGATCATGTCGGCCGCAGCATCGAGATCGGCCTGAGCGGGGGCAACCCCCGTCCGGCCCACGCGCCCACCGGACCCGGCGGGGCGCTGATCGGAGGGCAGCGTTTGCGCATCGTCTGGAAAGATCAGATGGGCCACGTCCTGTTCCACGATAGCACTCTTGCAGGCAAGCGAGGCCAGCTCGGCATGGTTCGACGTATTGAGGACCGGTTGCGAAAACCGCGCCACAGCCTGAAACGCCGAATGCAGGTCGATGTCCTGAAACGCGCCCGGGCCAAAGACCTGCGTCTGCACCTGGCCGGTCAGGGCCAGAACCGGGGCGCGGTCAACCTTGGCGTCCCACATACCCGTCAGCAAGTTCGTCGCCCCCGGTCCCGCGATGGTCAGACAGGCCGCCGGCATCCCCGTGAGCTTGCCATAGGCCGAGGCGGCAAAGGCCGCCGCCCCTTCGTGACGGATGCCGTAGTACCGCATCTTGCCATCACCCACAGCCAAACGGATTGCATCGGCAAGACCAAGGTTCGAGTGACCGACCATGCCAAAAACCGACCGGACGCCCCAGTTCACCATCGTCTCAACCATGACGTCGGAAATCGTGCGGGCGCGCGGCGGCTCGGCCTCCAGCCCGACAAAGATCTCGCCGTCGCGGATGTCGACCGGGAACATCTGCTGTCCGGTATCCTCGTGCCCGCCCGGCGGCTTGCCCGTCAGCGGGTCGAAATCCCACCCATGCCATGGGCAGCGGACCCAGCATTTGTCTTCGATCCCCTTTTCGATCGATCCCTCGCCCAGCGGCCCGTTCTGGTGCGGGCAGCGGTTGTCCATCGCCGCCCATTGGCCATCGAAATGCACCAGACAGATCGAGGTGGTGCGGGCGGTGACGGTCTTGACCCGCCCCTCGGGCAGATCGTCGACGTGGCCAACAGCGATCCAGTCCAAATTCTTGTCGAGCATTGCTGGCTCCTCCTATGCGATGCCGCCGAACGGGATGCCCGTCAGATCGGACATGTCCCGTTTCCACGTGGTGAGGTCTTCGGAATTGAATTTCAAAAGGTGATCATGACCACAGGCGCGGGCCATAACCTGCATGAGTTCCACAGAGGCTGAAAAGAAATTGGCCAGTTGCCGGGCGGATTTCTCGACCACCAGCCGGTTGATCAGGTTCGGCTTTTGCGTCGCGATGCCCACTGGGCAATTGTTGGTGTGACAGGCCCGCATGCCAAGACATCCGATGGCCTGCATCGCCGCGTTCGACAGCGCCACTGCATCGGCGCCAAGCGCCATCGCCTTGATGAAATCGGCGGGCTTGCGCAGTCCGCCAGTGATAACCAGCGACACGTCGTGCCGTTCACACCGGTCAAGATGCGCGCGCGCCCGCGCCAATGCAGGAATGGTCGGGACCGAGATGTTGTCGCGAAAGATGATCGGAGCCGCCCCGGTTCCACCGCCCCGCCCGTCGAGGATGATATAGTCGACCCCGACCGACAGCGCCGCATCGATATCTTTTTCGATATGTTGCGCACTGAGCTTGTAACCGATGGGAATACCGCCCGTCCGGTCCCGCACCTCGTCGGCAAAATCCTTGATCTGCGCCGGGTCGGACCAATCCGGAAACCGCGACGGCGAGATTGCATCCTGTCCTTCGTCCAGCCCCCGAACCTCAGCGATCTTGCCCTTAACCTTGTTGCCCGGCAGGTGTCCGCCCGTGCCGGTCTTGGCACCCTGCCCGCCCTTGAAGTGAAAGGCCTGAACCTTGTCGAGTTTGTCCCACGAAAATCCGAACCGGGCCGAGGCCAATTCATAAAAGTACCGCGTGTTGGCGGCCTGTTCCTCGGGCAGCATCCCGCCCTCGCCCGAACAGATCCCCGTCCCTGCCATCTCTGCCCCCTGCGCCAGCGCCAGCTTGGCCGGTTCGGAAAGCGCCCCAAAGCTCATGTCGGATACGAACAGCGGGATATCGAGACGAAGCGGTTTCTGCGCGTTCGGGCCAATCACCACCTCTGTCCCCACCGGATCATCATCCAAAAGCGGCGCGCGATGAAGCTGGGCGGTCAGGATCTGTATATCGTCCCAATCCGGCAGATCGGGGCGCGGCACGCCCATCGACTCCACCACGCCGTGATGACCCGTTTTTGACAGACCCTCGCGGGCGTATTTTTGGATCAGCGCGGTATAGGGTTCCTCAGCCGTCCCATGGCTGGTGTCAGCGTAGAGGCCCAGATAGGCATCGCGATTGAACGGTTGCGGATGATCCCTGGCCCAGTCGTTGATCTCGTCCGCGTCAACCAGGACTTCCCCGTTTTCGACCCATGCTTCGAACTTTGGCAGCGCCTCATCGTTGGCGTATTCCGATACGCCGGTATCGAGGCGGTAATCCCAATCGTGCAAACCGCAGATCAGGTTGTCGCCCCGGACAAAGCCATCGGCCATCAGCGCCCCGCGATGCAGGCATCGGCCATAGAAGACGGAAATCGCATCGTCGAACCGCACCACGACAAGATCGACCTCGCCCACAAGGGCGTATTCCGGCTGGCGATCCTGCAGGTCGGAAACCTTGGCAATGGCTGTCTTGTTCATTCTTAACCCTCGTTCCTTTTTTGGTAATGCATTTATCATCCGGGATGCGCAGCATCCGGGGCATGTGTGGCACCGTGCTCGACCGTCTCGGGGCAATCTCCGCGCGCCGCGATCCGGCGGCCGTACCAATGCGCACCGGGCGCAGCGGTCAGCCCGTGTAAAAGTGCGCTGATCCAGACCGCGTTGATGGCCAGATGCAGGACAAATTCGCCAATGCTGTGCGGCAGGATCTCGACCACCAGCAGCGCGAAGAGCGCCGTGGCCAGCCCGCGCGGGCCGAACCATCCGAAAAAGAGCCGCGTGAGGGGTGAGGCATCCGTGCCGATCAGCGAAATCCAGATTGCGACGGGGCGGATGACGAAGAGGCTGGTCAGGATGATCGCCAGCATCGTCCCGTCCAGATGGGCCACGGCGTCAGGCAGATGCGTGGCCCCGATCAGCAGGAAGGAAGCCCAGGCGAGGAACTGCCCCTCGCCTTCGGTGAATTCATAGATGAAGGGACATCGGCCCTCGACCATGTTGCCGAAACAGAGGCCCGCAAAGAAGGTGGCGATAAAGCCGTTCCCGTCGACCACCGCTGCCATCAGGTAGGCAGTGGCGGCCATCGCTATGGCCCCGATCCCCTCATAGGCTTCGGAGGTGGTGGCGTGGTCCTTGGCCTTGATCAGGAGCCAGCCGCCGATGATACCGACGGCGATGCCCACGACCGGGCCTAGCACCACCTGTTTGAGACCGAAAAGGAGCCAATCGGTCGAGCTTTGCGTCATGTCCATCGCCACGAGGGCCGCCAGCAACAGGATCATCGGCAAGGCCAGCCCGTCATTGAGGCCGCCTTCGACGATCAGCGCGCGGCGGGGTCGGATGGGCACATCGGTGTTCGATACGACCGCCTGACCAAGGGCCGCATCCGTGGGCGAAAGAATGGCAGCGATCAGCGCGGCTGCGACCAGCGGCCATTCGGGAAGTGCCAGCGCGACCACCAACGTCCCCAGCCCAAACGCCAGCGGCAGACCGATCAGCAGCATCCGCAGCGGCCATATGTGGCGGTCGCGCAGCGCCCTGAGATCGGTTTGCGCGGCATCCAGGAACAGCAGGACGATCAGCGCGATCTCGGCCACGGGATGCAGCAGGAGCTCTGCCTCCTCCGCCGCGACAAGCCCGCTGACCGACAGACCCGCACCAAGGGCAAGAAAGACCATGGGCGCCGTCAGGATCGTCCGCGAAAGACGATGCGCCACAAGGCAGAACATCGCCGTCACGGCGGTGATAATTAGCATTCCGCTCAAGCGTCCCCCCGAACCGGCAGAATTCCTTTCCACCCAGTCTTACATGGGGCCGGCGAAATCACCGCATCACAATTTAAGGCCGCGTCAGCGCGAAAGCCGGGTCAGGCGACCGCCTTCACATCTGCGGCCCTCGCCGTGGTCAGATCAATTAACCAGCTGATGAACCCGCGCTGCGTTGCGGCGGGCTAAGACAAGGCCGGTTCGACCACGCCGGTTTCGCTGTGAAACGGGCATGCCACCACGTGGCCGTCGGCAATCTCGGCCAAGTACGGTCGGGCAGCTGCGCAGGCCGGGCGGGCGATCGGGCAGCGCGTACGAAAGACGCATCCCGATGGGGGTGACAGCGGCGAAGGCAGCTCTCCCTTCAGCACGGGTCTCTGGCGAGCCTGTTCGGCCTCTGGCGACGGGATGGGGACAGAGGCGATGAGGGCCTTGGTGTAGGGATGGCGCGGATTGCCGATCAGCTCGGCCGCCGGGGCCATTTCGACGATACGGCCCAGATACATCACCGCGATGCGGGTCGAGATGTGGCGAACCACGGCGAGGTCATGCGCGATGAAGAGAAGCGAAAGCCCCATATCGCTCTGCAGATCGCGCAAAAGGTTCACCACCTGCGCCTGGACGGACACGTCGAGGGCGCTGACCGGTTCGTCGCACACCACCAGCTCCGGTTCGGTCACAAGGGCGCGCGCGATGCCGATGCGCTGGCACTGACCGCCCGAAAACTCGTGGGGGTACCGGTTCACGAGGCTGGGCAGCAACCCCACCCGCTCCATCATCGCACCGACGCGGCGGCGGATCTCGGATTTCGACAGATCGGGGAAATGGGTGACCAGCGGCTCTGCCACGACCTGTCCGACGGTCATGCGGGGATTGAGGGCGGCGAGCGGATCCTGAAACACCATCTGCACGTGACGGCCCTGCGCGCGCGCTTCGGCCGGGGTGAGAGCCCGCAGGTCGCGGCCTTTCCAAAGCACCTCGCCCTCGCTCGCCCGCACGGTCCCGACAATGGCACGGGCTAGTGTGGATTTGCCGGAACCGCTTTCACCTACGAGGCCCAGAATATCCCCTTTGCCAACCGTCAGGCTGGCCTTTGATACGGCTTGCAGCTGGTCGGGCTGCGCCCACGGCCAAGCGCCACGGCGGGCGACCGGGAAGGTTACGCTGAGATCCCTGATTTCCAGAAGGGGCGCGATCATGCGACAGCCTCCAGCCGGGCGTGACAGGCCCGCAGGCGCCCGCCCTCGAGCGGTTCAAGGGGCGGCATGGTGGCTGCACAGGTGTCGGTCGCGAGGGGACAGCGGGCGGTGAACGGACAGCCCGGGGGCAGTGCGGTGAGGTCCGGAGGGTCGCCCGGAATGGTCTGCAAATCGTCCTGCGGGATATCGAGACGGGGCACCGCGCTAAGCAGGCCCAGCGTGTAGGGATGGGCGGGCCGGGCAAAAAGTGCCCCCGTCGGACCCGTCTCCATCACCCGGCCGCCATACATGACCAGCGTCCGATCACAGGATCCCGCAACGATGCCCAGATCGTGTGTGATCAGAATTATGGCGGTGCCAAAATCCTTACGGATCGTCGCCATCAGCTCCATGATCTGCGCCTGCACCGTGACGTCGAGGGCCGTCGTTGGCTCATCCGCGATAAGGATTTTGGGTCTGCAGAGAAGGGCCATGGCGATCATGATCCGCTGTCGCATGCCGCCCGAGAATTCGTGCGGATACATCGCCAGCCGCGACCGCGCATCGGGGATGCGCACCGCATCCAGCATCCGCGCGCTTTCATCCAACGCCTCGCGCTTGCCCTGCCCCTTGTGCAGCGTCAGCACCTCGGCCATCTGGTCGCCCACACTCATGTAGGGGTTCAGCGACGTCATCGGATCCTGAAAGATCATCGCCACTTGTTCGGCGCGGATGTGGTTGAGTTCGGCCTCGGGCAGGTTCAGAACCTCCTGCCCGTTTACCTTTACGCTGCCTTCTGCCCGACCATTCCGCGCCAGCAGTCCCAACATCGCAAAGGCGAGCTGCGTCTTGCCCGATCCGCTTTCGCCCACAATCGCCAGCTGTTCGCCCTGGGCCAGGGCAAACGACACGCCGTTCACCGCGTTCACCACGCCATCCGGCGTGTTGAAGCGCACCTTCAGATCGGTCACATCCAGCAATGCCATCGCTAACGGTCCTTGGGATCAAGCGCGTCACGCAGACCATCGCCGACAAAGAAGAAGGCGAAGAGCGTGATGACAAAGAAAAAGAGCGGAAAGCCCAGCATCCACAGCGTCCCGTTGTTCATCTCGGCCGCGCCGTCGTTGATGAGCGCGCCCCAGCTTGTCAGCGGTTCCTGCACGCCGAGACCGAGAAAGCTGATAAAGCTTTCATAGATGATCATCGAGGGCACCAGCAGGGTCGCATAGACGATAACGACGCCCAGAAGGTTCGGTACGATGTGGCGCAGGATAATGGTGAAGGGCCGGACCCCGGTGGCCACGGCGGCCTCGACGAATTCCTTGCGCCGCAATGTCAGCGTCTGGCCCCGCGCGATCCGCGCCATGTCGAGCCAGCTGATCAGTCCGATCCCGATAAAAAGCATCAGCATCGACCGCCCGAACACGACCAGGAGCAGGATCAGCACGAACATGTAAGGGATCGACATCAGCACATCGACGATCCGCATCATGATGTCATCTGTCCGCCCGCCGAAATAGCCCGCGATCGCACCGTAAAGCGTACCGACCACCACGGCGATCAGGGCGCCCACGATCCCGACCATGAGCGACACCTGCGTCCCCTGGACAGTCCGGGCAAAGAGATCGCGGCCAAGCGCATCGGTGCCGAACCAATGCCCGGTCGCAATCGAGGGCCGCCCGGCTGTGTCGACATTGCCCAGGACGGACCAATCGATGTCTTCGTTGTTCCACGGCGCAATCAGCGGACCGAAGGCCGCAAAGAGCCCGACGAGCGCCAGAACGACAAGCCCCGTCACCGCAGCCTGATTGCGGAAGAACCGGATACGCGCATCGGCCCAGAGCGACCGGCCCTGAACCGGGGCCGCATCGGCCAGCGCATCGGCGGCGGTTTTGGTTGCGAACATGGCCTAGTACCGGATCTTGGGGTCGATCCACGCATAAAGCAGATCGACCACCAGGTTGAAAAAGATCGTCAGCGCACCCAGCAGGACGGTAATTCCCATCATGACGCCATAGTCCCGGTTCAGCGCGCTTTCGACAAAGAACTTCCCGATGCCACCGGTCGAGAAATAGACGTCGATCACGACTGACCCGGTGATCATGCCCACGAAGGCCGGCCCGAGATAGGAGATGACGGGCAAGAGCGCCGGTTTCAGCGCGTGGCGTAGAACGACACGGCGCATCGGCAGCCCCTTGGCTCGCGCTGTCCGGATGAAGTTTGAGTTGAGCACCTCGAGCATCGAAGCCCGCGAGATCCGGGCGATCGAGGCCATGAAACTGGTCGAGAGCGCGATGACGGGCATTATGATGTACTGCCATTGCCCGCCCTGCCAGCCGCCGCCCGGCAGCCAGCCCAGCGACAGCGTGAAGACCAGCACCAGGATCGGGGCGAGGACGAAATTGGGCAGAACCTGCGCGCCGATCGAAACACCGACAGCGAGGTAATCCAGCCAGGTATTCTGGCGCACCGCCGCGACGATACCAAGCGTGCCACCGACCAGAACAGCGACAAGAAAGCTCCAGAACCCATAGGTCAGCGTGACGGGAAAGCCCTGCGCGATCAGATCGTTCACGTCCTGGTCGCGATAGATGAAGGACGGGCCAAAGTCGAACTGGGTCAGGATGTTCCAGACATATCGGCCGATCTGCACGTGAAATGGCTGATCGAGACCGTATTGCCGTTCCAGATTGGCCAGTACTTCGGGCGGCACACCCCGTTCGGTCGCAAAGGGGCTGCCCGGCGCGGAATACATCAGGATGAAGGTCGCGACGATCAGGATCAGCAGAACCGGGATCGCAACGAGAAGACGTTTGAAGATGTAAGCGAGCATCAGATCAACGGGCCGGGGCGAACGGGCCGCCCCGGCACTGCCAGTCAGTTACTGGGCGACGCGATAGATATCCTTGAGATACCAGTTGTTCTCAACGTTTTGCATCGGCCAGTTCTTGATGCTCGGATCCAGCACGAAGTTCTGGGTGTAGTGATAGATCGGCAGGATCGCCATATCCTCGGCCAGCACCTGCTCGACCTTGGTATAGTTCGGCTGCGGATCGGTCATGGTGACGCTTTCGGCCATCAGCTTGTCGACCGTTTCGCTGAAATACTTGCCGTCATTGTTGTCGTTGTTCGACGTCAGCAGATCGAGGAACGTGGACGCTTCGTTATAGTCGCCACACCAGCCAGACCGGGCGATGTGGAACTTCTGGTTGCCCCGAATATCGAGATAGGACTGCCATTCGAAGTTGTTCATGTTCAGCGTCACACCCAGCGGCCGCCACATCTGGCTGATGACCGTCGCCACCTGCTTGTGCGCCTCTGATGTGTTGTAGATGAAGTCGATTTCGATCGGATTGTCAGGGCCATAGCCCGCTTCCGCCATCAGCTCCATCGCCTTGGCCATCCGCTCTTCTTGGCTCCAAGCGGCGTATTCGATCTTGGGCATTTCAAAGCCTGCCGTCGCCCAATGGGTAAAGCTGTAGGCCGGGGCCTGCCCCGCCTTGAGCACCTGATCGGTGATCACGTCGCGGTTGATGGCATAGCTGAGGGCCGTGCGTACGCGCGGATCCTGCAGCGCCTCATGTCCGGTCTCTGACTGGTTAACGGTATAGTAGTAGGAGCAGAGGCGCGGCACCGAATGCGCAACCTCGGGCATCTCTTCCTCAAGACGCGGATAGCTGCCGGGCGGCAGGTCATCCATCATGTCGAATTCGCCAGCCTGAAAACGGGTCAGCGCGGTCGTGGATTCGTCGATCACGTAGCCGGTGACGTCGCTGATGATGACGCTGTCCTTGTCCCAGTAGTTCGGGTTGGGTGACATACGCAGGAATTCATTCACCGCCATTTCATCCAGCACATAGGCGCCGTTCGACACCATGTTGCCGGGCCTTGTCCATTCCGATCCGTGTGCGTCGACCGACGCCTTGTGGGATGGCATGAAGGTCGTATGCACCGTCATCTGCGGAAAATACGGAAGCGGCTGGCTGAGCGTAACCTCAAGCGTCTGATCATCGACAGCGCGAAGACCCAACTGGTCCGGCGGGATTTCCCCCGCGATGACCGAGGCCGCGTTCTTGATCTGGCTCAGCTCAACATACCAGGCATATTCCGAGGCCGTCGCGGGATCAGCCGCACGTTGCCACGAGTAAACGAAGTCTTGCGCGGTGACCGGATCACCGTTCGACCACTTGGCATCGTCGCGCAATTTGAAGGTCCAGACCATGTTGTCCGGCGACGACCATTCGGTTGCCACACCAGGCAACAGCGCACCATCCGCGGCCTGCGTCGTCAGCCCTTCAAAGAGCTGCCGGGCGATATGGGCCCCCTGCACTTCCTCGATCAACTGCGGATCGATTGTGGGAAACTGGGCCGTGACGCGGAACTGGAATGTCTGATCGTCGGCCAGCGCATCACCCGTCACAGGATGCGTTCCCGCAGCCCAGGTCATCGCACCAAAGCCAAACGCCAGAACCGATGTCGTCAGTAGAAGTCCGTGAACTTTCATAGTGATCTCCCTTGCTGTTGGTCTTGCTCCGCCTGAGGCTTGTCGAGCCTGTTTTCGCGGAATGATAGAAGAATGGTCCGCCAATCCGGGCCGGGTTGCAACGTCCCCACCCGCATTGATTGTACCTTACGTAGAGGAAAGCCCCAAGGACCGGCACAAAATTGCTTGTGAGGACAAATTCGCGGCCTGATTGCACAGCGCAGATGCGTTTTGCGGTTGAGACTTGGACTCCAGACAGCCCCAAATCGCCCAAAGATGGGAGAAAATGCAGCATTATGCAGCTTTGTTCCTCCTGCCCACTTTACCGCCAGCCGATATCGCTAGCTTGATTTGCGTAGAAACTCGTTCTAGCCTCAAAATCAGCCACTGTACTGCAGATATGGGAGGAAAATTTTGCAGGACTTTGCGGCGTCCATTTCCATCGCGTGGTCGTTGGTCGTGTCTGCGGATCCGGCCCTGCTTGAAATCGTGCTGCTTTCCCTGCGGGTCAGTATTTCGGCGGCCCTGCTCGCCTGTCTGATCGGTCTGCCGCTCGGCGCGCTGATCGCGGTGACGCGGTTTCGGGGGCGCAATGCGGCTCTCATCCTCCTCAACGCCCTGATGGGCCTGCCACCGGTCGTGGTCGGCCTGATCGTGTATCTGCATCTTTCGCGGGCCGGTCCGCTTGGCTTTTTGGGCCTGCTCTATACGCCCGCCGCCATGATCATCGCGCAGACGCTGCTGATCACCCCCATTGTCGCCGCCTTGTCCCGGCAGATCCTCGAAGATCTCTATGGCGAGTATCGGGAGCAATTTCTGTCGCTCGCAGTCTCGCGCTGGCAGGCAGTGCAAGCGGTTATCTGGGATGGGCGGCTGGCGCTGATGACCGTGGCGCTTGCCGGGTTTGGGCGCGCCATTGCAGAGGTT
Organism: uncultured Rhodobacterales bacterium; assembly: GCA_963922565.1. Lineage (GTDB taxonomy): Bacteria > Pseudomonadota > Alphaproteobacteria > Rhodobacterales > Rhodobacteraceae > JBCBKL01. The sequence continues at coordinate 35,721 of CAWUIQ010000014.1, forward strand.
GGGGCGGTCATGATCGTCGGCGGCAATATTGACCATCTGACCCGAGTGATGACCACAGCCATCGCGCTGGAAACGTCGAAAGGAAACCTGCCGCTGGCACTGGCCTTGGGGATGATCCTGATGGCCATAGCGCTTGGCATCAACGCCGCCGTGCAAACGGCGCGGATGAGCGCGGGGAGACTGGCCCATGCGTGATGACTATACCGCTCTGAACCTGGCCCCGGACGAAGCTGGCGCCAATACTGGTGTTTCACTTCAGGTAAGCGGCCTAAACATATGCTGTGAAAAGATTAAAATTCTGCGCGATGTGAGCATGAAAATCGACTATGGCGGCGTGACTGTGATCATGGGCCCCAATGGCGCGGGCAAAAGCGTACTGCTTCGGGCGCTCCACGGTCTGGTCGCCCCCACATCGGGCGACATCCGGTGGGATGGTCAGGCCCTCTCGCCCGCCACCCGGATGAAGCAGGCGCTTGTCTTCCAGAAACCGGTCCTGCTACGCCGCACGGCCGCGGCCAATATCGACTTCGTTCTACGCAACCGTAAATCAGCCGATCCACGGCGGCGCGACGAGTTGCTCGCTCAGGTCGGCCTGCTGGATAAGGCCGGCCAGCCAGGGCGGCTGTTGTCAGGGGGCGAACAGCAACGGCTTGCCCTTGCCCGGGCGCTCGCAACCGATCCCGAGGTCCTGCTGCTGGATGAGCCGACTGCAAGCCTTGATCCCGCATCCGAAGCCATGATCGAACGCATCGTGCTGGATGTGGCGCGCGCCGGTGTCACGACGCTGTTCGTCACGCACAGCATCGCCCAGGCGCGCCGGATCGCGTCAGATATCGTGTTCCTGTCGCGTGGCCGGATCGCCGAGCATCAGGCTGCATCTGAATTCTTCGATAACCCCAGCACGCTCGAGGCGCGGCAATTCCTTGCCGGCCACCTGCCCTGCTGACGGATGGATCATCGATGAAGTCCCGCATCTTCGCCGCAGCATTCGCCCTTGCCGCGTCGGCCCAGACGGTGCTGGCCCAGTCCTCGATCTTTGTCCAATCGACGACATCCACCGCGAATTCCGGTCTTTACGATCATCTGCTGCCCATTTTCGAAGCGGACACCGGTATCACCGTCAATGTGGTCTCGGTCGGCACGGGTCAGGCCATTCGTAATGCCCGGAATTGCGACGGCGACGTGCTGCTGGTCCACGCCAAGGCAGCGGAAGAGGCGTTTGTGGCGGATGGCGGCGGGGTCGAACGGTACGACCTGATGTACAACGATTTCATCATCGTCGGACCCGCCGATGACCCGGCCGGGATCAACGGAGTGGAAGATGCCGAGACCGCGCTTTCGACCCTCGCCCGGCAGCAGGCTTTTTTTGCGTCACGCGGCGACGATTCCGGTACCCACCGAAAGGAACTGTCCCTGTGGTCTGACGCAGGCCTCGACCCGCGGGCGGCGTCGGGATCGTGGTATCGTGAAACCGGGTCGGGCATGGGCGCGACGCTCAACACAGGGATCGGGATGGGGGCCTACGTGCTGACCGACCGGGCCACCTGGATCAGTTTCGGCAACAAGCAGGACTACGAGGTCCATGTCGCCGGTGACCCGGATCTGTTCAACCAGTATGGCGTCACGCTCGTGAACCCGCAGCGCTGCGCCAACGTGAACGCCGAGGGCGGGCAGGCCTTCATCGACTGGCTTGTTTCCGATGCCGGCCAAGGCGCGATTGCATCCTACCGGCTGGAGGGGCAGCAATTGTTCTTTCCCAATGCGTCCCCGCAGGACTAGAGGCAGCGTAGAGAGGCCGGATTTGACCGACGACGCACCGGAATACCTGACCGTCCCCGAACTGGCTGCATTACTGCGGATCAAAGAGCGGAAGGTCTATGATCTCGCGTCATCCGGGCAGGTCCCGTGCTCGCGCGCGACGGGCAAGCTGCTGTTCCCACGCGCGGACGTCAAAGCATGGATCGAGGACAATCGGACCGACATTCCGAAACCGCGGCCTAATGTGTTTCTGGGCAGTCATGATCCCCTTCTGGAATGGGCGATCAGGCAGTCGCATTGCGGGCTGCCATCGTTCTTTGACGGATCGCTTGATGGGTTGCGCCGCTTTCAGAACCGTGAGGGGATCGCGAGCGGGTTGCATATCTATGACAGTGCGAGCGACGGATGGAACATTCCGGCACTCGATGCGGAAGGGGTGGAAGACGCCGTGCTGATCGCCTGGGCGCGCCGACGCAGGGGTTTGGTCGTGCGGCCCGAAGCGAAGGATCAGATCCGGGTTATCGACGACCTGAGCGGAAAGCGCATCGCCGCCCGGCAAAAGCAATCGGGCGCTGCGCTGCTGCTGGCGGATCTCTTGGCCTCAGGCGATCTAGAGGGAGACAAGGTTTCGTTCACGGAGACAGCCCATAGCGAACAGGACGCCGTCATCACCGTCCAGCAGGGCGGTGCAGATGCGGCGTTCGGTTTGGAGGCGGTGGCGCGTCCGTTCGGCCTCCATTTCATCCCGCTGATCGAAGAGCGTTTCGATCTGCTGGTCGACCGACAAAGTTATTTCGAACCGCCAATCCAACGCCTGCTCAGCTTCTGCAAGACCACCGCGTTTCTGGAGCAGGCGGAAAACATGGGTGGCTACGACATCAGTGATCTGGGTGCAGTCCGGTGGAACGGCTGACGGTTTTGCCGATCACGACTTGGGCCGACTGACTGGCACGGTTCTGTCTTCGCGCAGCATACCTGCCCCCGGAAGCTTTCTATCCATGAATTCAATGGCCTCTGCGCCATAGTTGAACCAGAATCGCTCTGTCGCTGTCTCCCTGATACGCAACCCGTCCGGCAGGTCGACCAGCGTTAACGAAGCTTGAGCCGCCAGTCGAACCACGCGGGACCAGGCCACGCTGTCCCCCCAACCCGCGACATAGATCTGTCCTTGCGCCAGCCGCACGGCAAATGGACGGCCGGACATGTCGGCGATCAGCACCTCCCCGTCACCTTCCAGATGCTCAACATATCGTTCGACCTGACCGCCACCCTCAAGGGCCCGTGCCATGTCAGCCCGGATGCTTTCGACCCGGGTGACCCTCAAATCAGAGCCGGGCAGCGCAGGCGGTAGCGGGACGGGAATGCTGAATTCCCCGTCACGCACGGCGCTGCGGGGGCCCAGCACGACCTGACCGTCAGCAGCCATCAGCGCCGCCTTCAGATCATCCGGCATGTGCATCAGGCCCGGAACCATGATCAGATCGTATCCACTGAAATCGCGGGTGGTCGCGGCAACGATATCGATCGAAAGCCCGAGCGCGCGTAACGCCCGATAAACATCGAAGACCAACCCGAAATAGCTGTTCCCTTCTCCATGGGGCTGCACCGCCCACGCGGCATCGGCATCGTAGTCGAAGAGCAGCGCGACCGGCGCCTGGGCAGGCTCAACATCGGGTGCATCGGCCAGTTCCGCAGTGACGGCCCGCGCCTCTTCGAAAGCCTCGGCCTCGGAATGGTCAGGACGCAAGAGGCCGGCATGCATCTGCTCCTGCGCGAACGGCGCCTGCCGCCAGCGGAAATAGCACACCGCTTCGGCCCCGTGGGCGAATGCCTCCCACGTCCAGAGCCGGACCATACCGGGCAATGGCGCGGGATTGCGCGGTGCCCAGTTCACCGGCCCAGGCTGCTGTTCCATCACCCACCATCGACCCCGGCCAACGGCGCGGTAAAGGTCGTGGTGAAACGCCTGAAAATCGGGATCGCCCTGATGCGCATAGGCGCGTTGATGGGCGGGCGACGCGCCGACCCGGTCCTCCAGAAACCCCAGCGGATAGCTGTCCCATGTCGCGAAATCGAGATCGGCCCCCACCTTGAAGTGATCGAATTCGGTGACGCGCCCCATGTAGTTGTGGGAAATCGGCGCCTCGGAATGCCTGCGGATAATCTCGGCCTGCGCGGCATTGAAAACCACGACCTGATCCGATGAAAACCGGCGAAAGGCTAGCACGTGGGCCGGGTTCGGCTCGGTCACAGTCAGGTTGGGCAAGTCGCTCTGGTCGAAATCATCGTACTCCATCGACCAGAAGACGTTACCCCAGGCGTCGTTGAGGACACCGATGTCGCCGTACCGGTCCCGCAGCCAATGCCGAAAGGCCAGCCGTGCGGCGTCAGAATAGCTGAGGATGGTATCGTGGCATCCATATTCATTGTCAGTCTGCCATGCGGCGACATGCGGATTGGGCCCATAGCGCTGCGCGACCGCCTCGACGATCCGGCGGCATTCGTCCAGATATCCCGCGTGGCTGAAGCAATAGTGCCGCCGCGAGCCAAAGCCGCGCGGACGCCCCTCGGCATCAACGGCGATCATGTCGGGGTATTTGTCGACGACCCATCGGGGCGGCGTCGCGGTCGGTGTACCAAGAACAACCTTCAGCCCCGCCTGACCCAGAACGTCGATGGCCCGATCAAGCCAAACCCAGTCGAACTGCCCCTCGGTCGGTTCCATGCGCTTCCACGCAAACTCTCCGATACGAACCCAGGTCAAACCCAGATCGACCATACGCCGTGCGTCGTCGGCCCAAACCTCTTCGGGCCAGTGTTCGGGATAATAGCAGACACCCAAGCTGCGCTTCACAGGATCACCTGATGTTCTGCCTGGCCCTTGACGTCGAGTTCGATAGCAAAGGTCATGCCGCCCTGCCCTTCGTCCACGCCGTCCGCGGCGCTGGTGACAAACAGCGTGGACAGGTGGGGCCCGCCAAAGGCCGGACACGAGGCTTGCGTCGCCGGAACCTCGACCGCGTGCAGACACGAACCATCGGCATCATAACAAGCGACCAGGGACGCACCCCATTGTGCATTCCAGAACCCTCCCCCGGCATCGACGACCGCGCCGTCGGGGTTCAGGCCATCCTCACGCAGATCAAGGAATTCTTCGGGCTCGCCTTTGGGCCATCCATGATCGTCCAGCACTTGGCGCATCACGCGGCGCGTCCACGTATCGGCGAAATATGCATGGGATCCATCAGGCGAGAAACAGATCGCATTGCTGACGGTGATGTCCGGATATAGCTTGCGCAGCTCACCGCGATAATACCGATAGATCGCCCCCGCCCGCGGTTCGGCGGCCTTGCCCATCGTCCCGATCCAGAAGCCGCCAAAAGGGTCGGCCCGGCCATCGTTGGAACGTGTCGCCGGGTTATCAGCCTCAAGCGGCACGACCCGCTCGCGTTCACCCAAACGGATGTCAAAGCGCCAGAGCGCGGATTCAGATGCCATCAGAAGCGTGTCCTCATCGACCCAACCGGCTGAACTGACATGTTCATCGAACTCCCAAATCTGAGATTTCGAAAGCAACCGCTTGCCAAGGATATCGAACCAGAAAAGCTCTTGCCGTTTCGGGTGCCAAAGCGGTCCCTCACCAAGCGCGCAAACCCTGTCGTCAAAGACCTGCATCAACCCTCCAGGGCGGCATCATAAGCGGCGACGATTTCGGCCCCGCGGCGGCCGACCTCGTCCGCCGATAGTCCGGGTTTGTAGAGGGCCGAACCGATGCCGAACCCGGTGGCGCCAACCGCAAACCAGTCGGCAAAGTTCTCGGGTGCGGCCCCACCAACGGCATAGGTCTTGACCGCTTTAGGCAAGACCGCCCGGATCGCTTTCAGCCCCGCCGGCCCCATAAGCTCGGCCGGAAACATCTTGAGCGCATCAGCCCCGAACCCAAGCGCCGCGAAGCATTCGCTGGGCGTGTAAACACCGGGATAGGAGGCGAGCCCCGCCCCCTTCGTCGCGGCGATGACCGCCCCGTTGCAGTCCGGTGAGACGACCATGCGGGCACCGATGCGGGCCAGTTCCTCGACATCAGCCACGGTCAGAACGGTCCCCGCCCCGATGAGCGCGCGATCACCGCAAGCCTCAACCATCGCGGCAATGCTGTCGAAGGGATCGGGCGAGTTCAGCGGCACCTCGATCTTGTCGATCCCGGCGCCGATCAAGGCTTCGCAAACCGGCACAGCCTCGTCGGGGGTGATGCCGCGCAGAATGGCAATGATCTCGCGGCTCATGCCCCCTCCAACGCCTTATGGGCAGCACAAAGGCCAAGAAGGGTCATCTCGTCTCCCTCCGCCAGCGTTACCGGAACACCCTGAAGTTCCAGCGCCTGCTTGTAGGCCCCGGCCACCCGATGGGCCCCGACCACCGCGACATGCTGACCCAGCCAATAGGGGCGCATCGCGGCAAGCTCGGCCCCAATGAGAAGACCGGAAAGGCGCGCATAGGCTGTTGTCGATGCAGTTCCGTGCAGCAATCCGCCGGCGCGGATCCCGAATAAAGCGGCGGCAAGAGTTTCGGGGCGCGACATCGTCTCGGCCAAGGCGCCTTGAAACGCCTCATCATCCCAGCCCTCGATTAGCGAATGGCGCAGCACGGAATGTTCACAAAGCAATGCGAACAATTCGCCCGTCATGGCGGTGCGGAAACTCACGATTTCACCGGCACTGATATGCGCCCACTTCGTGTGGGTGCCGGGCAGGCAGATCACACCATCAAAATCGGGGTGTCGCGAAAGGAAGCCGGCAATCTGCGTCTCTTCTCCGCGCATGACTTCGGGCGGCTGCTCCTGACGAAGACCGGGCAGGATATGCACGCCGTCCACCTGGGTTGCCTGCTCCAGACCGGGTGGTGCGCAGGGCACTGACACGTATGGGGCCTCGGCCCAGCCCTGCCGTGAACCTACCATGCCGCAGGCGATCACCGGCCATGATCCCTTGCCAACAAGCTTATGCAAAGCGGGCGCGAAATCTTCAGGCCGCAGCCTGCCCATACCGTCCTCTGATTCATGGCGATCAAGAACCACGTCATCGGCGCTCATCTCCCACACACGCAAATGCGATGTTCCCCAGTCGACAGCGATCCAGTCCGGCCCGGTCATCCTGAAACCACCACGCCTCCGTCCACGACCAGCGCCTGACCCGTCATCATGCGACTGGCCTCTGAAGCGAGGAACAGCGTTGCATCGACGATATCGCGGGGCACGAGGTGTTCCTTGAGGCATTGGCGGTCGAGATGGGCGGCCAGGTCTTCGGGCGTGGCCCACAGATCCATCTGCCGCTGTGTCAGCACCCAGCCCGGCATAAGCGCGTTGACGCGGATGCCATCGGGCCCGAGTTCGCGGGCGAGGCCGCGCGTCAGCCCGGTGATCCCGGCCTTGGCAGCGACATAGCCCGGGTATCCCGCATTGCCCATCATGTAGCTGATGGAGGAAAAGTTGATGATGGCCCCATACCCTGCGGCCTTCATTCCGGGTGCCGCGGCCTGCGCGGTAAAGAAATGCGGGCGCAGGTTAATGGCCTGCCCTCTGTCCCAGTCTTCAACGCTGTAATCCGGGGTCTTGTGGCGGGTGTCGTTGGCGGCATTGTTCACCAGCCTTGTGATGGGGCCATGAGCCTCTTCCGCCTGCACCATCGCGGCCCTGAGCGCGCCGATATCGGTGATGTCGCATGGCATGAAGAGCGGCTTGATCCCGTGCTTTTCCGCCATCTCATCGCAGAATGCCATCGCATCCGAGCGCTGGACAAAGGCGACCTTTGCGCCCTGTTCAATGAACCCTTCGGTCAGGGATGCACCGATGCCTGCACCACCGCCAGTGATAAACACCGACGTATCCTTGAGATCGTGGAACGTGACGAATTCGCTCATGCCGCCTTCCTCACGCGGGCAAATTCGGGGACCCAGTCGCCGTGGGCGGTGAGCAGATCGGTGACCAGCGACCGGATCTGGCGCAGGTCAAGTTCGGCCGCCGTGTGCGGGTCCATCATGGCCGCGTGATAGATGTGTTCGACATTTTCCTCGACCAGCGCGCGCACAACCAGTTCCTGCACGTTGATCTGGGTGCGCATCAGCGCGACCAGTTGGGGCGGGATGTCATCAACCACTGACGGCTGCACGCCATTGCGATCGACAAGGCACGGCACCTCGACCGCGGCCCCGATGGGCAATTGCGGCGCCTGACCCCGATTGGGCAGGTTGCCATAGATCGTATAGGGCGCATCGGTGACCATCGCATTCATGATCTCGGCGGCGAATTCGTGGCTCTTTTCAACCGCGATATCGGCGGTCTTGAGCGTCTCGGCCTGTGCCGCCCATTCGGCGATCTGCTCTTCGCAGCGCTGCGGATATTCATCGAGCGGGATCGAGAAGTCTTCGATCAGATCGTTCCGGCCATCCTTGATGAACCAGGGGACGTATTCGGCGAAATGTTCGGAGCTTTCGGTGCAGAAGTATCCCAAATGCTCCATCACCTCGTACCGGACCTTGTTGGCGCAGCGCGGCATCAAAAGCGGCGGCTTGGGCAGGCGGCCCTCGGCATATCCGCGCCGCAGATCGGGATAGATCGAGCGACCCTGATGTTCGAGCTTGAGGAAGAATGCGACGTGATTGACCCCCGCCACGCGGTAGTCAATCTGATCCTTTGGCAGGTCGAGATCATGCGCCAGTTCCTCAACCGTGTTCTGCACCGAATGGCACAGCCCTACTTGCCTTACATGGGGGTACCGTTCCGCCAAGGCCCACGTGTTTATGGCCATCGGGTTCACGTATTGCAGCATCAGCGCATCGGGGCACAGCTCTGCCATGTCCGCGGCAAGCCGCCAAAGATGCGGAACCGTCCTCAGCCCACGCATGATGCCACCAATGCCAAGCGTGTCGGCGATGGTCTGGCGCAGGCCGTACTGCTTCGGGATCTCAAAGTCGGTCACGGTGCAGGGGCGATAACCGCCGATCTGAAAGGCGACGACGACAAAGTCGGCACCATCCACGGCCTCGCGCTGGTTCATCGTCGTCTCGACGCGCGCACCGGCCTTCATCGCCATGACCAGCTTTTTGGCCACCACTTCGGACTCCGCGAGGCGCTTTGCGTCGATGTCCATCAGCGTGAACGTCGCGTCGGAAAGGGCGGGGAAATGCAACGCATCGCCCACGATGTTCTTCATGAAAATCGTGCTGCCCGCACCGATGAAAGCGATTTTCATTTCACAGCTCCGAGTGTCAGACCGGCGATGAAGTGCCGTTGCATCAGAAAGAACATGACGACAGGCGGAACCGCCGCCAGCAGCGACGCCGCCGAAACCAGATGCCAGTTGTTCACGAACTGCCCGTTGAGGGCCCGAACCCCGGCAGTGATCGGCTTGGCCGTTTCCCCCTGGGTCAGCACGTTGGCCCAAAAGAAATCGTTCCAGACGAACGTAAAGATCAGCACGGCCAGTGCCGCCACGGCCGGACGCACCAGGGGCAGAACGACGTACCAGAAGATCTTCCATTCGGCCACGCCCTCAATCCGGGCGCTTTCGATCAGATCAAAGGGCAGCGCCTTGATGAAATTGCGCATGAAAAGCGTGCAGAACCCGGTCTGAAACGCCGAATGGAACAGGACCTGTCCCTGGATCGTGTCGTAAAGCCCAGTCTGCACCGACATGTCCCGCACCGGCACCATCAGGATCTGGAAGGGCACGAAGTTCCCTGCGACGAACAGAAAAAACAGCGGCAAGGCCACCCGAAAGCGATAGATCGCCAGCGCGTATCCCGCCAGACAGGCGAGCGCGACCGAAATCGTCACCGTCGGCACCGTGATAAGCACCGAATTCATCAGGTACATCGCGGCCTGACTTTGGGTGAAAACGGCCTGGTAGTTGGCGAAAAGCTCGAATGAAGACGGCCAGCCAAAGACGTTACCCGCGTTGATGTCCGATCCGGGCCGGATTGACGTCAAGAAGATCGCGATGAGCGGCAACAGCCAGATCAGCAGGGCAACCGGCAGAAAGGCCTGATAGCTGGCGCGGGCAACGGGGCCGGACTTTTCGATGGGACGGGGAAACATCTCAGCGGGCCTCCCGTTCGTCCTGGTACATCCGCCACAGGAAGTAGCTGATGTAGAACAGCATGATGATGAAAAGGACCGTCGCGATGGCCGAGCCGTATCCGTACCGGTCGCCGTATTCGGAAATCGCTGTTTCGAACATGTAATAGGCCAACACGTTGGTCGACCCGAATGGCCCGCCCTGCGTCATGATCGCGATCATGTCGAATGATCGCAGCGCGCCGATGACCGTCACGACAACCGCGATGAACGTGGCCGGGCGCAATTGCGGGATGACGACATACCACAGCATCCGCCAGCCCTTGGCGCCGTCAAGCCGCGCCGCCTCGATCTGGTCGGCAGCCACATTGTTGAGGCCGGTGAGATACAGGATCATGCAATAGGCGATCTGGGGCCAAAGACCGGCGGCGATAATGCCATAGGTCGCGTATTCGGGCGACGACAGGATGTCAGGCGGCGTGCGCGAGCATTTGAAGGTCGCGTTGCCAAGGATGTTGACCGTCTCTTCGCAGTAAATGGCCTTCCAAATGCTTCCGATCACACCGAAATCCGGGTTGTAGAACCAGCCAAAGATCAGGCCCACAACGACTTGGCTGATAACAAACGGAAAAAAGAACATCGACTTGTAAAACCGCATCCCCGTGACCGTCTGGTTCAGGAAAAGTGCGATGAACAGGCCCGCAGGCACGGCGAGCATGTAGAGGATCAGCCAGATGACGTTGTTCTTGAGCGAGGTCCAGAATTTCGGGTCGTCCCAAAGCTTGGCGTAGTTTTCGAAACCGACCCAGACGGCGGTCGATTCACCATCAGCCGTGTAAAGCCCGTTCCATTGGTAAAGGCTGAGCCACAGGGACTGGAAGATCGGGATGACAACGTAAATCGAAAAGAAAACGAGAGCGGGGATCAGAAAGAACCACGGCGCGACTGCAAGCTTGTTACGCGACAGCCACGAGGCGCGCGTCACCGCCTGTGTTTCGGAAAGAGACGTTACAGCCATCGGGTCGCCTCGCTTTCGGGTTGTTGGTGTTCCGGCGCATTCGGCGCCGCGTGCGGGATATGCCCCTCGGGTCAGTCGGTTGGATGGCCCGCCCCGAAAAGCGGGCCATCCGGTCGGGTCTTAGTAAACCTCGGCCTGCACCTCATCGAGGCGCTGCAGCACTTCGTCGACGGTCGAGGTGTCCAGCATGAACCTCTGGAACCCTTCCATACCAGCCTTGGCCATCGCAGCAGGTGCATCGCGGTCATAGAACTGGGCAATGCCCGCAGCCGTGGACACGGTCGCAAAGCCTTCCTGTATGAACTTGTCATCGCTGATCTCAGCCTTGGAGTTGATCGGCAGCTGACCAATCGTCTTGTTCCACTGCGCCTGAACGTCCGGTCGGGCGACAAAGGCAAGGAACTTGCGCGCGTCTTCCTTGTTCTTGGCATTTGTCGGGATAAAGAACGCATCGGCCGGCGCTTCTTCGGCACGGGCAACGTTCGGATCGATGGTCGGGAACTGGAAATAGTCGATCTGATCCGCGGTCAGGCCGGCATTCTTCATGCCGTCAACGGCAAAGTTGCCCATGACATACATCGCCGCATCGCCATTCGCGAAGGGTGCCAGCGCGTCCTGCCAGCTCATCGAGGCATGGTTGTCGACAAAGCCACATTCGTTGATCAGCTGTTCCCAGTTGGCAAAGGTCTGACGAATGCGCGGATCGGTATACTTGATCTTGCCCGCCGTCAGGTCGTTGTGGACGTCATAGCCGTTGGTGCGCAGGTTGATATAGTCAAAGACGCCCGCGGCCGTCCAAAGGAACTTGGTCCCGATGGTGAAAGGCGTGACGCCGTTTTCCTTCATCACACCACATGCAGCGAGCAGTTCGTCCCATGTCTGCGGCTCTTCGAGCTTCAGGAGGTCAAAGATGTCTTTGCGGTAGTAGATGCCCCACTGATAATAGCTGTAGGGAACGCCCCAGATCTTGCCGTCGCGCGACATGGTCGGCTTGATCGCGGCAAGGTCTTCGTTAAAGCCGTTCTCTTCCCAGACGTCATCCACCGGCTCGAAGAGGCCCGCGTCAACGAAGGGCGCCATACGGTTGCCGGGATACCAGCTGGTGACATCCGGCGCATCGGCGGTGAGGAAGTTCCGGATCGCCGTCTTGTGCGCTTCGCGGTCGTTGTTGTTGACGATGACGTTGATGTCCGGGTTCTCTTTCTGGAACTGCGCAACAGCGTCGTCAAAGCCCTTTTTGGGGCCCGGGTTGAGGTCGTCGAAGTTGATGACCAGATCACGCGCCAAGGCCGATCCGGCCATGAGCGATGTCAAAGCAAGCGCGGCAACGGCCGACTTGAGCGTTCGGTACATAGGTGTCCTCCCAGTTGTTTTGGGTTCTCGCCTGCCAGATTTCCTTTGACAGGAAGTTCCACATAGTGAAACTTAATCCCAACTATTGGAACTATGCGGTCGCAAGAGGAACAGGTCAATAGATTCCTCGCACCGCTGGGGAGGATCCAGTGAACACGCAAAGCCGCGGGACCGGCGAAGGAACGATTGGCAAGGCGCTCGACGTCCTTGACCTCGTGGCCGAGCTTGGCCGCCCCGTCCGGTTTTCGGAATTGCAGGGGCACTCGGCCCTGCCAAAGGCAACGCTTTACCGGCTGGTCCAGACCCTGACGGCGCAGGACATGCTGCGCTACGACGAAGAGCGGCAGACCTATGCACCGGGTCTGCGCCTTGTTCGCCTTGCCCATGCGGCGTGGCAGCAAAGTGCCCTGGCCCCGATTGCTCGCCCTCATATCGACGCCTTGGCCGAAAAGGTGGGCGAGACGGTGCATCTGGCCCAGCTTGACGGCGGTCAGGTTCTCTATGTTGATAAGAGGAACGCAGCCCAACCCATTGAAATGTTTAGCCAGGCAGGTAAGGTGGGCCCCGGATATTGCACCGGCGTTGGCAAGGCGATGCTGGCTTTTCTCGAACCCGAGGCGCAGGCCCGCGCCGTCGATCGGCAGGCCTTTTTCGCCCACACGCCCGCTACATTGACAGACGCCTCGGCCTTGTTGGCCGAGCTCGAAGAGATCCGCCGCGACGGCGTCGCCTATGACCGGGAAGAGCACGAACCGGGCATCATCTGCGTCGCCGCCCCGATCCTGGGTCAGGCCGGTCGGGTGATGGGCGCGTTGTCGATCACCACCTCGACCGAGCGCAATTCGCTCACCGATCTCGACCGATACATCCCCGATCTGAAAAAGACCGCCCAGCAGATCGCCCATGCCGCCGAAAGCTGGCAGTTCCCAAGTCAATGAAACGGAGACACCCATGTCAGGCGTAACGCTCGAAAAAGCCGTCAAGAAATATGGCGCCACGCAAGTCATCCACGACATCGACCTTCAGATCGAGCATGGGGAATTCTGCGTTTTCGTCGGGCCTTCTGGATGTGGCAAGTCGACCCTTTTGCGGATGATCGCAGGGCTGGAAGAGACGACTGCGGGGCAAATCAGCATCGGGGGGCGCGAAGTGACCCATGCCGACCCTGCGGATCGCGGCGTGGCGATGGTGTTCCAGACCTACGCGCTCTACCCCCACATGACGGTCGAAGAAAACATGGGCTTCGGCCTCAAGATGAATGGTGAACCCAAGGACAGCATCAAATCCAAGGTCGATGAGGCCGCGCGTATTCTGAAGCTGGGCGAATATCTCGAACGCAAACCCAAGGCCCTTTCGGGCGGCCAACGCCAACGGGTCGCGATCGGGCGGGCCATCGTGCGGGGACCAGAGGTGTTTCTATTCGACGAACCGCTGTCAAACCTGGACGCCGAATTGCGGGTCGACATGCGGGTCGAAATCGCTCGGCTGCATAAGGAAATCGGGGCCACGATGATCTACGTCACCCACGATCAGGTCGAGGCGATGACACTGGCCGACAAGATCGTGGTGCTGCGGGCCGGTTACATCGAGCAGGTCGGCAGCCCGATGGACCTTTACAAGGATCCCGACAACAAATTCGTCGCCGGCTTCATCGGCTCACCTTCGATGAACTTCGTCAACGGTGTGGTCGAAGGGGGCGCCGTCCGCGTCCCTGCCCTGCAGGACATGCGGGTCGAGACGGCGGTTGCCCTGCCAGCTGACGGCAGCCCGGTGATCGTGGGCCTGCGACCGCAAGAGATGGAGATCAGCGCCGCACCCTCGCCCGTACGCCTTGATATTCGGGAGCGTCTGGGCGGTGTGGCCTATGACTATCTCACCACACCAACCGGCGAACGGCTGGTCGTCGAAAGCAAGGGCGATCTGGCGATGGAGGAAGGCACAGAGGTGACAGTGCAGTTCGACCCGGCCAACGCGATGTTCTTTGACGCGAAGACAGAAAAGCGCTTGCGCTAGGGTCGAGCTGATTACGGGTTGAAGCGGTCCGAAACGGACGTTGCTTCAAGTCCAACATGCAGCAGTGCCGATCGCATTCGCCATGTGCCGCAGGTAGGAATACGATTGCTGCCGAGTTAACAGAATGCGGACGGAGTTGCCTTTCGCTGCGGATGCGCCAATGGCTCCCTTTTAAAAAATAAATCGTCATTCTCTCAGGTTCAGATTGATATGATGTGCGTGCCTGCAATGCTTACAACACTGCGCAGTGATCCCTTGGACTAGTCTGAGCTGCGCTCAATTTGGCCAACCTTCGCAGTGACCTTTCCAAGCAAATCGAGCAACGTGTCCTGCTCATTTTCGTTCAGCGCAGACAAAAAGAATTCCATGTTTTTGATATCTTGCCGATGCAGGATCTCCGCCAAGGCGCTGCCGGCCTCCGATAACACCAGCGAGGCTGCACGCCCGTCCTTGATGCTGCGTTTTCGCTCAACCAAGCCACGCTTTGTCAATCGCGCAATGACGCTGCTTGTCGTTGTAGGTGCCACCCCGAGGTGTTCGGTCAGGTCTGCCGCACGCATTCCTGGCGACGCGCGTAGCGCACCAATCGTGTTGAAATCCAATGCGTTGTACGGGATCACATGCTGATGATCCTTTGGCGTTCGCTCACTGACAAGCATAACACGCATCAAGGTTCCGACGAGGTCCAGCAATTGAGGGGCGCGTGACATTTGAAGTTTTTTGCCGCTTTCCCTTGAAGACACAAGGCCTCGAACCAATTTACTACGAATGTCGTAGTAAATGGAGATCGAACAATGCGAATGCTTGCTTCCGCCTTGGCCTTTGTTGCTTTCACGTCTGTTGCAGCTGCCGAAACGGCAATTCCCGCACCGCCTGACCTCGCAAGTGCCAGAAAATACCAATCCAATTCAGAAACCGTAATCCTGAACGCGCCGCTGACAGAGGCTTGGGCGTTCTGGCGCGACAACCCTATCACCAATTTCGTGGAACCAACCGATCGCATTCCTGAAATCGCAGGTTTCGAGGTATTGCAGGGAAATTGGGGGGAACCCGACAGCATTCGTCGCGTCACGTTTCAATCCGGTGAAACAGCTTTGGAACGTGTTCTCACCAGTACCGAAAGCGAGTTCTCCTACCAGATTTGGAACATTGAGACGTCTTCTGGCCGTTTCATCAACCACATCTATGGCAAGTTCGAAGCGCAACCAGTGGAGAGCGGCACCGCGATAAACTGGAGCTACAATGTCAAACCCGCCGCGTTCTTTGCACGCCCTTCGATCGCGTCCTTTATAAGAAACGACTTTGCGCCATTCATGGAGGGCGGATTGCAGGGTCTGGCAGCGGCGTATGCGGCAAGTCAACCAGGTTGAATTGAATACTAGGAATTGTGGACAGGTCTGATCGGTCGTGGCCGCCACCTCCGGTCGTCGGTCACTCCACGCCTTCTCAGCACTCACCACGAGAGCCGCGCTGGTGTTCGAAGGGCTTGCCGAGACTCTGATGCATTCTCAGATCGCACATTTATAAATCGCGCACCATTCGTCAAAGAGGGCTCAAAGGGAGTACCTGCTGCAAGGCAATCCTATGACGGTCCGACGGAGCAAGGCAGGATTGCGCGGCACTTTTGCCAATGATCGCTTCGAGCCGGCTCCGGCTACACCCGCATCACGCTGCAAGGGGGATCAGATCTCGGTGCTGACCTGTTCGGCTATGGGCGCCAGATCCACGTTTTCCGGGCCGACAACCACATAGGCCGCGTCAGGCGTCGACCATGTCGCCATCGTGATGTCGCCGAAATCACGGGGCGAAATCGGGTTGACGGCACCGTCACCGCCCCGGTCGATCGCGCAGATGGCCACGACCGCACCCGCCTCGTTGGTATAGATCAACTGGATCACCGGCTTGCCCGCCGCGACCAGCAAACGCGCGCCCCGGTATTCAAACCCGAAGGGCGCCAGATCAGGCGTGGTGAATTCGACACCGGTCGTTGCGGCCAGCCATGTCTCGATATGGTCGCGCTCATCAGCCGCAACCTCGACCAGATGGCGCCCCTGGGCCGCATAGACCCGGTGATAGTCGGCCACGTTGTCCAGCCATCCCCGCGCCATCTGCACTGGCGCTTCGGGTTGCATGGTCCAGACGCCCAGCCCACCAGCACCGGCCCCGATGGCCAGGAATGCGAGCGCCGCGGCGATTGACCGCCACCACGATGCGGGCGGCGCGTTTTCGTTCGCCGGCTGCGCTAGTATGGCCATCTCGGGCAATTCAATAGCGGGCGGATCGGCCAGATCGGCTTCGAACGCGGCCGCAATGTCGATGTCGAGCGCCCGCAAGGCCGCAATCTCGGCCCGCACGCCCGCATCCTCTGCAGCCAGCGCTTCGATCTCGGCCATTTCGCCGGGTGGCAATTCGCCGTCCACATAAGCGCTCAGGCGATCCAGCAATGCCTCTGATATGACTCCGTTCGTCGTCATTGTGTTCCCGTTGCCGCCAACGCGGCCCTCAACCGTTTACGCGCGTTAGACATGCGCGACATAACTGTCCCAATCGGGATATCCAGTATGTCCGCTGCGTCCTGGTACGAATACCCTTCAACACTCACCAGCAGCAGAACCGAAGACAGGCCTTCAGGAAGGCCATGGATCAGACCCAGGAGCTGCTTTCCATAGGCCTCATCCTCGGGGGTGACGGGCGTGTTCAGCGCATCGCTTTCGCCCGCATCCTCCTGCCCGGCCCCGACCCGGACAGACCGTTTGCGCAATTCCGATATCCACGTGTTGCGCATCATCGTGAACAGCCAACTGTCGAGCCTCGTGCCGACCTGCCAGCTGTCCGCGTTCTGTATGGCCTTTTCGCAAACCGTCTGAACCAGATCGTCTGCATCGGCCCTGTTCCGCGTCAATGTCAGACCAAAGCGGTGAAGACGCGGAAGACACGCAACCAGATCGGTACGAAACTTGTTCTGCGTGTCGGTATGCCGGACTGCCAAGCTCACATGCACCGCCAAAGAGTTTATGGGGCCCACTCTCCGACCCAGTTCCCAATGAACCGGATCGGAGACGGAATCGCAACTGCGATACGCTATGGTGTGCCGGACGTTGCTCAATAGGTGTGGTTGCCCGTGTAAAGTGCTTGTTCAAGCGCCGTATAGGCCCAGGTTTCGCGCCCGCCGCGTGCAGCAATCTCGCGCAGCTGCGTCGCCGCACCGATCTTGTCACCCTGGCTAAGCAGGCCCTGGCCCATATACGACCGCGCAAGGATATAGTCGGGGTCGATGGTCAGCGCTGCTTGGTAGTATTCCATGGCAGCATCCATGTTGCCCTGCTTGCGGTTGATAAAGCCCATGTAGTTCAGGAACCGTGGATCCTGGGGGGCATCGGCCGCCGCGATGACCATCTGCGCCCGGTCGAACTTGTTGGCATATGCCAACTCGCGAACGGCGTCGTACCGTTCTTCGTCCGAAAACGCCTCGGATTTCGCTTCGAGGCACGACTTTGTCTTGCGGTCATAGATCTGGCCACGCTCGCACTTGATTGTGGTCTTGGTTGTCCGTGGCGGTTTGCTGTCATCGCTACCGGCGGCAAAGGCTGGGCCTGTGAGGGCGGCGAAGATTGCGGCAGAGATCAGAAATTTTGGAAAACGCATGAATTCGGTCTTTCATCGGTTTGAGTTGCGTTCACCCCGCTTTCTTGCGGTGTGCTGACCGGTAAACGCGCCACCGAACGCCTTTATTCACTTTGTTCAAAATTTTTTTCTGACCCCGCTTTTTGGGGTCATTTATTCTGGCTCAGATAGTCCATCACCGACCGTCTGACGCACATCTCGCCGCGGTGCCGGGCATCGGCGATCACCTTGCGGACTTCTTCGAGGTTCGAGCGGCGCAAGAGGCTCTTGACCGGTCCGATCGAGGCAGGGCGCATCGACAGCGTCCGCATTCCAATGGCGGCAAAGCACAGCGCCTCGACGGGTCGCCCCGCATCCTCGCCACAAAAGCTGAGCGGAGTGCCCGTCTCATTACACCGCTCGACGATCCGCTCGATGAAGCTGAGAAAGCTGACGTTCAGCGTGTCATAGCGGCGGCGCACTCGTTCGTTTTCACGGTCGGCCGCAAAGAAGAACTGCTTCAGATCGTTGCCACCGATCGAAAGAAAACCGACTTCCTCAAAGAACTTCTTGGGCGCAAAAGCCAGCGATGGCGTCTCAAGCATCGCGCCAACCTCAAGCGTTTCAGGCAGCACATGACCCAGCCGCGTTTCCCGCTCGATCGCTTTGTCCACCTCTGCACGGGCGCGTGTGTATTCCTCGTACTGCGCGACAAAGGGGAACATGACGGTCAGGGGGCGTCCGTTCGCGGCCCGGATCAGAGCCTGAAGCTGCATCCGCATCACGCCGGGCTTGTCCAGACCTACCCGGATGGCGCGCCAGCCGAGGGCCGGGTTAGGCTCGTCATTGGGCTTCATGTACGGCAGAACCTTGTCCGACCCGATATCGAGCGTCCGAAAGACGACCCGCTTGCCCCCTGCCGCGTCGAGAACGCGGGCATAGAGCTGGGCCAGTTCGGTCCGCTTGGGCATCTGGTTGCGGACAAGAAACTGCAGCTCGGTCCGGAAAAGCCCCACGCCCTCGGCTCCGGAACTTTCAAGCGAGGGCAGATCTGCCATCAACCCAGCATTCATATGCAATGATATGACAGCGCCGCACCGTGTTTCAGCCGGCTTGTCGCGGATCGAGGCATAGCGTTCGAGTGCTGCCGCCTCCATCGCCATCTTGTCGCGAAAGGCCGCCACAACCGTGTCGTCAGGGCGCAAATGGACGATGCCCTGCTCGCCATCGACCATGACGTGATCGCCATTGAGCGCCTCGGTCGTGATGCGCTCGGCATGAACGATCAGCGGGATCGCAAGCGCGCGCGCCACGATGGCGGCATGGCTGCCGACCGACCCGGCTTCGAGGATGATACCCTTGAGGCTGCGGCCATAATCCAGCAACTCACCCGGCCCGATGTTGCGCGCGACCAGAACCGGATCAGACGGCATCTCGGCCCCGGTATCCGCCCCCTGCCCCGTCAGGATGCGCAGCAACCGGTTCGACAGGTCATCAAGGTCGCTGAGCCGTTCGCGCAGATAATTGTCGGTTGCCTGCTCCATCCGCGAACGGGCAAGCGATTGTTCCTTTTCGACCGCAGCCTCGGCGGACAAGCCGCGGCTGATGTCCTCTTCCATCCGGCGCATCCAGCTGCGGGAATTGGCGAACATCCGGTAGGCTTCGAGCACCTGCATGTGCTCGGCATCCCCACCCGCAATCGACAGCATCTTATCGACGCCCACCCGCAATTCTTCGACCGCACATTTCAGGCGCTCAAGTTCGCGGTTGGGATCGTCCGCGATCGGGTTGGTGACGACAACGCGTGGCTCGTGCAGCCAGATATGGCCCTCGCAAAGCCCCTCCTGGCCAACCGTGCCGCGTATCAATTCCGGCTGCGAATGCAGGGCCGTCAGGGCAGCGCCCTCACCGACGAAGGCACCAAGTTCGGTCATCTCGGCCAGAACCATCGCCACGACCTCAAGCGCATAGACCGCGTCGGACGAGAATTCGCGCGCCGTCTTCGACTGCACCACGAGAACGCCCAAAACGTCACCGAGGCGCTGGATCGGAATGCCCAGAAAGCTGGGGAACACCTCTTCGCCGGTTTCCGGCATAAACCGGAACCCCTTGGCCTGCGGAGCGTTGGCCGTGTTCACCACGCGGCGGCGACGGGCCACGCGACCAACCAGACCTTCGCCCAGACGCATGCGTGTCTTGTGAACGGCATCGGGGTTCAGACCCTCGGTGGCACACAGCTCCAGAGTCTCGGAATCGCGAAACAGGTAGATCGAACAGACATCGCTGCCGATGCTGTCGGCGATCAGATGCGTGATCTTGTCGAG
Organism: uncultured Rhodobacterales bacterium; assembly: GCA_963922565.1. Taxonomy (GTDB): domain Bacteria; phylum Pseudomonadota; class Alphaproteobacteria; order Rhodobacterales; family Rhodobacteraceae; genus JBCBKL01. The sequence continues at coordinate 55,861 of CAWUIQ010000014.1, forward strand.
CCGCGCCTGCCCCGGAGCGTCGGACGCCATGGCGTCGCGCAAGCGGCCCAGCAGCTTGCGGCTCTCAGTCTCTGTCTGCTCGGGCATGAGCCCAATTCTCCCTGACCGTCAAGTTGACAGCTTAGATCACAGCGGACTCACATTGAAAACGGGGTTTCCGCGCGGGATCAATAGAAAATACTCGTTATACGGGAGTTTTTTGAACCGCTGTCGGTAAAGTTGAGCGACTGAGGGGTAGCCGCCGTAAAGAGCGGCAGTGGCGGTGGTCATGGCCAAGCAACCCTTGATCGATATCAATGATTTCATTGAAGCGACCCTTAGTCTTTGGATTGCTAAGGGAGAAAGCCGATGTATTCGAAAATCCTTGTCCCGGTCGATCTGGAGCATGCAGACAAGCTTGGCAAAGCACTGTCAGTCGCGGCCCAGACGGCGAAGGAAAACGACGCCAAGGTCATCTATGTCGATGTGGTTGATGCCGTGCCCACAACCTCACCGATCACCGAGGGTGAACGCATGGCGGATCGCCTGAGATTGTTCGCCGCTGACCAGGCCAAGGCGCATGGCATTGAGATCATGGATCAAATTGCATTGCGCAGCGACTTCAGCCTGAACGTGGGCGCCGACATCATAAAGGCTGCCAAGGACGCCGACTGCGACCTGATCGTCATGGCAAGCCATGTGCCGGGCATAAAGGATCACTTTTTGTCCTCGAACGCGGGCTATGTCGCGTCCCATGCGCCGATATCCGTGCACGTGGTTCGCTAATTCTCACCGCCGCGATTGCCCGAACGGCCTTTCCTGCCGACAAACAGGCGTCTTTCAGGCCACCTTGTCCAAGCCGAACGCATCGTGCAGGGCCTGAACCGCCAGTTCCATATACTTGCGGTCGATCAGGACGCTGACCTTGATCTCGGACGTGGTGATCACCTTGATGTTGATGCCCTCGTCCCGCAGCGTGGCGAACATCTTGGATGCGACACCCGCGTGGCTGCGCATGCCGATCCCGACGATCGACACCTTGGCCACATCGGTATCGGCGACGAGGTCGTGAAAGTTGATCTCGCCCCGTTCCTTGGCTTCGGTCATCGCCTTTTCAGCCCGGGTCACCTGATCGACGGGGCAGGAAAAGGTCATGTCGGTCCGGCCTTCTTCGGCGATGTTCTGGACGATCATGTCGACATTAACGCCGGCATCCGCCAAGGGGCCAAAGATCGCCGCGGCGATCCCCGGACGGTCCGCCACGGAAACGAGGGTCATCTTGGCTTCGTCCCGGCTATAGGCCACACCGGCCACGACATTGCTTTCCACGATATCCTCCTCGGCACAAACCAGCGTGCCCGCATTGTCCGATTGTTCTCCGAAGCTCGATAAGACCCGCAGGCGCACATTGTAGCGCATGGCCAGCTCGACCGAACGGGTCTGCAGCACCTTGGCACCGAGGCTGGCGAGTTCCAGCATCTCTTCGAAAGCGATTTTTTCCAGCTTGCGGGCCTTGTCGCTGACGCGCGGATCGGTCGTATAGACGCCATCGACATCCGTATAGATGTCACACCGCTCCGCACCAAAGGCGGCAGCAAAGGCGACCGCCGTGGTGTCGCTGCCGCCCCGGCCCAGCGTCGTGATCCGGCCCTCGGGGCTGATACCCTGAAAGCCCGCGACCACGGCAACCCGCATCCCCTCGCCAAACTTGGCATTGATGTTGTCGGTCGGGATCTCTTCGATCCGGGCGGCACTGTGGGCGCTGGTCGTTTTGAGAGGCACTTGCCAGCCCTGCCAGGACCGGGCGGGCACATCCATTTCCTGCAACGTGAGGGCCATCAGGCCCGCCGTCACGTTCTCGCCCGACGACACGACCGCATCGTATTCGCGGGCATCAAACAACGGTGAGGTTTCGTTGACCCAGCCGACCAGTTCGTTTGTCTTGCCCGACATCGCGCTGACGATAACGATCACGTCATAGCCATTGGCCACCTCGACACCGACGCGCTTGGCCGCACGCTTGATGCGATCGAGGGTGGCGACGGACGTGCCTCCGAATTTCATCACCAAGACTGGCATCATGACCCCACGCGAAAATTCCGGCGGGTCTTACGCGGGCATGACGCCATGCGCAAGCGGTGCGGACCGTTAAGAGCGGATTAAGGGACCCAGTCGGCGATCAATAGGGGTGGGCGCGTCCATCCCAGGTTTCAAAGCAACCCGTGGTGGCAACACTGAGGTGGTCGAAACGTTCCACCAACCCGTCGGCGGCTTCGTCAACCGAGATCTGGGCGCTGGATCCACCCATATCGGTTCGGACCCAGCCGGGGTGGTAGATGCCAACGGCAATCCCGTCGCTGCGCAGATCGGAGGCAAGGTTGCGACCCAGGTTCAGCGCCGCGGCCTTGGAAGAGCGGTAGATGTAACTGCCACCGGGCGCCCGTTCATGCGACGCCATCTGGGATGAGATGATCGCGATCTTGGCCCTGTCTGCCGCGCGTAGATTAGGCAACAGGGCCTGAACGGTTAGAAAGACACCGGTCACATTGGCAGCGAATGTCTGCGCCCACATCTCCGGCAGGTAGTCGGTTTCAAGGGCCTGACCCTTATCGAGATAGACACCGGCATTGCAGATCAGCAGACCGACCGGCGCCCCGTCGAGGCGGGCAGCCAGCGCCCTGTGATCATCGGGGTTGGTGACGTCTAAGGTATAGCCCGTCGATCCATCGCGCGATGTCCCGACAACCGAATGGCCCGCCACCGCATAGCGATCAGCCAAGGCGGCACCGATGCCACGGTTGGCCCCGGTGATGACGACATGCATCGGGGTCAGTTGGCCTTGCGGTTCGGCAGGAAGGGCAGCGGCGCGACCGGAATGCCGTCCTCGATCAGGGCCTTGGCCTCTTCCGGTTTGGCCTCGCCCCAGATCGAACGCTCGGGCGCGCCATCTTCGTGCATGGCTCGTGCCTCCTTGGCGAACGAACCGCCAACATAGGTCGCGTTCTCTTCGACCTGCTTGCGCATGGCCGCAAGCTGCGCTTCGGTCTGGTTTTGCGGTTTGCTGAGGGGGCGGGCCTTGTCACGTGCCGCGGTCACACGCGGTGCCATGATGGCCTTTTCGACCGAGGTCGAACCACATACGGCGCAGGTCACATGACCAGCCGCCTTGAGGCTTTCATAGGCCGACGCGGACTGGAACCAGCTTTCAAAGCTGTGCTCGGCCTCACATTTCAACGTATACCGGATCATTGGCTACCCTAAATCAAGCTGACCGATGAAATAACGATTGATCGGGTAAGGTCAATGCGCTCTTCAGCGCAGGGCTTTGGGGTCGAACTCACGCAGGATCCGGGCGAGTTCGGGCTCGTCCACCATGGCCGCCGCCTTTTTCCGCGACACCCATTTGCGCTTGCGCTCGGTGCGTTCGGGATAGTCCTTCGCCATTTCTTTGACCTTAACGGCATAGACCATGGCGACGCAGGGCAGACCGGCATCCTTTCCCAGCAACTTGACGTAGGAATAGATCCCGACCGGGTGTGGATTGACGCGGCCAACAGCGCCCGCCTCTTCCCAGGCTTCATGCAGCGCGGATTCCGATGGCGATTTACCACGCACGGGCCAGCCTTTGGGCACAATCCAGCGCCGCGTGCGGCGTGACGTGACCAATAGAATCTGGACACGGCTTGCCTTCATCCGGTAGCAGACCGCCGCAAATTGGGTGCGGACATCGGTCTTCCTGGCCCCACGCAAACCCATGGGCATTTGTTTCGGTAGCGGTGCAGTCACAGCTTCGGTTCTCTTCTGCTCGTTCATTCAACCATAGCGGAAATATGGGCCAGCGAAAAGCTAAAGCATTAATATTGGGTGACTTACCCTTGTTTTCATGGGTTATTCCGCCACACCAGCGCCACGAATTACCGCTTGCATAGGGTCGGGACGACGCGGATATTTGCCCCGATGAAAAGAGTATTCGGGATCAAAGCCCTGGCCGTTCTGGTGGCCATCGCAACCGCGATGCCAGCCCAGGCGCGCGATACGATCACCATTTTTGCCGCTGCCAGCCTGCGCGGCGCGCTCGATGAAGCCGCGGACATGTCGGTTGATGCTGTAGAGATCAGTTTTGGCGGGTCGGGCACCATTGCCCGGCAGGTCGCCCTGGGTGCTCCTGCCGATGTCGTTATCCTGGCCCACCCCCGCTGGATGAACTGGCTTGAAGAGCAGAATGCGCTGATGCCGGAAACACGGCGCGACATGCTCTCGAATGAGATTGTTATGATCGGACCAGATACCGCGGACGATCTGGGGCCCGGCACACAGGCCATCGCTGAGCGCCTTGGCGACAGTCGCCTTGCCATGGGCCAGCGCGACGCCGTGCCCGCCGGTATCTATGGCAAGGAATGGCTCGAACATCTGGGTCTGTGGGATGAGATCGAGCCCCGCCTGGCCGAAACGGAAAACGTACGGCTTGCACTGGCGCTGGTGGCGCGGGGTGAGGCGCCGCTTGGTATCGTCTACGCGTCCGACGCCGCCGCCGAACCCAAGGTGCGGGTTCTGCTGCGGGCTGAGACGGGCAGCCACAGCGCGATCGTTTACCCCGCCGCTGCCGTCACCGATGAGGGCGCGGCGCTGCTCGATGATCTGATGAATGCCGATACCGCCCGCATTTTTGCCAAGCACGGGTTCGTCCCGCTGTTTCCATGATGCTTGATGCCGCCGGTTGGGAAGCGCTGCGGCTTTCCCTGCTTGTCGGGACAACGGCCACCATATTGGGGTTGCCGCTGGCACTTTGGGTCGCCTGGCTGCTGGCCCGCAAGACATTCCCGGGCAAATGGATCCTGAACGCCGCCGTCCACCTGCCGCTGGTGCTGCCCCCGGTCGTGACCGGATACCTTTTGCTGATCGCGTTCGGTCGGCAGGGGCCCGTGGGCCGGTTTCTCGAAGAAGCCTTTGGCCTGATCCTCGCCTTCCGCTGGACGGGGGCGGCGCTTGCAGCCCTCGTGATGGGCTTTCCGCTCATGGTGCGCGCCATGCGGCTGGCGATCGAGGCGGTCGATCCGCGACTGGAAGAGGCCGCCGCCACATTGGGCGCGCCGCGCTATGCCGTTTTTGCCACCGTGACCCTGCCCCTGATCGTGCCGGGCATCCTCGCCGGTGCCGTAATGGGCTTTGCCAAGGCCATCGGCGAATTCGGAGCGACGATCACCTTTGTCGCCAACATACCCGGTCAGACACAAACGCTGCCCTCGGCCATATACAGCCTGCTGCAGGTCCCGGGCGGCGAAGACGCGGCGATCCGGCTTGTCCTCTGGGCCTGCGTCCTTGCCATTGGGGCGGTCATTGTCTCGGAATGGCTGGCCCGCCGGGTGGCATCACGGATCGCTGGCGCATGAGCCTTGAGGTCGATATCGCGCACCGCTTTTCGGGCTTCTCCCTCGAGGCGAGGTTCCAGGCGGGGCCGGGCGTGACCGCGTTGTTTGGTCGGTCCGGTGCGGGCAAGACAACGGTTGTGAATGCCGTCGCGGGTTTGCTGAGCCCCCAGAAGGGCCGGATCGCGATTGACGGTGACCTGGTGCTCGACACAGGCCGCGGCATCAACCTGCCGGTCCATCGCCGGGGCCTTGGTTACGTCTTTCAGGACGCCCGGCTGTTCCCACATCTCACCGCCCGGCAGAACCTGCACTACGGGGCGCGCTTTGCCCGAGGTGTTACCCGTATCAGCGAAGATGAGGTCATCGACCTTCTGGGCATCGAGGACCTGCTTGACCGCCGACCAGCGCGTCTGTCCGGCGGTGAACGGCAGCGGGTCGCGATTGGCCGCGCCCTTCTAGCCCAGCCGCGAATGCTGCTGATGGACGAACCGCTTGCCGCACTCGACGCGCCGCGCAAGCAGGACATCCTGCCCTATCTCGAACGGCTGAAGTCAGAGGCCCGGATCCCCATCCTCTATGTCAGCCACGCGCTTGATGAGATCGCCCGGCTCGCCGACACGATGGTTCTGCTGCAGAACGGAGCAGTTGCCGCGACCGGGCCGCTTTTCGACATCATGGCCGACCCCGAGGCGATGCCGCTTTTGGGCGCGCGCGAAGCCGGTGCGGTGATCGAGGTGCGGGTGGTCGAAACCGATGATGGCGGGCTCAGCACACTGCAGGCGGCGGCGGGCCGGATCGAACTGCCCGGCGTCACCGCACCGCCTGGAACCGAGCTGCGTCTGAGGATCCTTGCGCAGGACATTATCCTGTCAAAGACCCGGCCCGAGGGGTTGGTTGGCGTCAACATCCTGCCCGTGACGATCAAGGCGGTCCACCCCGGCGGTGGACCCGGCGCGGCCATCCTGCTTGATGCAGCAGGCGACCGGTTACTGGCACGCGTGACCGCCCGCACACTCGAAACGCTCGATCTGATACCCGGTCAGCCCTGCTTTGCCGTCCTCAAGGCCATGGCAATCGCACCGGGGGCCGTTGGGCGCGCCTGAAACGGTTGATCTGCCTCAATCCGCCCTGCATCACGCGCCACTAGGGTGCGCGTATGGAGAATTTCATCAAAGTCGTTTTGATCGCGCTGCCAGCCGCCACTTTCGTCGGCGCCCTTGCCCTCAGCCTCCTCCGGCTCTCGGATCTTCGTGCTGACCGAACCGAAACGACACGCCTCCGGGGCCTTCAACCAAGCGACCCGCCCCGTTTCAGCGCTGCAATGGTCGAGGACCTGCCGACGGCGGCCCGCCGGTACTTTCTCTATGCAATCGCCGAGGGCACGCCGCTTCGGACAGTGGCGGAAGTCGAAATGACCGGACAGATCGGCATGGGACAGCGGGACGATCCGCGTTATGCGGACATGAAGGCCGAACAGATCATCGCAGCACCTCATGGATTTGTCTGGCGGGCAAATGCAGGCAGGCTCAGCGGGTCCGATAGCGCTGACTGGACGCGCTTCCGCTTTGCCGGATTGCTGCCGGTGGTTCGGGCGGGCGGAACCGACGATCACCGTCGCTCTGCCTTTGGCCGTCTCGTGGCCGAAGCCTTGTTCTGGACCCCGGCGGCACTCTTGCCCGGTCCGGACATCGAATGGGCAAGCATCGATGACATGACCGCCCAGGTCACGGTCAGCCATGGCGATCTCAGCCAATCGGTTGAACTGCAGATCAATGTCGTTGGTCAACCCATTGCTGTTCGGATGGAGCGATGGAGCAACGCCAACCCCGACAAGACCTATCGCCTGCAACCCTTCGGCGGCTACCTGTCAGAGTTTCGGCGCTTTGACGGTTTCACGGTCCCGACGCGGGTTGAGGCAGGGAACTTTTTCGGCACACCCGACTATTTCCCCTTTTTCATGGCAGAGGTGGCCGGGCTAACCATTCCGCGCTGATTTCAAATCCGGTAGCCGGGTCCTGAGCCCGGAAACAAGCGTCTCGTGCGGAATGTCGGCATCCACTGCGAGGCGGCGCAGACCGAAATGCACATGCGCCATCTCGGTATAGTATTGCGTATAGGCATAGTTCGTCGCCGCCCCTGCGACAGCGCCCAGAATGGGCACTGTCTGGGCCGCCAGCTTCTGCCCCAGAACGGTGGCGAGACGCGGTGCGACGCGGGTAATCAGCATCTGCATCGCAGGCCCGCTCAGCCCCAGCCGTGTCGACAGGAACGCCAGATCGGCCCCGTCATCATCAGCAAGCGGCCCCGCGGCGGCAAAGACCTGAACGGCGTCGAACTGCACATTCTCTGATGCCGGGTCAAAGCCATGCTCGTCGGCGACCCCCTGGATAATCCGCAAGAGCAGTGTGGTCGTGACCGGCAGCTCGGCCAACGCCGTGGGCAAGCCACCAAAGCCACCCGCGGCACCCATGGCCGTGTTGACGGCGGTGTTCAGCCAGCTTGCCTGGTCCGGCACCACGTTGCGTGATCCCTGTGCCGCCCGAACCGCCTGCGTCAGCGCGACCTGCGCCGCATCGTTGAGGCGATCCTTGACCGGCTGGGGCAAACGATCGATCAGCGTGTCGGCCTGCCCCCCGATGGTGTTGAGCACGTCGATACCGGCATTGCTGGCGAACGCATAACGGCGAGCGAGCGCGTCCAGTTCAGCCTCGGCATCAACGGTCTTTACAAATACGATGTCGTCCATCTGCAATAGATGCGGTCAGTCGGCGCCTCTTTCAATGCGGCTGACCGATCCCGCAACCCCGTCCCACGCGCCGGACACCAGATCGCGCCCCAAAACCCGGGCCGGGTTGGTGGGGGGCGGCATCTCGATACCGGCAAGGGGGCGAAAGCCGAAACGACCGTAATAGGGCGCATCCCCGACCAGAAGCGCGCGCCGCCATCCCAGTTGAGTGGCATCAGCCAGACTTTCCTCGATCAGCGCGCCGCCTAACCCCTCGCCCTGCCGCGTCGGGTGCACGGCGATCGGACCCAGAAGCAGCGCCGGATGATCGCTCACGCGGACCGGCCAGTACCGGACGGCACCGGCCAGAATACCCGCCTCATCCCGCGCCACCTGGCAGAGCGGCGCGACCATCGGCACCCCGTCCCGCAGCCTGTAGGACGACAGGGCAGAGCGGCCAGGCGCAAAGCAAAGATCGTAAAGGGCCTCGACCTCCCACCAATCCTCCGGCGTCTCAGGGCTGAGATGATACATGGGTGGGCAGATCAGACGTGGTTATGGCTGGAAATCGCCCTATCATGCCGCTAGCCCTTGCGCAAACCACCAAGGAAAGCCCCAGATGTTCTATCGTCCCGCTGACGGCCATGGCCTGCCGCACAACCCTTTCAACGCCATCGTCACGCCCCGGCCCATCGGGTGGATTTCATCGCGTGACGGGCAAGGGCGCGCCAATCTCGCCCCATACTCTTTCTTCAACGCGGTGGCATACGTGCCGCCTCAGGTCATGTTCGCCTCGACCGGCACCAAGCCCGATCAGGGCGACACCAAGGACAGTGTCGCCAATATCCGCGAGACGGGGGTCTTCTGCGTGAACATTGTTGAATACGCCGCCCGGGATGCGATGAACAAAAGCTCCGCCACCCTGCCCAGTGACATGGATGAATTTGAGGCGGCGGGCCTTGCCAAAGCACCATGCGAGACCATCGATTGCGATCGGGTCGCGGATGCGCCCGCGGCACTGGAATGCAGGCTAACGCAGATCGTGGATCTTGAGGGCGCGGCCAACAAACTGGTGCTGGGGGTGGTTACAGGCGTGCATATCCGTGACGATTGTCTAAGGGACGGACGGTTCGACATCACCACATACCAACCGCTCGCCCGCCTCGGTTACCGGGACTACACGCATGTGCGCGACGTCTTCGAACTCGCGCGCCCCGATGATTGACTTTCGCTCCGGAGCCGCCGTCGCCTGATCCATCGAAGCCGGGCGGGCGCGGCGGCGCTCAAACAAAATCGCCGAGGGCCCCGCAACGCGGGATACGGCTATTTTGTTTGAACGGCGACACGGTCGCCTGGCACAGAAGGTCAGGCAGAGGTGGCGATGCGAAAGGGCTTTCGCTCGGGTGAGCCAGAGCGAAAGCTAACCCGCCCGCATCGAAGCACCAAACAAATCATGGCGTGCGCGCGTCAGCGCGCTCCTTTTGGGGACAGCCCCTAGTGACCGCCGAGAATACCGGTCCGCACACCGTAGTTCACCGCCAGCTGATAGTCAGGATCGTCATCACTATCGACCATCAAATGCCCCGCCTTCGACAGCAGCTTGTGACAGTCGCGCGACAGGTGGCGCAATTGCACCCGCTTGCCCGCCTCGTCGTATTTCTGTGCCACGGCCTCGATCGCTTGCAGGGCGGACTGGTCCACCACACGGCTTTCCGCGAAATCGACGATGACCTCACCGGGGTCGCCGGACACGTCAAAGAGCTCGACAAAGCCGGTGGCAGAGCCAAAGAACAGCGGCCCCTGCACCTGGTACACCTTCGCACCCTCAGGCGTGACGTATGACTTCGCATAGATCCGGCGCGCGTTGTTCCAGGCATAGGCCAGCGCGCTGACGATCACGCCGACAACGACGGCGACGGCAAGGTCTTCCATCACCGTCACAACCGTCACCAGCACGATCACGAAGGCATCGGTCAGCGGCACTTTCCGCAGGATCTTGAGAGAGTTCCACGCGAATGTCCCGATCACGACCATGAACATCACGCCAACAAGTGCGGCCAGTGGGATCAGCTCAATCACGCTCGACCCGACAACGATAAAGGCCAAGAGGAACAGGGCCGCTGCAACGCCCGCGATCCGCGTCCGCCCGCCCGATTTCACGTTGATCATCGACTGCCCGATCATGGCGCAACCGCCCATGCCGCCAAAGAAACCCGTGACTGTATTCGACACGCCCTGGGCAATACATTCCTGCGACGCCCCGCCCCGCTGCCCCGTCAGATCGCCGACGAGGTTCAGCGTCAGAAGGCTTTCGATCAGGCCGATCGCGGCGAGAATGATGGCATAGGGCAGGATGATCTCAAGCGTTTCCCAGTTCAGGGGCACCATCGGGATGTGAAAGGCCGGCAGACCGCCCTCGATCGAGGCCAGATCGCCAACCCGTGGCACATCCAGCCCGAACGCGATGACCAGCGCGGCAATCACACCGATCCCGGCCAGTGGCGCCGGGATGGCCTTGGTCAGCTGCGGCATGATCCAGATGATCGCCATCGTCGCGGCCACCAGCGCAAGCATCATATAGAGGGGCCCGCCGCTCAGCCATTCGCCGCCGCCCATTCCGTGCCCTGTATTCTCAACCGATCCCGGCACCTTGAACTGGGTGAGTTGCGCCAGAAAAATGACGATGGCCAGGCCATTCACAAAGCCCAGCATGACCGGATGCGGCACGAGGCGAATGAACTTGCCCCATTGCATGACCCCCGCAAAGATCTGCAAGAGGCCCATCAGCACGACCGTCGCAAAGAGGTATTCGATCCCATGCTGGGCAACCAGCGCGACCATCACGACAGCCAGCGCCCCTGTGGCGCCCGAGATCATGCCGGGCCGGCCGCCGATCAGCGCCGTGATCAGACCGACCAGAAAGGCCGCGTAAAGACCGACCAGCGGATGCACCCCGGCGACGAAGGCAAAGGCCACGGCTTCGGGCACGAGGGCCAGCGCCACGGTCAGGCCGGAAAGCAATTCGGTCTTGATCTGTCCGGGTGTCAGCTCAACCTCGCCCGGTGCGATCGAAAAGTCGCCAAACCGCGTGCGGGCGCCGCCGCCGGATAGATCAAAGAATGCCATATCGCTTGAACCTGCTCGTTTTTTCTGCACCGCGGCGTCGTATCGGTTTTGTCTGGGCCGCGCTAGCGCGCTTAGACCAACGCTGCCATGCGTGGTGGACATAGCAGAAGCGCGCCGGATAGCACGGTATTCTTGGGCATACATCTGCCGGATTTAACGAAACGTTCATGCCAGGAGGGCGGAACCTGCCCATGTCCGGTTTCCCTGACTTTGCGCGGTTGTGCCACCTATGGTAGTCTCTACAGATACTTAACGCATTTTTTGACGGAGCCGCCCATGTGCACCCACCACCACAATCCGATCCAATGCATCATCCCGCCTCATATGCTCGAGGTCATGGTTCTGCGCGGCGACAGCGGCATCAGGAAGATGGCCCAGTCAATGCTGAAGCAGAACGAAGAGGTGCGCGAGGAACGGGCCGAACAGTCTTCGGGCGGGATGGTTCCCGATGCAAACCGCGCCGGCATGTTCGTGACGACTGCTCTGGCACAGGGCTGCGCGGGCACCCACACCTGCGAGCGCAAGATCTATGACGGGCAGGAAAAGGCATCGCTTCCAGGCGAACTGGCCCGGGCCGAGGGGGATGCCCCCACGAATGATGAAGAAGTCGACCGGGCCTATGACGGCGCCGGTGACGTGTTCGGGCTTTATTCCAACGAATTCGAACGCAACTCACTTGATGGCAACGGCATGCCGCTCGTCGCGACCGTCCACCACCGCCGCAAGTACAACAACGCCTTCTGGAACGGTCAGCAGATGGCGTATGGCGATGGCGATGACAAGATTTTCCAGACCTTCACCGAACTGTCCGTGATCGGCCATGAGATGTCTCATGGTGTCGTGCAGTTTTCGGGCGGGCTGGTCTATCAGGGTCAGTCGGGCGCGCTGAACGAAAGCTTTGCCGACGTCTTCGGCGCCCTGACGGTGCAATACAAGCTGGGTCAGGAGGTGCACGAGGCCGACTGGCTGATGGGCAAAGGCATTCTGGGCGAAGACATCAACGGCGTGGCGCTGCGGTCGCTCAAGGCCCCAGGCACCGCCTATTCCGACAGCCTTCTGGGGCGTGATCCGCAGCCCTATCACATGGACTTCTACGTCAGCACGACCAGCGACAACGGGGGCGTCCACATCAATTCCGGCATCCCCAACCACGCCTTTTATCTTTATGCGCAGTATATCGGCGGCAAGTCTTGGAAACGTGCCGGGCAAATCTGGTACCGCGCGCTACAGCAGCTCAACAACCCCATGGCCACCTTCGGCGATTGGGCGGCGCAAACGATGGACGCTGCAATCGAATTGCATGGCGTCGGCAGTTACGAGATGATGATGTTGCGCCGGGCATGGCGGCTGGTCGGCATCTCGGTCTGAGACCAGAGACGCATCATGAGCGCGGCGGGACTGGCAGCGGGGTGTTTCGTGATGATGATCAAAATCACATCGAGCGGCGGCTTCGGAGGATTGGCCGCCGCTGGGATCGACAAGCAGATGGATCTGGAAAGCCAGACGGCGGCGCTGCGTGACACGTATTGCACGGCTTTCGATCCCAAGGCGCTCGGCGCCCTTGCGACCAAAGCTGAGGCACCGGGTGCCGCGGACATGCTAACCTACCGCATCGTTGTGACGGATGATGAAAAGGCGCGGCATACCTTCGAGCTGCGCGAGGACCAGTTGCCGCCCGCTTTGCTGGATCTCATCGACGCCATGTAATCTTGGCCTTTAATGCTCGCGAAAGATGACGCGGGTGCCCGCCGGAACAATCGCATCGGGCGGCAGATCCGGCGACAGGCGGTTCATGTCCCGGCCCACCTGCAAGTCCAGTGGTGCGAGCACATCTTTCAGCCTCTGGTCCTCTGATGTCACAAAACAGAAGGCTCGCCGATCCTCGAGCGGCCGCCGGTCTTCGGCCTTGCACACAGCATCGGCGTAGGCGAACTCCAGGCGGATCTGGTCACGGGTCGGCCCGGTCGGGACCGTGACGCGAACCGGTCGTTCAGAGCCCGGAGACCACGGCAACAGCTGCGACGTGGCCGAGACCTGATCCGTCCCCTCAAAGCGATAGGTCACACGCTGCTCGCGCCCCTCGGCAGGCAGGCCACCAAAGAGATCGATCTGGTCGATGATGCAGTTGGCGGCAAAGCGGGGCGTATCTCCCACATCTTCGCGTTTGCTGCGCAACTGCCATTTGCGCTCAGCGCGGCTGGGGGCCAGACGGCAAGTGTATTGCGCGCTCAGTTCACCCGCCTTTTCGGCCTGCATGAGTCGTTCCTGCACGTCGAGATCGGCCCGAAGATAGGCATAGAAAGGGTAGGTCGTTTTGAACGGTACTTCGCCGACCCATGGCTGCATGGCACCCCCGCTCGGATCGGCTGCGGTCTTGCGACCGGGGCAGCGCTGCTGGATCTTGTTGCCGTCGCCGCCACGTTCTTGCGCGACCGCGTTATTCGCGAGGGTAAACCCAAATAACTGATGGCGTTCCCGCGCCTCGACCCCGGGCTGTTGCAGCGCCTTGATCCAGATGGCGCCCGGCAGACAGACACCGGCCCGCCGCTCGCGATCCTGATAGCCCTTGATCGATATCGGCATGCGGGGCGATTTCACGACGACCGGCCGACCCGAGAACTCGCGGACAAGCTGCCCGATCCGGCGCTCAGCCCGGCGGGCAATGATATCCTGCTTGACCTTGTCAGTGCCCCGTGGCCGCAAACGGACGCGCTCCGCCGACGCGCCCTGGCTGCGCATGAGGGCTGCGTAGACGGCTGGCCCCACCCCGCTCAGGTCGACGGTCAGCGCCGGAGGCTCGACCGGCTCGACAACCCGTTCCCGGCCATCGGGGGCCAGAACCTCGGTCACGAGCGTCGTTTGCCGGCCCGCGCGATCGATCGTGACAAAGCGGCCCTCGTCCGACGTACAGCGGACGAATTTCTCGCAGGTCTCGTTCCCGCGCCATGTGGCAACGCACAGGTTGCTGCCCTCGATCCGCCAGTCGACGTCACCGCTCCGCCCGCTTGGATCGACGAATTCACCAAAACCGTTCTGGCCCAGCAGGAACGTCGCCGCCGTGCCGTTCGCACTGCGCATACGCAGCCGACTGTTGGGCAGCAGACGGTCCAGTTGATCCGTGCGCAGCGGCTCGCCCGGACGGGCACATAGGCGCCCCTTGGCTTGCCGTGGCCACCGGTCCTGAACGCGGGTCAGCAGGGACGACTGGACACCTTGCGCATTGATCATCACCGCTGCCGCGCGGTCATCGCCGCAGGCCCGGATCTCGTGACAGATCCACGAGTCGCCGTCGTTGTAGCTTTGGCACAGGCGGCTCCGGTCAATTTTCCATGCGCCGTCGAATGCCTGGCCACGGTCGTTGCGGAATTCGGACCTTCCTGCGGTAACACCCGGATCCAGGTTAAGGGTCCAGCCACCACCGCGTCTGGTCACGCCAGTGATGGTTTTGCCGACAAGAAACTGCTGCATCTGCTCTGCGGTCAGGCGGGGGCCTGATGGGGTGCAAAGAAGGCTGGATTGTCCGTATGCCATGACCGGCAAAATCGAAACAACCAGTACAAACAACAGACCACGCAAAGCCACGCCCCTCCCCACTTTAGCAACGGCTGGACCCGACGCTACGGACAGGGGCATCGGCTGGCAAGCGGCACGGGCGGGGAATCTGGCGCTTTCATTCCCGCCGCGTGGAACGAAGATGCGAAATTGCCGGGAACGTGTTAGGGTTGAATTGGACAGAAAGCCTGCCCAATCCCACAGGACTTTCGGTCCGTAATTGCGGTGACGCAGAAGTGACGTGACGTATTGGTTACGTAAACGTCAGCTTGCGTAGTATCGGAAGTCGAAACCGCCCAGGTGTTCGGGCAATCAATCGTTTTGCGAGTGACAAATGAACCAAGAAGAAACTATGACAATTCGCGAGATGTGTGAGGCGTTTGATGTAACGCCTCGTACGCTGCGCTTTTACGAAGCGAAGGAACTGCTGTTCCCAATCCGTGAAGGCCAGAAGCGCCTGTTCACCCGCCGCGACCGCGGGCGGCTCAAGCTGATCCTGCGTGGAAAGCGCTTTGGTTTCAGCCTCGAGGAAATCCGCCAGCTGCTCGATCTCTATGACGTCGGCGACCAGCAATTGACGCAATACACGCGCACCTACGAAATCGCACAAGAGCGGCTGGCCGATATGGAACGCCAGCGCGACGAACTGAACGTTGCGATAAACGAACTGAAGGATCAACTCGCATGGGGCAAGAACATGCTTGCCTCCATGACGACGACGAAGAAAGCCGCCGAGTAATCCGGCAACATTTTTTGGGAGACCCGCAATGCCAAGCTACACCGCGCCGACCAAAGACATGCAATTTTTGTTGCATGACGTTCTGAAAGTCACGTCATCAGACATCCCCGGCTATGACGAACTCGAAAGCGACTTCACCAGCGCCGTTCTGGAAGAAGCGGGCAAAATCAGCGCCGAGGTTCTGGCGCCGCTGAACGTCGTCGGCGACACCGAAGGCTGCCGGCTGGAAAACGGCGTTGTCTATACGCCAACGGGCTTCAAAGATGCCTTCGAGCAGGTGAAAGAAGGCGGCTGGACCGGCCTCGACATGCCTGAGGAATACGGCGGTCAGGGCATGCCCTATCTGATGGGCACGGCTGTCGGCGAGATGTTCAGCGCCGCCAACCAGGCCTTTACCATGTATCAGGGTCTGACCCACGGTGCGGCCTCGGCGATCCTGGCCCACGGCACGGACGCGCAGAAAGACAAGTGGCTGCCCAAGATGGTGTCGTGCGAATGGACCGGCACGATGAACCTGACGGAACCGCATTGCGGTACCGATCTGGGCCTCATGCGCACCAAGGCAGAACCGCAAGACGACGGCAGCTACAAGATCACCGGGCAAAAGATCTTTATCTCTTCCGGTGAACACGACATGGCCGACAACATCGTCCACCTCGTTCTCGCCAAGATCCCGGGCGGCCCCGAGGGCATCAAGGGCGTCTCGCTCTTCATTGTTCCAAAAATACTCGTCGACGACGACGGCAACATGGGCGCACGCAACGGCGTCTCGTGCGGCAAGATCGAAGAGAAAATGGGCATCCACGGCAACTCGACCTGCGTCATGAACTATGACGAGGCCGAAGGATATCTGCTGGGCGAAGCGCACAAGGGCATGCGCGCCATGTTCACGATGATGAACGAAGCGCGTCTGGGTGTCGGCATGCAGGGCCTCGCCCAAGCCGATGTGGCTTATCAGAACGCGCTCGAATACGCCAAGGACCGGCTGCAGGGCCGCGACGTGACCGGCGTCAAGAACCCCGAGGGCCCGGCCGATCCGCTGATCGTGCACCCCGATATCCGCCGCTCGCTGATGGATCAGAAGTCGTTCGCCGAAGGCGCGCGTGCGTTCATCCTATGGGGCGCCACCATGATCGACGCCGCGCACCGTGCCGAAGACAAGGATGCGGACGGGATCATCTCGCTGCTGACACCGGTCATCAAGGGGTTCCTGACCGATCAGGGCTATGACATGACGATCAAGGCCCAGCAGGTTTATGGCGGCCACGGCTACATCGAGGAATGGGGCATGTCGCAATATACCCGCGACGCCCGTATCGCGATGATCTACGAAGGCGCCAACGGCGTTCAGGCGCTCGACCTCGTCGGCCGGAAGCTGGCGCAGGATGGCGGCAAGCACGTCATGGCGTTCTTCGAGATGGTGAAAACCTTCTGCAAGGAAAACGGTGGTCAGGACGAGGCGTTCGATCGCGATTTCATCGAGCCGCTGAAAGCGGCGTCGAAGGATCTGCAGGCCGCCGGCATGTACTTCATGCAAAACGGCATGGCGAACCCCAACAACGCGCTGAGCGGCAGCTATGACTTCATGCACATGTTCGGCCATGTCTGCCTTGGGCTGATGTGGGCGCGCATGGGCAAGGCCGCGATGGACGCGCTGGCTGGTGGTGCTTCGGACACCGAATTCTACAACACCAAGCTGGCGACGGGCCGCTACTACATGGCGCGGCAACTGCCGGCGACGGCGCTGCATCTCAAGCGGATCGAAAGCGGTGCAGAACCCGTGATGGCGCTCGAAGTGGCGAATTTCTAAAGCACTGGCAAGGCGGGCAGAACGCCCGCCTTGTTTCTTTTCGGGGAGGAGCCAGATGCCGAAACGTTTTCGCCTGACCCGCCGTTTTCCGGTCGCCATGACCGAGGACGGCTATCGGCGGCTGCGGGCCTTCGCCGCCGAGGCGGGGCTCGACGAAGGCGAGGCGCTGTCTTTCATCTTCGAAAATTTCAACAGCGTCATCGACGAAGAAAACCTCACGCACCGGATGCGGATCTTCAATTCCGAGCTTGAGGCGCGCAAACGCTAGGTCTGCCCGGGGAGGAGACCATGAAAGACTTGCCAGACCAGGCATCCCGTTGGATGACCGACGAACACCGCATGATCGCGGAGATGACGGCGCAGTTCATTACGAATGAATGGGCCCCGCATTTCGAGCGCTGGCGGAAACAGGGCCAGATGGATCCCGAGATCTGGCAGCAGGCCGGCGAACTTGGCCTGCTCTGCCCGTCGATCCCCGAGGAATACGGCGGGCCGGGTGGCGATTTCGGACATGAGGCCGCCATCCTGATCGAAGCGTCGCGGGCCAATCTGGCAAGCTGGGGTGCAGCCATCCACGGACCCATTGTGGCGCATTACATCCTCGCCTATGGCAGCGAAGATCAAAAGAAACGCTGGCTGCCAAAGTTGGTGACCGGTGAGCTGGTCGGCGCTTTGGCGATGACCGAACCGTCGACGGGTTCGGACGTGCAGGCGATCAGGACAAGGGCGATCCGCGACGGCAATGCCTATCGGCTCTCGGGGCAAAAGACGTTCATCTCGAATGGTCAGCATGCCAACCTGATCATCGTCGCGGCCAAGACGGATCCGAACGAGGGCGCCAAGGGTGTGTCACTGGTCGTGGTGGAAACCGACAGCGCCGGCGGCTTTGCCCGTGGCCGCAATCTCGAAAAGATCGGGCTGCATGCGGCTGATACGTCGGAGCTCTTCTTCGACAACGTGGAGATCCCGCCCGAAAACATCCTCGGCGGCGATGAAGGGCGCGGCTTCTATCAGATGATGGAGCAACTACCCCAGGAAAGGCTCGCCATTGCCTGCGGCGCGATCGGCGCGATGGAGGGTGCGCTGGAACGGACCATCGCCTATTGCAAGGAACGTGAAGCCTTTGGCGGGCCCCTCACCCAGTTTCAGAACACACGCTTCAAGCTGGCGGAATGCAAGACCAAGGTGGCTGTGAGCCGTGCTTTCTTTGACGAATGCATGGCCGAGCACCTGCGCGGCGCGCTCAGCGTCGACAAGGCCGCCATGGCGAAATACTGGACCACCGATGTGCAGGGCGACGTGCTGGACGAATGCCTGCAACTACACGGCGGGTACGGCTTCATGCAGGAATACGCCGTGGGTGAAATGTGGGCCGACGCCCGGGTGCAACGGATCTACGGCGGAACGAACGAAATCATGAAAGAACTGATTGCGAGGGCATTGTGAGCTGGTCTGACCTCCGCTCTAGTGGCGCGTCAGCCGCCGGTGCGTATTTGTCACGAGAAGAAGGGGCGGGCACGTGCAGAAGGTCCACCCCGCGCGCCGGCTCGACCGTTAGACGGAACGCAAGCGGGCGGCGGGGCTTCTCCTCGTGCGGTCATCGGCTCGCCAGCCTGTACCGCACAAACGTTAAGGCACGATCAAGGTTAACGCTCGGTTTCCAACGAGAAGATCGTCACCTTCTTCTCGTCCCAAAAACGCCGGGGGTGTGGGGGCTGGCCCCCACTCCGGACATTTCCGCAAGCGCATCGGGGGGAGCCGACAGACCATGACCTTGCAACTGCATTGCTTCGGCGAAAGCGGAAACTCCTATAAAGCGGCCCTCGCGCTCGAACTGAGCGGTCTTGATTGGGAGCCGGTCTATGTCGATTTCTTCAACGGCGCGGCCCGGACCGACGCGTATCGCGCGCTCAACCCGATGGGCGAGGCGCCATTGCTGGTCGACGACGACATGCGCCTCAGCCAGTCGGGTGTCATTCAGCAGTATATCTCCGACAAGACCGGCAAGTTTGCCGGCAATGATGCCGACAAATACGAGGTCCTCCGCTGGGTCCTCTTCGACAATCACAAGCTCAGTTCGATGGCGGGCGTCACCCGCTTCCTGATGAACTTCTTGCCCGAGGAAAAGCGCCCCCAGGACGTCATTGCCTTCAACCAGGGCCGTCTCAAGGCCGCCTATGCTGTTCTCAATACCCACCTGGCAGGTCGCGACTGGATCGTCGGCAACGACATCACCAACGCCGATCTGAGTTGCTGCGGCTATCTCTACTACCCCGAGCCATTCGGCTTTGATCGGGCTGACTGGCCCAACATCGACGCCTGGCTCACCCGCCTGTCCGAAACACCCAGCTGGAAGCATCCATACGACCTGATGCCAAAGGCCCTGCCTGACCAAACGTAAAAAGACGCAGCGGCACATCTTGCACCGTCATCCTGTGCCGCCCCACGTACCAACAAAGACACGTCGAGAGGATCACCCAATGACCGAAGCCTATATCTACGACGCGCTGCGCACCCCTCGCGGCAAAGGCCGCAAGGACGGCGCATTGCACGAAGTGACCGCGCTGCGCCTGAGCGCCCAGACCCTGAACGCGATCAAGGATCGCAACAACCTCGACGGTCACGCGGTCGAGGACGTGATCTGGGGCAATGTCACCCAGGTCATGGAACAGGGCGGCTGTCTTGCCCGGTCGGCCGTGCTGGCCTCCGATCTCGATGAAAAGATCCCCGGCCTGGCCATCAACCGTTTCTGCGCTTCGGGTATGGAGGCCGTGAACCTCGCCGCCAACCAGGTCAAAGGTGGTGCCGGCGATGCCTACATCGCGGGCGGCGTCGAGATGATGGGCCGCGTGGCCATGGGCAGCGATGGTGCCGCCATCGCCGCCGACCCGAGCATCGCGCTCGACACCTATTTCGTGCCTCAGGGCATCAGCGCCGACATCATCGCCACGAAGTACGGCTTCAGCCGCGACGATGCCGATGCGCTGGCCGTTGAATCCCAGCGGCGCGCGAAGGTCGCGTGGGACGAAGACCGCTTTAACGGATCGGTCATCACCATCAAGGACCAGAACGGCCTGACCATTCTCGATCACGACGAATACATGCGCCCGGGCACCGACATGCAATCGCTCGGTTCGCTCAACCCGTCCTTCCAGGCCATGGGCGAGGTCATGCCCGGCTTCGACAAGGTAGCGATCATGAAGTACCCGGAGCTGGAGCGGATCAATCACATCCACCACGCCGGCAACTCATCCGGCATCGTCGACGGCTCGGCGGCGGTCCTGATCGGCAACAAGGAATTCGGCGAGAAATATGGTCTGAAGCCGCGCGCCCGCATCAAGGCCACGGCAAAGATCGGCACCGATCCGACCATCATGCTGACCGGCCCGGTTCCGGTGACGGAAAAGATCCTCAAGGATCATGGCATGGAAATCGGTGACATTGACCTCTTCGAAGTGAACGAGGCGTTCGCATCGGTCGTGTTGCGTTTCATGCAGGCCTTCGATGTCGACCACGACAAGGTCAATGTAAATGGCGGCTCCATCGCTATGGGCCACCCGCTGGGCGCCACCGGTGCAATGATCATCGGCACCCTTCTCGATGAATTGGAGCGTTCGGACAAGGAAACGGGTCTGGCAACGCTTTGCATCGCATCGGGCATGGGGGCGGCCACGATCATCGAACGGGTCTAGGCCCGGATGGCTGAGACGGCACAAGAGACATATCAGCATGTGCTTGACCGCGTCGACGCGGCCATCAGCACGGCCGATTACGATCTTTTGCGCCGTCACGTGGCCCTTCCCTATCGGATGGTCACCTCACGATCGTCGCAAGTCTTCGAAACCGAAGCTGAACTGAAAGAGCTGTTCTTGACCTTCGCACACTCCATCGCTGCCCTGGGCGTGGATAACTTCCACCGCGTCGCGGGTGATTGCCGGTTCATCGATCCCGTGACGATCCTTGGCAATCACATGACCTATGTGCGTCGTGGAGCCGAGGACATGGTGCCGCCTTACCCGTCGCTCATGACCATGTACAAAAGTGGCGACGATTGGCAGATCACCGAAGCGCAGAATGCTATCGAGAACAGCGAGTGGCCGATCCTCGTTCCCAAGACCCTGGATGCCTCCACAGCGGCTCCTTCCGAGCCGGGGCGGGAGTTGAGAAAGGCGCTGTTTCAATCGGTGCTGGACCGGTTCACCGACGCGATCGAGGCCGAGGATCACCACAAAATCGAATCCTGCCTGTCGTTCCCGTTCACCCTGATCGGCCACACTGGCGCCAAGACCTTGACCGACGCCGCCTCGGTTCAGGCCGAGCTTGCGGCCTTCTGGGGCGAGGATGCCGATGCGTGGGTCACGCAGATCGTGCGCGAGGCGATCTCGACCGAGATGGTGGGGGCCGATCAGATGATCGGTGTCTACCGCACCCATGCTTTCCGCGGTGGCTCACACGTTGTCCCACCTTGGGATTCCTCGGTCACCCTGCGCAATGAAAAAGGTCTTTGGCGGGCCACGTCGATCATGCGGCCCCGCCCGACCGTCGAACTGACACCCGAAGACAGCGGCTCCTCTCAAGAGACATCCGGGGGGTCCCAATGAATTCTACCCATCACACCGTCCGTGCTGATCTGGCGCCCGCCCGCGAGGCGCTGACACGGATGGATGAAATGAAAACCAATCTGATCGTCGGCGCCTGCCCCGACGATGAAATCTGCCATGAACCCTTTGCCGCTCTGCATATCGCCCCGAAAGGCCCCGCAGACCGTCACTCGGCCAGCATGGCACACCCTACCCCAGCAAAGGAAAACCGACATGACTGACTTTACCATGCAAAAGGGCGACGACGGTGTCGCGATCATCACATGGGACGTTCCCGGAAAATCGATGAACGTCATGTCACTCGAAGGGTTGCAGCAGCTTGACGCCCTGATCGACGACGCGCTTGCCGACGATGCGGTCAAGGGGATCGTGATCACCTCGGGCAAGGACGGTTCCTTTGCCGGCGGCATGGACCTGAACCTGCTGGCCAAGATGAAGGAAGAGGCAGGCGACAACCCGGCCAAGGGCCTGTTCGAAGGCACGATGCGCATGCACCACCTGCTGCGCAAGATCGAGCTTGCAGGGATGGATCCCAAGACCCAGAAAGGCGGCAAGCCGATCGCCGCAGCGCTGCCCGGCACTGCCGCGGGCATCGGCCTCGAACTGCCGCTGGCCACGCACCGCATTTTCATGGCCAACAACCCCAAGGCCAAGGTCGGTCTGCCCGAAATCATGGTCGGCATCTTCCCCGGCGCGGGCGGCACCACACGCCTTGTGCGCAAGTTGGGCGCGATGAATGCGTCGTCCTTCCTGCTCGAAGGCAAGATGGTCAGCCCGGACAAGGCCAAGGGTCAACTCGTTGACGAAGTGGTCGATGACCCGATGGCAGCGGCCAAGGAATGGGTGCTTAATGCCTCGGACGCGGACATCGTCAAGGATTGGGACAAGAAGGGTTACAAGATGCCCGGCGGCGCGCCCTATCACCCCGCCGGCTTCATGACGTTCGTCGGCGCGAATGCCATGGTCAACGGCAAGACCCAAGGCGTCTATCCGGCGGCCAAGGCCCTGCTTTCCGCGGTCTATGAAGGGGCGCTCGTGCCCTTTGACACAGCGCTCAAGATCGAGGCCCGTTGGTTCACAAACGTTCTGATGAACCCGTCCTCGGCCAACATGATCCGCTCGATCTTCCTCAACAAGGAAGCGCTGGAAAAGGGTGCCGTTCGACCTCAAGGCATCGAAGACCAACGCGTCAAGAAACTGGGCGTTCTGGGCGCGGGCCTGATGGGTGCTGGCATTGCGCTGGTCTCCGCACAGGCTGGCATCGAGGTGGTTCTGGTCGACCGCGACCAGGAAAGCGCGGATCGGGGCAAGAACTACACTGAGAAATATCTCGAAAAGGGCAAATCGCGCGGCAAGGTCACGCAGGAAAAGGCGGATGCGATGCTGTCGCTGATCACGCCGACGCCGGACCTTGACCAGCTCAAGGGCTGTGACCTGATCATCGAGGCGGTCTTTGAAGACCCTGCCGTCAAGGCCGACATGACCAAGAAGGTCGAGGCGATCATCCCCGACGATTGCATCTTTGCCACCAACACATCGACGCTGCCGATCACGGATCTGGCACAGGCGTCGGTGCGCAAGGAGCAGTTCATCGGCATCCACTTCTTCTCGCCCGTCGAAAAGATGCTGCTTGTCGAGATAATCAAGGGCAAGGAAACCGGCGACCGGGCCGTAGCCAAGGCGCTCGACTATGTCCGCCAGATCCGCAAGACGCCGATCGTGGTCAACGACGCGCGCTTCTTCTACGCCAACCGCTGCATCATCCCCTATATCAACGAAGGCACGCGGATGGTGACGGAAGGGGTCGAACCGGCGCTGATCGAGAATGCGGCCAAGCTGGTTGGCATGCCTCTGGGTCCCCTTCAGCTGACCGATGAAACGGCCATCGACCTCGGCGCCAAGATCGCCCGGGCGACCAAGGCCGCCATGGGCGCCGCCTATCCCGAGAGCCCCTCGGACGATCTGATCTTCTGGATGGAAGAAGAAGGACGTCTGGGCCGCAAGGCGAATGCGGGCTTCTACGAGTATGACGACAAAGGCAAACGCGGTCTGATCTGGCGGGGGCTGAACGAAAAATACCCGCTGGCCGATGACCAGCCCGACCTGACCGAAGTGCAGCACCGTCTGCTCTTCTCTCAGGTGCTCGAAGCGGTTCGTGCACTGGAAGAAGGCGTGCTGATGGATATCCGCGAGGGTGACGTCGGCGCGATCCTCGGCTGGGGTTTTGCACCGTGGTCCGGTGGTCCACTGTCGTGGCTCGACATGATCGGCGCCGCCTATGCGGCCGAGCGCTGCGACCAGCTGGAAGCGAAGTTCGGCGAGCGGTTCAAATGCCCTGCCCTGCTGCGTGAAATGGCGGAAAAGGACGAAACGTTCTATGGCCGGTTCGCGCCGGAAACTGCCGAAGCCGCTTAGGAAAACCCTCTGCCCCGGACGGATGCGGCTCGTCCGGGGCAGAGATCATCAGGCGCACCCTCCAGGTGCGCGCCTGATCCGGTCAGGAGGCGACGATTTCAGGTTCTCGCTTGGTGATCGCCACGCCTTGCCAGGGCGGCATCTCCTGCACGATCAGATCGGCGTCGTCCTCGGAAA
Organism: uncultured Rhodobacterales bacterium; assembly: GCA_963922565.1. Lineage (GTDB taxonomy): Bacteria > Pseudomonadota > Alphaproteobacteria > Rhodobacterales > Rhodobacteraceae > JBCBKL01. Next base: position 80,354 of record CAWUIQ010000014.1, read on the forward strand.
ACACATCGTATTGGCGGCGGCTCGTGTCGGCGATCGCCACCATGGCTTCGGCAGAATCTCCGCCGAACAGCAAGGCGCCGCCACCCGCGATCAACACCTCGTCCTCGTCGGTTTCAATTTCGATGACCCGGGTCCACGCATAGGGCGGGACATGGGCGATGCCCTGAAATCCGGCAAGAGCGCCGGCAGGCACGATGGCCAGCGTATCTCCGTTGCTGTCGCATGCGGCCTCTGAAACGACCAGAACACCCTGTTCGGCCTGAAGTTCCAGAGCATCCTGATTGCCCAGGGCGTTTTCAGGGACGTGAATGTGCCATTTGTCTTTGCGGACCATCGGTGCATCGGCGAATTTCAGGACCGATTGAACGGCTCGAATACGCTGTGGACCGTTGAGATAGGTCAGCACCTCGTCGCCCGGCATCAGCTCTTCGATCCTCTTTGGCCCGTCCGGGGTCTCGACCACGGTACCGGCAAGAAACCCCATCTTCACAGCGAAGGCCCCTTTCGGACGCAATCCACTTTTTTGTTCTTTTGCAATGCCTTGCTCCGACTGACCCGCACCGGCCATGCGTCTAGTTCCTTAATGCGGGCCATACATTCCTCGACAATTTTCGCATAATCCGGGACGGTCGTGTCATTCGAACGTCAGAAATCGGGCACTAAATTGACGTCAAAGATCGATGGCCACCAATCCATCAAAATTAGTTGCATTGTTGACGATTTGGAAACTGTCATTCAAGACAATTGCGGCTAATCGTATTCATACTCGAACCGGGCGATATCTTCTGAGCAGATATTCGCCACGAAATCCCGCAATTCGGTATCGTAGTACGCGTCATACGCGCAATCGCGGTGCGAGCTGTTCACGCGTTCCAATCCAAACCGGAATCCCAGATGATCGAACAAAGGCGCCGCATCATCTTCGAAGTGTTCGAGGCGGATAAATGCGGCGCATCGCTCCTTCCCATAGGCATCTGTCACGTAATGCCGCGATGGCGTTTCGCGGATCGAATGCGCGATCATTGGATGCCTCAGGAACGCGTCAAACGGCAATTCCTTCGATAGCCCGACGGCGGGGTGATCAAAACTCTGATCCTTCAGCCAGTGATAATAGCTGACCAGCCTGTCCCACGGGTTCCGGACTAGCGTGAAGACAAAGAGATCATCAAGCGCATCGCGCGGCACCAACCCGTCGAGATCGGCGAGGGTCGAATGCTTCCACAGCCGCCCCCGGCTTTCGACATCCTTGACCCGGCTGCGGCGTTTGCGCGCCTTGGGCGTGTCCCCCAGCATGATGTCATCCTTCATCGCCCGCGCTTCCAGCGCCAGCGCCATCGCGGTGCCGCCGGTCTTGGGCTGGTGAATGAAAAGATAACGGCGACCGGGAGAGTAGATCATGCCCCCAACCTAACAGCCAAATCATCGTGCAAAAGCCCTTACAGACCCTCTTTCCCTCGCCAAACGCTTCAGCCTATTCTGCGCCGACCAGGATGCGGGGAGGACGAGCATGGGCTGGCTATCTGACGAAACCGGGCTGCAGAAACGCGCGGCCAACTACGTGCCACTGACGCCGCTTTCGCATCTGCGCCGCGCCGCCCGGGTTTTTGCCGACCATACGGCGGTGATCTATGGCGATCATCGCGTGACCTATGCCGAATACTACGACCGCTGCACGCGCCTTGCATCCGGTCTGGCGGCCATGGGCGTCAAGCCTGGTGATGTCGTGGCCACCCTGATCCCCAACCTGCCCGCGCAGGCCGAGGCCCATTTCGGCGTGCCTGCCTGCGGCGGGGTCTTGAACACGATCAACACCCGGCTCGACAAGGCGACGGTTGCCTACATCTTCGATCACGGCGAAGCCAAGGTCCTGCTGGTCGATACCCAATTCCTCGAACTGGCCGAGGCCGCCATCGGCCTGATGGAGGGCACCGCCCCGCAGATCGTCGAAGTGCCGGATGCCCATGCGGGCTTTCCCCCGTCTGGCCGGCACCCCGTCTACGAAGACCTGCTGGCCAGTGCCGATCCGAATTTCGACTGGATCATGCCCGAGGATGAGTGGGAAAGCCTCGCGCTGAATTATACCTCCGGCACGACCGGGCGGCCCAAGGGCGTGGTCTATCATCATCGCGGTGCGTATCTGATGACGATGGGCACGGTGGTGTCATGGCGCATGGTGCTGCACCCGGTCTTCATGGCAATTGTTCCGCTTTTCCACTGTAACGGCTGGAACCACACATGGATGATGCCGCTGGTCGGCGGCACGCTGGTCTGCTGCCGGGATGTGACGGCGACCGCGATCTACAACGCGATCCATTACGAGGGCGTGACCCATTTCGGCGGCGCACCAATCGTTCTGAACACCATCGTCAACGCACCGGAAAGCGACAGGCGCAGCTTTGACCACGTGGTCGAGGTCTTTACCGCCGGAGCCCCACCGGCCCCCGCCACGCTGCAAAAGATCGAGGCGCTCGGGTTCAACGTCACGCAGGTCTACGGCCTGACCGAAACCTACGGGCACGTGACCGAATGCGTCTGGCAGGATGCCTGGAACGAGCGCAGCGCCGATGAAAAGGCCGCGATCAAGGCGCAGCAGGGCGTGGCCTTTCCGATGATGGAACACATCACCGTCATGGATAACGACATGGCCCAGATACCGATGGACGGTGCAGCGCAGGGTGAGATCGTGATGCGCGGCAACTCGGTGATGAAAGGGTATCTGAAGAACCCCGACGCGACCGAAGAATCCTTTGCCGGCGGGTACTTCCACTCCGGCGACATCGCCGTGCAGCACCCGAACGGCTATATCCAGATCGCCGACCGGGCCAAGGACATCATCATTTCGGGGGGCGAGAATATCTCGTCCGTCGAGGTCGAGGGCGTGCTCATGGCCCATCCCGACGTGTTGTTGGCCGCCGTCGTTGCAAAGCCGGATGACAAATGGGGCGAGGTGCCCTGCGCCTTCATCGAACTGAAGGAGGGCACTGCCCCGACCGAAGCCGATCTTATCGCCTTCAGCCGCGAAACGCTGGCGGGGTTCAAGGCACCGAAGAAGGTCGTGTTTCAGGAATTGCCCAAGACATCGACGGGCAAGATCCAGAAGTTCGAATTGCGCAAGGTGGCCGCCACGCTCTGATCGGTCGAGAGAGGGTGCCTAGCCTGCCCGCAAGACCGCGCCGGGGTTCATGATCCCGTGCGGGTCGAGCGCGGCCTTGATCGTCCGCATCGCCGCCAGCTTGGCCGGGTCGGAATAGCGTTCGACATCCGCGACTTTCAGACGGCCGACTCCATGCTCGGCGGCGACCGAGCCGCCCAATTCGTGTGCCAAATCGTGCAGCGCGCGTTTGATCATGGGGCGCTCAACCTCGTGATCGGCGCGGGACCGGCCCGGCATCGGGAAGACGTTGAAATGCAGATTGCCGTCGCCCACATGGCCAAAGCAGTTGATGCGAAACGCGCCGATCTCCGCGATCCGCTCGCGCCCACGGTCAATGAATTCGGCGATCGCACCCATCGGGACTGAGATGTCGTGCGAACTCACTGACCCGATGCGCCGGTTCGCCTCGGGGATCTGCTCTCTAACCGCCCAGAACTCGGCCGCTTGCGTGTCGCTCTGCGCGATCAGGCCGTCGCGGACCAGATCATTGTCGGTCAACAGAAGGTCCATCGCCCCCTGAACATCCGCATATGCGGGCAGGCTGACCTCAAGCAGCACGCACCATTCCGGCGGGG
>CAWUIQ010000015.1:0-81204 GCA_963922565.1 uncultured Rhodobacterales bacterium
TTCGCGCTGGTCATCTCGGCGGGGATTGCATGATGTCCACGCCACAGCAAACCGCCAGTGGGGTCGATGCGCTGATCGACCGGTTGAGAGCAGACGGCGTCGACGCGGGAACCGCCGAGGCCGAGCGCCTTGTCGCAGAGGCCAAGACGCAAGCCGCAAAGATCAAAGCTGAGGCAGTGACAGAGGCCGAAGCCACCCGAAAGGCCGCGCATAAAGACGCAGAGAAGTATGAAGCCGCGGGTAAAGAGGCCCTGAATACGGCCATGCGCGACGCCGTTCTCTCAATGAAATCCCATCTGGTGGCGCAATTCGAACTCGACGTCAGACGCATGACCGCAAAGGTGACAGCCGACCCCGCTATGCTCAGGCAGATGGTGCTTGAACTGGTCGGTCGCACAGCGGCAGACACAGGCGACAAGAAAGAGACGGCCGTCATCTTGCCTGCCGAGGTTGTTGGACCTGACGCCATTCGTGCAAATGCCGACGACATCCAATCCGGTGAGCTTACCAAATACGTCCTGGGCCTTGCGCGTGACATGCTCGAGGAAGGTGTAACGCTGCACGCCGCCGACGATTTGCAGGGGGGAATACGCGCGAAAATCGGAAAGGACGATGTGCTGCTCGATCTTTCTGACGAGGCCATTGCGTCGCTTTTGATGCGCCATCTGCAGCCGCGTTTCCGCGCCGTGTTGGAAGGTGTGATCCGCTGACATGAGCGATCCGGACGCATATGTCGCGCTAGTCGCGAGCCTGCCCAGTTCGGAGCGGCTGTTCGTCGCCAAGCAGCCCCCTCTGTCTCGTGAACGTCTGGAGCGAAGGTTGCGCGCGCTCACCGCTGAAGACCATGCGGTGCTCGATCGGGTCGAAAACCTGCTGAGCTGGTCCTCCTACGCGATGTCCGATGACGTGGAAACGATGCAGGCAAGGGTTACGACCGCACTTGCCGGTGTCCCCCAGCCAACGCTGCGGGCAATCATCGGCGAACGTGTAGATATGCGCACCGCGATTGCCGCGCTTAGGATGCGGGCCAGCGGACCAAGTGCACCGTCTGGCACATGGGGACTGGGACGATGGACCAGGACAATTGCCGCGAACTGGCAGGATCCGACCTTTCGGCTTGACGCGTCACTCCCTTGGCTCGCCGAGGCGCACAGACTGATCGAAGCGCGCGACCCGCTCGAGTTACAACGGCACATACTTGGCGTCAGCTTTCGGCACTTACAGCGGCACGCCGCAAAGCACCAATTCGATCTCGAGGCGGTGGTGATCTACGTGCTCAAGTGGAACATCTTCGACCGTTGGTCCAAGTCGAATGCCGAGACTGCCGCCCGGCGTTTCGCGGACCTTTCCACCGCTGCACTCAGCGACTTTCCAGATCTGACTTTCGAAAGAGAGGCAATATGAGCGCCCGATCCGCCCGCATCGTGGCAGTCCAGGACGATCTTGTCGAAATCGAAACCTTAGATGGCGAGGACGGTACGCCGGGACGGATTGTAAAAAACGAGGTAGTCTACATTCTGCCGGGGCAGCGGGACGAAAGCGGACGGCAGGAACGGCTAAAAGCAGAGGTCCTGCGCGTTCGCGGAAACACCGCCGATGCGCAGGTCTATGAAAGCACGCAAGGCGTTGCCGTGGGCGATCCGGTTGAGCAATCCGGCCAACTGCTTTCCGTCGAGCTGGGCCCGGGTCTCTTGGGTCAGGTGTTCGACGGGCTGCAGGCCCCTTTGCAGAAAGTTGCGGACGAATACGGTATCTTTCTGCCCCGCGGCGCGGATCTGGCACCGCTCGATACGATCGCCAAGTGGTCGTTTTCGCCGAAGTTGAAGGTCGGCGACACCGTCCGAGCTGGCGAGACCATTGGTACGGTCCCGGAAGGTCGCTTTGTTCACAAGATCATGGTCCCGTTCAACTGGACGGGGACCTACAAGGTCGACTGGGTCAGAAAGGGATCGACGCCCGTTCACGAGACTGTGGCCCGGTTGTCGGATGAAGCGGGCGGCGAACACGAGATCACGCTTTCGCAGAAATGGCCGGTCCGGCGCCCCGTCGCGGCTGATCTTCTGAAACGGGCGTCGTCCAGACGGCTGTTTCCGGACACGCCAGTCCTGACTTCTCAACGGCTGATCGACACGTTCTTTCCGATCGCGCGCGGCGGAACAGCCTGCATCCCGGGCCCGTTCGGTGCGGGTAAAACCGTGCTTCAGAACCTCATCGCCCGAAACGCGCAGGTTGATATCGTCGTCGTCGTGGCATGCGGTGAGCGCGCAGGTGAGGTGGTCGAGACAATCCACGAATACCCCGAGATGACCGACCCAACCTCGGGCGGCAGTCTGATGGACCGTACGATCATCATCTGCAACACCTCGTCCATGCCGGTGGCCGCGCGTGAGGCATCGATCTTCACCGGCATCACGCTCGGTGAGTACTACCGGCAGATGGGGCTGGATGTGCTTTTGATCGCAGACAGCACGTCCCGTTGGGCCCAAGCGATGCGCGAAACCTCTGGCAGGCTCGAAGAGATCCCCGGCGAAGAGGGTTTCCCTGCCTATCTCGAAAGCTCGATCAAGGGGCTCTATGAGCGGGCCGGTGTCATTGAGACCTGCGATGGTGACAAGGGCAGTCTGACCATGATCGGCACCGTGTCGCCCGCGGGCGGTAACTTTGATGAGCCGGTCACGCAATCGACGCTGTCGACCGTAAAGTGCTTTCTGGGCTTATCGGCTGAGCGCGCCTACAAACGGTTCTATCCCGCTGTCGACCCGCTGATGAGCTGGTCGCGCTATCTCGATCAGATGTCTGATTGGTATGCCGAAAACGTCGATACCGACTGGATCGATAAGGTCAAAGAGCTGCAGGGGCTGCTCGAACGAGGCGAACAGGTGAGCCAGATGATGCAGGTCACAGGCGAGGAAGGAGTAACTGTCGATGACTATGTGACCCAGCAAAGAGCGCTGTTCGTCGACATGATCTATTTGCAGCAGGACGCGTTTGATGATGTTGATGCCTCGGTCAGCCTCGCTCGTCAGAAACTGGTCTTCGATCTCATGTACAGGATCATCTCGGACCCTCTTTCGATGTCTGACAAAGGCGGCATTCGGGCCTATTTCACGAAGCTCACGGGCCTATTCAAGAATTTCCACTACGCCGGTGACGGGACGCGAGAATACGACAGATTGCTCAAGGAGATCCAAGCTGTCCACGATGCGAGCCGTCATGCAGCGTGATGGGGGGGTCTAGAGAGTGAACAAAGACACAAAGGACGAGGCCCAAATCATCATCGGTCGGGTGGTGGCAGCGACCATGACGTCCAACTTTGTCATATGCCCCGATCCAGAGTTCATCCCAGAGGCACTTCTTCTCATCACTGAGCCGCAGCTTGAGGTTTGTCGTCCAGAAACGCGACGACTTTGGCCCACGCCCCCTTGGTTTTAGGCGCCATGTCTTCGGGGTCGCCCAAGACAAACGCGAGGATCTCTCGCGCTGTCTTCCGTTCGGCTGCCGTTGTGATCAGGGTTGGCAGACTTTCAATGGCCGCATCGCGCGCAAAGCGGACGATCATTTGCTGCTGGTGGATCAGTTCGGCGCGGTCGGCGGGTTGCATCGTGTCGAAGGGCGCGCGGGTCGAAAGCGCCGCCGAAGATCGCGCCAACCGATCCAACCGAACACTGCTGCGCGTGCCTGCGAGCAGAATGAGAAGCCGGACGATCCCGGCGGCCAGACCCCCATCTTGGATACGGGCCACAGCAGCTTCGACGACTGGTGCCAGCTCCTGGGCAGGTGTCGCGCGCCGGGTGTGATCGAGGGGCTTGCCATAAGCGATGGCCCATGGCGTCGCCCAGATGGAGAAAAAGGAAAGCTCGGATGCCGCTTCCTTCATGTCCCGTATCGCGTTGAGCCCTATTTCGGTCATGTCGGCCCACATCCGCTCGGCCATCAGAAACGGATTTGTGGGATCAACCGGATTTCTGTCAGCCGATATGCGGGACGCAACCATGGCAACCGGATGCATTGCCGGGTTTCTGCTGGCGAAGGCACGGCGGCCGGCACGGGCGGGGTGCAAGTCTCGCAACCGCTTTGCGACTTTCGGATGAACCCTGCGCGAAATGACCGGCGCCGCGGCGCTGTCGTAGACTTCGGCCAACGCCTCAGAGGCCCGGGCCACACCGGCAAATGCCGCTTCGTCCCGCCGCAAGCCCGTCACCTTCAGGATGTCGTCAAAGCTGCGCTTGGCAAAGCTCACCTCGATCGTGTCGCCGGTATCGTCGATGAGCATTTCGTACAGGCCCGGCGCAAAGGCCTCCATGGTTTTGAGGGTCGAAACAAACTCGTGATGCTCGCGCCGCGCGACGGATGACGAAACGAAGATGCCGAGGTGGCCGACCTTTTCGTGCACCGCATAGATGATCCGTTGACCGCTTACCTCGATCTCATCGGTGCTGGCGTAGGTGTCGAGGATCCAGTTGAGCGCCTGAGCCGGCGGAGTGATGCTGTCGCCATGGGATGCGAAACAAATGATCGGCGCCCTGATCGCCTTGAGGTCGATCGGCACACCCGGTTCAAGTTGAGCTTCGTTCTTGGCGAGCCGGTTGCCGACGAAAAGGTTCTCCACAATCCATCGAATCTCTTCTCGTGACAGCAGGTAGAACGATGTCCACCATCTCTCGAATTCGAGAAACCGCGCCGGTCCGTTATCGACGTCACGAAAGAGGTCGTAATATTTACGAAACCATGTGCGCCCCGGGTTCTGCGCTTCGAAGTTCACCACAAGATCGGCGCCGTCAAAGATGCCACCGCCCAGATCCGAGGCGAACAGTGCCGGTGTTACACCGCCCATCAACCCGCCCGCATAACGCATCGGATATTCGCCCAGCTTTCCGCCCCAATAGGACATCGGAGCCCCGTTTAGGATGATGGGACCTGTCAGTTCAGGATGTGTTGCAGCAAGGACTGCCGTCGCCCATCCGCCTTGGCAATTGCCGACAACAACAGGAGGTGGCGCATCAGGGTGACGCCGCTTGATCTCGGCGACAAAGGCGGCCTCTGAATGCGTGACGTCGGCGAGTGTTTGGCCAGGCTCAGGGCTCTGGTGAAATGCCACGAAGTAGACCGGGTGCCCATCTTCGAGGGCGACACCAACCTGGCTTTCCACCTTGAAGCCGCCGATGCCGGGGCCATGGCCCGCGCGTGGGTCGATAATGCAATAGGGCCGCTTGGTATCGGCGACGGTTTGACCGTCCGGCGGCAGGATCCGCAACAGGACGTAGTTGCTGGGTCGTGGCAGGTTCGCGCCCTCCATCACGACCTCATAGTCGTAGATCAGCACGGGCGGAGCGCCAGCTTTCTGATGCTCGATCTGCATGTCGCTCCACTGACGCAGCGTATCGACCGTCAGCACCGCCCGTTCAGCGGCATCTCGCAGATAGGCGCGCCACGCTCCGGCAAGCGCCAAGGGGGACGAAAAGGCCAACATGCTCTTGGTAATCGCGGTTGCCGAATTGCCGAGGGCGTCCATCGAGTGCGCGGCACTGTCCACTGCGGCTTCGGTTCGTTTTCTTACAGCCGCCGATAGGAAATGGGATTGAAGTTCGATGTCTCGTGCCAGGTCTTGCAAGGAGTGATCCGCTGTACGTTGCATCGGTTTAGCCTCTAGCCAATGATCTGATATCCACCGTCAATAGGATGAACGACGCCGGTAACGTTTTTTGCCTCGCGACTTGCGAGAAAGGCGGCATATGCGCCCACATCCTCGATCGTCGCCAGTATCCCAGTCGGCGCCTTGGCCGCTGTGCGCGCCAGCATGTCGTCGAAATGTGCGATCCCGCTGGCCGCGCGCGTGGCAAGCGGACCGGGCGATAGCGCGTGAACCGAAATCCCCTTGCCCCCAAGTTCGGCGGCCGCGTAGCGCGTCACCGCCTCTAATGCGGCTTTGACCGGACCCATGATGTTGTAATCTTCAACGACCTTTTCCGAGCCGTAGAAGCTCACCGTCATACAGGTTCCACCCTCGGCCATCAGCGGTTCGGCCCGCCGGATCATCCGCAGAAAGGAGTGGACCGAGATGTCCATGGCCCGTGCGAAACCTGCTGCCGATGTATCGATCACACGCCCGTGCAGATCATCCCTTGGACAGTAAGCTATGGAATGAAGCAGGATATCGAACACGCCCCATCTGTCGCGGACGGTTTCAAATACGGCGTTGAGCTGGTTTTCCTTCGCCACATCCAGCGGTGCGATGATCGAGGCGTTGAGGCTCTCAGCCAAGGGCCGCACATGGGGTTCGGCCTTTTCGTTGAGGTAGGTGATACCCAGTTCACAACCCATTGCATGGAAGGCCTTGGCGCAGCCCCAAGCAATCGATTGATCGTTGGCCACGCCAACGACCAAAGCGCGCTGTCCGGAAAGGTCAAACACTGGAATATCTTTTCGCTGATGAGTCACCTTCGAAGATATTGCGGGTGCAGCATAACGTCTACCGCAGTGCAGCATTTGCGCCGGATTTTGGCCGTAAAACACTCATGCAGCCCAATCCGGAACAAGTCCGCGGTCGAGCAGCCTGCACTCTGCTCACAACGTTGGTCCGGCAGCCTCAGGTATGATGATCGCGTCGTCCCGCTTCCGTTTTGGGCAGGACATCGATCTGGTCACCGAGATACCGTTTGAGAAGCTTGCAACGCCTGCAAGGGGCCGTTTCTCTAAACACGATGGTCTCTTTTGCGAGAGTTGTCTTTGCCTTGTGGGGGACCGACCAACTCGCCCGTCAATTCGGCAAGTATTGCTTGTCTGATACACCACGAGAAAGGCTACTTCATGCGTTTCCTTCATCTGCTACTGCTCGCAACTCTGCTGACGGCCAGCTGCGCGGAAAGAGGAACGTTGCAGTTTGCCCCGGCGGATGACGTCGGCACCGTCAGGAACATATGGACAGTGAACTTTCGCAGCGACATCCAGGCCACCGGCCAGGGTGCCCCACCCCGTCCCGAACAGGTGCGATACCAGAAACTTGATGTCTCCATTCCGCCGACACATCAACTGGGCCAGATTGAATGGCCAAAAGGCGAGCCCGACACCCGGACCGACTTTGTGACCGTCGGTCAGGCCGACTTTGAGAAACCGGCCAGTTTTGCGCAGGCGGTCGCGCGGTCAGATGTAAATCGTCAAAACGAAACCCTGGTGTTCGTCCATGGCTACAACACGCGGCATGCCGAGGCTGTCTATCAAATGGCGCAAATCGCCGAAGACTTTGCCTTTCCGATGCCGGTGGTTCTGTTTTCGTGGCCATCAGCGGGCGTGACAGCGGGTTATGTCTATGATCGCGACAGCGTGCTGATGTCGCGCGATCTGCTTGAACAGACCATTATCGATCTCTCTCGAAACTCGAACCGGAAGGTTGTGTTGATGGCCCATTCCATGGGCAGCCAGTTGGTTATGGAGACACTCCGCCAGATTGAACTCAAAGGGTCCCTGGATATCTCAAACAACATCGGCGGGGTCGTCCTGATGGCGCCGGATATCGACGGTGACGTGTTCCGCGCGCAGGCGCAGAGTATTTCAACGCTGCCCCAGCCCTTCATCCTGATGGTCGCCGAGCAAGATCGCGCCTTGCGGATCTCATCACTTTTGACGGGGCGCCGCCCGAGACTGGGCGCACAAACAGATCGTTCGACCGTTGGTGATCTGCCCATCAGCGTGATCGATGTCAGCGACCTCACAACAGGCAAGGATTTCGAACACAAGATTACGACGACGTCTCCTGCCGCAATCTCCATCCTCCGCAGGCTGAGCGAAGAAACTCCGCCTGGTGAGGCAAACATTGGCGAGCTGGTTGTTCTGTCTGAACTTCCGAATTGAAAAGGTTCAGGATGTCATAGCTGCCGTTCTCCAACTGCCGACTTAGATCCTGGGACCACGACCGCTTTCGGGCGCCCCGACGCATTGGCCTTTCTTAACGGACGCTTCTCCTGGGCCTCTATACGCTCGAAAATCCTTGCTCGCGCCTTTGCCAACCGGCTCATGACGGTTCCAACTGGGATATTGAGGATAACCGCGGCTTCCTGACAGGTATGGCCGCGCACATAGACCAGTAAAACCGCACTTCGATGTGGCTTGGGAAGATCCATCACCATTGCCAACACCTGCGTCGCCAGCAGGCTCCTTTCGACCGGCGGACTGCTATCAGTGATTTCGACCCGATCCAGCCCGACATGTTGGCCAGCGCCCCTGACCTTTTCAGCACGTTGCTGATTCAACCAGACCCTGCGTGCAATCGTCATAAGCCAGCTGTCCAGACGCGTGCCCGACCTAAAGGTATGAAGCTTCTCAATTGCGCGAACACAAGCTGCCTGCGAGATGTCCCACGCCGCGTCGCAATTGCCGGTCAGCGTTAAACAATAGCGAAAAAGCCTTGGATGAAGCCGACCGATCTCTCGCGCGAGCGCTGAAGTCTGACCATCATCAGCCATCGGATTTGGACAGCCCAGATCCGTGGCCGGTTTTGGACTCACAACTTGCTGTCGATCAGAAATACTTTTTGGCATCGGACCCTCCATCGGACGGACCGGGCAGAAACGGGTGTCTCCGGTCCCACAAGGACCTTAGGAGGCCCCCATCACGGAAGGGATCGACAGATCTGTATGCCCCCAAGACAGAAATGTCGAAGGCCGGAAAACCCTTTAAATTATTATTTTTGAACGGTTTTTCTGACCGCGGATTGTCTCAAAAGACACGATGGGGTGAAAGAATTGTAACTGTCGCATCCCTCGCGCCGCTTGGGTAGCGAGGCGCGTTCGGCTGATATCTCAGTGCTCTGCGGTTTTGACAGCAGGCACCGCCTCGCTCATCCGGATTTCCGCCATCTCACGATAGGGCGCAGCGCTATCAGGCTGCGCCCCATCAGCTTTCAGAAATGGACTTTGGTCTCGATGCGGCTTTGCCGGGAATACGGCCGGCCTTGCTTGGAAAAGGGGCGAACGGCCCCGTTGGGGACGGGTGTGGATTGAGTTCTATGATCAAACGAAATCAAGGGTGTCGCTGTAGATCAGGCCACTGTCGCTGAAGGCAAGAAAACCGACCGACTCCGGCGCGTGCGCGATCTCTGCATCCCGTGTCGTATCTTCTTCGAAGAAAACGTCGAACCCAGCCTCTGTTACGTTCAGCGACCGCGCCCGCGACGGATCGAAACCCTGCTGCGTCGTGAGATCAGCAAAGATGATCGGCGCCTCGTCGAAGTCGACCCCGAAATCCACGAACCGGGACAGGTAGTCGACGGTTACATCGGCGGTGCCGGACGCGAAGACGATATCGTCAACCACACCGCCACCGCTTTCCACCGCCGGCGCACCGACCGTCTCGGTTCCGTGGCTATTGCGGAAGTTCAGCGCCTCTTCCTCCTCCAGCGCGATTTCAACGCCCTCGCTCGACACGTTGCGGATCCGCGTATCAACGAAGTTCTCGTCGTTGAAAGTCTGGACATTGGCAAAAACCACCGGGTTATCAAAGTCATGCTCCAGCGAAACCGTCGCGCCCTGATGATCGATGACGATCGAGCCGACCTCGGCGACGACCTTCGGCGCGGGCGTGATCGCAATCGAAGCAGGCTCGAAACCGTCACCAAAACCGCTGTCGCTCAAACGCTCGCGGAAGGCCTCGAAGTTGCGGCCATTCTCGCTGATCGGTGTGATCGGTGCGAAGCTGTCGGTTTCCCAGATCGCCTCGCCCGTAACAGGGGTGTTTCCTTCATCCTCGCTTGGCCGAATGCGGTCTGATCGTTCGGGCCTGATACCGAACTCGACATCCGTTCGCAGGAAGTCGGGCGTCTCGTCGATCCGGAAACCGGCGGACGGGTTTTCCAGCAGCTCGGTCGTGTTCGGCACGAAACCGACATCCTGCAGAGCGGAAAAAGAGATGCCTATCGTGCTGCTGCCAGTGCCCAGCAGCGAACCCAGTTCGAGTTCGATCCGCGCATCAAAGTCGAAACCCGCCGCGATCTCGGCCGGGATGGGCGCGGACAGACCGTCGCTGAAAAGATTGGCGCGCGCTGTCGCTACCAGATCCGCCTCAATGTCGAAGGCTGTTCGTTGCAGAAATCTGAGATCGGCGAACACCCCAAGATCGACAAGCGCGACAAAGAGCAGGTCTCCGGTGGCAAAATCCGAGTTCAGCGCGTCCACATAGGCGCCGAACCGGCCAGCAGGCGCAAACGTCGATGCGCCGCCTCCGACCAGCGCGTTCGCAGCATAGCCGAGGCTGACGAAATCGACGCCGCCCTCCGCGTCGAGACCGTTGCGGGTTATGTCGGCGCTGAGGGGCGGTGTTTCCGCTTCGATACCAAGCAAGCTGCTCAGGTTTTCTACGACCTGCGCGCGTGCGCTCGCACCCAGTTCCCGGCCGGCGATATCTGCGCCGAAATCCAGAAATCCGTCGATGCCGCCGAAGCTATCAATGCCGGCGCGGACCAGTTCCGGAATTGAGTCCGGGACGGAAAGCGCGGTGTCGATCAGCCCCTCACCAAGGCTCAAGGCGGTCTGCTGAAGCGGGGTGAAGACGTTTTCGATGACCGCATCCGCCACTTCCAAGGCGTATTGTTCCAGCAGTTCCTGCAAGTAAGCCACGACGCCAAGGAACCCGTCGCCGATCTGTTCCGCAAGATCGCTCAGAAAGGCGATGGATGTGTCGAAGCCCTCGCTCACGCCATTAACGGCGCTTTTCGTGATGGTTTCGAAGATCGCGCCGCTTGCTGCGCCCAGCCCGGCGAGGGCCTGCGATGAGAGTTGTTGGAAAACCCCGGCCATCTCTGGTGTGATAAGCGACGGCGGGAGGTTCAGGACACGCCCATATTGATCCAGCGTCCCCGCCGAGAGGTCGATATCGATATCGGCAATGCTTTGGAACGACGCGCCGATCGCCTCGAAATCCACCGTTTCGGCGATATCCGCCACAAGTTCGCCAAAGATCGCGCCATCGCCCGAGATCGCCTCGAGGAATGGCGTGTCGACGATACCGTCCCAGCCGCTTTCGGCGATCTCTTCGATCACTGCGTTGAGAGCACCGCGTTCGGCCACAAATGTCGCGGCCTCCTGCAGAGCATTGGCCGTGGCGTCGAGACCGGCCGGGGCTGTATCAAGCGCAGAATTGGCGACACCGCGAGCGTCCTGCAGCTCGTTAAGCTGGTTTCCCACACCAAGGATCTGGGATTGCAACGACCGCAGCAAGGCCTGGGCGTCCTCGTTGATATCAATCGCGTCAAGCGCATCTGTGGCACCTTGCAAGGCCACATCGAGAAGCGCCGAAGCGGTGTCCGCAATCTGGTTCGAAACCACGCCGAACAGAACGTCGTCATTCCTTTCCGAAAAAGCGATCTCGTTGCTCAGCGCACTGATCGCGTCGCCGAGATCCCGCGCGAAGGCGCCGGGATCGGTCGGATCGAAGGCTGCAATCCCGCCGATGTCGTAGCCAATATCGACCAGTGAACGATAGTTCAGTATGAACTGTGTTCCGTCATAGATACTGACGACGGCACCGAGTTGTCCTCCAATGTGCGCGATAGCGTCCGAGATAATACTGTCTGGATCGCCGACCTCGCGGATCTGCAACAGCGCCAGGTATGGCTCATTGAGATCCAAGAAAACGTCCGAAATGGCGTCGAGACTTGAAATGTCGGTCGCCTGTGAGTTCAGACCCTCCGCGACCGAGATCGCAACGTCGCCGAAACGCGATGTGGCATTCGACACGACGCTGGCAAGGTCTGCATCGATCCGCCCGACTGCGACCATGTCCCTACCGATGTCTCTAAGGCCTTGTCCGGCGTCATCGAGCGCGTCGAACAGACCATCCGCATCAAGGCGGAGCGCGCTGGTCACGTCGGGAATGTCGAGCGTAACATCGACCACCCGGTCGAGATCGCTGCAGACGGTATCGAGCGCCCGCCGCGCATCGTTTGAAAGACCGAAAAAGAAGTCTCCGATCTGGTTGAAATTGAGGGGCATAATGGTCTCCGACTACTTGGGAATGGACGCAGTGGCCCAGCCGCCGGCCCGCTCAGGCCGCCGTCGTCTCAGTGCTGTGTCTGGAAAGGCGGTGACCTCGGCTTCAGGGTGGTTTCGCAGGCATGATGTGTCTCTTCCGGTCGGGCGTCGCCCGAACCATTCGGAGCGCTCATATTAAGAAAACACCCAAATGCCGAGAACCATTCGCGACAATCGCGGTCACGTGAACTCACGGGGTTGCGAGACGTCGAAACATGGAATTGGGAGGGGCTCTGAGCGAGGCACGACCGTTTTCGAGTCGTTGGCGTTCGAAAGCCACTGCGCTACCCGCCGCCCTAACAGAACACCGCCAACGGGCCGGTCGGGTGTGGCATCGGTCTCGAGTCCGTTACCAAATGGGATATGGACGGGAAAGTTTAGGAAAACTTTTGCGCAAGCCCATGGTCGCAGACGCTTGAACTTCACGCCCGAGCACAACAGCCAGAAAGGCGTGAGTGGCGGAGACAAAGTCCGCCACTTTTGCATGGTAAGTACTTGTTTTTGTGATTTTTCTTAACGTTTTTAGCTCCGATACCACAATCCATACCACATCATGATCCATTTTCTCTGGTTGACGTGATGTTGCTACAATATCTGCGGCTGTGATGTTCCAGGGGCGGACAGTCGACCTTCGCTGCGGGCAGCACCAAGGTGCAAGTTGGACGGGAAGCGGTCTTTCGCTAGGTGTACGATGTCACAGATCCTGCTAGTCGACTCCGGACATTGAGGCGTAACTAGTAAAGCTTCAAACCACTTGAAGAACAAACGGATAAGTTGTGCTATTCGACATTGCGAACTGCCGCGCAATTTGCCTATGCGGACGCTCGCAATGCACTTATGGTCCAGATCCAAGAGAAGTATTAATGAAGATTAAGAAAGTTCATGTATAAAATTATCGCTCGATTATCGACAGCGAAGAGTTTGAAGTCGACGGTGACAAAACTATTCTAGTTGGCCCAAATGAGGCGGGGAAGACAGCGCTGCTTCAGGCGATCCAGCATCTCAATCCCCCGGAAGGCATCAAGCCGCTGAGTGCACTAAGGGACTATCCGCGAGCGCACTACAACAAGATCACTTTGGGCGAAGTCGATCCTTCAGATGTTCGGGTGGTCGAGGCAGAGTTTGAACTGGACGACGACGATCGTGAGTATCTCCCGGATGGAATGAAGGACGCGAACCATGTTCTTTGGCGCAATCTGGACAACACGACTGGCCATAGGCTAGCCGATGCACCTGCCAAGAAGGCCTTTAAGGATCTAGAGAAGGACTTGCTCCGCCTCGCCGCCCACGCGGACAAGCAGTTCAAAACTTCGGAAGACAGCACAGAGCAATCTCCGACAGAGACGCTTAAGGCGACGACAGAGGGATGGCATGGTTTCCAAACGATTGAAGGGAAGAAGGCCCAGGCCTTACGAGATTGGTTGGAGGCTGTTTTCCCGCTCCTTGATGAAGACAACGAAAAAGAGGAGGCGCGTTTCGATAAGCTCAAAGAGGAAGTCGAGATTGATGATGCGCGCAGCGCGGCGGCCCAAGCTCTTCAGAAGCGCGTGCCTGTTTTTGTCCTGTTCAGCAATTATTTCCGTATCCGCCCGCTCATTCACTTGGAGCAACTTGCCAACAGGATCACCAACGGCACCCTCGATGAAGAGCGTTACGATTATGGCAATGTTTGCCTTTTGAAGCTATTGGGCTTCGACGCAACCGAGCTCTCCGAAATGGGGGCTTCGGCTGACCCTGATGCGAACGATCCGGAGGCCTTGGAGGCATTCCGAGAGAAGCTGGATGAGAGGCAGTATCAATTGAATGCTGCCGAGGTCAGTTTAACTCGGGAAATTCGGTCTGTTTGGAAGCCGGATGAGAGGAAAGGCGAGGCCGCAAAACTTCGGCTCAGCGCCGATGGTCAGTATCTCAAGGTTACGGTTGAAGACGACCTTGGCGTCGAAGTTGAGCTCGATCAACGTTCCGAAGGCTTTCAGTGGCTCGTTTCGTTTTTCGTTGTCTCTTTTGCTGAAGCCCAAGGCGAACATAAGAACGCTGTCTTGCTGCTAGATGAGCCAGGCATGAGCCTTCATGCGCTCAAGCAGAGGGAATTTCGCAAGACAATTACGCGCTTGGCGGAAGGAAATCAGACACTCTACACAACACATTCGCCTTTCCTTCTCGGTCCAGATGAGCTCGATTTGGTTCGCGTGGTGGAAATGAGTAGCCGTGAAGTGGGCACCAAAGTTCATACCTCGATCACGGCAAATGATCCGGCAGCGTTGCTTCCGTTGCAAGAAGCGCTTGGATACGATCTCGCCCAAAGCCTTTTCACACAGAAGCAGAACCTCATTTTGGAGGGGCTGACGGACTACTGGTATCTCGAGGCGGTCTCGCAGCTTTTACGCGCCTCGAAGGACGCAAACCTTAACGAGAAGATTGCCTTGGTCCCTGCAAACACAGCGGGAAAGGTCGTCTATTTTGCAACTATCCTTCACGCACAAGGTTTCAAAGTGGCAGCTCTTCTGGATTCTGACAGCGCCGGAGATCAGGCTGCGAAGCAAAATACGCTTGTTCATACATTTGGAAACAAGGGCATTCTGAGAACAAAGGACTACATTCAAGATGAGATCAAGGCCGCAGAAGTAGAAGACCTTCTGCGGGAAACCCTGATAAGCGTAGCAAATTCAGACCTCAGTTAGGATGTATCCGAAACGGCGGGCAAGCATCCACAAAGGCCACTCGTTGGTGTCTTCGAGGAGAAGATCAAAGATTTTTCCAAATACCCACTCGCAAAGGCTTTCGTTCGGTGGTCACGCGATCATGAAGCCTCGGACTTGAGTGAACGTGAGCGAGATCAGTGGAAAAAGCTCATAGGTGCCATCAATGCGACTCTAAAGTGAGATAGAGCGATCAGCTAAGCGGTCAGGCGTGCGCCGCGTTCCGCGAGCTGGGTGAACGGTTGAAACTGGAGTGCGAGGCCTCCGCTGCCGAACGAGACGCTGGGCAAGGACGAGTGTTGGCTGGTCTGGCGCACTCAGGGCAGCAGCATCGAAAGATCACAGCGGGGATCGCAATCCGGAAGGCTAACGAGCGGCCAAAGGACGTGTTGAACAAACCGCATGAGAAGCTGGAGATCGAGTACGAGCGCGATCAGAAACAGGATCATGAGGTCAAGAATGATGGTGACATCGACCGCGGGCCGACGCATGGGATTTGACCGAAATTGCGACTTGCTATCCGATAACACTTGATTTTTTCGGAATGTGACGGTTCCCTATCCTGAGTCTTTTGAGGGGGAAGGAATGAATATACTCGCGGTCATACTTAACTTTTTTATACCCGGAATTGGCAGCTTCATCGTCGGCCGAGGTGGGGCTGGTGTTGCCCAACTCTTGATGTTTGCTGTCGGATTATTTTTGGTTCTTACAGTTCTGTTGTCCTGGATTGGAATTTTCCTGATGCTTATCGCTTGGGTTTGGGGACTAATTACTGCTGCAACTGCGAACAACACCCAGAAAGTCATTGTGGTAGAAAAAAAGTAAGTCTTCTTGTCTTGAGGCTGTATCCAATGCGACTTTTCCGGTTTGCCGGCATTCTATTCTTATGTATCTTTATGTCCGGCGGCGCGTTCGCTCAAAGCCAATCTGGGGATGTAAACGAACCGTTTGTGCAAGCGCTCAAAACCTACCGTCTTGCTATGGAGCAAGACGGCGATCAGCGCGAGAATGGCTTGTTGCAAGTGCTCCAACTCTTCGGGCAGGTTGTGGGGAAGTTTCCTGATCACCGGCTAGCGGGACTCATAAAGAACAGGTCGATCCCAAATGTGAATTTTGATGATCTTGCTCCCTTGAGCTGGAACGAAGGCAAACGAGGCATCGCACGAGACCTCCTAGCGGCATACGAAAACGATATCGATACCATGCGGACAGTTGGGGATGCAGCAGTCTATGCTCTTCTGTCAGCGGCCACGTATGATCATGATGAGGCAGGCAAAAATGCAAAGGAACGCGCAAGGAAGCTCGGGTGGAGCGAAGTTGATATACCTGCTGCCAGTTCGTTCATTGTGGGTGGGGCAAAAGCATCCCTGTTTACGAAGGGAGATCAAACTGTACTCGCCTTCAGAGGTTCGATCACGAAGGGAGATTGGGTAACAAACGTTGGCACAATCGTGCCCGTGCCGCTTGCCGGTGAGCAAGTTATTGATGCGATTTCGCTCGCTGTGGCGCTCAGCGAGGACCATCCAAACCTGATACTGACTGGACATTCTTTGGGAGGTCGTCTGGCGCAAGCGAGCCGCTTCGTAACCGATCGCCCGACGTACGTTTTCAACTCTGCGCCGGTCGGTTTGCCGGAATTGTCAGTGTTGGGTGTGCCAGCCTTGCTTAATCGACCAACTCAACCACTATCGCGCTTTCGCCACCCACAAGACCAACTTAGTAGCGACACCGCAGATCTATTGATTAGCGTGCTTCCCGCAGATGATACTGTTGTGAAGAACTTTTTTGAGGTTCCAGGGGTCACAACGCTAAACCCTTTTAACGATACTACTAAATCGTACTTGCACAATATCGGCGCCCTACATCAAGCGATGGAGAACGTGCGACAAGCATATGATGCCGGTTGGCTCAGTGCGTATTTGATCGGCTTGCCCACAACGCGCCGGCAAAATCCTACAAAACCTGAAGTCGCGACCTGGGACGGTTCACTCTGCCGAACTGTCAGCCATCAATTGACGTCCAACGAGCTTCGATCATTGGTCGTTGGGAAAAACGTCACCAGCCAAAGTACCAGCGGTCTCAAATTTACTGAACTCCATCAGCTTGACGGAGAACTCTCACTGACGTCGCGTAACGACATTAGGATGTCGGGCCGGTACTCTGTCGAAGAAAATGCCGTCTGTTATGACTATGATGGGCGCAACGAAGCTTGTCTCGCAGTATACATTTGCCAAAGCGGCGAAGCTCCGCATGTAAAAGTTAATCCAAATGGGGAGCAAACTGCGCTTATCCTGTCTGCACAAGACTTGGCAGGGTCTCTTGCCCATTCTCAGAATTACACAGCACCGGACGGCTACATGTGGGCGCAATTGGCGTCGCGTCGTTCAATCGAAGAAGCACGTGCTTTTGCGTCTGCCGCTGGTGCAGAGGCTCGCATCTTCCGCACGAAAAACGGATGGCACGCGATTACAGGAGGGCTTCTCTTCGAGAGCGAGTCTCTGGCTAACATGGCTGTTGATATGGGGTGGCCAAGCGACGCTTTGCTAACGCGCGGGGAGAGTTTCATCGAAGAGCTTTCCCTCGATTTTGCAGATGCCGCTCCCCAACCAGCGTTCATTCACACGAAAACGCTGCGCGCGACGGACGTAATTTGGTTTTCATGGAATAATGGAACGCGCACTCTCTATGACACCCGCCCGCTAGAACAGGGAGAGGACGTTGTTGTTTGGGGAAGCCCGGACGAAGAGGGTTATTGTCGCGGTGGCGGCGGAGATGGAGCCGTTATAAAGTGTGCCGATCTGGTTGCGTATGCAAGTGACCTTAATAGCGGTCGCGCAGACGACGGCGTATTGAGTAGCATTGAGTTTGTGTTTCCCAAAGCGCGCCTTGATCGTGTTGCGCGCCTCTCTGATGATGGCGAGCTAAGGTCAACGGGTTTCAATGTCAATATTTTCGACAAGTTTTCTGTGAATTGCACACACTGGGTGACACAAGGTGCCGGTTCTGCTTCCGACTACGGCATCACTACGTGGGAAGCTTTGGTGCCAAAGCTCCAATGTAGTGTCTGGTCTGACAACGGGGATGGGTCGTCTGGCCTCGTAAGTGGCTTTGAGGTCTCTGCCACGTATTCTCAGGGCACAGGCGCGCTGACAATGTCGCTTTTGGACCCAGATAATTTCTATTCTGTACGCACAGAGCAGAATGATACCTGCGACTTCTCTGTACAAAATCAGGTCTTTGAGCATCAAGACAACTGGGTGGCAGAGTGCCCCAGCAAAATTAGAAATGATAGGGTAGGAGGCTCGACGGCATCCGCAGAAGTTTTGTCAAAGGCTGTCCCTTTGTTGGCCGGAATATACGTCAACGATCCAACAGCGTGCCAGTCTCCGGCTGTTACACCTGAAGTTTTTGATCGGATAATCTATATCAACAAAGATCAGATGACGCGGATGGATACAACTTGCTCCGTTCACAATGCAACCACTGAAGGCGATGGCGTAAAAATTAAGAGCACATGTGAAGGGGAAGGTGAAGTCTGGGATGTTGATTGGACGTGGTACTTATTGTCGAATGAGAGCTTTGTCGATGCTGGCCTGGATCTGCGAGAAACCTGGACACGATGTGCATCAGATGATCCGTTGGCGAAGTTTCGTTCGGACGAAAAGCAACAGCAAGGCACTACAAGCGCTGTTCAGATCGCGGGGCAAACCTGTACACCGGCAACATCGCCCGTTTCTCGCGACACATTGCTTGCATGGGCGTCTAAACCGATCAATGGGACTACAGCATCCGGCGCTAACTGGTCATTAAATCTCCGGAATCTGACGACGAAGGAAGCCGGGCCCGCTGTGTTCACAAACTCAAAGGGTGAAAAAACGACGGGGCTGTGGAGACCTACAGAAGGCCAGCTCTGCCAAAGTTATAACAAAGGCGAGTCTTGGGCCTGTCATTCCGTCTTCTCTTGCGCCGATGGTGAGGAAAACAGCCACGCAATGCAAAATTCCGATGGGCAATTTACTTCCGTGATTAATGTCCTCGGAGGCTCTAAACCCGCTCAAGCTGCAGGTTCAGATAACGTGATTGCCCCAGTCGTAGGAGCGTTGGTGGGACTGAACCAATGTGATGCTATAGCTTCAAACCCCTATGATGTACGCAACCCCAGTGGCACGACCACGGTGGCGTACGACAAGCTGGTGGCCTCAAAAAACAATATAGATACGTGTCTTGCGGCCCTTAAAAGCGCTGAGCCTAGTGACTTGGGTCGATACAACTATTTGGTTGCGCGTCTTTATGCGAAAGCTGGCAACGATGCACAATTCCTAAAGCACATTAGAGCCGCTGATCGTGAAAACTATCCAATTGCTATCTATAATCTAGGTCGAGCATATCATGATGGTTCTTACGGGTTAAACCAAGATCATAGAACGGCATTTGGGTACTATCAGAGGGCTATTTCTCTTGGCGAACCGCTTTCTTTGTTGAACACAGCTTGGATGCACGAGTGGGGTCAAAGCAGAAATGTGAGTATTCCATCGGCAACTCGCGATTACAAAAAAGCAGACTCAATCTTTTCTGAATTCGGTATGGCGCCCTTAGCAGCGAATAACTTGTGCAGGCTTGAGTTCAGAAAGCATCGCTCCCAGGCGGCAAAGAACTGGTGCGAAAAAGCCGCGACTGCGTTCCCAGCTTCCAAAGTACGACTTGATCAGATCTTGGCAGGTTACACATACGCCATCGACCAATGCCAATCTGGTGGGTTTAGTACGATGAGAAACCACCAGATCACAATCCACGTACATGGCAATGAAGAGCTGAGACTTCCAGCTGTCGAAGACAAGTACGCTCGACTGAGCTGGAAGCTACTTCAGGACGGATGCGACCAAAGGGGCAATCGCAAAGCCGTTATTATGCAACGAGGTCAAAAGCAGATCGAGTTCTCCCAAGGTAGTACACAGCCACAACGTTCCGGAACGTGGTTCTTCTTGCGTAACCATGCCCGAGTAGCCCACGAAGAAGAACAGCGGAGACTGTCTGAGCAGGAACAACAAGCTAGGCTTCAACAAGCGGCCCGAGAGGCAATTTTGCAAAAAACATCGGAAGTTCAGGCGTTGCGTGTCTCTGTTCCTAATAAGTGGCGGGCGCATATGAATCGACAATTCTCGGGGAAACATCCAATTGATAACATTGTTGATTTGCTTGATTTCGACCAACCGAAGGCGATTGGCTTTTTAACAAATGGAGTTACACTACAACTTCGCACAGATCAGATCAGTCTATCCGGTGGATTGGTTTTTATCTTGGATGAGCATCGACCTACCGACTACTTGAAACCGCTTCGTGAAGCCGAGCATGAGTTGGAGACACTAAAAAGCAAGTATCTCGTAGGGCAACCATTGGCACGAGTAGGACGAAAGCTACAAGTTATCTGCCGTGTCGATCCTCAAGACATGGATGCCTTAAGTGGCAAAGTTGCCGCGGATTTTGAAGCAAAAATGCAGTCTCTGGATGGCCGTTCAGCTGTCTTTGACTGTACTTTGAAGAGATGAGTGCCGTGTTGATATCGAGAGAGTTGCTCATCTTAGCAAGTGTGATTTTTCTATTCCTAGGTGGTTATGCGGCGGCACAGGAAACTCTGGGAGCTGTACTGACGGATTTGAGGGCGGTACAAGCAAATGAAAATGCTTCTATTGAGGAGCTGCGCGAAGCTACCTTTAAGGTTCAACGGATCATAGATGAATTTCCAGCCTCAGACGCGGCTGTCAGCGTTTTGCTTGGTGAAACGTATGATGGCATTGATTTCGCTGCCTTTGAGGAAAGGCTAAAAGTCGCGCTGGGAAGCCAAAACACCCTGGATCAAGCATATGTCCAGTCTAACCCGCATGACAAGGAGGTGTGCCTCGCATCTGCGGTAGCGGATAAACCCAGTGTTAACATGTTGATAGGGTTTTCTGTAAGTGCGGACGGAGACCTTTCCGATCTTCCAGAGATGATCGAGCCGGAACCCCCTAGTTCGGAAGCAAGACTGCAATACCTTCAGATAGTTGCTGCCCTTGAAGAATGCTCCCCTTACGGTGGCGGAGGCGATGGGACGCCCTTTCAGCTGAAAATATCGGAGACCGGTGCCCTATCTCTTGCAGCCTTGACGGTTACAACTACTGAGACCGGCGGTGACCTAGTAGCAGCCACGGCCGAGACCATTGCTGTGATGCCTGTCGGCTCAGAACGCACGGAGAAGTTGCTAGGTCTGGACAAACAAGCTATTCGGGACATTCAAGCCCGCCTTCTAGTGATCGGACATAATCCAAATGGCGTTGATGGCGTCGTTGGCAAAGGCACACGTTCAGCGATTCGAGCATGGCAGGGCACGGTTAATGCGGCGCCGACGGGATATCTGAACGAATTACAACTCATCGCGCTAAAGGAGCAATCTCAGAACACTCTAGATGAATGGTTACGATCAGATGACAATGCTAAGCTCTACAAACCCCCGCCCGTGCTAGCACTCGGACCACGTAATATGTCCGGGAACTGGCGCTACACCACGAATTGTGGTTCGGGAAGCAGGCTAGGCAGAATGAAGATTACGGGAACCCTAGCAATGCAACACGCAGGGGGACGAAACTATGCAGGCACGCTCTCGAACTCTCAGGGTCTTCGTGGGCGCGTTAGCGCGACGCTTAGAGGGCGTTCTGTGTCCGCTGTCACCAACTTTGGGCTCCTTATTGGCAAGGTGACCCTTAAAGCGCGTGTCGATGACTATAAGCTGGTTCTCCGAGGCCGTGACTCAAACGGATGTTCTTTCTACGCGTCAAAACGATAACGAGAGAAGTCGGCTCCTGCGAAGCTACCTGTGTCCTTACAAAATCTCCCAAACCCCCTACCGAAACCGACGCACCAAAATCAATCGTTTTGACCAACCGCCATGTCCCGCCGGTGATCAATCGCCTGGCCAGGATAAATCCCAGGCAAAACTGTTTTGGTTTTGGCAGATTTTTGTCGTTGGTCAGGGCATCGGTTCCGAGCCCAATGCCAATGTCTGCTTTCGGCGTTGCGAGCGCAGCATTTGGTCACCGTGTCCAAGGTCCGCAATGGGCCGACATTTTTCCAGATTTGTTCTTGACCTAGAGTTACTCAAGGCCGGTATCAGCAGAAGCACTGGAGGTCTTATGTCATGCGCATCTCTGAGGCTGCGGCGCGTTCGGGGCTCAACGTCGATACGATCCGATACTACGAGGCTGAAGGGCTCGTCCCGAATGTCGTGCGCGGTTCTGACGGGCAGCGGCGGTTTTCGCCGGAGAATGTCGACTGGCTGACACTGCTTTACTGGCTTCGCGAAACCGGCATGCCGATGAAGGTGATGCAGCGGTTTGCGGCGCTTTATGCGCAAGGGGATGCGACCATTCAGGATCGCAAGAGCATCCTGCTCGATCACTCCCAGCTTTTGGCCAAGCGCCGCGACGATCTTGATCGGTGTGACGAGATTCTCGCCAGAAAGCTTGAAATCTACGAGGAGTATCTGCGGTGAAAATCATCCTCGTCGGCGCCTCAGGCGATGTCGGGTAGGTCGCATTTGCCGAGCTCTCGCAGCGCCATGACGTTGTTCGCGTAGGTCGAAACACCGGGGACGTGCGCGCCGATATCTCTGACCTTGGCTCAATCGAGGCCATGTATGACGAGGTTGGCACTTTCGATGCGCTCGTCTCAGCCGCTGGCCATGTTCATTTCGCCCCGCTTGCGGAGCAGACGAATGCGTCGCTGAAGCTGGGGCTTGAGAACAAAGTGATGGGGTAAATCAACCTTGTTCTAGCGGGGATCAGGTGGCTCGCGAGCAAGGGCTCCTTTACATTGACCAGTGGTGTTCTTGACCGCGACCCGGTCGTTGCAGGCGTTGGATGAGTTTGAAAACATGCTGGCGGCGTATCATTGGTTTGGTTCAAAACGTCATCCCACCAAACACCGCAGGAATTCATTACCCATTCCGTACGGTAATTGAGACTGGACTTGGCCGACAGGGAAGCAGCAGCAGCGTCAGAAATTGCTTGTTGCTTACGGGATGCAGTTATGTCGGCGACCGCTGCGGCAATACCGACCAAAGCAACTGACAAAAGTATATATTCTGTAGCCTCCCAAAATCGATCCGAGCGCTTTGACAACAAGAAAGCGGAGGCCAACGAAGTGGCCAAAAAAACCAAAAAGACTATCAATAGCTGCATGAAAACTCACGGCATCCGCTCCAATCGTGCCACAACGCGTATGAATTGGTAGACCAATGTCCGCTCTGGAGAAGCTGCAACGCAGCACTGGCTACTTTCTTGAACGTCTCCTAAGGGCCGTCGATTCACTTTGGCCCGCACAAAGTTACTGCCGAGGAGTGGTGTTCATCTTGTTCGTTTCCAAGAGAAGAATAAATTCTTTTCGCATCGGTAGTCGCCAGGTTTTGGTTAAAATAGCTACTTCGGTCTACGCTTTGCGGGTGGGAACCTTCTCCTTAGATCTTGCGAACAAACGCTTTTTGCAGGTTCTAAACTCGAAAGCATCTTTACAAACTCTTCAAATACTGCAGCGTAGATACACCACCTGTAGTGATTTAATGCAGCGTCTTGTGAATAGAAC
Source organism: uncultured Rhodobacterales bacterium (assembly GCA_963922565.1). Classification (GTDB taxonomy): domain Bacteria; phylum Pseudomonadota; class Alphaproteobacteria; order Rhodobacterales; family Rhodobacteraceae; genus JBCBKL01. The sequence continues at coordinate 23,333 of CAWUIQ010000015.1, forward strand.
TGGAAAAGTGATTTGTGAAAGCAAGAAATGTTCCCGTATAATGAAAAGCCGATCAGCAAACTTCGCACATCTTCGGACATCGAGCGCTTCGGATACCAAGCGCTTCTTCGTGCGCTCAACATTGGCCGGGTCGTGGCCTTCGTCGGCTCTGGAACCTCGCAGAAATTCGGTCAACCGAGCTGGTCTGCACTGGCAGACGAAGGGTACAAACTGTTCTTCGCGCTTGAGAATGCGATCCTGGCGCTCGACGTATGGGATGGAGACGACAGTAACGAACTCGTCAAGGACTTCCGTGAAGCCCTCAGCCCGCTGGTCAGGGAGATCAAGGATCTGCGCAAAAACGAGGGCTTTGAAACCCCACACAAGGTCGAATTGATCGAAGACTATTTCGCCGTCGTCGAAACCATCCTGGACCGGCACACCATAAAAGCGCATAGCCTTCGAGAAAAGTCGCCGTTGAAGAATTTCACCGATGCAATAAAACAAAAAGAAAATGAACTTGGCACCGACAGCAGTTCTATATCTGACAAAGACTATTACTTCGGTCCCAAACCATCCGATAAAGACGAGTCAGACGATCTTGCTAGCAATGTCGCTGAGTTCCGTCGCACCTTTGCCGCGATCTTCAAAAGCGTCGAACGGGATGAAGAAAGTAAACCTGACTTCCTCAAACTCGGCGAGACTTTCGCCGAGGTTACCAAAGGCCTCGGGCTCGATGGTAGCAGCGCAATCGAACAACTGGACGGGCGCCGATCAGAGGTTACAGAAATCGACGGAGCCCGCACCTTGAGGCGACGCCTTGGCATTCGCCGCTTTCTGACGCTGAACTACGATCTCGAACTCGAACTGATGCTTTTCGAGGAAGGTCGCGCAACCCCGCTAACCGCCTACCAGGACTTCAACGAGTTTCTGATACAAAACAGCGGCAGCGATGCCAAGGATATGCCCTACGAGCCGGGCCGCGCGGTGTCGCTGCGCAGCCCGTCCGGGCGGGTAATACGCAGCACCTCGTCGCGGTCCGACACCCTAGCCGATTTGTTTTCTTTCGGGGCCTTTCCGACGAACTATGATGCAACGGTCCACCATTTGCACGGGCGTTTGGATGACCCGGAAAACATGATCGTTACGCCGAAGGACTACCAGCGCATCTACTACGGAGCGAGCGACCAGAAGAAAAGCTTCGACGAGGCTCGTCACGCGGTCTTCACAGGGTCCGACATCCTCGTCCTCGGCCTTGGGTCGACGGAAAACGATGTCCTCAAGCCACTTCGCGATTTTCTCGAACTCGAAGAAGACCGCCGCGATGCCCACGGCAAGGTCTACTATGTGACCTCGGCTGAGATTTCGGGCAAGGAAGACAGCTTTGCCAAAGCTTTCGATACTGCACGTCTCGACGCGATGGCGAAGACCCAAAGCCTGTACAAGGACTATGGGATGCACACGCTCTTCGCCGATTTCAGCTTCGACGATAAACGCACCCGTGCCTGGACGTCGGACAGTGCGAATTGCTTCGCCGTGCGGGCCGAGATTGCCCATTACCTCCATCGGATTGGAAGCAAAGACAAGATCGAGCCCTGGAGCACACCAACGGTCGAAGAGGAATTCAAAGAAAAGCTCGGTGAAGTCTGGCGATGCTCCGGAAATCCCTCAAATCTTAAGAAATGCGAAGCCAAACCTTTGGAATACAGCGGCGGACCCGAGATTGAACTTGCACGCAAGATTGCGAACGAATGGAACGCCCAGCGCGCAGCGGTATCCAAAGAAAAACAAGCTGCTTTCAAGAAAGCCCTCAGAATGCTCGACAGCCACCTTCGGGATATCAGCCTCGTCGAGTACGCCAAGCATCTCGAACAGTCGCGCAAGTCCTGGTGGGAAGACTGGTCGCAATTTCCAGGCATGCGCGTCGCGGCTTTGGGACCGCACAGGTACAAGTTGAAGGAACAACCCGATCCGGAGCACGTCTCCGATGAGCAGATCTTCGAGGTTGACGAAAACCTGGATGGCACCGCTTCTCCCATGGTCTGGAAGCAGACCAACTTAGTCGCGCACTTCCGGGACGATCCTCTAAAGCTGGGTAATCCAGACAGCACCCCACAGTTTTCTGGTGTCCTAGCCGCTACAGGTGCTGCGAGGAAAGCCGCAAAGACAAGAGCGAAGCTCCTCCAAGAAGAGGTGGCGTCCGGCGAAACTGCCTCGCCAATTAATCGCTCTAAACAACGCGGGCATTTCCCGCAGGATTTCCCTGCTAGTGTCGCACGACTGTCTATCCCGCCTGGTGGCGGCAAGGGGCGCTTACTTGCTTATTTCACCTGTAAGCAAAGGTTGACAGGCGAAGGCCCCGAAGTCTGGCCTTTCCAGACACTTTTCAATCCGATCCACGCTTCCGGCGAAAATGAGCAGGGACCCGAATTCTGGCCTTTCAAAGGACTCTTCGGCTCCATCGACGTAAGCGGTAAAGAGGACGATGCAAAGCCTTACGAAGGCTATAAATTCTGCTTTATGTCGCACCTAACGTTCGCACTGGAATTTAGCGGCACAATGATCGCTTTCGCGCGGATTCTTCAGCAAATGCTGCCCCAACTGAGAAACGAACTGGAGGAAGATTCAGAAGAGGCGAAGGATGACCGTTGGCGGCGGTTGATGAAGCATCAATTCCAGCAACGAACCGGTGCGGTTCTGGTCCTGAAGACGATCTCGGACATGTTCGAGCTTCTTCAGGACAGTTGCCCCCGAGGAGGTTGGAAAACCCGGATGGTCGCGATCTTTTCGTATCTTGACCGGCTCGTGGATGAGAAGGGCGATGCCTATTCTCCCATACACCGCGAATTCTTCCGACTGATCTCAGGCTGGAAGAACGAGGACGAGCATCTACGCCTACCCGTTGACATCGTGCTGATCAACTGTTTCGCTAATCAACCCATTCGTTACCTGTCAGAGGAAGAGACTCTCCTGGAAAACCAAAGCGGCCGAAGGGACGAGCCGTGGCGTGATGGAAATTGGAAACTGCGCCATGATCGAAAGTTGGCCCTCAAACACTGGACAGAACTGAAACGTGTCCGTCCGCGTATCATCTTCCTCGAAGCACTAGAAAACTTTGCAGGCATGGTGCCTGCAAACAACAAGACCTCTGCACTTCAGAAAGATGCCGCCAGGACGCTGGCAAGGGTCTTGAAAATTGAGTTTAGGCAAGACCCAAAAAGCAACTTAGACGACGACTTTCTGTCGCTGCCCCCCAATCTCAAGAAGTTCATGTACCGGCGTGTGGCCCATGGCTATTTCATCGCCGGTCTCGCAAGCGCGATCTGGAACATAACCAACAAGGATTCGGAAGCCTTCCAAACAGAGTGGGATCGGTGTGTTTCCGCGCTCGACATCGCTTACGCGCGGGAAAAGTCGCGTGGACTGGTCGAGGAGCTCCTCGGCATCTACCGCCGTCTCGACCGGACTGCCGATATCGCCTCGACGGGCAGGGTCGACGGACTCTCCCGCCTCAGAAACACGGAAGAAAGCCGCGTGCTCGAGCGATTGCGCACCATGATGATCGATCATCTCGCGCTGCTGCAGGTGCCGATCACGGCTGAAACGCTGATGGCATGTCCCGACGTGAACCGAGTAGCAAAAGAGGCCGCCGAACTGGATAAGAAGAAACGCAACGTCATCGCAATAATGACCTACGAGTTGAACCTGCTGGTTGCCCGTGGTCTGGCCACCCGTTATGAAAAATTTGCCGACAAGGTTGCTGGTTTAAAAGAAAACGTTTCCTTCGTTTACGTTCTCAATAGCCGGGTCGCCGGCGTGCTTCGAGCACGCTCCAACCTCGAAGTCTATTCCCAATACAAACTCATGGTATTCCAGCCAAACGCATATCCGTCGCAACCCGAGCGTGCGCTCAAACCGGACATTTCCCACTTCGAACGCGTCGGTGGCGTTGTTCGGGCTTTGGTAAAGGAAACGCACAATTCGTTGGTGGAACTCTACTGGGACATGAGGTTTGGAAAAACCGACTACACCTCGAGCGACAACGAATTCGCGAAAGAGATGGAAGCGCACAACGATCGCCTCCGTGCCGCATATGCCCTGATACGCGGCACTTTCTCCATCTCGGTAATTGCGCGCCTTGCTGAACGCGCGGACATAGGCAAACGCACCGTCCCCTTCGACGAATACCGGGTCTGGACCCGCAAGTTACTCAATACTGCGACCCTGCTACACAAGATCCGCAACATCGACATGGTCCACCGTATCGAAGCTGCACATAGGAAAGGCGAAACTGCCGACGCCCTTCCCTACAACCACCCATTCCTGCGTGACGAACTCTCTTGGCTCTACAACGAACGCGCCCTCGTCAGCTTTGTCCAAGGCCGATTGTTCGACGCCTTGCCACTATTCGAACAGGCACAGATCATGTTGGGGACGTCCACTGACCGCTCGGCACCAACTAGCCATGGGGCAACCCACAGGCGCGTGCAGATGAACTATGCCCTTGCACAGGTCGAGCGCGGCAACATCGTCATTGCACAGGACATTCTCGCTCGTATTGTGACCGAGACCGAGGAACGCTGGCAATCCGACACTCCCTCCGTAGTGCATTGCATGGCAAAGGGCTACCTGGCGCTATGTCATCACCTAACAAACGAATTCCCTCGCGCCCAGGCGGGATACATTGAAGTGCTGGAAACAATCGGGCAGTTCAATCACCCCCGCGCTGAAAGTATTTTTCGCCGCCATTATTCGGACTTGTTGCGCACGATGTCGACGTCGCGCAACGACCCCGAATACAAGGAAGCTATTTCGATCCTACGTAGTTCCGAGGAACTGGCCCTCGGTATTCGGGCGACGGATCTCCAACACTATGCACTGGTGGCGCAGGCTCGTCTAGATCGCGACATGCACGAGCGAGGGCAAGCGCTTGAAAACTTGCGGAAGGTCGAAGAATACGCACGCGCCATGGGCATCCAGAAGATGCTCTGCGAGGTGCTAAAGGTCAGGGGTGAAGTTCTCTTAGCAGAAGGGGAGACCACACAGGCCGGTTTCGTCACTTCCCAATCCATTGCGATTTCCAAACGCAACGGGATGCGATTGCGAAAAATCTCGGCGACAATCATTCAGGCACAGATCCTGCGGGAACGCCAGCAGATCAAAGACGCCAACCGTCTTCTCGAGGAAACAATAACTGAGTCCCAAGCCCTAGGTTACGCAACCAAGACTAGTCAAGCGATGCACCTATTTCGAGGTTAGTCCAAAGGAAACAAAGATCAGACAACAAAATTGATCTGCAATGCTCGGTGTCTATCAGCAAGAGGATAAAGGCATAATTGTTCCCGAAGGTCGATATTGAGCAAGTGCAGCGAACGGCAGCAATGACGGATGCCGCCGCAGCATTTGAATGCCGCGCTGAACGTCGGCTCTGGGCCGTCCTCAATCCCAAGTTCCACGCCTGCCATCGCTATGCTGCGACAGCACCGAGGTCGGCAGTGAGCCCAGAGTGACTGATGCTGCGCTTTGCACGAATGGCGGCTCTAGAAACCGTGATACAAAAAAGGATGTTCCTACGGGTGTTGCCCAACCCAACCACAATGGGCACAAAAAACTGTAGATTTGAAGTTGGAAAAAAGACCGTCTGTGATGGGATCGAGTGAACCAAGCTGTTTTCTCATGGCTGAAATTTGTAAGGGTTCGGTCCGGGGTCTGGCGATACTATTGGCGCGCTCGTGCACCCTATTGCCGTAGTCATCCAGCCAGTCAGCACCCGCACCAAAGACATCGTCGTTTCTGTAGATGCCCATTTTCGCATCAAGCAGCCACCATTCATGGTCACCACCACAAATTGGGCACTGGAAGCCGCCGTTCTCGCCTATCGTGAGCCACGCTGCAAAGTCGATCTCGCCTTTAGCGGCGGCTAAACCAGATGCGAAGTAGTGAGAGTGATGCGCCTTGTAAGCCTCGACCGATAAAGCTCATATCTGCGGAAGGCTCTTTTCGAATTCCTTTGCTGCCGCTTGGCCAAGTTGAGTTTCCAACCAAGCACTGCCTGGGGCGTAGGAAACGCCAGCACAGTCGGTATGGGCAGGTTGCTGCCCTGCCAAAGCTAAACCGCCCATTAGATTTGCGATCATAAGACGCGGTTCGCCTGTCAAGTTCTCGGCAAGACGCAACAAATGCGGGATGGCAAGATAACTAGCAGGATAGGTCGTCCCTTGATGCAGCAGCGCTGAGAAAAAGAGGTAGTCGGCAGCGTCGTCGCTCCACTCACTTTCTAGCTCGGCCAGAAGCAGATTTGCACCGACCCCATACGCGTGGTTGGCCGTCTCCCATATAGGGTCACCGTACGGAAATACCGACATGCCAGTTTGTCCACCGAAGAAACCAAAAATATTCCGAAGCAGTCATTCGCGCGGACGCAGCGAAAGTCAACGTAGTCCGCAGATTGTGAGTTCGGTCACCTCCGGATTTCGCATCCGCAGCGAACGGCAGGTATGCGGGCTGCGACCGCAGAATCGTGAAGGTAGAACGAAGGTCGGGTATGGGCCGAAATCGAAGTTGGTGGCCGGGTTTGCAATCAAGGCTCCCAAGTCTTGACGAACCTCGCCCAGGCTCTGGCCCGGGGTGACTGCTTCGAATGTTAAAGGCTGGCCAACTCCTCCGGCACTGAACAGATGTAGGCGCGGACTGCTCGGGCCGACCCTGCGCTGCCGTTCGCAACCCGTTCGCCAACACCATAGGCCAGAATATACAGGCCGTCGTTCCTGCGGACCAGCTGGTCAAGTTCGGTTGGATCACCCCCCGGTCGTTTCATGATCTTGCGCAAAAGCTCCTTCTTGACCCACTCTGCCCTGCTTTCGGAACGCGCCAGATTGAGCTCGGGCTGCCCGGTGTAGCTGGCTCCGCCCTCAAGGATCACGAGCGCGCCCTCAGTTCGTTCCATAACCGCTACAACCAGCGCCGAAATCTGCTCGGAATTGCCACCGACCACCCTGCCTTCCGCGAAATCGACATGATGGACGTCTTCCTCTTCCGCCCCGGCCTTGCAGGATTTGACACCACCCAGCAGCCCTTGACGCGACAGGCTTGACATAAGACTGGCAGGGCGAGTCGTGACACCGTCTTTGATCATTTCGATGATTTCATCGGGAAAGCCCGGCACTGTCCCGCCACGGTGCTTTGCATGTTGCCGCAGTTCGCCATCCAGCTTTTCGAGGTCATTTGTCAGCCGGTCCAGGCCCGCAGTTCCGTTGTTGATGGCAGTCTCGACTTTCTGCTGAATGTGTCTCAAGTCCGATTTCAGTTGGACAACTTCTGTCACAATCACGGAAACAGGCGCGAGGCCCTCGCCAAGTTGGGCAAGTTTAGTGTTCACGCGTCCTTCAAATCTCCTGGCGCTTCCCAGATGGGACTCGAAGGATTGGTGAAGTTCCCGGTCCTCCGCATCAAGCGCAGCAATCGCATTTCGCAAATTGTCATCGGCCTTTTTCAAGGCCACACGGAATGCCTCGATCTCTGTGCTCTGACCGTTGATCTTGCCAGGAAGGTCGGTCAACGGTTCCATGGCCCGGGCGAACTCGGTACGGGTTGTCGCCAACTCCCCCGCCAGCGACTTCAGAGCCACAGCTACATCCGCGCGGAGTTGGGTGCGGGATGCAGCCTCCCTGTCTAGGCGATGATTCAGATCGGTCATGTCGGCTTGCAGAGCTGCAATCGGCCCGGTCTCACCCGTTAGTGCGCCCAAGTCGCCAATGAGACCTGCCAACCCGGCCTGCAGATCCGTCAATTCCGCAGCTTTGCCGGACAATTCCTCCAGCCGCACGCCAAGCGAGGACAATCCCTCCCCAAAGGCCTTGTCGAACCCACTGGACTGAAGCCATCGCGTCTGGAACAGATCGGATCGTCCAGCCACGTCCTCCTGCAAACCCTCCAGCGCTTCTTTGAGGCTCTCATCGCGTTCGGCTAGTTTACCCTCAAGCCGCTCCCAAAGCGTCGGCTGAATTTGTACTATCAACTTTTTGGTGACCTCCTCCGACAAGGGATGACCGGCAAGACTTAAATACAAATCTCCCATGTCGACTTTGGTCGTGACCGCCGGTGCGGCCGGATTTTGCGGTTCCTTTATGCGAACCGGGGACCCGCGGCCGTCAAAGGAGAATTCCAGGATCGCTGATCGCCGAATGAGCACTCTCGCCGAATAATCCGTCACCGGAGCAACCAGCGCCCATTCCCCGAAGTCGCCGAGATAGAACAACTTTTCGGTGCGAAATGTGTCCGCTTTCGAATCCTTGTTCGGCGCTAGGTGGCTTGCGGCGTTTTCCGACTTCGACACAAGGAGGGTTCCAACCCGGGCTTTTTGTGTTGTGGCATGGCGAATGAAGGAACGAAGCGAATACCGTTTCCAATAGGGATATTGCAGTTCCGGCACAGTCCCGACCGGCGCGTGGAACTGTCTGGGCTCAGTACTCATCGGTTGCAGCGATTGAGCGTAGGCTTCGCTTGCTTTCTGTATTTCCTGCCAGTGCAGAAAGTACCCGGTCGCGCTGACGCCCACAGCCGACAAGACGATCACGAACAAAGCCGCAAAGCGGATTGAACCGTCACGCTCTTCGTTGACTGCCCCCTTTTCAGGTACAAGCAGGCGCCACCCCTTGCCGCCAAACCTGCCCAGCCTGAGGATGATGACCCGATAGTGCCGGATCACCCTGCGTTTGGCCGCAGCGTATCGCTCCTGCAATTCGGTACGTTTGGACTTGTACTGGGGCAAAGTCTTTTCAGCCCACCTTTGAAGTCGGCTTTGTTTTCCGACAGTTTCTACCCGTTGCATTAACCGGGCAGCGGGGGACAAGTACTGAACCGCCAGCGCGCTGCGGAAGGTGTAGTTCACGACGAAGACACCAATCCGGCTGAGGAGATAGGTCATTGCAATTAGTACAAAAATGGCCCCGGCGAACAAAATGATGGCAAGTATTATCAGAGCCAAGGCCACGACACCAAAGCCAATGTTGGCAACCATCGCGGCAGCGGTGTCAAAACCGCTCATGGCGATATGGGTCGGAACATCCAGGGTCTTCAGTCGTATCCATTCCAACCCACCAAGGAAAATCGCAAACAGACCGGTCAGCGACTTCCACCCAAGCGGATAGGGGCCAAGGCTAAAGTACCGGGGCGCTGCAGGTTTCTTCTGCTTATCCACCTCAGAGGTGTCTGTAGCCGTTTGGTCAGGCGTTGGTTGGTCAGCCATTTTTCAGCTCCTAGTAGAAACTCATACGCGAAAATCGGTCTCAGAATGGCCCACTGCCGTGAGATGAGCGTGAACCCTGCGAATTGGGCTTCATGGGCTCGAATCGCGCCCGCAACCAACCGCCCGCCTTGTCTGAGGTGCCCGCAAACGGACTCCGCTGTGTGCAGCTCCTCAGAAGGATCAAGCGACCAAGGTGACAAGCCCCGCGAGGATCTGGGCTATGAGGTTGGCCTTCTGGATCGCTTTGTTGACGTTCGTCATCTGGTCCAGCGCCCGCTGCGCCTGTTTACGTTGGGAGACCAATTCGCTGGTTAGGCTGGCCAGACTCTGGTTGGACAGCAGAAATGCGGCTTCCGCCCGGCCAATCTCGCGGATGTTGGCCTCCAGCGCGCTGCGTGCCGTGAAGAGCTTCTGGCGTGTATCATCGTCGCCCTGCTCAAAGGCGGCGAGTTCCATTGCGTCGACCTTAAAGATCGTATCCGCGGTGATCCGCTTGAGCGCGCGGAACTGAGCGCGGGTCTTATGCGTGTGACTTGTCATGATTGCATCCTTATTTTGCGATGAGAGCGATTTCGTTGATCTCGGCGATAAAGCCGTTGATTTCTTCGAGCGTTACGTTGCGTCTCACCCGCCCGACTAGAAGCGTATGTGCCCGGCCCAGCGACTGAATCGCGTAATAATTCGAAGATTTTTTAGACGCTTCCACGGCTGCGAAGGCCTGTCGCAAGGACGCAATCCGGTGCGGGCGCTGCGACTTGCTGGCCTGGTTCGCCGCAACCTCGGCGGCCAAGAGACGATCCAGATTGGTGACATAGGCGTCGTTTCGGGAGTCCACGATGGCCGCCAGGATGGTTGTCACCGCGTCCTGAAAGGCGGGGTCCGCTTCAGTCACGATCCTGCGGATCCAGGCGTGTTTGGCCCGTTCGGCGGCAAACCCCGTCAGTGCGGAAATGCTGGATGGGCTCTTGCCCAGGATATCGCCGAAATTGGTGGATCCCGGTTCGGCAAGATACACCAGCTTTTGGGCACTCCCCAAAAGAGAGGCGGTGGAGGTTCTGATATCGTCCGACGTGGTGGACGCGGACAAGGCCTGCAACGCTGACAGGTATCCAGTCACCACCAGCAGCAGATCAGCCCGCAGCTCAGCATTCGTCTTGCCGTCCGCCGGATCGCGGCGGATCAACATCGCGCAGTCATAGCGTCCGCTGGTGATCTCTTCGGGCGTGGCCGGGGCTGTTGCGGCTCGGCTCAGATTGCATCCCGGCGCGAGCTTGATTGGCTGTTGGCCATCGGCAATGTAAGAAGCGATGCGCCGGTTTTCTTCCGCGGCAATCGTCTTTTGAAGATTCGTCCGCATGGGCGCGGTTGCGTCGTCCAGCGTCTCAGACATCAACCCGAGGTCTTCCGAAAGGTCCGGTGTCGCGCAGGCGGTCAAGCCAATCACGGCGACTATCGCGATAGATCGTCTCACATCAATTCTCCTTGTGTGATAATGGGGTTCCGCCCTCCGGGAGTAAGAAAGCGACACTCCGTCGGTCAGGTTCTGCCCTGAGGCTCTGCCTCACCCCGTCTAGAGGGGCTTCAGTTTGTTCTTGACGAAACCCTCGATTACATCAGCGCCGGCGTAGCCCGCCGCCATGACGGAAAGGGTCTGCGCGGGCGTGATCTCGGTGGCGGCCGTGAAGGCTTCGACACTGTCGGCACCCAACCCGTTGGCCATCCCGATCAACGCTGTCAGCCCGGCGAGCGCGCCATAGATCAGGCTCAGGACAAGAGTGTTTACGCTGAACTCGACGTTGGTGTCGGTCGCCTTCTCCTGATTCAGTTTTCTCAGGCCCAGCGCGACTCTGACCATCTGGCCCGCAACGCCAAAAACGGATCCGAATGCGGCGACGTAAAGCCAATCTACGGCTGTCATATTATCCAAGCTCCCCTGGTTGGCTGTTCTTGGCACCAGTGTTCCAGGGGATCGCTAGAGAAACGTGATTTGTTCGCGAATTCCCTTGCGCAGCATCGCGATTGGAGTCGCGCAATTACACATCCAACAAACCATTTTTTTGAAATTTTCGCTATCGGTGGTAACTTAGGGATCAGGGGAACTGGGAAGTATTTTTCTTGTGGGCACAATCGAAATAGAAATCCTCAGATCGATCCCAACGATTGAATACGAAGACAGGCGATTGCGGCCAAAGTCACGCAAGGCGGAGGCGCTTTTACTGTATGTGTTTTTGTCCGGTGAACGTTCGTTTCGCCGTGACTTTCTGGCCTCGCTTTTCTGGGAAGATCACGATCTGTCAATGGCGCGGGACAACCTTCGGCAAGTCCTGGTCCGGATCAAGAAAACCTGCGGGCCATTGCAATCGGCTCTGACAATTGACCGGAGCGTTCTGGAGGTCGATACCTCCAAGGTTCATCTCGATATCGACGCCCTGATAGACGCACCTGATACGTTCCTTGCACAGAACAGCATAGACTTTTCGGCCTTCGACTTCGATGCGCCTTTCGCGCAATATCTGGACATCGGATCGTCTTTCCGTTCCTGGATTTGCGTGCTGCAAAGCGCGTATCAACGAAAACTCGCAACCGCCCTGCATGGCGTTCTGCATGCTGGGCAACTGCCACCCCAAAGCCTATTGAACGCCGCGCTGTTGATGCAAAAGCTCGACCCGACAGATGAAATCTCCTGCCGGTTTCTGATGCAGCATTACGCTCGGTGCGGACGGTCCGCCGAAGCGCTGAAGGTCTACAACACGCTTTATGAGCTGCTCGACGAAAGTTATGATGTCGAGCCCTCCGAAGAGACGATCGAATTGAATGCGGCCATCAAGATGGGAGAATTCAGCACGGTACCGGTCAGTATCCCGGTGCCCATTGGGCCTTCACAAAACGACGATGCGCTTCCGGATGTTTTTGTTGCTGATTTCGACATTGACGACAAACAGGATCGCACCGTGCGATTGGGCAAATTTTTTCGGGCAGAAATTCTTGGAAATTTGTCCAAGTTTCGGGAATGGAACGTTTTGGACGTCGCGCCGCAAACTGCGGATCACTACCGGCTGGAGTGCATTATCGAGGACCACGGCGAGGAAATCGATACGATCCTGTCCCTGCGGCAGGCTGAGAAAGGCAGAGTCCTCTGGAGCCAACGCATGGTTGTCGGATTTCATAATTGGCGCGACACCCAATGGCGCATTGCGCAGCAGATCGCCTTGGCCATTGACCAGACTCTGACCACGGACCGGCTGACATCGACCTTGAACGAGCGCCCCCAAGATCGCAGTTCATTCGACAAATGGACGATCTGCGCAAGCCTGAACGCGGAATGGTCCCCGGCGTCGGCCGACAAGATGAATCAGCTGCTCAAGGAGATCCTTGAAACTTCACCGCGTTTTGGCCTGGCCCATGTCTATCTGGCGGCGGCTTACAACAAGCGGCATCTGGTCTATCCGGGTGTGTTTCGGGATCAGGAGGCGGTGAAGGCCGCTATGCATCACGGTCACCTTGCGATGGAGATCGACACACTCGACAGCCAGTCACACCGGGTGTTTGCCTGGGCCAAGGCCCTGAACGGGGAATTCGACGTTGCCGAATTTCATTTCCAGCAGTCCTATGACCTGAATCCGGCCAATCTGCATGTTCGCGCCTCGGCGGCATTGGGGTTTGCGTTTCTCGACAACACCGAAAGGGCCTGCGACATCGCCGACAGGACGGTGAGCCTCTCGCCCAATCTGCACCCGTTCCATTGGGGGTACCTGCAGAACATCTACTACCTGTCCAATCGACTTGTGGATGCAAGAATGGCAGGGGAACTGGCCGGTAACGCCATTTCAAACCTGCCCGCCTGGCAATCGGCGATTCTCAGCGAGTTGGGAGAATTCGAGCGGGCCACCGAGTACCGAAAACGGTTTCTCGACGATACCCGTGCTCGCTGGCAGGGCTCCGGCACCCCGACCGAACAGCAGGTCTTTGGCTGGTTCCTGCAGTGCTTCCCACTCAAGAACGCGGCTCAAAAGGAACGGCTTGCCAAGCACCTTCTGTTGGATGTGCAACCTACCTAGTCGCACTGGCGAACGGAATAGGCGCCAAGTTGTTGAAAGAAGGTTATCTCGGGATTGAGCGGCGGGTTATTTTCATTGATTCTCTGCTGTATCTTTGCCCTGAGCTGGGTTCGTTGATTGCCGTCTGTGACAATGTTTTCGATGTCTTCGTCGATTACTTCTGCCAGGGCTTTTTCGATTTGTAGCCGCACTACCCCTTCATAACTGGTCGATTCCTCCATCGGTGCATGCTCTAGCCCATATTTCAGGACGCCAGTGTCCGGAATGACGACGATCATCGATTGCGTATCTTCGAAGACGAATTTCACCGATAGCGCGGATGCGGTCACGCCCGGACAGTCGTTTTGGCCAATCACGTCACCTTTTTCACCATCGACCACCGGTGCGATCGCAAGTGCTTCGCAGATGTCGATGGCTGCCTTTCTGCCAGCACTGCCGTTCGGGAGATTCTTGAGGTCGTTCATGTCAACGGTCGGGATCGTTCCGTTGGACTGCGCGAGGATTTCTGTCTTCTGCCCCGCCATTTTTTCCATCGCACGGCCGACTTTCTCCACATTCGTCTCTTTGGCTCTGTTATTGGGATTGTTGATGATCGTGGTAAAGTTAGACATAATAGCCCTCCTTCGGATTTGGGTCTACTTCATTGAAAAAAGAAGAGAAATTCCGGGGCAAGTCCGCCAAATTTATACCCCTCATCATGTCTGGAAACATGGCCCGGAGATGAGCCTTGGTTGCATCTAGGCGTGCAGTTGTTGCTGTGCGGACGATGTGCGATCCGGCCGGGCCGAGGGTGCCTTTGGCCTCACCTTTGACATAAGCTTCACAGAGAAGCTGAACGATCAACGGCGGCGAATTGGCCAACTTATCGCTGAACTGTTGGCAACCGCCCAAGTAAAGAGACATCTCTGTCAGCGTTTTCAACACATCGTCCTTGATCGAGGCTGGCAACAATATTTCGGGACTGGGCCCTTGCTCAGTGACCGCTTCAAGGTCCTTTTCAAAGATGTCTTTGGGGTCAAATCCCGCGCTGATACTTGGCGAAAAACATGTGCGATTGCGAAAGAAAAAGTGCCAATCTATCGCCCAGGTGTCGGCCCAAAGATCCAGTTCTGTATGATTGCCGGAACCGTCATTCGCCAGTCTGAACACGGGGGAAACACCCCTTGTCGAGAGCAGGTCTTCAAGGGAAAGCACTTTGCCCTTTCGGACTTCGTAGTCGGGCAAAACCAGCGAATGAAAACACCGGAAAGCCGCCTGTATCGTGGCCCCGTTCAGGGTTGTGGCCTTGGCCACAGCGACGGGCGTGGATTTCGTGACTTGAGCTAGCACATCACTGCAGATGATATTATGCCATGTCAGGATCGTCTTAATTCGCGCTTCGATGAATTTTTCTGCTTTGGAAGCCTTTCGAGATGCATCAACCTGCTTGTTGTGAAAGGCCATAAACAGGGCTGAAAGCAGCATCAGGATCGTGTTATCCGTGTTCCTGCGATCCGCTAGAATTGGCTCCATCGCGCGCAGATAGCGCCGCTGTGTGACGAGCAATTGGAACCGCGGGGATAGGAAGTGCAATTCGCCGTTGAGGGTTTGGAGCGGAAGAATCTTGAATTTAGCGGATTCCGCAAGCGCGCTGCCGGCACTGTTTATGTAGAGACCATGATCCACATGCATGCCGTGTCCATAGATCGTGTTGAGCTGCAGCGCCCTTTCCCGCAGATTCTTGGGGCGGGATGCGACACCTGCAAGGGATGTGTCGACATCTTTGCTCATCACAAGGTCATGGGCCATCAATTGCGCAAGATAGGTGGTGATGGCGGAAAACGTGCCCCGGTTTTTGAAGCATTCGTTCCGCCAATCCGGATCTACCATGACCGAGCCAAACAACTCCAGATCGTCTGCAAGATCGGTCAGCGCCGCATCGTGACGGTTCTCATGGCATAGTCCATGTCGCATTGTGTTTTTCTCCGTCTCGATCGTTTGATAGAATACTTGCCGTGAATGGAATGTGAATCGCAGGTTAACGCGCTCAAACCGGCGGAACGCCATCAGCTTTGGAAAAGAATTCGTTGAATTCCGGGGTTCGAAACATCGCCCGACAAACCGGAATGCCGATCTCGGCACTGGTCATATCCGCGACAAGCACGGTCGCGCCCAAAGCCTCCGACTCCGAGAGCAGCTCCGCAACGGAAGTGGCCGAAGGCACCGGCTCTAGGGCGGTAAAGGGGTTTGCCAATGAAGGTGTTTCGAACCTTGATCTGAGCGCCTTCTGGCGTTGTGCCACGGTGTCACGCGGACTTCCTGGCGTTATGGCCTCGCCTTTCAGTGTGCCACCGTGAAGGTCCGACACCTCCAGTTCAGCCACAAGCAGTTCTTCGAAGGCCCGCTTCAGGGTGGTCATCAGGGTAGACCCCGCTGCAAATCCTACGGCCATCTGGGACCTTTGATGATCAAACGAGAGCGCCAGAGTCACCACAACGGGGGATAGACCGTCAATGACGTAGAATTCCGTGGTGCGTGCGACGATGGCACCTGTTCTGGCAAAGGCTGTGAATGCTTCCAGTGCCCTGGCTTCTGCCGCTTCCGCCGGCACACGTTGCACCCCGTAGTCGCCTTGCCACCACCCGCTAACCAGCCGCCTCTCCCACAATTCGAAAAGTGCTGCCGTTGCGGCTTGGGAAATCTGATTGTGTGCCGCACATCCATGCGACCGTGGGTGCGCCTTGGGAAAAACCTCGGACACGTTGATGTGTTGTGGTTCACTCGGCGGGGAAAAGAGAGCTGGCCACGCTGATTCACTGGAAGCCATGCGGACCGAAATCCGCTCGGCGGCCTCACCCCACATGCGGACCCGGGCCACTTCTTCGGAAAAACCCTTGCCCAGCGCGTTCGGGACTGCGGGATAGTCTGCCAGCACTTCGGGACGAAAATTCGCTGCGCGCACGATGAAATTCGGCGCATAGGGGCTGCGCAGCCTGACAGCCTTGTCCAACCATCGTGTCATCCGACTTACCAAACCGACAATCTCCTATTCACAATCGCCATGACATTCTGCCTAACCCCGCATCGTGAGCGCAACGTTAGTCGAAAGATCAATTGCGGCTTTGTTCAGAGCCGCATTCATCCTCTGCCCCCACATTGGCGTTTGTTGTTCAATGTCTGCTTTTGGGAAGCTGTACCGCAGTGTTGACCAGACCGACGGATGTTTTCATTGGGCCGTCTTGATCGGCGCAATTTTGGGCTGGACCCAAAAATGCTGCGCCAGCCCTGACAGCGACGATGAGTCCACGTTACTCGATGCTGCGCAGGGAACAAACGTCCGAAAAGCGCAAAAATGCAGAACTCGAAGGCCCTGTGCATAAACATTGAAATCCCTCACGCAACACAATTCATCTTACAAATGCTCAAGCCATCACATTTTGATCCTTGCGATTAGTACAAATTGATCTTGCCGAGTAAATGCGCCAACTCGGTCACATGCGAGCATGTTCGACCGGACTCGCGTTAATTGATGCCGAATTTAATGAGGCGCAGTTTATTGCAACTGGCTTTGGTATCTCAGAAGCCTTAAGCTGATCATAGCTTCCGGTGAGGTGCCCGGAGATGTGGTGGAGACTGTATTTTGGATCGAACCGATATTCTCATCGTAAACGCGTTACGCATGGAACTCGACGCAGTCGAAGCGGAGTTGCGTCGGCTGAACGTGGTGCTTGAGCCCAAAGACAGCTCTTCCGGCATTCCTTATCTCACGGGGGTGCTACCGAACCAAAATGGGAAACGACGGGTGGCACTCGCCCGCCCTACTCGAATGGGTGCGATATCTTCTGCAGTTTTGGCAACTAGCCTTATTCAAGAATTGCGTCCGAGCTGCCTTGCCATGTCGGGAGTTTGCGCGGGTAATCCGAGCGACGTCGCGCTCGGTGACGTCGTTGTTGCTGAGATCGCTTATGCCTACGACGAAGGTAAGCGGACAGCAAGCGGGTTCCAAGGAGATCACCGCCAGTTTCCACTATCGGAACGGTGGCAGAGGCTCGCTCAGGATCTGTCCCTCGACGGGCTACCAAGCTTTGGCGCGCCAGACGATGCAGACCGGCGCGTCTGGCTGCTCGAACAGCTTGCCGTGGGCACCGATCCCGCCCACCATCCCGCCCGCGGACGCTACCTTGATGGGTCACGATGGGAAGCGTTCATCCGCGCGCTAGAGGAAGAAAAGATGATCTCGCGAAAAGGTGTGCACTTTGCGCTCACCAAGGCAGGGTTCGCTTTAGTCGACGAGCGTCGAGCATATGACATGGCACCAATCACGCAGCTTCCGTTCGCGGTTCACGTTGGCCCAATCGCGAGCGGAAACGCAGTGGTTAAAGACGGTGTTACATGGGATTCATTGAAGGCACAGGGTGTGCGCACCGTGCTAGGGCTCGAGATGGAAGCCGCAGCGATAGCCCAAGTCGCGCATCGTCTCGCAGTTCCGAACTGGCTCGTCGTCAAAAGCGTGATGGACTACGCTGATCCCAACAAAGACGACCGATTTAAGCCTTATGCTGCTGCAGCCAGCGCTGAGGTGCTACTGCGCCTCCTACAGACAGCGCCACTGTCGAACTCAGCGCACGCGGCCAACGAGTCCACTGGAAGCGCAACGAACATCGTCGGCAACATCTCCGGTTCGAACATCAGTGTTATTCAGAAGGCGGCGCCTTCTGATCGGTGATCCTTGACGGCCCTGCTTCGCGTTTGAGCCATCTATGAAAGAGTGTTGAACCCAACAACTGAGCGGCATTTGCCGCGTTTTCATCCAAGCCTTCTGAAAGTTCGACGTGCACATTCGTATGAACCCGCGGTGTGCCCGCAAGTTGATAATTTGTGACAGCGAATGAAATCCCTCCGAGTTGCTCAATATGCGACTGCTCGACATAGTCTTGGGCAAGAGACTTTAGCTCGTCCTTGGAGGGGGAAAAAAGTATGGTCTCGAAAGGTATGAGTGAATCCGCATCCGCGCCCCGCTGCCGGAATAGAACTTGAACCAACTGTACTCCCTTGAGCAGCGCTCGCAGAAAGACCTCGCTGGGGGGATTTTCCACAAAAGATGAATGCGCTTCGACGAATACCCCCGCGACTTGTTCTTGTTGCTTGGGTTCTACCGCCGAATTCGCCAAGAACATCGCAAGATGAGCAATCCCATCCGCCGCCTCGGCGTCTTCTGTCTGGCGCATCTGCTCGCAGAAAAATCGAAAGAGTGGCACCAATAGCCGCACTACAAGTGTCGGATCGCTGGCTTTGCTGGGCGGGGCAATGCTTGTCACCGCCTCAACGACGCGCCAAATTAGTCCTTCACTGCGTACAAGGTTAGGTGGACTCTCGGCCAAGACCAAAAGCAGCGTTTCCAGTACCTGAGGCGTTGAACCACTTTTACTGAGGAATATCAGATCTCCAATTGCGGCTGTATATGCGTCCGCATCGGCATAGGTTTTCATGTTGTTCAGCGTTTCGATGTAGAGCTTTGCCGCTTCCACCGGACTCTTTTTTTCATGGCTAAGCAGAATAGTGGCGTTGCGGTCAATAAATTGGAGATCACTAGAGCTTGGTGCAATGCTGAGTGCCATCCGCGCAATATCTAGTGCAATCAACGCACGGCGGCGCGTCGCTTCAGTTTCGGGATGCCCGCGCAACTCGTTGGCGACGGCGAAACTTGCCGTGGTAAGTGCTCGGGCGAGCGCCACATAGAGATTTTTGAAGGTTCGATCTCGGGCTTGAATGATAGTCGGCCACGCGACATCGACCGCAAAATCGAATAGTGCATCAATCAGTTTGTCGATCGCGTGAGTTTCAGCAGTTCGAAGAGAATCTTCTTTGCGACGCGTTATCACGCTAGCAAGCGTATCCTGAAGGAAAGAAAAGAAATTCAATAAGTTAGTTAGTCTCTTGAGAACTTGGGTGTCTGAGATACTGCAAATTACCAAACCAAGCTGAATCTTTTCGAGATCGGATAACTCGAGAAGCGCATCGACATAAGGTGCGACCCAGCAATGAGGACTGGAAGCCAACTTCGAGATTGTGGCTTCGCCAAGCATGTCGTCTGCGATTCTATCGTGCAGTTCGGAGAAGAAGCTGCCGACATCGGGCGCATCGGCGTGCGCATTGTTTTCCGCGAATACCCGAGTACTGTTGAAAGGTACTTTGGTGTTTCGGCGTCGGTTTAGTTCACGGGTTATTAACATTGGCCACCGGATGGAGCTACCGGACTCGCGCATGTTTTCCACCAAAGTGGACAAGGTTCGGTCGCTCAACCGCGCCCATGCAGACCATGCCTCGTGAAAGGCTAGTTGCGTTGCGCCGTGGATAAGTCTTGCCAACCGAGCAATGCTAAATTCGCCCCGCTTGCATTTGAGGTTCATCGATGCTTCGGGTGAATTGAACATGAGGTTTAACAGAACAGCGGCGATCATATCCGGCTGGATCGCGTAGCGTTGCGTCCGCAGTCCTGCCTCCTCTAAAACGGAGAGATAAGGCTCAACATCATCTATACCCAATATCGTTTTGAGGGCGTCGAGGATTGGTCGGTTACGCGCGTCAACATCAATGCCAAGTTTGCGAAGCCCAGCAACATTCGGTAGGCGGTACAGCCCCTCGTTATCCTTTTCAAGAACCACCTGGTTCTCGGAGTGCACTACAGGCGTGTCATGATCGAGCAAGAGCTTGAGCGGGAAGCATGAAGTTGCAATGAACATAAGTTCTAGCATTGTGCTGAAGCGTAGCTGCGCGGCTTCGCAGCGAACTTTCACCAGATTGAGCTCGCGCGTAAAATGTAGTTCGGCCAGCGGCGCACTGTCGATGCCGATCCCTTCCTGTTTGGCATCTTCGATTAGTAGCTCTGAGGCAAGCAACATCAGCAACAACGGATTGCCACCTTGGCTGTACTCACGAATCCTGTCTCTGCCCAATTCGTCGAGCGCCGCGCGAAGCCGCTCAGCCGCGTCCAGGTCGAGCTGCTCACTAAGAGTCGTCAAGAACGAGTCGGAAAGCGTTCCGAGTGGTGAGAGCTCGAGTGGTAGTTGAAACTGCGCTTGGGTGACTGCAATTAGGTGCGGCGAAAGCTCCTGGGTCAGTTCCGCCCACCAACCAACCGCATCGTTGTAGCCACGCTCAAGAAGTAGAATGCGTAGCTTGTATGATCCATCGCCGTGCAACGCAGCCCAATAACCAAGAATCTGCTTCAATTCCGACACGACCGAGGCCGCATCATCGATGATCCACAGTGTATTGCGTTCGAGCTGCCAGGCGGCGGCAAGTTGTGCGGTTAGAAGTTGGCGGGGCAGAAACCCACCATGCCAGCCTTCGGGAAGCTCTTGAAGCACACGAAGAGCAAGGCGGCTCTTTCCAGCGCCGCCGTTGCCCGTAATCGCCCACCAAGCAAAAGCGTCTGGCTCTTCGAGGAAACGAAGTATCGCCGTTCGCTCTTCGGCACGACCGATGAATGGGACTGCCTCTTGCGAGAAGAGCATCCATGCAGCTGAAAATGGCTCCACCTTGTCGAACTGGACAAAGACCTCGGGCACCAGACCACCGGCACCCGGAGCGTAGATCTGATTGATCGTAATTTGCTCTCCCGTGACATCTCCGACCGAATTTATCTTGTCTGCGGGCATCAACGCACCTCCGATTGCACATCTGCTATTCTGTTCTGGGATTGGCGACTGAGGCAAGCAGATGCGTCGCGGCAGCCTTCACGGTCGTGCAAGGCAATCGCACTGAAATTGTGGGGGGGGCGCCTTTACTGGGAAAGACCGCTGCCCAGTTTTCAATACCGAACGGCTTGTAACCGCATGGCGATGTTCTGCTTTGGCCTGAACAACAGTCAATCGAGGGACTGCAGCGAATTCACACTTTGTCCGCAGACTGTGAGTTCGACCAGATGCAGATTTTGCACGCGCGGCGAATGGCAGGAATACGGGCTGCAACTGCAGCATATTCAGCTGCTGGCTAACGGCAGCTTAGGGCCGCCCTTAAGCGTGAACCTAAGTCGCTAGATTTTACCGTTCGACCAGTGAAACTTGGCCATCGGAATAAGTCAGAATTTTTGTGGAACAGTAGCCTCGTCCATTGGGGCAAGTCTCTCCAAAATTGAGGGGTACAACATAATCCTGAAGACGACTGTGCGGAATTTCAAACGGCGGGATGTAGGTATCAAATTCGACCTCAATGCATCCAGCCTGACGTAGGTGTAAGAGACCCTCAATAAAGCCGACCAGCGCTACGACGTCGGTCTCACGACCCTCACGATCGAACACAACCACTTGCTTTTCTTCTCCGTCATCACCCACCACATAGTCTTCGTACACATATAGTTCGTCTTCATCTGCGATCTCCAGACTCCTACTAACAGATGTATTGAAACACAATTGTCCAGCTTGGCATGAGAGGTAGTCGCCAAACAACGACTGATCGGCCGGAAATGGAGACCAAAGCTTCTCAAACGGATAATTCCCTGATGCCATCGACGAATAGCGGTCGAACAGATTGCGCTGATATCTTTCGATGTGAATCTCCGAGAGCGCGGTTAGCCCGCGATTTTCGAGGTCAGCCACAATCTTTTGGGTCTCTTCCTCGGGATTGACTAGTCCATCAGGGCCGATACTCAGTCCCGAATGCGTGCCAAATACCAGTTCAGAAACTGGTTCCGGCGGGTTCTCCAGAGTGTCCCCGAGCTTGGTTATTGTGGTGGCGATAGTGTTGCCAGCGCGAAAGTAATCGGTCACACAGGTCAATTGTTCCTCTTCAAGCCTGTGTTTCTTTGGCTCAAAAAATGCGGAAAATTGGGATATCGCTGAATTCTCTGACAACAAGCTATACCCATTGCTGGCATGGCTATTGTTTGTCAGGATTTCTAACTTTTCCCGGCTAACTTTGACGATGCATGCTTTGTCGAAGAAGGTGTTCACCAAGCTGTAGTAGTTTTGGAAAAAACCTTCCCTAACGTACCCATTGAAACGAATGCCGGGTTCATTCATCGACCGGATGCAAATTTGCCGCAAGCTCTCAAACAACGAAGGAAGTTCAGGGGGCACCGTTAGCGGTATGATGTCGATCCCGAGAAACTCCAGCTCGAGCTGACTCAAGACGTACGCCGTAGTTGGCGATTGACCTTCTATTGAAAGCAAAGCTCCTGTCATTATCTCAGAGGCATCAAGGCGAACCAACAGCTCAAACAACTCCTGCCAGCGCGCGCCGACGTCTTCGAAAAAGCCAACGGGATTTGAGGCCGCTGCAATCATGGTGGCTCGAGCAGAAGCAGGATTGTCTAGTCGTAAATAAGGTTCATGGACCGCGATCGTCGAGTTGCTGAAGGTCAGTGCTCTCCGCTTTATTGTTCCATCCGTCTCAACGATTGATGCCAAAAGAACGTAGACGCACGCAGACACACAGAAACCGCCTGGAGCAACGATCACTGGTAGCTCTTGGTCGGCTACGTACTCTGCAATGCGCACGGCTTCGTCAAAGTCTCCTCCATGACTATTGATCAGTATCGGAGGGGCGCATCCTCCTTCCTCTAGGTTTTCCTCGACAACACCAATTAATCGGTCCGCGTCTCCCTTTTCAATTAGCCCGTCAAACTCAATAATCCGGTCAGCAAGGAAGACGCCATATCTTTTGTGATGGCACTCAGAACGGAACCTCAACCAGTAATCCTGTGATAAAGTAAACGACCGAAGTCTCTCGATTTGACTTGCATGGTCAGCTTCAATGAATGGCTCAAACCTAGACCATTCGGCTAATTCGTTTCCAGTATCCAAATATGCGAGAAAGTTGTCGGAGACGGTTATTTCAGATTCTGTGGCCGCTGCTCTGGCAAAGCTAAGAATTATCACCGCTGGTAAGAGGAGTCTTGCAATCTCTCCAGACATTCTTGTCTCCTTGCGATATCGTCGAAAGGCCAATCGAAGCATAGTAGGCTTCCACGGCAGCAAACGAACTATTCAGTGAAGATCTCAATCGGCAGAAGTGAGCGCTGGTAAGTTCCGGGTCACAAAGATCCTGCAAAACACAGAACTCTACTTTGGAGTAGAAACCCTGTATCGTGAATATTGACTCTCTGAATTTCCTCGCTTCGGAATGATGAGCGTAGATGTAGATCAAGCGATCAAAGTCCCTTCTATTCAGTTCCTGCTGACCACTTGTGCTGTGAATACGCTCAACCGTTTCGTTGTAAACAGACAGAGCTCTTGTGATCTCGGTTCCACCGTATTCATCAATCAAGGACTGAGTCTGAGTTGCTTGAGCGCGTTCGGTCAGAAGACGCTGATCATTAAAATATTTCATAATCGTGAACACAGCGACTACGATACCAACCACCTTAGCGAGGGCCTCCAAGTCTTTCAGTGACATTCTGCAAAATCCATTTCAACTACAGTTGTTGCTGCGTCAGTTTTCTGTGCCAAAATCAACGATACGTAGCATTCAAGGCGTGAGAACTCTAAAACAATGGAATTGTCGGGCTGATCAGGATTGACTGGTTGAGGAGCCACCAAGGTCACATTAGAATCCACGCCCAGCTCAAAGCCTTTGAGGGTCGGAGTCGGAGGACAAGAGTCAAAGGATAGTACGGAGATCTGAGACGGAAGGGATACCTCGGCTTCAAAGAACTGTTTAATGCACTCTAGGTCAGTTCTTTCAATTCGGTATTTGAAGAGATTTTCAGACGTACTTTCCGGTGGCTGCTGTCCTAAAGCAGACAGTGTCGTGAGGTGAAGAAGGGACAGGCCCAAAAAGGCCCAATATATGCTCTTTAACACTGCAGCGCTCCAAAAATCTCAACGTGAAATACTGGCACTTTGGTAGCTCATGGCGTTTCCTGTCAAGCGTATCGCCAGGAGGCAATGGTTTAATGCGCCAACTCTGCGCTAGTGGTTTAGTCCTCCCGCCCACCATGTTGGAGGGCGAAGCCGTAACGCATAGAGTTCTGACGTTGTCATGTGGAGTTCGAATTTGCTCTCTGTCCGCGTTGCTGACGGCCGTCAGCTACCTCACAACATGTTCGCAGCGAACGGCCGGACAGCGGGCTGCAACTGCAGCATCGCCGACATTGGTCGAACGGCAGCTTTGGGCCGTCCCTGACGGCAGCCAGAAGCACCTGAACGGACGTGCTGCATTGCCTCCGAGGTCTGGTTTATAGCCCAAACCTACCGCCGTATTGCTACGCAGCGAAGGTCAGCTCTCTGATCCGCGCTCTAAAGCAAAAAGGGCGAAGCATAACAGCTCCGCCCCACTGCATCGGATTTGAATCTCCTACCTAACGCGATACGATAGTGCGATTGGAACAATGGCGGCCAGGGCGATTGCAGCGCCAAAGGCCATGATGTGTGCCAGGCCGAGTGTTTCGACTGCGACACCGCCGCTTGCAGCACCGGCGGCAATCCCGACGTTGAAAGCCTAGATGTTCAGCGCGGATGCCATTGAGCCATTCGGACCAGCCGCCTCAACAATCCGAGTTTGGACCGCCGTGACAAAGCTCCAACCCGACAAGGCCCAGATCGCAAGCAAGACGATGGTCGCGATGAATGAGCCGCCAAACATCCAAAGACCGATCATGGAGGCGACCATGACTGCAATGCTGCCGAACAACGTTGTGCGCAGTGACGTGTCAGCCAGTTTGCCACCCAGCATGTTGCCGATCCAGCTCAGGATGCCGTATCCGACCAAGATGGCTGGCACGAGGGTCAGAGACATGCTTGTGATGTCGGTCAGGAACGGTGCGATGTAGGTGTAGGCGGCGAACCAACCCGAGTTGACCAAGATCGTTCCCAACAACACCAGCACGACGGCCCGTATAGAGAACACCTGACCCAAGACGCGCAGACCACCAGACTGTTCGGACGGCGTGCTTGGCATGACCAGCTTCATGGCTGCCATTGCCGCAAGCGTCAGTCCAACGATCATGAAGAATGGAGCCTGCCAGCCCATGAACTGGCCAATCCAGATACCGGCGGGGGAGCCCAGGACGGTTGCAAGCGTGATACCACCGAAGACCGTTGCGATTGCCCGCGCCTTCATATGCTCTGGCGCAAGCTGCGCGCCTGTTGCGATCCCAACGCCATAGAATAGGCCAGCCATGGCCCCGCTCAGAAAACGCGCCGCAAGGAGCGCTTCGTAGCTCTGCAAGATGGCGACTGCGAAGTTACCCAAGACGAACATACCGAGACCGCCGAGTAGGACGTTTTTGCGGTCATAGCGCGCTGTCGCCGCAGCGAGAGTTGGCGCACCCAAGGCGATGCCGAGTGCGGATGCGGTGACAAGTTGCCCGGATGCGCCCACGGATACGCCAAGGGAGGCTGCCACATCGGGCAAAATGCCCATGATCAGAAATTCAGATGTGCCGATAACGAAGGCACCAAAGGCAAGGATGAGAAGGGTGGGCCAGAACGGGTTTGAGATTTGGTCCGATGAAGCCGCCTCATGCGGCAAAGAGGTATCGACGGCAGACATAACTGCGTTCCTTTCGTTCAAAGTTGTGGAGGGGCTGGGCCTACAGCGCCGCCCATGTTGAGAAATTCTCAGCAACATGCGCCACTTTTGTCGTTCCAGGGATCACGACGATGTTGGGCGACCGCTTCAGAAGCCAGGCGAGCGCATCCCTGGGCTCGAGTTTGGCACCGGCTTGCATCGGGTGTGCGCCGAGAGGGCCGTAAGGAATGAAGGCGATGCCTTCCTGCGCAGTGAAATCGACCATCTGCTCCGCGCCACGCTCTGCCGCATTAAAGCGGTTTTGGACGGACGCGATTGGCGCGACTGAAAGCGCGCGATCAAGCTGGGTCTGATCCACATTGGACAGCCCGATATGCCGGATCAGTCCTTCGGATTGCATCTGTGCCAAGGCTTCAACCGAGGCTTCAATCGGCGTGTTGGGATCGACGCGGTGGAGCTGGAAAAGGTCGATCTTGCTCCGACGCAAGTTCACAAGGGCGTCTTCGACCTGGCTACGCAGCGTGTCTGGCGAACCATCGACAGTGATGCGATCTGGCGCGGGTTTATCGACGCCACCTTTCGTTGCGAACACCGCATCGGTGTTGCCGAGTGCTTCGCCAAGGATCTTGTCAGACCACTCCGGGCCGTAGGACCGGGCGCTGTCGAAGAACGTTACACCTTGGGCATGAGCAGCACGCAGCAGCTCCACGCCCGCGTCCCATTGTTCATATGGACCAAAGTTGCCGGGCTGGCCGGTCAGGCGCATTGCCCCATAGCCAATACGGTTGACTTGCATATCGCCACCAATAGCGAGGGTTTCAGGGGTGTTGATTGTATCGAACATTTTGATCTCCAGTTTATTCAGTGATCCGGTCCACCAAGCGCCGCACGATGGGCGCAAGGAACGTGACCGATGGGAATGCGAGGGCGAAGGCCAACGCGTATGCTTGCAACCAACGGTCAAAAAAGCCGGGTGTTAGGCCTGTGTTGATTGCGGTGACTAAGGCGGACATCACTCCGCCGAGACTGGCGGACATGATGAACGCGAAGACCACCGGCGCAGCCGACTTGGGCAGTTTGTCGTGGGCTAGCGTTGTCATGGCGTCAGTCCTTTCGTTTCGATGGACTGAATATGAACGGCACAGGAAAACTTCAGAATATGTCGCAGATTGATATCACTTATTAGTCACGCTAAATAATAATCTATGATTGACCTACGCCTCATCGAGACTTTTATCCAAGCAGCGCGCCGCGAGAGCTTCAGTGGTGCAGCGAAGGCGCTTGGCGTGTCCCCAGGTGCGGTCAGCCAAAACATCAAGGCACTGGAAGATCGACTTTCGACGCGGCTCTTTGCCCGCACCACGCGACAGGTGAAGCTGACGCCCGAGGGAAAGCGTTTTCTTTTGCGCTGCGCGCCAGCGGTTGAGGCTCTTGGAGATGCTGCAACAGCGCTGCAAGAGGATCATGCCGCCTTCCGAGGAACACTGCGAGTGACCTCAACCACCGCGTTCGGACGCGCCCAAGTCTTGCCCGCTTTGACCGAATTTCAGGCGATGCACCCAGAACTCACTGTCGAACTGTCGCTCTTCGATGGCTTTGTTGACCTAGTGGCGGAGGAATTCGATCTGGCAATCCGCGCGGGTGTTTTACCAGACAGCGACTACATAGCCCGACTGCTGCTACCTGTGACACCAATGGTCTGTGCATCTCCCGACTATGTGAAAGCCGCAGGGCGACCGGAAACGCTGGATGATCTGGCGGAACACCGCTTGGTAGGGATGAGGTCTAACCCGTCTCAGCGTGTCTTTGCCTGGGAGTTCGAACCCGAGGCAGGCAGAGATCCAATCCGGCACGAGATTGCGCCATGCGTGATTGTGAATGACCCCGAAGCACTCGCTCTGTCAGTCTCCCAAGGCGCTGGCATCGGACAACTGGGAAGCAACCTCGCTCTCCCTTTGATCCGCGAAAAGAAGGCAGTTCACTTGTTCCCTGAAAGTACGGTGCAGTCTCGGGGTATCTACGCCGTCTATCCAACGAAACGGTTTGCACCCACCAAACTCACAAGTTTCATCGAACACTTGGCAGAAACATTGGCCAACCGGCCCGACTTGGTTCTTGGCCAGTAACCGGAAGCTCAAATTCAGATGCTGAAAGGCGGCTTCGTCCGCGATCTGTGAATTGGTTTGGCGCTTGGTGTCGCTATGGCAGCGAACGGCGGCCTTGGCGGGCCGCACTGCAGCATCGAAAGAGTTAAGTGAACGGCAGGTTTGGGCCACTCTATCGCGGCAGCTTGTGCGCGCCAGCATGACCCTGCAGTTGCTCTGACGTCAGCAATTAGGCCATTCAGTGAGTATGTTTTGCACGCAGCGATCACATAAATCATGGTCTGTATTGCACACGTGGAAAATCGAATGTGGCCTCATAGTCAAGGAGTCAGCCATTGAAGCGAGATTTGAGTGGTCGACTCATACATCAAAGATGAGCCAGGACCAGTAGGATTGGCCCGGCCGATTTTTGGGATAACCAACGGATGCCACGGGTGGGTTGACTTGCATGCACGACCTTCAAAGTTGAAGGGTGTCGAACACAAATATTGCCCCGGACGCCACACCAAACACGTTATCATCAGCGCCATCTTTAGTAGAGGATTTAAAGCATGCCGCATTTGCTCCCAAAAATTGGATTGGTAATCGCAGCAACTTGCCGCGGCCTTTTTAACGATGCGTCGGCGGCAACGCTTGATAACGTGTCACTTAATCCCACCCCGTTTCTTGTTGATAACGTGTTTGTAGATTCAAGTAGTGACCGCTTTTTTGCATCAACCCGACCAATCAGGTTTTTCACGGCTACCCGCGCACCGCTTCTAAACGGCGAAATAGATACGACACGAACTTCAGGGCAGGATCTTATCGTAAACGAGGGACTAGTTGAGATCCTGGGCCGTTCGCTGGATATCGCGCTTGATACAGATTTCGATACGATTTCAATACTTTAAGAGCTAGAAATCAACCTATTCACGCTTGATGAGTTTGCTGTCGCGGTGGTGGACATCCCCGTCGATTTGGACCCTGACACACCCTTAGATCCCAGAGTCGTAGGCCGCGTGGAAGCCGATCTGTCGCTATTTTTGCAACCAAAAACCCGCCGATCACACCGGTTCCCTTACCCGCCAGTGCTTAGCTTCTTTTCGCAGGG
Source organism: uncultured Rhodobacterales bacterium (assembly GCA_963922565.1). Taxonomy (GTDB): domain Bacteria; phylum Pseudomonadota; class Alphaproteobacteria; order Rhodobacterales; family Rhodobacteraceae; genus JBCBKL01. Next base: position 52,265 of record CAWUIQ010000015.1, read on the forward strand.
CTTTTGGCGCTTGTGGGGTGTCAAAGACTTGCGAAACAAAAATAGCTTATCCAGGTGACACGCGCGTGATTTCAATGAGTTTGGGCGGGCATCGGTATTGATCACACAAAGGTGGTTTTGTGGTTACGATCGTGACGGTTTGCCCACTGACAGCAACTTCGAGATGTCAGCCGAAAGAGCATCCAGCGTGGCGCGAAATCCAGGCTTGTTCTTGTATGGGGCGTGATACATGATCCTTAGATCAGCGTGTGGCTTGAAATCATCCTCCAGAATTCGAATGGCATCAGGCAAGAATACACTCAAATAATTTGGTAGAGCCAGTATTCCCAACTCGGCCTTAAACGCTTCCAATTGACTCAGAATCGAATTGGAGCAGAACGATTTGTTGCGCGGCGGCATGATGTTACGGAGCAGCGCGGTTTGTGGAATATGCCCAATTTCACCACTAGACTCGATGAACGGAAAGCGCGTCAGGTCGGTCTCCGCATTTGGAAAACCTAGCCTCTCAATCATATTGCGGTGTGCGAATAGTCCAAATTCAACTTCACCAACTTTGCGCGCGATGAGAGTGTCATCCCATGGTTCTCCCAATCGAATAGCGATATCTGCCTCGCGTCGACGCAGATCAATCGGGCGATTTGTAATGATCAGCTCGACAACAATATCGGGATGTGAATTTCGTAAGTCTTGGCGATTGTGTACTTGATAAACCCAAGGTGAATTCCTATATCAACATCAAGAAGTTGAGGAAAACACCATGTCCGTTCTGTCCAAAGCCTACATGTACGATGAAGCCGCTGCGTTCGCACACGTGGAAAGCATCATCTGGCCCGATGGTCCAGTCTGCCCCCACTGCGGCGTGGTCGATAGCGCCTATCGCCTGACAGGCGTTCGCACCAAGCCCAGCAAGAAGAACCCAGAGGGCAAAGAGCGTCACGGCCTGTGGAAGTGCCGCGAGTGCCGCAAGCAGTTCACCGTCCGCAAGGGCACCATCTTTGAAGAAAGCCACATTGAAATGTTCAAGTGGCTGCAAGCCATTCACCTGATGGTGTCCAGCAAGAAGGGTATCAGCAGCCACCAGCTACACCGCGTCCTAGAGGTCACCTACAAGACGGCTTGGTTCTTGACCCATCGCATCCGCGAGTGCATGCGTGACGGTGCGCTGGCAGGCTTTGGCAACGGTGGTGGCGTGGTCGAGGTAGACGAGACGTTCATTGGTAAAGAGCCAGGCGTGACAAAAGCAAAGAACGCCCGTGGTGGCTCCCACAAGATGAAAGTTCTGACACTGGTGGATCGCGGAACCAAGCGCGCCAAGTCTATTGTGGTTGACGACCTCAAGAAGTCTACGCTGATCCCGATCCTGCAAGAGAACATTGCGCGCGAGGCGTACGTCATGACCGACGAAGCCCGCCAGTATCAGGGTATCGGTGCGGGCCGTGTGTTCGACGCTCACGGCTGGACAAACCACAGCGCAGGCGAGTACGTGGACCTTGAGGATCGCGAAATCCACACGAACACGGTTGAGGGCTTTTACAGCATCTTCAAGCGCGGCATGAAGGGCGTGTATCAGCACTGCGGCAAGCAACACCTGCACCGCTATGCTGCTGAGTTTGATTTCCGCTACAACAACCGTGTCGCAAATGGCGTAGATGATTCACAACGCGGGATTAACTTGTTAGTGTCAGTTAAGGGTAAGCGGCTCACATACCGTGGCTCACCAGCAGTCGTCTAAGACGACCGGAAAAGGCAAAGGATGGCTAAGACGTTTTCAGTGACGGTTTATCCTGACCCCTTGGCCGGGGAATACCTCACTGTGTCCGATGCTCTCAATCAAGTCTTAGACATGATTGAAGCCCTAGAACGATCCGAAGCAGTTAATCCAAGCGAGCGAAAAATTGTGTGGCGTCTCACAAAGGCCCACACAAATAGCCCACCGTTCACGCTGATGGCAGAACCTTTTCCGGCCAAGCCAGATCTTTCCGTCACATTGGAAGCGAACCGCGTGTCCGGTTTGCTGGAAAACGACGTAAGAGACCTTCTCAACGGTCGAGTTGGTGGTGTTGTCATTGATGCGATGCCCGCGATCAAAAGAGTGATCGAGCGAAACACTAGCACCATAACCAGAACAGAGATTGCTTTTTCGGGGAGCGAACCATTTAGCATTCGGCCTCAGAATGCGAAAACGGCAAAGGCTGCAATAGAACGCGCTGAAATTGCAGAGCGTGAAAGCCAGCCGGATTGGCAGCGCACAGAATTTGGGTCGGTTGAAGGCGAGATTGCTGGCCTAACAAGGTGGAATGGCAAACCTGCGCTTGATGTGATAGAGCGGCTCTCTGAGAAAAAATTCACCTGTGTACTTTCAGGGGAATTGTCTGAAAAAATCGGCCCAGCACACAACTGGAGCGAAGTGTGGGAGGGTCGAAGGGTGATCCTGACCGGGGCGCTTCATTACAATTCAGATGGTGACTTAAAGCGAGCCGATGTTGAAGATTTTGAAGATGTTCCTTGGACAGATGTAACTATCAATGAACTTAAGTCGTTTGACGTTCTGGGTGACAAATCAATGGACGAACACCTCGAAATTTTGAGAGGTGAGGCGGTTGGCTAAACCTAGAAAATTCTACTGGGATACGTGTGCTTTCATTGGCTTGTTGAACGGTGAGCCCGATAAAAAGCAGGAACTGGAAATCGTGTACGGTTGGGCTCGAGACGGGAAAGCGGAAATTTGGACTTCAACCCTATCCATGATTGAGTGTCGCCGACTAGATGGCGAATCCAAAATCCAGAAACCCATGTCGGAAGAAAACGGCAAAAAAATATCTGATATTTTCAGGCAGCAGTTCATAAAGTCAATTCCAGTAGCGGTTGATATTGCTGAGACTGGGCGTCACCTTTGGCGAGAAACGCCCGGACTAGGTAAGTACCAAGGTGCAATCCACTTGGCTTCTGCTCTGCGATGGAGCGTAGAGACTATGCACACGTACGATAGGGATGATTTGCTGCACCTGTCGGACAAGTTCACGTGCCGAAATGGAAACATACTCAAAATCTGCCATCCCGATAGTTCTACCGATGGAGAGTTGTTTGAACACGCAAAACAAAAGCCAAGCTGACAGATTCAAAGAAGCTGCCCGCCAAATAGAGACGGACGACGACGAGAAACGCTTTGACAAAAATCTGGGCAAACTGGTCAAACAGAAGTCGGACACGCAGAAACCCGACAAGTGAGGCTGATTGATATTCTAACTGGCGCGTTTGGTGCAGCACTTCTGCTATATCTGGTCTACGCGATTAACTGACAGGTTTGTCAAATATACAATCGCCAAAATCTAGTTGCCTCAGAGCTCAGTTCGCAAGCGAACGCACATCAATGGTGATGCCCAAGATTTCAAAGAGCTCCTGGAGAAGTCTTCCGAACTTGGTCGATGGGTGACTGCCACCAGTTGCCGTGCCAAAAGTAGGCCGCTCTTTGAGCCCCTCTGCATAAAACTTGGCAAAGCGCAGCGCCATGGTTCTATCATACTGATCCGGCGGCCTGCCCTTGCCAGGGCAGTACAGCGCTTTCTGCTCGTCAAGTTCCTTAAAGTGCTTGGAAAAGCAGAGGTACAGTTCGAACAGGTCGTCTACGCTTCAGCTTACAAAAGCATATTCTTCGGTAAAGGCGTCCTTTGTATCGTGAAACAAAACCCGCCGGGTATCGAGCGAGGGACGCGACAAAATCCCGTACCTGGCAAATCGAAGTTCCTGTCGATAAATTCCCGGGCTTTCAAATCTATCTTTGGAGCGATCGCATCATACATAAAGTCAACGTGCCACCGAGCTCTATGTATTACAATTCATCGTCTCGCGGCGCTTTCCGGTAGTTGAACCACAACCGAGTCATTGCCCGTAACATACTGCGACCACCGCTCCATCAGCATTCTCCGCCGATCCAGCAAATCACTACGCGAGTAGGCGCGCTCCACCTCAGACCCTACTTTGTGTGCAAGACTCATTTCCGCCACTTCGCGCGGCGCTCTAGCGGCCTCACCTGCCCAATCTCGGAAGGTCGAGCGGAATCCGTGAACCGTCACGCCTTCCACACCCATTCGGCGGAGAAGCATCAGCATCGACATATTGGACAGAGGCTGGTGCCGTTTTTGCCCCTCAAACACAGCGTCCGATCCAAGAGCTTTCAACGGCTGCAATACTTCAACCATGGCATCTGCGAGGTTTTTTCTTCACTTTCGGAAGAACATTCCCATCCCGGATCGCCAGAACCGGATTTTCGCCATCTCGAAAGCCCTTGGAACGCGCCACATCCAAAACCGTCTCTATACTTTGCGTCAGTCGCCAAGCCGTCTCATGCTTCTCAGTCCAGATCGGAGTGAGGCACATCAGGACTTCAGATTGGCCCACAGCATCGACAGGCATTCTTCCGATCTTGGGAAAGGCGTAGTCGCGTAAAGTGTTGATCCACTGTTGGCCATGCTTCGGGTTTTTCCAAGTGGACAACCGGTCGATGTGCGCCTATTGCGCGACTGCCTCAAAGGTCGGAATCTCTCGAGCCACGTTGAAGCCGGGATGTGGCCCTGCTTGGCCAGCCGACGGTATTCCCGTCCGGCGCTCTGTCGCGGGCTTGGTTCAGCGTGACAACATCTGTACCGCCCAACCCGAAGCCGGTTCGAAATGGCGCGCCCCTCGCATTCTCCTGACCCTTCACGGTAACGTGCACGATCCACGGCCGTGCACCAGACGGGTCCACTATGAGGTAAAGCCCGTTGCCGTCGCCATTCCGACCCGGCCCCAGATTCTCAACCAGCTTTTTCGTCAACTTCCCAGCGAACGCCGTGCTTCATACCGCACCTTGTACCACCCAAAGTATGGAACGAGGTAGGATCGAAACAGACCGGACGCAATCTATATAGCACGATTCTGCAAGGAAATAACGCTTTTTGACCACCGTAGATGACGGACCAAAACCACGGAAAACGGTGGGGTGGCGGAGACGAAGGGATTCGAACCCTCGAGACGGTTTCCCGCCTACTCCCTTAGCAGGGGAGCGCCTTCGACCACTCGGCCACGTCTCCATCGACCGCTCTAGCCGAAAGCGGGCGGGAAGGACAAGGCCAAAAGGTGCGCCAAGCGCGATCCAGACGCAGGACGGCCAACAGGCCCCTGAAAGAAGAGAGTAAGTTGGGGTGACAGCGTCGGTTGTCCGAAGTCGTTAATCTACGCTTGGTCGAGCAGGCGAGCCGTTGCGACAGCACACCAGAGGCCCGCTTCAGCGCCCAAATCCTTGATTAGGTATTGAACAGGAAATGCAGCACGTCGCCGTCCTTGACGACATAGCCTTTGCCCTCGGCTCGCATCTTGCCCGCTTCCTTCGCCGGCTGCTCCCCGCCCAGACCGACGAAATCGTCGTAGGCGATGGTTTCGGCCCGGATGAAACCCTTTTCGAAGTCGCCGTGGATCACACCCGCGGCCTGCGGGGCCAGAGTACCCTCGCGGATGGTCCAGGCGCGCGCTTCCTTTGGCCCTACGGTAAAGTACGTCTCAAGGTGCAAAAGGTCGTATCCGGCCCGGATCAAGCGGTCGAGCCCGGCCTCTGCCAGCCCCAGTTCTTCGAGGAACATCTCGGCCTCGTCGGGCTCAAGCTGGCTGATTTCCTCTTCGATCTTGGCTGAGATCACGACGTGGGCATTGCCCTGCCCGGCAGCCATCTCTGCAACCTTTTCAGAAAGCGCGTTGCCGCTGGCCGCCTCGTCTTCGCCGACGTTGCAGACGTAGAGGACCGGTTTGGTGGTCAGGAGCTGGAGCATCGTCCAGGCCTTCTGATCCTCGTCATCCACATCGACCAGTCGGGCGGGTTTGCCGTCCTCCAAAACGCTCAGCGCCATCTTCATGAGCCGCTCTTGCTGGACCGCCTCTTTGTCGCCGCCGCGCACCTTGCGGACTATGTTCTGCAGCCGTTTTTCGAGGCTTTCGATATCGGCGAGCATGAGCTCGGTTTCGATGGTTTCGGCGTCGGCGACGGGGTCCACCCGCCCTTCGACATGGGTGACATCGCCGTCTTCGAAACAGCGCAGGACATGGGCGATGGCGTCAACCTCGCGGATGTTGGCGAGAAACTGGTTACCAAGGCCCTCGCCCTTAGACGCACCTTTGACCAGACCGGCGATGTCGACAAAGGTCATGCGGGTCGGAATGACCTGTTTCGACTTGGCGATATCCGCCAGTTTATCAAGCCGGTCATCGGGAACCGCGACCTCACCCACGTTCGGTTCGATCGTACAAAAGGGGAAGTTTGCGGCCTGCGCGGCAGCCGTCCTGGTCAACGCGTTGAAGAGCGTCGACTTTCCGACATTCGGCAGCCCGACGATACCCATTTTGAAGCCCATGACACCCTCGCGTGTTGATCCGCGGCTTCATAGGAAGATCGTCAGAAAGGAGCAAGAGTGTTAGCCTCTGACCGAGAGGAGATGCCAGCGATGAAACCCACACCATATCTGTTCTTCAATGGTCAGTGCCGCGACGCGATCGCCGCTTATGAGCGCATCCTCGGCGCCACGGCACATGACGTAATGCCCGCAAGCCAGATGCCAGCGGACTTTCCGGTTCCGAAAGGGAAAGAGAACTGGGTGATGCATGCCCGTCTGACGATCGCCGATGGCGAGATCATGATGTCGGATGACGTGTTCGAGGAGACCTCCGCCATGGCGGGCTGTTCCGTGATGTTGAGCTATCCCAGTGCGGCCGAAGGCAAAGTGATCTTTGACCAACTGGCCGAGGGCGGTGAGATCAACATGGCATGGGAACCGACGTTTTGGAGCGCCGGGTTCGGCACGCTGGTCGACCGGTTCGGGGTCAAGTGGATGATCGGCACGGACGAGATGCCCAAGGCAGGATAAGCGCTTGATCTCTATCATGTCCTTGTTGCACATGGGCCAAACCAGCGGACGAGGGCGTTATGACACGGATCGACACAGCATTTGAAAGGCTGAAGGCAGAGGGCAACAAGGCCTTTGTCGCCTATATCATGGCTGGCGACCCCGATACCGCGAAGTCGCTGGAAATCATGAAGGGCCTGCCCGCCGCCGGTGTCGACATCATCGAGCTGGGCCTGCCGTTCACGGACCCGATGGCCGATGGTCCGACCATTCAGTTGGCAGGCCAACGGGCACTCGAGGGCGGCATGACCGTCGACGCGACCCTCGACATGGTTCGCGCTTTTCGGGCCGAGGACAATGCGACGCCGATCGTCCTTATGGGCTATTACAATCCGATCTACAGCCGGGGCGTCGACCGCTTTCTGGCAGAGGCCAACGACGCCGGCATCGACGGTCTGATCATCGTTGATCTGCCCCCCGAAGAAGATGACGAGCTTTGTATTCCCGCCCAGAAGGCTGGTTTGAATTTCATCCGTCTGGCGACACCCACGACCGATGATAAACGCCTGCCGACGGTTCTGCAGAACACCTCTGGTTTTGTTTACTACGTTTCGATCACCGGCATCACCGGCGCGGCCGAGGCGCAGGCGACAGATGTCGGTCCCGAGGTCGAACGGATCAAGGCCGCGACCGATCTGCCCGTCATCGTGGGCTTCGGCATCAATACGCCCGACCGGGCCCGGGCAATTGCCGACGTAGCAGACGGGGCCGTGGTGGGGTCTGCCATCGTCGGCAAGATCGGCGCGGGTGAAAGCACCGGCGACATCCTCGCCTTCGTTAAATCACTCGCCGACGGAGCGCACAGCGCGTCAGCTTAGATGCGCCTGAAAAAAGTTGAGCGTCCGTGTCCAGGCCAGTTCCGCCGCCTCTTCGTCGTAGCGCGGCGTGGTGTCGTTGTGGAACCCGTGATTGACGTCTGGATAAAAGTGAACGCTGAACTCCTTTTGGTTCGCGCGCAACGCATCTGAATACGCCTGCCAGCCTGCATTGATCCGGTCATCAAGGCCGGCGTAGTGGATCATGAGTGGCGCCTCGATCGAAGGCACGTCCTCTGCCGCTGGTTGCCTGCCGTAGAAGGGGACAGAGGCGGCGAGATCCGGATAGGCCACGGCCAGCGCGTTGCATACGCCGCCACCATAGCAGAAGCCGACTGCGCCGACCTTACCCGTCGAACCCTCATGATCGCGCAGGTATTCGAACGCGGCAAAGAAGTCGGACATCAGCTTGGCCCGGTCCAGCGACCGCTGCATTTCGCGCCCCTCTTCATCTGTCCCCGGATAGCCTCCCAACGGGGTCAGCCCGTCCGGGCCGAGGGCGAGATAGCCCGCCTTGGCTGCGCGGCGCACGACATCCTCGATGTAAGGGTTGAGACCGCGGTTTTCGTGAACCACCAGAACCGCGGGCAGAGCGCCGGAGGCACCCGCCGGTTTCGCCATCAGGCCCCGGATCGTTCCATGTCCAGCGGGGCTTTCATACTCCACGATCATGGTTTCGATGCTGGGATCGTCGGGCGGCACCTGCTGGGCAAGGGCATAGTCGGGCTTGAGCTGCTCCAGCAGCATCGCACCCGTCACACCGACGGCAGCATACTTGCCCGCCTGGGCGATAAACTCGCGCTTTGATACGTGACCGTGCACATATCCGTCAAAGATCTCGAGAATGCGCTGATCAAAGTCACTGGCTTTTTTACGAGGGGAATGGGTCATGGACGGCACCTCCGTTGCCATGCCCCAAGACTAACAGATCGGGTCGGATTCGACCAATGTCAGGATGTGGTTTCGATCGACATGGTCTTGCCGACCATGTGGCGGTTCTCGTCAAGGAAGATGCGCAGCGCGGTCAGTACCGGGCGGATTTCACTCAGCTTCGCCGTGTCGAAATGCTCCGAAAGAAACTGAAAATCGGGACCAAGAGAGGCGATGATATCAGACCGGAGCGCCCTGCCCTTGTCCGTCAGCCAAACCTGTTTGGACCGGCCATCATCGGGGTTGGGCCGGGTCTCGATCAGTCCGTGTTGCTCAAGACCCTTCAGCGTATGCGTCATCGATGTCTTTGGCACCTGAAACGCACGCGCCATGTCGATCGGTGTTTGACCGTCACCCACCCGGGTCAGGTGGTTCAGAACAGTGAAATGAGGCGCAATGAGCCCAGCGGGCATGCGCGCCTCAAGGATTGTGCGGCTGAGTTGTTCGATGATCCCGATTTCGTTGAAGACCTCGAAAAAGACCGCCGTATCCGGTTCAGGCATCCAGTCGTTTTACCTCCAGTGGCCAGCGCGGCGTGCGCGGCGTCTGGGGACCGTATCCCAACCGACCCAGCATTTGAACAGTTTGGCCCGGCGCAGCCAGAACTTCGTGCGCCTTGGCATAGTGCGGCTGCATTTCGGGAAATTCCTGCAGGCACTGGCTGACCGGATGCAGGGCGAGACCCAATTCGGTCGTCTTGAGGTTCAACCGCAGCCATCGACGCCCGGCCTCGATCTGATCCGCCCGTGTGTTGGCGTTCGAAACCAAAGCGGCGTAGGCCGGTGTTGCCTGTAGCATTTCGTTATAGATCGCCACGCCTTGCTGAAAGCCCGTGCTAGTGGGGTCAGCCTGGACTTCGCGGCTCAGAACACCCGCGAGCATGAGGCTTTCAAGGAACGGACCGCCAAGATCGATCCCATCCGGGTTGGCGTTGATCTCGCGCTTGCCGAAGCGCATGAGGTCCACGCTTTCCATCATGGTGCGCGGCGTTTCAACTTCGACCAGCCAGGCATCCCAGGTCACTGTCTTCAGCGCCTCAACCGTCGTTAGGTCGGTATAGATGTCGGCATATAGTTCGAGTTCGTTAGCCTTCGCGCCCTCGACCACGCGGTCCTCGAACGGCTCCTTGCACGATCGGCGGTCCATGATTTGAGAGGCCAATGGATCAGGTCCCGAGCCTTGCGTGAAACGGGCATCGGCGACCGGGCCATCGGGGCCATCCGGAAACAGCGTCAGATCGACGGACTGATCCATGGCCGAGGCGGCGATAATCATCTGCTCCAGAAAGCAGCCCATGCCGATCATGATCTGGCGGTCGAACGGATCCGTCTCGGGCAAGGCGCGAGCGGGATCACGATGCAAACGGATGCCGTCAGAGCCAGTCAGCTCGACCAACCAAGGCTGCAGATTGTGCGGATTCGGAGCAAGCAGGGCAAAGCTGAGCGCGTTCAGACGCGGGTCATCGTAGGTTCCGGCTGCGTCCCAGGGCGCGAGGGCAGCGTGTGGGGTTCTTGTCGTTAGGAAAGCTCCCGCCCCCGCCGTTGCCGCGAGAACGGTTCCCCCTCCGACGATGCCAAGTGCTTTTCGGCGCGAGATCATAGTGCCTATCCTCATTCTGGTGCGATATTGAACTATACTCATGGATATAGAACGATATCGCACCAATCAAGTACTATTTCGTACTATTTCAGCCGATTGCCAACTTTTGCCGAGATTGGTAAGCCGAACTGACCAATGCGGAGATTCAGAATGCCCGTCATCACCAATATCGACGATCTCAAACGGCTCTATGAGCGTCGGGTGCCGCGCATGTTCTATGACTACACCGAATCCGGCAGTTGGACTGAGCAGACCTTCCGTGACAATTCTTCGGATTTTGCTGATATCCGCCTGCGCCAACGCGTTGCCGTCGATATGTCAGGCCGCTCGACCAAAAGTCAGATGATCGGCGAAGACGTCGCCATGCCCGTGGCGCTCGCCCCCGTGGGCCTGACGGGCATGCAACACGCGGATGGGGAGATGAAGGCGGCACGGGCGGCCGAGAAGTTTGGTGTACCCTTCACCCTCTCGACCATGTCGATCAACTCGATCGAAGACGTCGCGGGCTATACCTCCAAACCGTTCTGGTTCCAGCTCTACACGATGAAAGACGAGGATTACGTCAGCCGACTGATCCAACGGGCGAAGGATGCAAAATGCTCGGCCCTTGTCATCACACTCGATCTGCAAATCCTCGGCCAGCGCCACAAGGACCTCAAGAACGGTCTGTCGGCCCCGCCGAAGCTGACCGCCAAAACACTGGCCAATCTCGCAACCAAATGGTCGTGGGGGATCGAGATGCTCAGCGCCAAGCGGCGTGAATTCGGCAATATCGTCGGCCATGTGGAGGGGATCAGCGATGCCTCTTCGTTGGGTGCATGGACGGCAGAACAGTTCGACCCGTCGCTTGACTGGAACAAGGTCGGCAAGCTGATGGAACAATGGGGCGGCAAGGTGATCCTGAAAGGGATACTCGACGTCGAAGATGCCAAGATGGCGGCCAAGCTTGGGGCAGATGCCATCATCGTTTCAAACCACGGCGGGCGGCAGTTGGACGGGGCGCTCAGTTCAATTCGAATGCTGCCCGCGATCATGGACGCGGTCGGCGATCAGGTCGAAGTGCATCTCGACGGTGGCATTCGGTCGGGTCAGGACGTGCTGAAGGCCTTGGCCCTTGGCGCAAAGGGCACCTATATCGGGCGCGCCTTTGTCTACGGACTGGGAGCCATGGGACAGAAAGGCGTCACGACGGCGCTGGAGGTTATCCACAAAGAGCTCGAAACGACGATGGCCCTGTGCGGCGAAACCCGGATCGAGAATCTGGGTCGGCACAACCTGCTCGTACCGGAAGGGTTCGAAGGGAACTGGCAAAAAAACTGATGTCTCAGGCGCCCTGCCGTGCCACCTGCCGCGAAAAGAGCGGCAGGACCGCCAGGACAACGGCGACGAGCAGGAACCCGATAACGTAAAAGGATGCCCGCAAGCCGAACGCCTCGGCCACGAACCCCATGAGCGGCGGGCCCATGAAGAACGCACCGTAACCAAGAACAGCGGCCCGGCTGATCGCCGTCAACCGCGCAGCCGGTGGTACAGATCGACCGACGATTGCGAGCGCCAGGGGCCCCACAACTGATACGCCAAGACCGCCAAGGGCAAATCCCAGATATGCCATCGGCACCGTCGGCGCCGCCCCGGCAAGGAACAACCCGAAGGCGGCAAGCATCAACGCCCCGCCCATCATCGGCATGTCCGAAAACCGGCTGGCCAGAGCGTGACCGCCAAAGCGTCCGATCCCCATGGAGAGGCCCAGGATCGCCGGCCCCAGTGCCCCCTCGCCCGGCGACCCGCCAAGCGTCCGCTCAAGATGCAACGCAGACCAACCCTCACTCGCGGCTTCGGCCAGAAAGGCAACCAAGACAACCGTCCCGCCAAGCCAAACGATGAGATGCGGAAAGCTTCTTGTCTCGTCCGGTTCCTCCCCACCAAGCGCCGGACGGCCAAGGAGCATCAGGATTGAGAGCAGCGCCACGGCCACGACCAGCACTCCGAAGATGGCCAGCGGGGTCCAGTCTGCCTCACGCGCCGGTGCAACGAGCAACGCGGCCGTACCATAGGCAAATGAATAAAGGGCGTGATTCAGGTTCATCAGGCTGCGGCCCTCTCGGGACTCGATCGCACTGACCTCGGCGTTAATCAGAACATCCAGAATGCCGGAACCGGCCGCCGCCACGAACATGGCAAGCGCAAAGACAAGCGGCAGCGTCACGATGCCGGCCGTCAAAAACCCTGAAACCATCACCGCGGCGCCCAGTAGCATCGCACTATGACCCGCCAGCCGCTGAGCAAGCGGCGCCAGCCACATCGCCATGAGCGCGCCGCAGGAGGCAAAGAGGATCAGGGTGCCATAAAAGCCGTCAGAGGCCCCGATTTGCGCCTTCAGCACAGGGACCTGCGCAGCGAACGCCGCCCAAGCGAACCCGATCGACAGGAACCCCGCCAATGGACGCGAGCAAACCTTGATGTCAGCCCATAACCGCATGACGAACCGGTGACACGGCCCTTGAATGGGCGCAACAAAAACCGATGCGCTTTTCCTCTTTTCAGTTGCCGCAAACCGGTGTAAGCGGCGGGCTTTACTCGGGGTGACAGCCTTGGAGGCACCCCATCACAAACGGAGAGACACACATGGCTGGTGAGATTCCTGATCTCGAAGCCCTGGAACGGACGGGGACAGGCAAGGGCGCCGCTCGTCAGGCCCGCCGCGACGGGATGGTTCCGGGGATTGTTTTTGGTGGCGACAAAGATCCGCTGCCGATCAACATTCCTTTCAACAGGCTCCTGAAGATGCTCAAGGCGGGCCGCTTCAAGTCGACGCTGTTCAATCTCAAGGTTGACGGACACGAAGACGTCCGCGTCATCTGCCGCGACGTGCAGCGCGATGTCGTCAAAGACCTGCCGAGGCATGTCGATTTCATGCGCCTGCGCCGGACGACCAAGATCAACCTCTTCATCCCGGTTGAGTTCCTGAACGAGGGCGAAGCACCCGGCATCAAGCGCGGCGGCGTTCTGACCGTTGTCCGCCCCGAGGTCGAGCTGGTCGTCACCGCCGGCGACATCCCCGAAAAGCTGACGGCCGACCTGACCGGCCTGAACGTGGGCGACACGATCACCATTTCGTCGATCACGTTGCCCGAGGGTGCGAAGCCTACGATTGACCGCGACTTCGTGGTTGCGAACATTTCGGCCCCATCCGGTCTGCGCTCAGCTGACAATGAGGAAGGCGGCGAAGAAGAGGCGGCGGCGACGGAAGAAGCCGAAGCACCGGCAGCTGAAGAATAAAGCCGGTCTTCAAAGGATTTTGACGGGGCCCGCGCGGCCCCGTTTCTTTTTGGAATGTTACCTGGATCGTCTTGGTCGTTTCGCTAGCGCTTTCGACGGTCTGCCTTAACCTCTTGCGCGTCCGGGTTGGATCATGCGCTGGTTGTGCGGCCCGTTCGCCCCACCGACACCAAATGCGCATGTTTCGGGTCGCCGGTGCCTGAAGGCTTGGGTTTCAACATCTTCAGAACAGAAGGTGTTTTGGCGTGTTTCAGACCACAATCGCGCTCTTGGTTTTCCTCTTTCCACTCGCTTACAGTCCCGGCCCCGGCAACATGTTCTTCGCAGCAAACGGGGCGCGGTTTGGTTTCCGGGCAACCATCCCCGCCAACACGGGCTATCACATCGCGACATGGATCGTGACGGCGGCGATTGGCTTGGGTTTCGTTGCTGCCCTCGACCAGTTCCCACAGGCATTCGCTGCTCTGAAGATAGCCGGGTCTCTCTATGTCCTTTGGCTTGCCTGGAAACTCTTCAGGGCCGGCCAGCTGGGCTCTGACGCTGATGCGACGGCGGCGACATTTGTCGATGGTGTTGTCCTGCTGGTCCTGAACCCAAAGGCCTACGTCATCATTGCGCTGATGTTCACTCAATTTCTTGGCGGATCAGAGCAGGCATCGCTGGCGACGGTCACACTGATTACGACGGTGTTTACGGCAAACAACCTGGTCGCATTCTCCATCTGGGCGTTGGTGGGTGACCGGATCGCGTCGTATTTTCGAAAGCCCGAAAGCGCCCAAAAGCTCAACATGATGTTTGGTGGAATTCTGGCGGCAGTTGCCGTTTGGATGTTGCTGTCCTGATGCCATCAACCAAGGAGACTTCTGTGACGACACGTTTCAATCCGCCGACAGGTTGGCCACAACAGGGGCGCGCCTTCAATCACGGCGTCGTCGAGCCAGACGGGAAGACCCTTCACATGACTGGCCAGGTGGCCTGGGACGGCGATGGCAACCTCATCGGCGAAGGCGACTGCGAAGCGCAAATCCGGCAATGCTTTGACAACGTCGAGCACATACTCCGCGCGGTCGGAGGTCGATTTGAAGATATCATCTCCCTGACGATCTACTTCCTGAATGCTGACGACCTGCCTTCGATACAGAAGGTCCGGGCAGAGAAATTCTCGCCCGAAATCGCTCCGGCCAGCATATTGATACAAACGCCGGGACTGGTGGTGCCAGAACTGCTTGTTGAGCTTGTTCCGATTGCGATCATTCCGCCCGACAGGTATCACGCGCCGCGCTGGTAAGATCGAGCGCTCGCAAGCGGTGTGCGTCTCAGAGATAGCAATCCGCCTGTCGACGATCTGATCAGCCGCGGCACTGGGCGAAACCGGCAAATCCCGACTTTCCCAGAACACTCGCAACCCAGAAAAGAAAGGTCGGCTTGGCGTATTTGCCGACAACGATTGGTTCCATGCGAACCTCTGTTTTCGACCTGTGTCGCAGAGTGTCAAAAGGCGCCGTCACTTCTGGAAATGAGAGAAAGCCCAAAGTCTACAACCTCGACCCTGTTCAGCTGTTGAATTTCTCTGATTGTGAACCAAGCCGCACCCGCCGTGGTATCATCGTCCGTGAAGTCTGTCTTGAGTTCTCCGGCACAGTTCCGCGCTTCGAATATCAAGCGGAGTGCGAGACCGCGTTGTCCCAATTGAGATGTAACTGCGTCAAACCACTCTGACTGCACACCCAACAAGGGGCCGATATCTGCGCTTAGGCCAGTCTCTTCCTTTAGCTCGCGCGATGCCGTCTCATGTGCCTGCTCGCCCCATTCCATGCCACCACCCGGCAATGTCCAGGCGCCCGATTTGGGATGACCTACTTTCTCAAATTGCGTCAACAAAACTTGTCGATGCGCATCAAGTGCGACGACGTAGGCCGCTGCCCGTTGCCAATCTATTTTCATTTCAGCGCCTATTCATTCGTTCCGCAAAACAGACATTGGCGGCAGCGCAGCATGCTTGCAACATGGACTCTTATCGGTTGATTGACGGGCCACTCTGGCTACCCAGCCCCCAAAGATCACCAGACGACCACCTGGCCGGACAACCATAGGTTCGACGCCACGTCACGCGTCGACGCATGCCGCTAATCGGTCGTTTTCCTGCTCTGCAATTCCCAACGCGCGGTCTACTCCGCCGGTCGAACGCAGTTTCCTCTATTTCCCGAAAACGCGTGCATTAATCACCAAGGATTGCCGGATGCCCTGCCAGTACAAGATTATTCCCTCTGAAAACCTCGTCGCAAAAAGCTACTGGGGTCTCGTAACCGCGAGATGCGTGTTGCAAATGTTGGACGATATCGAAGATGACCCGCTGTACCAGGAAGGAATGGCAGAATTCGATGACCTGAGCAGCGTTACGGACTTCGCCATCACCCCTTCGGAAATCGATCGGTTTGCGGATCTGGTCACGGGGCTGAGCAACAGAAAAAGACGGCCCACCAAAAAGGCCGTTTTCGCGCCAAGCGCTTCTATAAGGGAAGCCGCAAATCACTTCAGCAAGTTGGTCGAAGGCTCGGATGGCGTTGAGGTTGGAGTGTTCGAGAACCGTTCAGAGGCGCTCGCGTTTCTGGGTGGAACTCAAGGTCAGGTTATCGACCAGTCGATCCTTCACAGCTTCAACATACACTGACCAATAACCCACACGCCATCAGAAATCGCTCGCGCCGCTACGCGAGCGATCAGGGCGCGACCTTGTCCTATTCAGTACTCCACAACCGCGCGGATCGACTTGCCCTCGTGCATCAGGTCAAAGCCGTGGTTGATCTCGTCCAACGACAGTTTGTGGGTGATCATCGGATCAATCTCGATCTTGCCGTCCATGTACCAGTCAACGATCTTGGGCACATCGGTCCGGCCTGACGCGCCACCAAAGGCAGTCCCCCGCCACACCCGGCCTGTCACAAGCTGGAACGGACGCGTCGAAATCTCGGCGCCTGCCGGGGCAACGCCGATGATGACGCTTTCGCCCCACCCCTTGTGCGCGGCCTCCAGCGCGGTGCGCATGACGTCGACATTGCCCGTCGCGTCAAAGGTGTAGTCCGCCCCACCCCCGGTGAGCTCGACAAGATGCGCCACCATATCGCCGCCGACTTCTGACGGATTGACGAAATCCGTCATTCCGAAATGGGTGGCCATCTTGGCTTTGTCAGCGTTGAGATCTACACCGACGATCTGATCCGCCCCGGCCATGCGCAAGCCCTGGATCACGTTGAGCCCGATGCCGCCAAGACCGAAAACGATGGCCCTGCTGCCAATCTCGACCTTGGCCGTGTTGATGACCGCCCCGATGCCCGTCGTGACCCCGCAGCCGATGTAGCAGACCTTGTCGAAAGGCGCGTCCTTGCGGATCTTGGCCAAGGCGATCTCGGGCACCACGGTGTGATTGGCGAAGGTCGAGCAACCCATGTAGTGGTGGATCGGCGTGCCATCCAGCATCGAAAACCGCGTCGTGCCGTCGGGCAACAGGCCCTGCCCCTGCGTGGCCCGCACCTTTTGGCAGAGGTTCGTTTTTGGATTGAGGCAATATTCGCATTCGCGGCATTCCGGAGTGTATAGCGGGATCACGTGATCGCCGACCTCGAGCGTCGTGACACCTTCGCCGACTTCGACCACGACACCAGCCCCTTCGTGACCCAGAATGGCGGGGAAGATGCCCTCGGGGTCCGCGCCGCTGCGTGTGAACTCGTCGGTATGACAAAGGCCGGTCGCCTTGATCTCGACAAGCACCTCGCCCTTGCGCGGCCCGTCGAGTTCGACCTCCATGATCTCAAGTGGTTTTCCGGCCTCTACCGCGACGGCAGCACGTGTTCGCATATCGAATTCCTCCCCTTAATCGCCCAACAGAAGGCGAAGGTGACCCGCCCTGTCAATGGGCGCGTTACTTCGACTGCAAATATCATTGGAAAGCCGGGGGACCGACAGCCCCCCGGTTCAACGGCCCCAGACCTACTCGGCGGCCAATCGCAGTTCCGGACTGGCCGGATCGGTCAGCACATAGGGCTCATCAGATGGCTGCTGCGGCTTGCGTTTTTCGATGCGACGGCGAACCAGTGCGAACATCGGCGGCGTGAAGTAGAAACTGACCACCGTGCTCAGCAGGACACCCCCGGCGATCGATACCGCAAAGGGTGGCCAGAACGCGCCCCCATCCAGGATCAGGGGCAGGAAGCCACCGAACGTGGTTAACGTCGTCGACACGATATGGCGTGACGACCCGACCACGACACCGGCCATGGCATCGTGATCGCCCGCCGCCGCGGCCTTGTCGGCCTGCAACCCGGTCAGGATGATGATGGCCGCGTTGATCGAAACCCCGATCGATCCGATCACCCCGATGATGGCCACGATCCCGAACGGATACTGCATCACCGCCAGCGACAGGATCGACAGCCCGGCCGACAGGACACAGACAACAAGGGCCACACCTGTAAGCCGGAAGGAATTGAAGGTCAGGGCGATCGTCGCGATGGTCAGCGTTACGATGATACCGAGCGAGGCCAGCAGGTTGCCAACCGTGTTGGAGCGGGCATCGCTGTCGCCACCAAGCTCGATCCGATAACCGGCGGGCATCGCAAAGCCTGACGCATCAAGCTCTGCGCGGATCTGCTGCAACGCTTCTTCGGGCAGAACATCGGGCACCAGAAAGGCCTGAACGGTGTTCGACCGTTCGCCGTTGCGGCGGGTGATGACGCTTTCGGCCGGTTCGATCACCGGCGTCGCCAGCTCGGACAGGGGCACCGCGGGAAAGACACCGGTCGCCGAAACCTCGCCGGCGCCCGGCAACAGGATTGGCATGTCCGCAATGGCGGCCAGATCGCCGCGCAGACCTTCACCAAGCCTGACACGGATGGGCAATTGCTCCGTCCCCTCGATGAGGCTGCCGCCCGTCACCCCCACGAGCGCCGAGTCGAGTTGTGACGCGACATCCGTCAGGTTCATGCCCAAAAGCCGTGCCTCGACCTCGTCGATCTCGAACCGGACCTGCGGCGCACCACCGTTCACCCCTGCCCGCGCATGGGTAACCAGCGGGTTGTTCGCCATGATGGCCCGCGCCTCGTCACCCAGTTCGCGCAGCGTCGCCATGTCGGGCCCCACGACCCTGATCTCTACCGGCGCGGCGACCGGGGGCCCTTGCACAAGGGTCCGCACGATGATCTGCGCCTGCGGGAAATCCCGATCAAGCCGATCCTGAAGTTCAGGCGCCAGACGGGCGGATGCCTCAGGCGCGGTTGTCGTGATCATCGCCTGGGCATAGCCAGGCTCCTGCGAGCGACCGCCAGTGATATTGTAGTAAAAGGCCGGTCCGGATTTGCCGATCGACCAATAGACCGTCTTGATGTCCTCGCTCTCGCGCAGGATCGCATCGATCTCTTTGGCGACAGCCGCCGTATCGGCGATCCCGGTGCCAGCGGGCATATCGACCTCGAGATAGAACTGGTCGCGCTCGACACCCGGAAAGAACTGTGCCGTCAGCGTCGGAAAGCTCGCAAAACCGAGGACCGGAAGGATCAGGGCGATGGAGATCGACTTGATCGGATGCTTCACGGCAAGACGGATAGACCCTTCGAAGATACGCCCCAGCAATGGCCAGCGCACACCGCCACCGCGTCCGGCCGCGGGCAGGATCCATCCGGCAAGCGCCGGCGTGACGGTCAATGCGATAAATAAGGACCAGAAGAGCATCAGGACCACCGCGATCGCGATCGATCCGACAAAGTCGCCCGCCGGGCCCGGCAGCAGGATCATGGGCGTGAACGACAGCGCGGTCGTGACGGTGGACGCCAATAGGGGCGTGGAAAGCCGCTTGACCGAGTCACCGACGGCATTGATCCGGTCCATTCCCTTTTGGATGCGCTGCCTCACTTCGTCGGTCATCACGATGGCCGCGTCGACCAGAAGGCCAAGCGCCACGATCAGGCCAGTGACGGACATCTGGTGCAGCGGCAGGCCCATGATGTTCATGCTGGCAAGCGTGGCCAGCGACACGATGGGCAGAACGAAGGCGACAATGGCCGCTGCCCGGATGCCCAGCGTGACCAGCAGAACCGCGACAACCAGACCAACGCCGATCGCCATGTTCGTCGCAACATCCGACAGCCGCTGCACGGTATAGCCCGACTGGTCGAACATCATGACTTCGGAAATGCCCAGCGGCACATTCGCGGCGCCCTCGGCCAGTTCTTCGCGCACAAAGCCCAGCCAGTTGTCGATCTGCACCCCGTCCTGAGCGAGTACTCCGACCAGAACCGCAGGCTTTCCGTCAGCAAACGCCAGTTCCTCGGATGGCTCCAGCGGACCCCGGGTGATTGTTGCGATGTCACCGAGTTGAACGGTGGACCCTTCCGCATTTTCACGCAGAACGATCTGGCGCAGGCGGTCCAGCGATTTTACCTCGCCAGAGATGTTGATGTTGAAGTTCTCGTCACCGCCCTGCAGACGACCGGCCTGAACCTTGCCGTCCGCTCCAGCGATGCGGCCCGAAATTTCGGCCGCAGTCAGCCCGAGGGCCGCCGCGATGTTGGGGTCAACTTCAACCAAAACCTCTTCCTCCGGCTCACCAAAGAGATCGACGGCCTTGGTTGACGGGATCGTCCGCAAACGATCGGCCAATGCTTCCGCATGGCGGTGCAGCAGCGTGACGGGCACGCCGTCATGGTCTGCTTCGACCGCGACTACGGCGGAATAGGCGCTGATCCCTTCGGCATTGAAGTCGGGGGCCATCACACCGGCGGGGAAGTCGGCGCGGGCGTCCTCGACCGCGTCGCGGGCTTCGGACCAGACCTGCTCGATCCGGTCATCGGCAAGGGTTTCGAGCAGTTCGATCGAGATGACCGAAACGCCCGAACGCGAAACGCTTTCGATCGTGTCGATCTCGGGGATTTCGCGCAGCTCTTCCTCGATCTCTGCCGTTACCAGCGCCTCGACCCGCGCCGGATCAGCCCCGGGGAAGCTGGTCGTGACCGTGGCAAAGAGATTGGTGATGGTCGGGTCTTCCTGCCGTCCGAGAGAAAGAAACGACGACAAGCCAGCCGCGACAAAGAAAAGTATGATGAGCGCGACCAGTCTGGGTTGGCGGAAGGTCAGCGTTTCCATGGCTTACGCCCCCTCTTCGATCACTTTGACCAGTTGGCCCGCCGTCACACGCTGTGGCCCCTCGGTCAGCAGTTTCGTACCTTCGGGAAACGTCCCACGGGCAAAGACACGGTCACCGCTAGTATAAAGCAGCTCGACGGTGGCCTGGCGCACCATGTTGTCCTGATCGACGACCTGCAGCGTCCACGTCCCGCGCGCGCCTTCCTTGAGGCTGCGGGTGGGCACCCACACGCCCCGCTCGTCAACACGGCTGGTCGCCACAAGGCTGGCCGTCTGGCCAAGCGCCAGATCAACATCGCTTTCTATCTCGAAAAGGACGGTTCGGGTCCGCGTAACCGGATCGATATCGGGGCGAACACTGAACACGCCCGCATTGTAGGCGCGACCCCCGACCGTGATTTCGGTCGCATCAATGGCCGAAAGTTCCACGTTCAATGGCAGGCCGATGCGGACCAGCGGGGCGCCTTCGGCCACCAGCCCCAGAATGGTCTGACCAGCCGCGAGCGTTTCGCCCCCGTCCACGTTCGACAGGGTAATCCGGCCCGCCATCGGCGCATGCAGATCGGATTTTTCCAGCTGCAGGCGGATGCTGTCGAGGTTGGCGTCGATCTCGGCCACCCGAGCCGTCAGCTCTCGCTGGGTCGCCATGGCTTCGTCCAAGCGCTCCTGGCTGGCAAAGCCGCGCTCCCGCAGCGCCTCGTTACGCTCAACCGTCTGGTCGGCGAATTCGAGCTGGGCGAGGATCGCTTTCTTCGACGCGTCCAAACGTTCCCGGTCAGCCAGCAAAAGGTCGGTGTCCAGCCGCGCGATCAGCTGGCCCATCTCAACGCGATCCCCTTCGTCGACGAGAACCTCGTCAAGGCGCCCGGCAAGCTCGAACGACAGGTTCACGGTTTCCCGTGCTTCGACCTGACCGACAAAACGGCGCGTGACGGTATAGCCATCCTCGAACACGATCGGCTCGGCCGACACCGGCATTGGCGGAGCGACCTGGGCGGTTGCCTCGGCCGTCGCTTCGGCCCGTTCTGTCATGAATGCTGCGCCTGCGCCGACGGCAATGACGGCTATGGCGATGAAAGCCCCGTTCAAACCAAGGGATATGATACCTGCAACAGCTCTACGCGCTAACGATCTTTTCTTCGGTTCCTCAGGCATTGCGACCTCCCGGTGTTTTGTGCCTCGGCAACGACAAATTACGCCCTATGTAATGTAAGAGACTCTAACTTCAATGTTAGAACGTCTTACTTTGACAATTTCTACGGCGCAAGGCAAAAGTCGGATCATGAAAGAGGCAGCAACTACGGAAAAAAAGGCATATCACCACGGCGACCTGCGCGCGGGGCTGTTGTCTGCGATCCGGCAACTCGTTGAAGAAAAAGGGCCAGATCAGTTTTCGGTTGCCGAGGCGGCAAGGCTGGCGGGGGTTTCAACGGCCGCGCCCTACAAGCATTTCAAGGATCGCGACGAGATGCTCAAGGCCGCAGCGCTCGACAACATGGCACGCCAATCCACCGAAATGCGCGATGCTTTGGCCCCGCTTCCGCCCAAATGCGTTGAGCGGATCGAAGCGCTTGGCCAGCTCTATATCGAATGTGCGACCCGCGAACCGGGCATGTTCCGGCTGACCTTTGCGCTTTCAAGCGGCCACAACCGGGACCCGTCACTGATCGCAAGTGGCAAGGCCATGTTCGGCCTGCTACAGCACGAGGTGGCGACCTTTCTGGGCATTGAACCCCTCGACCCCGAGGCCGAGCGCCGGGCGATGATGCTGTGGAGCTTTGTTCACGGCCTGTCATTCCTGCTGATCGACGGCAAGGTCGAGGCGATGGAGCTCGATCTCGACCTTCCTCAGATGCTGCACGACGTCGCACAGCGCGTGATGGTCGATCACTGAGATCGGCTCGTCGGCACCCTCAACCGTACCAGACTGCCCGACGGATCAGGTTGAGGCCCAGGAACACGAAAACGATCAACAAGATGGTCCGAAACCGCGTTGGCGATGCCCGATTTCGCAGCGCCTCACCCGCCGCAAACCCAAGCAGGGTCGGCACCAGCATCAGAACCGAGGCAAGGCTAAGCGGCCCCGTCAAAAACCCAAGCTGGGCATAGGCCGCCAGTAATGGCAGGCTGCCGACGAAGATCAGGAACCCTGAAGCTCGCACGAACTCGTCCTTGTCCACGCCGCGCGCCGTCAGATACATCGCCAGCGGCGCGGCCCATCCAGCGGTCATCCCGCCAATGATGCCGGCAAAGATGCCAAACCCCACCTGCGCCGCACGGTCGAACCGATCCGCGATTGCCGGCACCCACCCTTTCCAACTGAACGCTACGAAAAACAGTATGACGGCACCCAGAACCGCCAGTAACGCGCGATCCGTTGTCTCGCGGGTTGCAAAGGTCGTCGCAGCGACGCCCAGAAAAAGCACGCAGGCAAAAAGCCCATAGCGCCTCGCTGTCCGCGCGACCTGGCCCGAGCGCAGCAATTGCCAGAAATTCGATCCGATCATCGGGAACAGGACGAGCGAGATCGCGGTTCTTGGGTCGAATGCCAGCGTTAGCAGTGCAATGGCGACAGTGGGCAGCCCAAGCCCGGTGAGCCCCTTGACCGTTCCCGCGAGCAGGAACGCGGCCGACCCGACAAGAAGGATGAGCTCTGTATTCACCGCTCGATCCGCAAGTCTATTGGCCGCCGCAAGTTAACCGTCATAGGTCCAGCGATACTGCGGCGGCGTCGGCCCCTTGTTGCGGCCCCCTTGCTGCGATTGTTCCCACGCATGAGCCAGGATCCCGACCGACCGCGACAGACAGAAGAGGCCGCGCGCAAGCGGGGATGCAAATCCAAGCTCGGCAAAGATGACAGCCGTCGCCCCGTCGATGTTCATCGGCACCGGACGGCCCTTTTGTTGCGCCAGATGGCTTTCGATCCAGGTTGCAATCTCGGCAAAGCGTCCCTCGACCGTACCAGTGGACTTTGCCTCATCCACCAGCGCGAGGAGCCTTGGCGCGCGTGGATCGACGGGTTTGTGAAACCGATGACCGAAACCTGGAATGATCTGACCATATTCCTTGACCCACACCGCCAAGGCGGCCTCGCGATCCTCCGACCGCATCAACGTCTCGTAAAGCAGAACAGCCTGCTCCCCCGCGCCACCATGAACATCGCCAAGCATGTTCACGCCATTGGCAACGGCAGACTGTAGGCCGACCCCGCAGGTCATCGCCATCCGCGCGGCGGCAATCGAGGGCGCTTGTGGTCCGTGATCGACCGCAGCAACCAACGCTGCTTCGAGCAGGCTGGCCTGCCCCGCGTCTGGGATCTCGCCCCGCAGCATCAGCCAGATCATCTGCGGAAACGACAGCGCGCCGATCAGATCCTCGATCGGCCGACCACGAATGTCGATGCGGCCCGGCTCCATATCGATGATCGATGTGCGCCACCAATCCGAAACATCGCTCATTGCGAACCTCCCGCAGCGCCACGATCCAGCAGGTCATTATCCTGTCCCAGAACCGGCGGAGACGTCTTTGGATGCGGCCGCTTCCCGTCGATCAGCACGGGCGAGGCGCAGACATTGACCGGCTCGCCCGCCACATCCACCGAGGCGATCAATCCCCGGTCGCGCACCTGCGGCTGATCCAGCGCCGCCGGAACGCTTAGGACCGGGCCGCACGGT
The DNA here is from genome assembly GCA_963922565.1 of uncultured Rhodobacterales bacterium. Classification (GTDB taxonomy): domain Bacteria; phylum Pseudomonadota; class Alphaproteobacteria; order Rhodobacterales; family Rhodobacteraceae; genus JBCBKL01. The sequence goes on from CAWUIQ010000015.1 coordinate 76,625, forward strand.
ACTCCGGCAGCACTCAGAATTTCGACCCAATGCGCCGCTGGCTTCTGTACCAGCACGCTCTCAAGCTCCGCCCGCAGAACAAGCCGGTTGCGCTTGCGATCCTCGCGCGTTCGATATGCGGGCTCGGCCAGCAGGTCGGTCCGCCCCAAAAGCTGTGCGAGCGTTTCCCATTGCTGATCCTGATTGGCCGCGATGTTGATCGGATCGTCCGCCGTCCGAAACGTCGCCGACGGCGCCGATGTCGTGTTTTCGTTCCCGTGGCGCGCCGGTTCGGTTCCTCCGATCAGGTGATTGGATACGACCCAGCCCATCGAGGACAGCATCGCATCCAGCATCGACACATCCAGAAAGCAGCCCCTTGGCCGCTGATTGAGAGCCGCGGAAATGGCAAAGGCCGCCGTCATGCCCCCGAACGTATCGGCCAACGGGTAGCCCACCCGCGTCGGATCGCCATCCGCTGTCCCGGTGATGGACATGACGCCGCTCACACCCTGAACGATCTGATCGTAAGCCGGGGCGTCGCGCAGCGGACCGTCCTGCCCGAAGCCCGAAATGGCGCAATAGATCAGCTGCGGTTGTGCCGTGCGCAAGACATCATAGCCAAGGCCAAGGCGGCCCATCACGCCGGGGCGAAAATTCTCGACCAGCACATCGGCCGTTTTGACAAGCCCTAAGAAGCAGGCGCGGTCGGTTTCTGACTTGAGGTCAAGCGTCACCGACTGTTTGCCGGCGTTCTGGGCCAGAAACGAGATCCCCATGCCGGATGCGTTGCGATCAGGATCGCTGCCGAGTTCACGGGCCAGATCGCCGCTGCCCGCACGCTCGACCTTGATCACCTCGGCGCCGAAGAGCGCAAGCTGGTAGCAGCAATAGGGCCCAGCCAGGACGTTCGTCAGATCAAGAACGCGAACGCCTGACAGCGGCCCGTCAGTCGCCATCGGCGATCCCTTCCATGCGGGCGCGTGCACGGCGGGCGCGATAGCTTGGCAGCAGAACGAGGATTGCCGCGATCACCAAAAGGCCCAGCGTCATCGGACGCTCTAGCACAAAGCCGATCCCATCATAGAGCTGCATGGATCGGCTGAAATTATCCTCCAGCATCCGGCCCAGAATGAACCCGATCAGCAGCGGGGCCAGAGGGTAGTCGGCGAACCTCAGGACGGTGGCGCAAACGCCAAAGCCGACGAGGATCAACAACTCGGTCGCGTTATTCTGCCCGATATAGGCCCCCATCAGGGTAAAGAACAAAATGAACGGGATCAGATAGTTCCGCGGGACGGCCAGCACCTTGGCGATGTAGGGGATCAGCGGCAGGTTCAGGATCAAGAGGATCAGGTTGCCGATATACATCGAGATGATGACGGCCCAGAAAATCTGCGGCTCATCGATCATCAGGCGGGGTCCGGGTGTCACGTTGAGGGCGATGAGCGCACCCAGCAGGATCGCCGTGGTGCCCGACCCCGGAATGCCCAGCGTAAGCAACGGCACGAACGATCCGGTACAGGCGGCGTTGTTCGCCGTCTCAGGCGCGGCAAGACCCTTGATCGAACCCTTGCCGAACTCCGCCTGCTCCTCGCCCTTCGTCAGGTTGCGCTCGACCGCGTAGCCCAGAAAGGACGCGATCGTGGCGCCCGCGCCGGGAAGCACACCGATAAAGAAACCCTGCAGGGACTGGCGGCCAATCACCGGCGCAATCGCCTTGGCCTCCTGTCGTGTGATGCGCAGATCCTTGATCTCACCCCCACCCTGACCGGTGGCGGACCGGGCCGGGTTGAGGACGAGGAAAATCGCCTCGGGCAAGGCAAACATTGCCATGGCCAGCGTGATGAAGCCAAAGCCGGATTGCAGGTCCATCAGCCCCATGGTGAAGCGTGGCATGTTAAAAAGCGCACCTTCGCCCACCGTTGCCATGATGAGCCCCAGAAGCGTCATCAGAACCGCCTTGGCCACCTGACCCGACCCGGCAAAGGCCGCGATCGCGGACAGACCCACGACCATCAGCGCGAAATACTCTGCCGAGTGAAAGAGCAGCGCAACCGTCGAAAGGGCGGGCGCAAAGACCATCAGCAGAATGGCTCCGATCGTGCCGCCGCTGAAGCTGGCAATGGCGGCGATGGTCAGTGCCTTGCCCGCCTTGCCCTGCCGTGCCATCGGATAGCCGTCGAAACTGGTGGCGACGGTGCCCGCAACGCCGGGCGCATTCAGCAGGATCGACGAGGTCGAACCGCCAAAGATCGCGCCATAGTAAACCCCGGCGAGCAGGATCAGCGCGGCCGACGGATCGCCCAGCGAGATCGCAACCGGGATCATGATGGCGATGATGCTCATCGGGCCAAGCCCGGGCAGCATGCCGATGAATGTACCGATCAGACAGCCTCCGATCACCATCAGCAGGTTTTGGATCGAAAAGGCGGTGCCGAGACCGATGAGAATGCCTTCGATCATCGCTCAGGTCCCCACGAAGAATGGCCATGGGCGCAGGAAGATGCCAAGCACCTCTTGCACCAGATACCAGACCCCAAAGGTTGCGACCAAGGCGACCGGGATCAGGATGTGAAACTTGCGCTCACCCAGAACCACCGCCCCGATGATTAGAAACCCGGACGTGGCAAGGATGAACCCGGCGGGGCGCAGCAACAGCGCGTAGACAACCATCAGCCCCAGCAGGATCAGAGCCGGGACAAGGTGATAATCGGTCAGACGCCTGTAATCGATATCGGCTTGTGCGGGGTCCTTCTGACCCTTCTCAAGCCCCAGCAGGATCACGAGCGAGGTCAGCACCGCCCCCACGGCCAGCACCTTTGGAAATGTCGAAGGCCAGATCGGATTGCGTTGCATGAACGGCGGAAGCTGCGCGTCCATCGTGAAAAAGGCCGCATAGCCGTAAGCGAGGCAGATCATCAGGATGATGAGCGCGATCCAACGATCCAGGGCCATGCCTGCATCCTCCGGTCTTGGTGGTCAGAGCGCGGGACAACCCGCGCCCCGACAATGGTTCAAGCTTAGAGGAAGCCGAGCTTCTTCATCAGATCGCCGATGACCTTTTCCTGCCCTTCGAGGAAGGTTTTGAAGTCATCACCCGAATTGTGAATGTTGACCCAGCCGTTGCGGGCTCGCACTTCTTCCCATTCTGGGGTGTCGTACATCTTGGCAATGGCGTCCTGATACATCGTCAGCTTGTCATCGGGCAGGCCGGGTGCGGCAAAGAACCCGCGCCAGTTCACAAAGGTCGTATCGATACCCTGTTCCTTCATCGTCGGCGCATCACCATAGGCAGCGACCCGTTCATCCGCTGTCACACCGATGATCTTGACCTCGCCCGCATTGGCCAGATCGACGGCCTCGGAAAAGCCTGTCGAAAGGGCCGCGATCTCGCCCGAAAGCAGCGCCGCCATCGCCTTACCGCCAGCGTCGTAGGGGATGTACTTGACGCCAAGCGCATCCTTGCCCGCCGCTTCCATCACCATCGCCGCGACAAGGTGGTCCATCCCACCCGGAACCGAACCGCCACCAATCGCCGTGCCGTTCGGATCGGCATCATAGGCGGCCATCAGGTCAGCCATCGAATTGATGGGGCTGTCCTTGCCCACGACCATCGCCGCATAGTCCCCGATGGTGCCGGAAACGAGCGTCAGATCACGGAAGTTATGCGGGAACACGCCCGTCAGCGACCGGATCACGATGGGGGTGGAGTTCACCATCAGCGTGCCATGCTGGCTTTCGGCGTTTTCGATCAGGTAACCGATGGCTTTGCCACCGCCGCCGCCTGACATGTTTTCATAGCTGGCCGTGCCGACGATACCGGCCTTGGTCAAAGCTTCGCCAGTGCCGCGCGCGGTTCCGTCCCAACCGCCACCCGCGCCGCCGGGGATCAGGAAGTGAACACTGTCCAAGACCTGATGTCCGCCCGCCTGAACCGATCCGGCCAGAGCAATACAAGCGGCGCCGGCCGCCATCATGACCCGACGGGTCAATCCATATCTCGTCATTCTTTCCTCCCAAATGTCTTAGGCGGTCTTTGCCGCCTGCCCGACAAGTTATGCACGATAACCTGTCGCCAGCCTTACAAAAATTCGATTGGCATACGGTTTTTTGCGATCGGGCGCGGAAACCAGGGTTTCACACCAACCAAATCAACGCGTCTTCGCTCATTGGTAAAGCCGGCACGATCCTTAACCCAGCCGGACTAAGCACATGGAATCAAAACGATTCTCACATGCCCTTAAGCGCTGGCCGGAAATCATGAGGAACGACGAGAATTCGGGCGGCACGTAGGTAGACCGTAGGTCGGGCCAATCCCGCAGCGCATTTGAATGAGATCGCCCCTTGCCCCGAAGAGCCCTCAAGTGCCGTAAAGCTAGGCCATGCCCACCTGTATCTGATTGGGCATCATATCATCCGGTCGACTGTTGATGCCTCTCATCAACTCCTCCCGGATCGGGCAAGACAATGGATCGTCGAAGAGATTCGTCAGCTCATTCGGATCGGATTGCAGATCGTACAACTCCCCTGCACCGCTTTGCATATCGACGGTGAGCTTGTGTCTCTTGGTGCGGATCGTCCTCAGGCTCAGCGCCACA
>CAWUIQ010000016.1:0-76964 GCA_963922565.1 uncultured Rhodobacterales bacterium
CAAGGCGTCGCCAGCTGGCTCACAACATGGCCATCCCGCCGTTTACGTGCAAGGTCGTGCCGGTGATGTACGCCGCCTCGGGGCTTGCCAAGTAAAGGACCGCACCGGCGATTTCCTCCGGCGTTCCCATCCGTCCTGTGGGGATCTGGCCCAGGATACCGGCCTTCTGATCATCCGTCAGCTTATCGGTCATCGCTGTTTCGATGAAACCGGGCGCAACTGCGTTCACGGTGATCCCGCGGCTTGCCACCTCATAGGCGATGGACTTGGTCATGCCGACCATCCCGGCCTTCGATGCGGCATAGTTCGCCTGTCCCGGATTGCCCGTGGCACCAACCACGGACGAGATGTTCACGATCCGGCCCCAGCGGGCTTTCATCATGCCGCGGATCACACCCTTGCAGAGCCGCATGGCCGAGGTGAGGTTCACGTCAAGCACCGATTGCCACTCGTCATCCGACATGCGCATGAAAAGGTTATCGCGGGTGATGCCCGCATTGTTGATCAGAATGTCGACACCGCCCATGGCGTCTCCTGCCTGTTTCGGCAGCGCCTCAACGGCCTCGGCGTCGCTCAGATTGCAGGGCAGTACGTGGGCCCGCTCGCCCAGCTGGGCGGCCAGCGCCTCCAGCGGCTCAACCCGTGTTCCGCTCAGGCCCACGGTTGCGCCGGCCCCATGCAAGGCGGTTGCGATGGCCGCGCCGATCCCGCCCGATGCGCCGGTGACCAGCGCTTTCTTATCCGTCAAATCAAACATGTCAGCCCTCCAGAAGGCCCTTGATATCGTCAGGGGTGCCGACCGCGCGGGCGGCGATGCTGCGGTCGATGCGCCGGACCATGCCGGACAGTGCCTTGCCTGCGCCGACCTCCCACATCTCGGTCACGCCGTTCTGGGCCATCCACAGCACGCTTTCACGCCAGCGGACAGAACCCGTCACCTGCTGAACGAGGAACGCGCGCAGTTGCCCTGCATCCGCGCAGGGTTCCGCGGTGACGTTTGGAATGACCGGCACCTTGGGATCCGCAATTTCTACCGCAGCAAGCGCGTCAGCCATGACACGGGCCGCGGGCTCCATCAGTGAACAGTGAAACGGGGCGGATACCGGCAACATCACCGCGCGTTTGGCCCCCTTGGTCTTGGCCAGCTCCACGGCGCGTTCAACAGCCTCTTTATGACCGGAAACGACCACCTGACCGGGGTCGTTGTCGTTGGCCGCTTCGCAAACCTGCCCCTGTGCCGCCTCTGCGGCAACCAGCGTGGCTTTGTCGAAGTCGAGACCAAGCAAAGCGGCCATAGCACCCACGCCAACCGGCACGGCCTCTTGCATCGCCTGACCACGGGTGCGCAACAGCCGCGCGGTGTCCGAAAGGCTGAGGGCGCCAGCGGCGCAGAGAGCAGAGTATTCCCCCAACGAATGGCCAACAACGTAAGAGGCGCGGTCGATCCCGGCCCCTTCAGCCTCCATCGCGCGCAGGGCTGCGATCGACGTCGCCATCAAAGCAGGTTGCGCATTCTGGGTCAGGGTCAGGGTCTCGGCATCGCCTTCCCAGATCACCGCGCTCAGCTTTTCGCCCAAGGCGTCGTCAACCTCGTCGAAAACCGCGCGCGCCTCGGGATAGGCTTCGGCCATGTCACGGCCCATGCCAATGGACTGAGCCCCCTGCCCGGGAAAAGCAAATGCGATAGTCATTCCGCCCCCTGTCTCTTATCTTATTGGGGCGGTGTAATGTGATGAAAGGGTCAGCACAAGGCATGCGCCGCCCGCACGACTTATGTGCGCGGATTGCTATTTGCCTCGCCCGGGCATCACATCACCTTAGTGAACAATTGGTAAAGAACGGCGGCTGCATCGGCGCCAACCGGAGGTTTGAATGACCCTAGCGAACACGACACAAACCTATGGCGGTGTGACGAAGACGTTTCACTGGCTGACGGTTCTGCTCATTTTCACGCTCATTCCGCTGGGGATCATCGCAAACGCTCTGCCCTATGAGACGTCCGAAGAGCTGGCGCAAAAGGCGTTCCTCTTCTCGATCCACAAAACGCTGGGTGTCTTTACCTTCTTCGTGGCACTTGCCCGGATCCTTTGGGCCTATAGCCAACCCAAACCGGGGCTGCTGCATCCTGACCGCAAGATGGAAAGCATCGCTGCCGAAACAGTGCACTGGCTGCTTTACGGATCGCTCCTGCTGGTGCCGCTTTCAGGCTGGGTCCACCACGCCGCGACGACGGGTTTCGCGCCAATCTGGTGGCCGTTCGGGCAGAACCTGCCCTTCGTTCCCAAGGACGAAAGCATCGCCAATACCTTTGCCGGGCTGCATGTGGTGTTCGAACGGGTGCTCGTTCTGTCGCTCTTCCTGCATGTCGCCGGGGCGCTGAAACACCATTTCGTCGACAAGGATGTCACGCTCAAACGGATGTGGTTCGGTCAGGTTCGCGTGCCGGAAGTGGCCAGCGAACATCGTCTGGCCCTTCCATTCGGCGCTGCATTGTCAGCGTGGGCGGCAGCAATCCTGATCGGCGGTAGTCTCGGCGTCTATCAGGGCAAAGGCAGCGCGGTCGAAGCGGCGCAGCTAGAGCAGGTCCAGTCGGGCTGGCAGGTCGACGACGGCACGCTTGGCATCGAAGTCGTTCAGCTGGGCTCGGCCGTTCAGGGCAGCTTTACCGATTGGACGGCGGCGATCGACTTTGACCCGGACGTCGCAGAGGGCCCGTCAGGCACGGTCGATGTCACGGTGTCCATCGGGTCGCTCGAACTGGGGTCGGTCAAGGAACAGGCCATGGGGGCGGACTATTTCAACGTTGCCGAATTCCCGACCGCGAACTTTGTTGCCGATATTATAACGCTGCCGGATGGGTACGAGGCCCGGGGCAACTTGACCATGAAAGGCACCACGATCCCGGCAACGCTGCCCTTCACGCTTCAGCTTGATGGGCCAAGCGCCACGATGGAAGGGCAGCTGATCATCGACCGCCGCGACTTTGCCATTGGCATGGGAATGACGGACGAAAGCTCGCTTGGTTTCGATGTCGTGGTGAACGTGAAGCTCAACGCCACCCAGTGACCGATGCGACGCCGTTGATCGCGCCACGTCCAAGCTTCGACGGCCATCTGATAGATGCGCGGCGTCAAACCACGACTGCATTCAATACTTTGCCCCGAATGCCGGAATGCGGAGCGGACCCAACATCGTGGCGCAATCGGGCGGAACCGGGGATAAACGCCTAATCCGCGGTCATTCTCTAAGCATCCGACCACGACAACATTGCCCTGTCCGGCATTCTTGATACTCTCGCCCGATAACACGGGCCAAGGGGGATTCATTATGAAACGCAACAGATTGATGGGATTTGGGATAGACCGACGTAGCCTGATCATGGGCGCAGGTGCCGCCGCCGGGCTTGCGTCAATGCCGAAACAGCTTATTGCGCAAGAACCATTGAGCGTAGCGGGCATATACACCGTTCCCGTCGAACAGCAGTGGGTCAGCCGTATCCACATTGCGGCAGAGGCCGCGCAAGCCGCCGGTCAGATCAGCTATACCTTCACAGAAAACACCGCCAACACCGACTATACCCGCGTGATGCGCGAATACGCCGAAGGCGGCGCGAAGCTGATCGTCGGTGAGATCTTCGGTGTCGAGGCGGAGGCGCGTGAAGTGGTGCTGGATTACCCGGATACTGCGTTCTTGCTGGGCTCGTCCTTCCTTGAGGATCCTGCCTATCCAAACCTCTCTGTCTTCGACAATTACATCCAGGATGCGGCCTACCTTTCCGGCATCATTGCAGGCGCAATGAGCGAGGCAGGCAATATCGGCATGGTCGGCGGCTTCCCGATTCCAGAGGTCAACCGCCTGATGCACGCCTTCATGGCGGGTGTTCGAGAAATGAAGCCTGACGCGACATTCCAGGTGTCCTTCATCGGCTCATGGTTCGATCCGCCGAAGGCCAAGGAAACCGCATTCGCAATGATCGAAAACGGGGCCGATATGATGTATGCGGAACGCTTTGGCGTTTCCGACGCCGCACAGGAGCGTGGCGTCTTGGCGATTGGCAATGTCATCGACACGCAGGCGGATTATCCCGACACCGTGGTCGCATCCGCGCTTTGGCACTTTGAGCCGACGATGCAAGCGGCGCTTGCCGCTGTGGCAGAGGGCAACTTCACCGCGGCCAATTACGGGCTTTACTCATACATGAAGGAAGGCGGCTGCTCTCTGGCCCCATTGGGTACATTCGAGGGCAAGGTTCCCGCAGAAGCAATGGCGCTGGTGGCGGAGCGAGAGGCTGCGATCAAGGCAGGCACCTATGTTGTCGAAGTCGATGACACGGAGCCCGTGTCCTCCTGATGACCCAGACGGCAGAGGCGCGGGAGGTTGTCCTGCGCCTCGACGGAATTACCAAACGGTTCGGCAGCCTGACGGCCAATGACAAGGTCAACGTCACGCTGCAGAAGGGCGAAGTCATCGCGCTTCTGGGTGAAAACGGCGCTGGCAAAACCACCCTGATGAACATCCTCTTCGGGCATTACACGGCGGACGAAGGGTCCGTCGAAGTGTTTGGCGAGGCCTTGCCCGCCGGCGCGACCGGTGCTGCGTTGAAGGCCGGCATTGGCATGGTTCACCAGCATTTCACGCTGGCGGGCAACCTGACCGTTCTCGACAATATCCTGCTGGGCACTGCGCCGCTTTGGTCCTTTGGTGGCCGCCGCAAGGCGGCTGCGGCTCGTGTCAAAGCGCTTGCCGACAAGTTCGGGCTGGCCATCGACCCATCAGCAAAGATTGCAGCCCTTTCCGTGGGAGAGCGTCAGCGGGTCGAGATCCTGAAGGCGCTTTACCGCGACGCCCGCATCCTGATTTTGGACGAACCCACAGCCGTGCTGACGCCGCAAGAGACGGACGCGCTTTTTGACACTTTGCGGAAGGCGGTCGCGCAAGGGCTGTCGGTCATATTCATTTCCCACAAGCTGCATGAGGTTATGGCCATTTCGGACCGGGTTATGGTGTTGCGTCATGGCAGGCTCGTTGGCGAGCGTGCAACGACCGAGACAACGCCGCACGAGCTTGCCGAACTCATGGTCGGGGCGGAAATCGCACAGCCAGTACCTTCCGCCGCCAAGCCCGGCGCCACACTTTTGAGCATGCGTGACGTTTCAGCCCATCCGCTGGGGCACAGAACGGGGTTGCGCGGCATCGATCTGGACCTGCGCGCGGGCCAGATCGTGGGCCTCGCCGGTGTTTCCGGGAACGGGCAAGGCGCACTCGCGGATCTCATCTCGGGTGAGACCAAGCCGGATAGCGGTACGATGCGACTGGGCAACGAAGAAGTGGCGCACTGGTCACCACGGGCTGCGCTTTCGGCCCAGATCGGACGTATTCCCGAGGATCGCCACAGCACGGGCAGCATCGCCGATTTCTCACTTTCCGAGAACACGATCATGGAAAGCTACAAGGACCCGCCCCTGAGCCGTTTTGGGTGGATGCGCTGGCCCGCCGCAGAGGCTTTTGCAAGGAGGGTGATCGACCGATACGACGTGCGTTGCCCAGGCCCGGAGACAAAGATCCGCCTTCTGTCAGGCGGGAATATGCAAAAGCTCATACTCGGCCGCGTGCTTGAGTCCGATCCCCGGATCATTCTGGCCAATCAGCCCGTGCGCGGGCTTGATATCGGGGCTGTGACCTACGTGCAGGAACGTTTGATCGCGGCCCGGGATGCGGGCGCGGCCATATTGCTGATTTCCGACGATCTGGACGAGATCATGGGGCTTGCGGATGTGATCCGGGTGATGTCCGAGGGACGGCTTTCGCCCGAATTCCCACGCGGATCGCTGACTGCCGCCGAACTTGGCCGCTGGATGGCGGGAGAAGGGTTCGACCGTGCGGCTTGAACCGATCCGCAACCCCACCTTGGCCCGATCCGTGGGCTTTCCCGCCGCAGCGCTTGGGCTGTCGGTTGTGGTCGCGTCCATTCTCGCGCTGCTGGCAGGTGCCAGTCCGTTCGCGACACTCGGGCTGATCCTGAAGGGGGCTGCCGGGTCACAGTTCGCCGCGCTTGAAACCTTGAACCGGGCGACCCCCCTGATCTTTACGGGGCTTGCCGTGGCTGTCGCTTTCCGTGCGAAGCTTTGGAATATCGGCGCGGAGGCACAGCTCTACATCGGCGCACTGCTCACCGTTGTTTTTGGAACGTCCGCGCTTGGGTTGCCGGGGCCGCTACCGCTCGTGCTGATCGGTGTGGCCGCCATGATAGGCGGGGCGATCATGTTGCTTGGTCCCGTCATCCTCAAGACCCGGTTCGGCGTCGATGAGGTGGTCACGACGCTTCTTCTGAACTTCATCGTGCTCCTGTTCATCTCCCTGCTGCTCGAGGGGCCGTTGAAGGATCCGATGGGGATGGGTTGGCCCAAGTCGCCCAGACTGGACCCAGAGGCGCGCCTTCCCCGGATCGTGGAGGGGCTGCGCCTGCATTGGGGTTTTGCGCTGGCGCTGATCTGCGCTGCGGTGGTCTGGGTGATCGAAACGCGGACCACGCTTGGATACGAAATCCGGGCCGTTGGGCAAAACCCGCGCGCGGCCCGCTTTGCAGGGGTTCCCGTGAACATCGTCCTTGTGAAAACCGCGCTGCTCTCAGGCGGGTTGGCTGCGTTGGCCGGGTTTTCAGAGGTTGCGGGGCTGAAAGGCACCCTCACGCTCGATATCAGCCCGGGGTTTGGCTACACCGGGATCATCGTGGCGATGCTTGCGCTTCTGCATCCGCTGGGCGTCGTCGTCTCTGCGATCTTCGTTGCAGGCGTGTTCGTCGGCGCAGACAGCATGAGCCGTGCCGCCAGCGTTCCGACCTATATCGCAGACCTGTTGCTGGCGACGGCGCTTCTCTTCATGGTTCTCTCTATTCTTCTAACGCGGTTCAGGATCGTGAGAGGCTGATGGAGCTTCTCGATATCCTCCTCTCTGCCAGTTTTTGGGCCGCCGCCGTGCGCATCGCCTCGCCGTTGATCTTTGCGACCATGGGCGAGTTGATCTGCGAACGCGCGGGGGTTCTGAACCTCGGGATCGAGGGGATCATGGTGGCGGGTGCCTTTGCCGGATGGATGGCGGTCTATGCGGGTACGGGGCTCTGGATGGGTGTGGCGATCGCGATGGCGGCCGGCATGCTCTTTGGTCTTCTGCATGCAACGCTCACGGTGCCCTTCGGATTATCCCAACATGTGGTGGGGCTGGGGATCACCCTTTTGGCCACGTCGGCGGCTTATTACGCCTATCGGCTGGCCCTGCCAGAAGTCACCAGCCCACCCCGGATCATCCCCTTCCAGCCCTTCGAGATCCCAATCCTGTCCCAGATCCCAATTCTGGGGAGTGCGGTTTTTGGGCAGACCCCCCTGACCTATCTGGCATTCGTGGTCGTGGGCGTCACCGCCTTCATCCTCTACCGAACACCGCTGGGGCTGGCGCTCAGAGCGGCGGGAGAAAACCCGTCGGCGGTGGAGGCGCAGGGCCTGTCGGTAACCGCCCTTAGAATGGGTGCTGTCATCGTCGGTTCGGGGCTGATGGCAGTTGGTGGCGCTTTCCTCACCATGTCGGCCTTCGACAGTTTCTTTTTCGAGATGGTCAATGGCCGCGGATGGATCTGCATCGCGCTGGTCGTTTTTGGCGCCTGGCGACCGGGCAAGGCGCTTTTGGGTGCGTTGCTTTTCGCTGCGTTCGATGCCCTGCAGATCCGGCTGCAGCAGACAGGTCTGGGGGCGGTTGTGCCCTATCAGGTCTTCTTGATGATCCCCTATATCCTGTCGATCCTCGCGCTGATCCTGATGTCACGCCGGGCCGAAGTGCCTGCCGCGCTGATGATACCCTACAACCGTGGAGAACGCTGATGCCAAGCTTCGACATTCTTGTGAAGGGTGGAACCCTGCCTGACGGATCGATCGCCGATATCGGCATTTCCGGCGACCGCATCACCGCGATTGGGTCATTGGACGGCATTGAGGCCGGTACGGTCATCGATGCCACGGGCGACCTCGTCTCACCCCCCTTTGTTGATCCCCATTTCCATATGGATGCGACGCTCAGCTACGGCACGCCCCGGATCAATGCATCGGGCACCTTGCTTGAAGGGATCGGACTGTGGGGTGAACTTAAGCAAACCGCCACGGTCGATGACATGGTCACCCGGGCGCTTTCTTATTGCGACTGGGCGGTGTCCATGGGCCTGCTAGCAATCCGCAGCCATGTGGACACCTGCGATGACAGCCTGAAGGGCGTCGAAGCAATGCTCCACGTGCGCGAGACGGTGCGCCCATATCTTGATCTGCAGCTCGTCGCATTTCCGCAAGATGGCCTGTTACGCGACCCAACGGCCCACACCAACACGTTGCGCGCGCTCGACATGGGGGTCGACGTCGTTGGGGGTATCCCCCACTTCGAAAGGACGATGGCGGATGGCGCCGAGAGCGTGCGTATCCTGTGCGAGATCGCGGCAGAACGCGGCCTGCCCGTGGATATGCACTGCGATGAAACCGATGACCCCCATTCGCGCCATATCGAAAGCCTTGCCTTCGAAACGCAGCGGCTGGGCCTGCAGGGGCGCGTTGCGGGCTCTCATCTGACGTCGATGCATTCGATGGACAACTACTATGTCTCAAAGCTGATCCCCCTGATCGCTGAGAGCGAAATCAGCGCCATCCCGAACCCCCTGATCAACATCATGCTGCAAGGGCGGCACGACACGTTCCCGAAACGCCGTGGCCTAACGCGGGTCAAGGAAATGCAGGCCGCAGGCATTCGCGTCGGCTGGGGGCAGGACTGCGTGCGCGACCCGTGGTATTCGTTGGGAACGGCCGACATGCTTGATGTGGCCTTCATGGGGCTGCACGTCGCGCAGATGTCGTCGCCGGAAGAGATGCGGCGGTGCTTTGACATGGTAACGGTCGAAAACGCGGCCATTCTCGAACTGGTAGATTATGGCCTGCATGAGGGCGCCATGGCATCGCTGGTCGTTCTGGATGCACAGGATCCAATCGAAGCGGTACGGCTCAGGCCGGACCGGCTGGTCGTGATTTCCAAGGGGAATCTCGTCTCGCAAAAGCAGCGCAATGACAGTCAATTGACGCTTCCGGGAAGACCTGGATCGGTCCAAAGACGGCACCGGGTTCTAAACGACTAGGGCAAGCCGGCCCACCGTTTGTACCAGCGATGAGTTGAATAGGCTGTGCTTGCCTCAGGCCTCCAGTGACGTTTCTGCTTGGTTGCAAAACATCCGTCAGCCAAAAGTGAACTCGATACCTTTTCCGATCTAAACGCTTGCATGGCCCCGCAGGCGGATCACCAGTGGCATCATCGCCAAGACCAAAACAGCCGCGAAGAGAAATGCAGCGCCCGGCAGATAGATCCCTTGGTCATCGACTGAGGCCTGAAACAGGGCTGTCATGACAAGCGGCGACAAAATAGCCGCGACAGATGACAGTGATGCAATGACGCCTTGCACCACCCCCTGACGATCCTCATCCGCCTGGTTTGCCGCCATGGCCGTCATCAGTGCAGGGACCAGATCAGACAGGGCGGCCAAAAGAAGAAACACGATAAGCGCTTCGACGGATCCCGTGAAACCGAAACCGATCATCCCGATCAGGCCCGCAATTATACCCAGCATCAGGGTGCGGAAATCCCCAATCCATTTGATCAGAACCCGCATCAACCCACCCTGGACCAGCGCCAAGAGCACACCATAAGCCGCAAGCGACAGGCCGATGTAAAGTGTTGGCCAGTCAAATACTTCACGCGTCCAAAACGCCCAAAGTGTCGGGTAGACCATATTTGCAAACTCAAAGACAAAAATGCACACCAGCGGGATCGCCAGACCCGGCAAACGAAATGCATCCAAGATTGACTTGAAGGGGTTGAGGTCACGCTTGCCAAACGGTCTCCGCTTCTCCGACGGGAGGCTTTCAGGCAATACGAAGAACCCAAACAAAGCGTTGCCACCCGACAAGACTGCCGCAATCCAAAATGGTGCGGAAAGACTGATTTCCGCAGCAAGACCGCCCAGAGCGGGACCAAGGACAAACCCGATCCCGAATGCCGCGCCAATGAGGCCAAAATTCGCGGCCCGCTCTTCGGGCTTGGAGATGTCGGCGATGTATGCCGTTGCGGTGATGTAGGTTGCGCCGGCAAGACCCGCGAGCGTCCGCCCGACGAGGAGCAGCCAGAAACTGTCCGCCATTGCCATGATCACGTAATCCAGTGCCAACATGGTAAGCGCGGCGATCAGGACGGGCCTCCGCCCGACCGCATCCGAAATGCTTCCAACGATTGGTCCGCACAAGAACAACGCACCCGCATAGGCCGCCATGAGCAAACCACCCCAGAATGCGCCTTGTCCGGTGTCAGCAGCACCGACACGACCCATCAGGTCTGGCATGATCGGGAACACGATGCCTATTCCGATGGCATCGATCATCAGCGTAACGAGAATGAAGACAATCGCTCGGTTCCTAAACATACCGCCCTATCGAACGGGGGCCTTGGCAAAGCAAGCCCAATAGCTAAACCCAAAGCCGCAAGTTCAGTTAGCCAAGCAGGTCACATGGCATTTGCCGCTCTTAGACGCCGTTCAAGGAGGCGGTGAGGACGCCTTGCGCATTACCAACGCGGATGTCTGTCGCGCGCGCTGGACCTTGATAAGACAGGCGAGCGAACTGAGGGTCGGACTTGCTCGTGACGCGCAAAGCGGCGAACTCGGCGACCAGCAACCTACCGCCCGGCGAAATAATCCTGGACGCACGGGCCCCAATCTCTGATCGCGCTTCTGCTGCAGCAGGGTCGATCGCTATGACCTCTGGCTCTGCTCTTCCAAGCCCTTCGAACGAAAACCGATATCGCCGCGTACCTCAAAGGCTTCATCGTTGTTAACCCACAGCATCGTAGGCCATTCGTGGAGAGCGACACCGGAATTTTTTGGATCGCCAAGAACGCCCCATTCCGGAGCCCAGTCGACCGAACGCGCCGCCTTCGACGCAGGGTGCCGCGCCAGGCAAATGATCAATGTCGTTTCAGGCCGGCCATCAACTGCTGGAATTTCTCGCCTTGAACTGCCACGTGAGAGCGAAGAAGCTTGGCGGCGGCTTCACCATCCCCCTGCGCAAGAGCATCTACGATTGCCGAATGTTCGGCCAAGGACTGGGCCATACGGCCCCGGATGCGAAGTTGCACTCTGCGATACGGCTTAAGCCTGTGTTGCAGCCTGAGCGCTTCACCCTGCAGAAAGCTGTTCGCCGCTCCCGCGTAAATCTCCTGATGGAAGGCTTCGTTCTCCGAATAGTAAGCTGCGGCATCGTCCTGCTCGACAGCGGCTTTGCAGCGTTCATTCGCGTGGGCCAGCCGTTCTAGACCTTCTTCGGACATTCTCGCGGCAGCAAATCGCCCGCATGAAGCTTCGAGTTCAGCCATCGTCTCGAACATCTCCAGCAGCTCGACCGGCCCCGGCTGCCTGACGAAGACCCCGCGTCGCGGCACTTGCTCGGCGATTCCGGACAATACGAGCTTCTGCAGTGCTTCCCGGACCGGCGTGCGAGAAACGTTAAACTTCTCTGCCAGCTTGATCTCGTCCAGA
Organism: uncultured Rhodobacterales bacterium; assembly: GCA_963922565.1. Lineage (GTDB taxonomy): Bacteria > Pseudomonadota > Alphaproteobacteria > Rhodobacterales > Rhodobacteraceae > JBCBKL01. Next base: position 11,606 of record CAWUIQ010000016.1, read on the forward strand.
CGCTCTCCATCCTCATATTCGCCCGTAAAAACAAGCTGCTCGAGTGTATCGGCGATCTGATCTGCGCGTTTCAATTCCATACCTGTAACATACCATCGCCCATCTTTAGAACGCAAACTATAATTTCTTGTATACAAAAAACTTGACTAAGAATGCAGATTGCGTGATGCTGATCATCAGGTCGCCACTCGCGTCCGAGACACAAAGGGAGGAAACCATGAAATCAAGATATCTGATGACTGCCGCCGCGACTGCCATCGTAGGCATGGCATCTCTGGCCCAAGCAGAGGAACTTCGCCTGTCTCACCAATGGTCAAATCAGGACATTCGGCACCAGGTGGCACAGATCGTTGCCGATGAGGTCGCAGCCGCCGAAGTCGATCTTGAGATCAAGATTTTCGGATCAAAATCACTTTTCAAGCCGCGGGAGCAGTACCGTCCCCTCAGCCGTGGCCAGCTTGATATGACCGTGCTTCCACTCAGCTACGCCGGCGGTCAGCAACCGGCCTACAACCTGACGCTGATGCCCGGCCTGGTGAAAAACCACGACCACGCAGCGCGCCTCAGCAAGTCCGACTATATGAAGGCACTCGAAGAAAAGATGGCGGATGATGACGTCATGGTCCTGGTTCATGGGTACCTCGCGGGCGGCTTTGTCGGGAAAGACAAGTGCATCACTGCCCCCGAAGACGTGGCCGGGCTTCAAACACGCGCCGCAGGCAAATCCTTCGAGCAGATGCTCGCTGGGGCCGACGCGTCGATTACGTCGATGGCATCTTCCGAGATCTACAACGCCATGCAGACCGGCATTCTCAACGCCGCGAACACCTCGTCGTCATCGTTTGTCTCGTATCGTATCTACGAACAGGTGGCCTGCTACACCCCGGCAACCGAGGACGTGGCGCTTTGGTTCATGTATCAGCCGCTTCTCATGAACAAGTCGACGTTTGACGGGCTTTCGGCGGAGCAACAGGAAGCCTTGCTCGCGGCGGCTGAAAAGGCGGAAGCCTATTATCTTGCAGAAGCCAAGAAGCAGGATGCGGCTTCGGTGGAGGTTTTCGAAAAGGCTGGCGTCGAGATTGCGCAAATGTCGTCTGAAGACTTCGCGGCATGGCGCGCGCTGGCCCAAGAAACCTCCTACAAGGCTTTCGTGGAAGAAGTTCCGGACGGTCAGGCCCTTCTTGATATGGCCTTGGCTGTCGATTGACATCCTCCCCCGGCGATCGCTCACCTTGAGGGCGGTCGCCACCTGACAAATACTAATACTTCAAAGGATCGCTGACATGGCTAGCCATAGCTCAGCTGTGATCTCGCGCACGGGAGACAACCTCTTCCTCCGCGGCGTTGCAGCCCTCTCGACCCTCGCAGGCTGGTGCTCTGCAGCGATGATCGTCGCAGCGGTCGCCATCACCTGCCAAATGATTTTCGTGCGCTTCGTGCTGAACCAATCCACGGTCTGGCAAACCGAAGCGGTCGTGTATCTGGCGATTGGCGCGACGTTGATTGGCCTGCCTTACGTCCAGCGACTTCGCGGCCACGTGAATGTCGAGCTGATCCCACTCTCGCTCTCGTCTGAAGCGCGCTACTACATGTACCTGGTCACCATGTCGCTCTCCATCGCGATTGTGGCTGTCATCCTCTTCTATGGCTACGAACACTGGCATCTGGCCTATGACCGCAATTGGAAGTCAGACACGGTTTGGGGTGTCCGCCTTTGGATCCCGTACCTTTCCATCCCCGTGGGCTTTGGCCTTTTTCTCCTGCAACTCATTGCTGATCTGGTCGCGGTCATTCTCAAGATTGATGCACCATTTGGCCTGGAGGACGACTGATGGACCCCATTCTGCTTGGCGCCGTTGTCGCAGTTGCGACGATCCTGGTTCTCTTCTCGGGCGTGTCTGTCGCGCTTGGTCTGCTGATCGTCTCCACGGGCTTCCTGTTGATCTTCGACGGCCTTCGCTCGCTTGAACTGATCCCGGAAATCCTGTTCGGCAAGCTCGACAATTTCGCGCTTCTGTCTATTCCGATGTTCATCATCATGGGGGCTTCGATCGCGTCTACCCGAGCGGGCGCCGACCTCTATGAAGCGCTGGAACGCTGGCTCACGAAAGTACCGGGTGGGCTTGTGGTCTCGAACCTCGGTGCCTGTGCGCTCTTCGCGGCAATGTCAGGCTCCAGCCCGGCAACCTGCGCGGCGATTGGCAAGATGGGCATCCCGGAAATGCGCAAACGTGGCTATCCGGACGGCGTGGCCGCAGGGTCGATCGCCGCGGGCGGCACGTTGGGTATTCTGATCCCGCCCTCTGTGACGATGATCGTGTACGGCATCGCGACCGAGACCTCGATCGGTAGGCTCTTCTTGGCGGGTGTGATCCCGGGCCTGATGCTCGTCGGCCTTTTCATGGTCTGGTCGCTTTATTCGACATGGCGGTCAGGCGACCGAGCGCTGCTGAGCGCCGGCAACTACACGTGGAAACAGAAGATCGAAATTCTTCCCCGGGTTCTGCCCTTCCTTGGGATCATCGTGGGTGTGCTCTATGCCATGTACGGCGGCATCGCGACACCTTCGGAAACGGCTGCTGTCGGTGCTTTGCTGTGCCTGCTGATCGCGATGGTGATCTACAAGCTCTGGAACCCCGGCGATCTGTGGGTCGTGCTGCGCGACAGCACAAAGGAAAGCGTGATGATCATGTTCATCATCGCGGCGGCGGGTGTCTTTTCCTACATGCTGTCCAGTCTCTTCATCACCCAGGCCATTGCAGAGTGGATTGGCACGCTGGATGTCAACCGCTGGGTCCTGATGACATTCGTCATGCTGTTCCTGCTCGTTGCCGGCTTTTTCCTGCCGCCAGTTGCGGTCATCCTGATGGCAGCGCCGATCCTGCTGCCGATCATCACGACGGCTGGTTTTGATCCCATCTGGTTTGCCGTGGTGCTTACGATCAACATGGAAATCGGGCTGATCTCGCCGCCAGTTGGCCTGAACCTCTACGTGATCAACGGGATCGCACCAGACATCTCCCTGAAAACCATCCTTAAGGGATCCCTGCCCTTTGTCGCCTGCATGGTCATCGCGATCGTTGTGCTTTGTTTCTTCCCCGGTCTGGCGACCTGGTTGCCCAACGTCGTTATGGGAGCCGCGGTATGAGCTATCTTGGTGATCTTTTGTCGACCGTGTTCGAGCGCCGCTACCGCAAAGCGCTCTCGGAGAAGGCGGAGGAACGAGGCACCGCGGAATTGTGCGATGCGCTGCTCAGCAGCCACGGCGATGTTTCCGGCGTGGCGCTGGCCCGGAGCCTGCTGGACCGCTACGCCGATATGTCGGCGGAGGAGAAACTTGGCTTTTTCGAGTATCTGGCCACGGATCTAGAGATTGCGCCGGAAGCCGTCCGGGAGGCCCTTGACGCTTACTGCCTAGACAAGAACCGCCAAACCTACAGCACCTTCGCATCTGCTTGCGAGCCGAGACGGCAAGAACTGACGCGACGCCTGAACCAGGTTCCCGGCGCGACAGGCGAGCTTGTGAGCATGAGGAAGGAATTGCTGGGCGTGCTAAAGACCCGCCCCGACCTCGAGCCGGTCGATGTCGATTTCAAGCACTTGTTCGCGTCTTGGTTCAACCGCGGTTTCCTGGTGTTGCGACCGATCAATTGGGAAAGCCCGGCCGATATCCTCGAGAAAATCATCGCCTACGAGGCCGTTCATGCAATCTACAGCTGGGACGACTTGCGACGGCGCCTGAAACCGGATGACCGTCGCTGCTTTGGATTTTTCCATCCCGCGATGGCAGACGAGCCGCTGATTTTCGTCGAGGTTGCCCTGACCCAAGGCATCCCCAATTCGGTGCAGGCGCTGCTGGCGGACGATCGGGTGTCCCATGCCGCAGAGGATGCAGATACCGCAGTCTTCTACTCCATCTCCAACTGCCAGGCCGGCCTCGCCGGGATTTCCTTTGGCAATTCCCTCATCAAGCAGGTGGTGGCCGATCTGTCACACGAACTGCCGGGGCTGAACACTTTCGTGACGCTGTCTCCAATTCCCGGTCTGAACAGGTGGGTTGGGCAGTCGGGCAAAGACTTTCAGGCGGTCAACACGCAGGCAATGGCTGCCCACTATCTGCTGGAAGCAAAACGCGCTGACGGCATGCCCTACGATCCGGTGGCACGGTTCCACCTGGGCAATGGCGCACTCGTTCATGCGGTACATGCCGAAGCGGACATCTCTGAAAACGGTCGCAAACAGTCAAACGGCGCAATGGTCAACTATCTCTACGATCTGTCCCAGATTTCACAGAACCACGAGGGCTTCGTTGGCGAACAGACAATTGCCGCCTCGGATGCCGTCAGGACGCTGAGCGCCTCCGTCGCCGCCCAAGCCTAGGAGAAACCGATGACCAATCCTCTTTATGATACGCTCTTCGGAAGACACGAAGGCAAGTCGACCGTGTTTCTTCAGATGGCCGATGGAACCACAGTTACGCACGGATCCTTTCTTGAGACAGCGGGACAATTCGCCAATCTGCTTGTTCAGCTTGGCATCAAGCCGGGCGACCGCGTCGCCGCACAAGTTGAAAAGTCACCCGAAGCCCTCGCTCTTTATGCGGCCTGCATGCGCTCGGGCGCCATCTTCCTGCCGCTGAACACTGCCTATACCGCTGATGAGGTCTCGTACTTTTTGGAGAACAGCGGCGCACGCCTTCTGGTCTGCGACGACAGATCCGCCGAGGCACTCCAGCCCATCGCCGATGCCTGCGACGCAACGCTCGAAACAATGAATTCGGATGGCAGTGGAAGCTTTGCTCTGCAAGCTCAGGTGATGCCGGTCGCGTTTTCGACCATAGATCGGACCGAAGATGACCTCGCCGCGCTCCTTTATACCTCGGGAACCACGGGACGATCCAAAGGTGCGATGCTCACACAAGGCAACCTGCTGTCAAACTGCCAGGCACTCACGACCGAGTGGCGGTTCACATCGGATGACGCTCTGCTGCATGCTTTGCCGATCTTCCACACCCACGGCTTGTTCGTGGCAACAAACACTGCGCTTCTGGCCGGGTGCAAGGTTCTGTTTATACCAAAATTCAACGTCGACATTATGCTCGACTTGATGCCTCAAGCGACCACGCTCATGGGCGTTCCGACATTCTATACCCGCCTTCTGTCGGAAGAACGCTTCACGCGCGATGCGACCGAGCACATGCGCTTGTTCGTGTCCGGCTCGGCTCCTCTTTTGGCTGAGACGCATGTCCAGTTCGAAGAGCGGACCGGTCACCGCATTCTGGAACGCTATGGTATGACAGAAACCAACATGAACACGTCGAACCCGTATGACGGCGAACGTCGGGCGGGCACGGTTGGGTTCCCCCTCCCCGGCGTCGAGGTCCGGATAACGGACAGCAGTAGTGGGGCCGAACTGCCGCAGGGGCAAATTGGTGAGATCGAAGTGCGCGGTCCGAACGTGTTCAAAGGGTACTGGCAAATGCCCGAGAAAACGGCAGAGGAGCTTCGCGAGAACGGATTCTTCATCACGGGCGATTTGGGCCAGATCGATGAAGACGGCTACCTCCACATCGTTGGCCGCAACAAAGACCTTATCATCTCGGGCGGCTACAATATCTATCCCAAAGAGATCGAACTCCTCCTCGACGAAGAAGAGGGCGTGTTGGAAAGCGCTGTTGTGGGCGTTCCCCATCCGGATTTTGGCGAAACTGTCGTTGGCGTTCTGGTCGCCGAAGATCAAGCCGAGCTTGACCTCGAAGCGATCAGGGAGCGGATCGGCGCATCGCTGGCGCGCTTCAAGCATCCTCAGCGTCTGATTGTTTTGCCGGAGCTTCCCCGCAACACCATGGGAAAAGTGCAGAAGAACCTTTTGCGCAAACAGTTCGAAGACCTGTTTCTTCCGGCCGCGTGACGTTAGCTGTTGTCGTGGGTCACAAAACCCGACTTAACCATTCCGTCGCCATTCCCCGTCCCCGGGTGGCCAGTTCATATCGTTGGACCGCTTGAGAAGGGGCAATTCAACATTCCGAGCTTGAGAATTGTCGCAGAAGTAAGTGGCGCCGCGATCTGACCACATCGTCCAAGTCATGGTCTTGATAGCCGTCATATCACGACGGGTTCACCGCCATGCGTTTGGTCGTTTTGAACAGACTGCCTTGGGCTCCCAGTTTCTATTTTCGATCGGAGCGGCGCAGGAGTCCAAAGCGTTGATCTGTCTGCAAGAACAGCCGGCCCTTGCTTTCTGGTTTTGACCGCCAGGAGACAACCGCCGATCAGCGAAAGTTTCCGAATACGGCTGGTCGAAACCCGGTTTGACCAGCCTACCGGCGAAGCGCGGCGCACGCCTCGACCGATATCGCGATATACTGCTAACGCGGATGCGATGCCCCATCGGCAATCTTCTGGCAAGACAGCCAACCCACTCCGGGCGGATGCGTAGAAAGGTTCGGCGTGATCCAAAAGCCGCTTCGCAAGATTTTGACTTTCCGGCAGCGCTCTTGATGTGTGCAGATCCTCGACCGTCAAGCCAGCCTTGTAGAGCCAGTCTTTCGGGAGATAGCACCGGCCTGCTTGTGCATCCTCCACGACGTCCCGCGCGATGTTCGTAAGTTGGAAAGCTATCCCCAGGTCGGAAGCATACTTCTGATGCTCCCTGTCTTTCACCCCCATGATTTGGGCCATCATGACCCCAACGGTCCCCGCCACGTGATAGGCGTATTCGAGAGTGTCTTCGAAACGTAAATACCGTCGCAGACTTGCGTCCATCTCGTAGCCAGCGAGGTGATCAAAGATGTATTGCGGGTCCAGGTGCTTTTCTCGAACGACGGCTGATAGCGCCATGAATGGCATGCCTTCGGGTTGCCCGAAGACAGCCCGTTCGGTCTGCAAACGAAGCACACTTACGGCATCACGGACATCGTCGACAGGTCGAATGTCACCGCCGCCACACTGACCATCGACAAGATCGTCGCAGTGCCGACACCACGCATAGAGAAGCGTGGTGCAGTCCCGAATGTCCTTCGGCAGCAGTCTGGTAGCTGCTGAGAAGCTTTTCGAGCCAGTACTGATAGAGTCCTGCGCCGCCTTGAGCAGGCCGTCGTCGATCACATGACCTCTCCCAACATGAGGCTGGCAGTTGCCTTTGCCGAACCCACAACTCCCGGAATGCCTGCCCCTGGATGAGTGCCCGCCCCGACCACATAGAGGTTTGGCACAACGTCGTCGCGGTTGTGCGGGCGAAACCAAGCGCTTTGCATCAAGAGTGGTTCGATCGAAAAGGCGCTGCCGAGATGGGCGTTCAGGTCATCTCGGAAATCGAAAGGCGTCATGTGTCTGACGGTCACAAGGTCATCCATCAGACCCGGGATGTACCGGTCTTCCAAGTATCTAAGGATCCGGTCCCGATAAACAGGTCCGACCGCATCCCAATCGATGTCCGCGACACCCAAGTTCGGAACCGGGGACAAAACGTAATAGGCCGACGAACCTTCGGGCGCCATGCTGTCATCCGTCACGGATGGGGCATGCAGATAGAGCGAGAAATCCTCAGACAATTTGTTGGACCCAAAAATGTCGGCCAACAACTCGCGATACCGTTCACCAAACAGAACCATGTGATGCTTGAGATCTGGGTGCTTCTTCTTGAGGCCGAAATAGATAACGAAGAGTGACATTGAGTAACTCTTCTTCTCCAGAGAGCGCGTCTTTGCCTCGCCTCTTGCAGTTCCCTTCATCAGATCGCGATAGGTATGCATGATGTCCGCATTTGAAGCGACACTGTCAAAGCTCTCAGCAACGCCGTTCACCAGCACCCCTTTGGCCAGACCATTCTCAATCAGGATCCGTTCAACCGGCGCATTCAAGCGGATCATGCCGCCGAGCTCTTCAAAGAGTTGCACCATTGCGCGCACCAGCGCCCCGGTCCCGCCCCTGGCAAACCAAATCCGGCCTTTGCGCTCCAGCGCGTGGATGAGCGCGTAAATCGACGAAGTCGAGAAGGGATTGCCGCCCACGAGCAAGGTGTGAAAGCTGAAAGCCTGCCGCAATTTCGGGTCCTCGATGAACTCAGACACCCTCCCATAGACGCTTTTGTGGCTCTGCAAACGCATCAGCGTCGGCGCGACTTTTGCCATGGACCAAAAGCTCTGAAACGGGATGGTCCCCAGCTTCTCATAGCCTTCGCGGTAGAGCTCCTCGCAATAAGATAGAAGCGTTGAATAGCCGTCGACATCGCGAGGGTTGATCGCGCGGATTTGACGTTCGATGTCCTCTTGCTCGGCGCAGTAGTCAAAGACCGCGCCATCTTCCCAGCACAACCGATAGAATGGATCGACGGGCACGAGGTCGACATAATCCTCCATCCGACGCCCTGAGAGAGCCCAAAGCTGAGCGAGACAGTCCGGGTCGGTGATCACCGTCGGGCCCGCATCAAAGACAAAACCTTGGTCTTCGAAAACATAGGCACGCCCGCCGGGTTTGTCCCTTGCCTCGAAGAGCACGGTTTGCACGCCGGCGCTTTGCAAGCGGATGGCAAGCGCCAGACCGCCGAAACCCGATCCGATCACCGCCGCAGTCTGTTGTTGAGAGACGCGAAAATTCATGAGAATGCCGTCACTTTACCTTTGGCCGGGATGCACGAGATTGCGCGCCTGATCGGGATGGGTGGTTTGCCGGACAGGATGCGAAGCACGTCTCCAGGGCTGGTTTGACCTGCGTAGAAACGTTCAATGGTTGCGACCGGGAGCCGATAGAATTTCTCAAGAACTTCGTGCCGTTGATCAGGCCTGGCACCGCGAAAGAGCATGCGATTCAAGAGACGGTAGAAAGCCTGCCGCTTGGACTGACTGCGACGATAGACATCCAGCTGCATCGCAATGGCTTGCGTGTCTCCCGGCCAGTTGTCGGCCACGATGTTGGCCACCCGAATGGCATCAGGAAAGGAGTACCCCGTACCCGGATGAAAGAAACCGGCCGCCATCCCTATACCTGGTGGCGCCTTTCGACGGCTCGACATTGGAAGGTGAGGTTCGGACAACGTCATGGGAAGGACCCCGGCCTCGCGTTCTTTGACGTCTCTTAAGACCCATCCTTGAGCGGCGGAGTATTCGTGAATGCATTTCTCAATCCCGACGGTGTCCAGATCCGGCGTGTCGGCGAACCTTGTGTCTTCGATCAGGAGTACGGTTTCTGAAAGCGGCAGCAGATAAATGAAACGAAAGCCATCGATCTGCTCGACTTTGGCATCCATTGTCACCGGAGCATCAATGCCATGAGGACGCTCGGTTTCGACTGTGAGACCCAGAAACTTCTGATAGGCCAGTTCGCTATCGGAGCGAGGCGAAAACCCGCGTGCGTCAAGGACAAGGGGTGCTGCGATGCTATGACCGTCTCGAAGTCGAACGATCTGTTCGCTCGCCGAAGCAACCTCGGCATCGCATTTGATAACGACGTTTGGAAGGGTCTCGATTGCCGTTCGCAGACTATCCGAGGTCACTGACAGATATGGTGTCGGAAGTTCCCGCTGATGTCGCCGAAATCGGACGGATTGTCTGTTCCAAGATGTTGCAACTGCAGGCCGCAGCCAAGACGCGCCGTCGGGCCCAAGATCGGTCTGATGCAGCGACCAACGCTTTGCACCAAATGGAAGCTCTCGCTTTTCGAGGATGATGATACGGGGAGGATTGGGCAGCCGGGACATTCGTAGGGCCACAACACCCGAGGAAAGGCCGGCCCCAAGTAGAACGAGATCGTATTCTGACACGCGGTTGCCTCTCCGTTGCGGTTTATCACTGCGGAAAGAAAGAGAACCGGGTTAAGGGCTTTCTACGTGGCTTGCACCAATGGCACGCTTTTATGCATGAATGGTCATCCCCATCGGTTGCCATATGGAGGAATGAAAAGGCCGGATCTCGGGTGGATTAAGGGACGCCAGCCGACAAGGAGAGCCCCGCCTTCACCCATGGCTTGGGACGTTCGCTTGGCGAAAGTCGTTCGGGCTGGAAAGACGGGCCTCAGATTTTTTTCGCGGGGTATGTCTGTCCGGTTTCGAAGCCCAGACGGTCACTCCGCGATCCCAGGCCGCATGACGCGTGTCCGGTGCTCCGCACCGGGAGGCACCGCGTCCGTTGAGCCAAGCTATCGGGTTTGTTTGAACTCCGCGCTCGCTTGCGGCTGGGGAGCCGGCTTGGATCCGAGGTTTTGTCTCAGCTGATCCCGCAACTTTTGTCGCGGTGCCACAAAGAGAAAGCCGAACGAAACTGCTCCATCCCGATCCTGCACCGCATGATGAAGGTGATGGGCATCATAGATCCGCCGCAAGTATCCGCGCCGTGGTGTGTAGCGGAAGGGCCATCGGTTATGCACAAGTCCATCATGGACGCAGTAGTAGATAGCGCCATAGACGCAGAGACCGACCCCAATCCACCACAGGATCGGATGATAAGCTGAGCCCGCCCAGAAGAGCGCCGTCGCTATCGCGCCAAAGAGAACTGCGTAAAGATCATTGCGCTCAACATGGCCTTCGTTTGGTTCATGATGTGAACGATGCAACCCCCATCCGGGACCGTGCATAATGTGTTTATGAATCCAGGCGGCCGCGAATTCCATTCCGACGACGGTTACGAGGATCGTGACAACAGCGAGGAGCGGACTAATGCTGGGCATGTACGAGGTCCTTTGACGCGGAAGGAAGACGCCACCAAGGAACCCACGGCATGTGGTGATGGGTGTGGTGGTGGCCAAAGTGAAAACAGCTAAGCAGCGAGACAAGCCAGGATTGCCCAAGATTGCGTGCATTGTGCAGATCGCAAAATTCTCGCTCGTTGTGCCGGTGCGGCAGGTAGGTACCGAAGAGGAACAGTTGAACTGACGAGAGCAAGGCCGGAAGCGCCCAGAAAAGGAGAAGAGTAGAGAGGTCTACGCCGTTCGCGGCCAAGAGAAACGTCAACAAAAAGAGAGTAATGACTTGCGACAATCCAAAATAGTGTTGGAAAAAGCCAATGTACCAGATCAAGAAATTCCGCGGTGCACTTTCGCAAAAGTCGGGATCTGCCGCGCTGCCTGAGTGCTTGTGGTGGGCGTGGTGCTGTTTGGCCAGTTTCGAGAAACGAAAACCGGCATATAGAAACAGGCAGACCGAGCCAATCAATCGATTGAACCGCTTCGCACCCGGCCAGACGGTTCCATGAATGGCATCATGCGCGACAATGAAAATGCCAACGTAGAGCCAACATTGAAACGCCACGACCAACGGCACAAAGATTGCCGTAGATCTCCAGTCCCAAAGAAACAGGCTCCAGGCGAGGAGCGCTGCCCAGGCTCCAAGCAGGCAAAGTGCGAGCCCGACGCCAACAAAAGCATCCCGCCTCATTGGATCAGCTTTCTTTGCGTGAGGAGGATGGCGGCGCTGAAGGACAGAACTGCAACAGCGATAAGCAGCAGAAGCGGTGTCATAAGGTCGAAAAGCGAAAGTCCCCGAGTAACCACCCCATCAAACAACTCGATCGACCACGCGCTTGGAGTGAAGCCGCCAACCCATCTTAGCCAGCCTGGCATGAGGTAGAGCGGGACCATTGAGCCGCCGAGGGCCGACATCACCAGCACCACAAAAGTCGACAGGGTCTGCATTTGCGCCCGCGTGGTGCAAAGAGCAGCAAAAAGGAGGGCGATGCTTGCCACGCATGCAACCGAAACGAACGTAATGACCGTCCATGCGAGGGGCACCTCGATCCACTGCACCTCATAAACCCAGAGAGCGACGGCAAAGACGGCCAGCATCTGCAGAAAGCCCAGCGAAACCAGAAAGTAAGCCCGCCCCCAGATCGCAAATCCAATCCCTCTGCCAAACGCAAGATACCGATCGAACACGCCCGAATTCCGTTCGTCGATGAGCCCGGATGCGCCATTCATTGCCGAAAACAGAATGAACATGATTGCGATTGCACCAGCGTAATAAGATACAGCCGGATCCGCGCCGCGTGGATTGGCTCCTATCTCGGTTTGGACCAGGCGCGGTGGCAGCCGCACTTGCCGTTCTCCCCTGACAACCGCGTCTAGTCGCCTGGCTTGCTCTGTGGTGAGGTCACCGACCAGTGCAGTCCAAACCTGCCGCTCTCTGGCAAAGAACTCGGACGGTGCCGCCCTCGCGAAGTTTTCAGCAAGCTGTCGTTGCAGAACAGCTCCGGCAAGCGGCCGCGACGGATCTGTCAAAACCCGCATCGCACCTGCTTCCGACGTTTGTTGACCACCTTCGATGATCAGGCCCGCATCGATTGCGCCAGACGCCAAGGCAAGCAATAGCGCGTCTTCCGACGAATAATCTCGTCGATGTTCCAAGGCGACTGAATCAACCACTCGTTCCATGGACGGACTATCGGCGAGACTAAGGATGCCAACCTTCATGTCGGGTGTGTCTTGGGCGGTCGCCGAGAATATCTCCGCGAAAACCATGAAGATCGCGGCAGGCAGGAGAAACATCATAAGAAGACCTACCCGGTCGCGCCAAAGAGTTCGGGCGAGGACAATAAGGACCGTTATGGACATGTCAGATCTTTGATGTGGTGATGATAAAGCGTTTGCAGGCTGGGCTGCTCAAAACCGGCGCGACGCAACGAACCGAGTGAATTCGACATCTTGGAGACAACCTCCAAGGCCCGATCATGTGGCAGGATCGCCTCGACCCGGTTATCTGCACATTCATGCAAGCCAAGCTGTGCCAGTCGCTTGCGATCATGCGCACTTGCAGCTTCCTGTGTCTCGACCGAGACCACGTACTGTCCGTCAAACGCGTGATGCATCAGCTGCGGAATGGCCCCTTGCGCGAGGCAGCGTCCGTTTTTCAACAACACCGCATGCGAACAAACCGCCTCTGCTTCGGCAAAGTCATGTGTCGTCATGAGTATTGCCGTTCCGTCGGCCGCGAGTTGCCGAAGGACGTCTTGCAGACCTTCTCGTGCAGCTTTGTCCACGCCGACTGTCGGTTCGTCCAGAATGAGGAGAGCCGGGTTGTTGAGTATGGCAACCGCGACGTTGACGCGTCGTTGCCAACCGCCTGAAAGGTCCGAAACACTCTGGTTGCTGCGATCTCTGAAGCCTAGGGCATTCGTGACGGCTTCCACTCTCCGCTTTACGTCATACCGTGAAAGCCCGGCGAGTTTTCCGAAAGCGACGAGGTTTTCGCGGATGGTCAGTGCCGGGAATAGGGCGATCTCTTGCGGCACAAAACCGACACCGGAGGGCGCAACGAAAACCTGACCCCGACTGGGCCGTATTCGGCCAAGGATTGTCCGTATCAGAGTTGTCTTACCGGCCCCGTTCGGCCCCAAGAGCGCATGCACCTCGCCTTCCCGAATGGAGAGAGAAAGGTCGGAGAGCACCTCGGTTTTTTCGTATGTGACGGAAACGTGGGACAGATCCAGTACCAAATCCGAAAGCGACATCGACGGAACGGCCTCTATGCTGCGTCATACACAGGTGAGAAGATTGACCTCAGTTTCGAGGCATCGAAGCCGGCGGAAGCGAAACACTTTTCTGCGCGCGCCAAGCGATTCAGGAGATGGGTCCAGGACCTTCTCACGCCGACCCGATTGACGACATTCGATTTGTCCTTATCAGCGCCGACCGTCTTGCCGGTTTCGCTTTCCGTGGATGTGGCATCTTTGATGTCATCATAAATCTGAAAGGCCAATCCAAGATGTACGGCAAAATCGGCGAGGCACTCCCTTTCCCGGCGCCCTAGATCCGCCACTTCGGCACTCATGTTGACAGCGGCGACAAACAGAGCCCCAGTCTTCAGGGCGTTGACGACCTCTGCCGAGACAAGCGACGTCGCACTGTGGTCAAGATCAAGTACTTGTCCGGTAGCCATCCCTTCCGCTCCGATGGCAGAAGACAATTCCTGAACAAGTACGGAAGACTGCGCAGATGGAACCGGCAATCTGGCAAGAACCTCGAAGGCCAAAGAAATCAACGACACGGCAGCGAGGATCGCAACTGATTGCCCAAAGACGAGATGCGTTGTTGCTCGCCCGCGCCGCAGTTGCGCATCATCCATGCAGGGCAAATCGTCCAATATCAGCGAAGCTGCGTGGATCATTTCAACGGCGCACGCGATATCCACCGCGGTTTCATTATGACCAGCGATTTCGATGACCAACTTGGGGCGGGTCCGCTTTCCGGGAGCGAGCGCGGCGTAGCGCATGGCAGCCTGTAATGGCGTCGCGCTGCAGGAGGAGGTGAGCCACTCGTCAAGACGCGCTTCGAAATCGTTGTCTGGCTTGTCCTTATCTCGCTCTGTCTCAAGGGAGGTTGGGACAACCGCGACTTTCGCTTTCATTGCTTGTCGCGGGTTTTCGCGAATGGTCATTCTCTGCGATCCTTTTTTGCATCTCAACCTCAAGAAGCCCTCGACGCTGCGGTCGCCAATGAAAATGCACCGATGACCCGCTATTGCGCACGAATGGTTGTGTTCGCCGAGACGCGGGCCTTAAACGTTGAAGACGCCATAGAACTTCCTGAAGGTTCCGGAACGCAGTGGCGGGGCAATGCCGCCGTCCGCCTCGGCACCTGCAATCACAACATCAGCGACACTGCCCGACCAATTCCGATAGCAAGATCACACTGTTTGAGCGTGTCCTTCCTGAATACCTCGTACCGATGGGGGGAGAGCCAGCCTCTCCCTCGTCGACGCCGGAATGAAACGGACGAACCTGGATTTCAGAACTTGATTGAAGCTCCGATTATGAGATCGACAGTCTCGTAATCCGCTGAAAGCGTGCCGCCGGATCCCGTCAGGGTCTGGCTTCCTAAATCGAAATACCGAACCTCGCCCGTCACGGTCCATCGCTCTGAGATTGGGTACTCCGCACCAATCATAAGTTGGTATCCGAAGTCGCCGCTGTCGTCATACTCGCCTGGGGCGCCACCGCCGCTGACGTCAAAGTCGATCTCGGTAACGTATGCCAATCCTGCGCCGACATATGGTGTCACCCGACCCCCGGCTATCGGTGCAAAATGGTAGTAACCGTTGAGCGCCAGTGTGGTAGAGGCAAAGTCGCCGGTGATACCTGCCGACCCGTCCGCTTCCCCCGTGCGGTAGGCAAATTCAAGCTCCGAGCTGAAGCGGCTGCCTGCGTAATCATATCCCACGGCCCCGCCGACAACCTGTCCGGTGTCGAAGCCTGAGTTGCCGGTCGCGATCCCGGAAAGGTCCGTGTCAGACAGAAACGAAAGACCACCAAACGCTCGAATGTAAAATCCGCCCTGGGAAGGGTCAGCAGCTGCAGGCATACCCAAGCAGACAAAAAGAGCAGTCCCGAATGCTGTTCGGGTTAACAACGACTTGGCCATAACAGTGGTCCTTCCTGATCGTGGGTGAGTGCATGCCGAGCAAGCGATGAGAGCACAGTTCGAGCCTGAACGCCTTTTTTCAAAGCGGATTGCACGGATGGCTTGCCTCAGTGCACGAACGGTCGCGACAAATTCCTTGAAGGAGTAACAAGAATCTGGATGGCGAGCGCATCGCTCAGCCGGTGAATGAAGTACCTAGGTGCTGACCCGTCGTGCCGCTTTAAGCGCGGAACGATAGCTGCGGCTGACCGGCAGGGTTAGGCCTCCAATCATCTGACAGGCTACGCGGCCATCGCGAGTGATAACTTCGTCGATCTGATCAAGGGCCACCCAGTGCGATCGATGCACCTGCATTCCATGCTGGTCCTGCAGAATGTCGACCGCACGACCGAAGGGAAATAGGATCAATGTATCGCCCGCAGTCGTGTAGACACGCAGGTAATGAAGCTCGGCAGAAAGGGCGACAAGCTGGCGGCCGAGCCGGCCGGGTACCCGCGACCAGAATTCGGCTTCGGCGTCTGAAACCTTGTCGTTTTTCTTTGGCAGCGGGTCGTCCAGGGCCTGGGTCGGAACACCAGCTCTTTCAAGTTGCAAAAGGCTCGGCGCATTAATCAGGCTCCAGATCAACACCAGAGGCACGAAGAAGTGTGCAAGTTCCGATCCCAGCCGGATCAACAGCGGGTCTTCATCAGCGTCAAGCGCGCCCTCGCCAGCAAGAAGACTGTCGATCCCAAGCGCAATGGGCGCAAAGACAAGTGAGGCAATCATTGCCGATAGCATGACCTGTGCGATCCCAGGAAGCGCGGATACCCGCTCGATCCGGCCAAGTGCCGCTTGCGTGAGGGCTAACAAGGCAAGCGCCGGTATGACATGAGCAGCCCAAAAGCCCATCCTGTTCAGGGTGCCTAAACCCTCGGACGCGCTTGGTCCGATTGATGTCAGCCCGATGGTCAATCCGACAGCGCAGAGAACCAGGTAAGGAAACCAGCCCATGGATGATGCGCGTGCGGTGCCCTGCCCTTCTGTGGCAGACACGGCTGCATCTTTGTGGTCGTCGTCTTTCATGCGCTGATCAGGGGTGTGCCCTGCAAAGCCGTTAGGAAAACCATGGCTGTGAAGCTCGCATAAAGAAGGGCCACGATCCACACCACGCGTCCCGATAGATCAAGCCGTTCGGCTAGCAGCCCAAATGCTGGCAGCGCCTGCATCGCATGTAGCGCGAAGAAATGGGGCGCGCGAAGGTCGCCGACTTCCATGGACCAGCCAAAGATCGGCAGCCGTGCAGCACCATCCGAGGGCACGCCGATGTAGCGACTACCATTCTCCGCCAGCGCGCCAGCCACCCAGAACGTCAGAACGACAGATGCAAGAAACCCCAAGACGATGCTCAACCTTAGGCGCCGATCGAAACGTGCCTCCCTGTCCGCCCAAACAACAAGCCCCAGCAGCCCAACCGTCAGCATCAACGCCGTAGCGCCCATACCCATAAGGCCGTACATCAGCTCGTGAAACGGCGTCGTGTCGTTGAAATGCGAATGTTCCTGTCGCGCGGCCTGAGCGCTGATGTAGGCCATCTCAAAGAAAAAAGCGGCGGCGGAAGCGGCAGCAAAAACAACGAGACCCCAACTCCTCCGCCATAGAGATGACAGCCTTGTTGCAGCCCAAGCGAGTGTCGCGAACAGGGCTGCGAATGAAACGGCGAACTTGAAGGGCTTCAGCCAAACGGGTTCCCCGTCGATGGTTCTCCCGTCAAGCAGCAACGTCCCAAGTGTCAGGAATGTCATCCCAATGGCTGCGAGGGCAAGGCGTTCAAACCACCTCGCAGCGTCGATAGGGGTCGGCACAGTCAGGATATCGGTCGCCGATCTTACTGTTCGAGGTCGAATGGCAAACATGGCAGCACTCCCTGATTTCTATGCGTTGCCAGATGCGTCGCCGTGTTTCGTCGACCAGCAAATCTGCATGAGCGACCCGTTCAGCTGCACCAACTGCTCTATTGGGCATCCAAGTCGAACGGCAAGTCGATGTAAGAGGCGCCCATGTCAGACGTCGCCACCGTGATCACCGCAGCATCCAGCTGACTGCTTTCGAAAATTGTAAGACCCGTCTGGGGATTCCGGTCCCATGCCGGAAAATCAGAGCCGGCAATCATGACCGCAAGACGATGTCCTCCTCTGAGATGGTGGCGAATATTGCCCATATCGAATGCCACGCGTGTTGGCTTACCTGGGGAAGCGGATGCCATACGAAGGTGATCAGAAAGGATGAGTGTGGCATCGCCGCCCGGCGCCATGTCCAGCAAACGAATACTCACGTCAAAGCTCGGAGCATCACTCGCCACCATTATCTTTCCCCGGACCGAACCTGACAGCACACGGCTGTACTCGACAGGTTTTGCCCTAAAGGTCAGCGTATCTGAACGCTCGATCAGGTCTGACTGATCGAGCGTGCCCGACGGGGCCAAAAGGTAACGACCGCCCCGCGTCGGTACCGGATGGGACGGATCGCTGAGAAACTCCGCATCAGCACTATCACTCGCGACCAACGACAAACGGTTGTCTGTGAAATAAAGCCGCTCGGTCACACCGGACAAGCCGTCGAGCAACTCGGACGTCTTGAAATCCGGCGCCCCTTGTGTCGCAGCCTTGACGATCGCGCGCGCCGGTCGTTCCGCGTCCTTTAGCCAGTGGTCGAACCACGACAACATACGCGGTTCGGGATAGATGCGCGGGTTGTCGATTTCATAATGCGTGCCGTTGAGGATCAGTAACTCACGCGGGACGTCTCGCTTTTCAAGATCCGCAAAAAGGGCCATCGTGCTCTCAGCGAAGGTATCCTGCCAAAGCGTCACCACAGACGTTGGGACGTCAATCCTTCCCAAAACGGATGTTTCCGTTCGATAGGTCTCTAACGTGATCGCATCTCGCAGGATCGACCAATAGGGCATCAGGCGGTCTAGCTCGGGAATCTCGGCCATCGGTACTGCGCGCCAAGCCTCCGAAGATAGCGGATCTTCGAGTCCGTCATTCAGCGCCTGAACATATCGACCAATCGCCAAGACGAGTTCTGCTTTATCGGCCGGGCTGATCCCGCGCTCCGAAATGTGGCTTTCGCTGACATCAAATGCCAGAACTCCTCCCTGCAGCAGCAGGGACTCAGTTCTGAGCGCCCCGTCGCGCGGTGCCATGTCCATGCCAAACGGGTCCCCAGGTGCTGCTTGCAAAAAAAGAGCGTCCAAAGATGGCGGCCGTTCGGCCGCTGCAAGTGCAGCACTAAAGCCCACGGCACTATCACCGAACAGACCAATTCTCCCGTCGCTCCAAGATTGGTCATTGACCCATTCGATGAGGTCGTAGCCATCCAGACCGTCGTCTCGCCATGACCGGTCGATACCGTCAGAACCATTGCGACCCCGCGTATTCTGAATGACAAGCGCATAGCCATTTTCGGTAATCAGCGGCCAGCCCGCATGAATGGCGGCCTCGTCATCGTCGTTGTCGTCACCCGGTTTGTAGTCGGCGACGGTCATACCGCTCTCGAAGAGCTCTCCACCGATAGGTGAAACCGGCGGGCCGTATATGGTTCGGGCCACAAGCGTCGGAAAAGGGCCGTCGCCATCCGGCAAGTAGACCAAGGTCGTCAATGACGCACCATCGCGCATCTTCACCGACAGGTGTACTGGCTCTGCCTCAATCAGCATTGGAGTGAGCGTTGAAAAGCTCGCCACGAGCACAGCTGAAACTGGTCTCATCGCCTGATCTCCTTTTCCAAGTCGATTGGCGATCTATGGGCTCATGAAATCAGCAAAAGGAAGTCGTTGTGCATGAGGCGATGCAATTGGTGCACGAAGAGGCTGCGAGGCTGACACAACAGAGAGGGCGCGGCCGCGCGTCGTCCCGGACATTCAGGACAAAGCCACACCAGAAGCCAAGGTGCGGAGATATTCAGTGAAGCAGCCGTCCAAAAACAAAGGCAAACCAGGGGAACTCAGCTTTGTTACCGATCGACCAGACCACTGCATCCGGTTTGAAAGGACGCAAATTCGCACGTCTGCAACCGCGCGGTTTGGACCGTGCAACGTGCCGATACTTGCCAGAGTTCTTTGCCGATCCTCAGTTCTGAGTTAACGCCAAACCCCCGCGGTCTCCCTAAAGGTTGATCCGGAAACGAGAAAAGCCATCTGGGCCTTCCCCGGCCGGCTCGATTTCGACGCCCAAAACCTCATCGGCGTAATTGGCTGCATTCGGCCCCGTGTCGAACAACACTGTCGTTCCGTCCAAGGGAGCAAATGACCAGTTCGCGTCGGCACGCGGGCTGATCGTGCCCTTTTCCACGATATAGCGCACGATAACGTCGCGGTTCGTATCCGGCCCCTCAAACACAACCGTATCCCCCATGGCGCCGGGGAAGCTGCCACCGCCGCCGGCCCGATAATTGTTCGTCGCGATGATGAACTTCGCATCCGGATCAAGAGGTGCGCCATCGTAGGTCAGGTTCACGATCCGGTTCGCATCGGGGTTGATCAGACCGCCCTTGGGGTCAAACTTCGACGGTTGGCTGAGGTCGATCTGGTAGGTGACCCCGTCGATCACATCGAAATTATAGCTGGGGAACTCAGGGTTCAGCAGCAACTGATCGGCTTTGCCCGGCTCAACCTGGTTGAAGATGCCGGCAGACCGCTCCAACCAGTCCTTCACCTGCGCGCCGGTGACGAGAACCGCGCGCGCGGTGTTGGGATAGAGGTAAAGGTCCGAGACGTTCTTGATCGCGACATCCCCTTTCGGCACATCCGTGTAGTATTCCGGACCGCCGCGACCGCCCGCCTTGAAGGGGGCCGCCGCCGAAAGGATCGGCAGGCCCTCGTACTCGGTCCCCTTCATCATCTGTTCGATGTACCAAAGCTGCGCGATA
This sequence comes from uncultured Rhodobacterales bacterium, assembly GCA_963922565.1. Lineage (GTDB taxonomy): Bacteria > Pseudomonadota > Alphaproteobacteria > Rhodobacterales > Rhodobacteraceae > JBCBKL01. The sequence continues at coordinate 31,861 of CAWUIQ010000016.1, forward strand.
GAAACGATCTGCACAGACGGGTCATCTGCAACCAAGGCAAAGTATGAGTGCAGCGGAGCATCCGTTTTGCCGACCGCGCGGCGGACATAAGCCAGGGTCGCGTCGTGTTCGGCCTGCACGCTGTCGAGCACGGCCTGTTGGCTCTCGACAAGAGCGGTGATCGAGCGGTCCTCGTTCCGCCTTGAAATGGGGCGCGTTTCGACCCCGTGGCTGACCACGCGCCACGCATTGCCGTCGCGTTCAAGCATCAGGTCGATGATACCCAGATGAGAGCCCCAGAACCCACCCATCACGGCCGGCTTGCCATGGATCGTCCCGGCAGCGGTATCTACGCCTCCGATGCCGTCATAGGCATCGCTGGGGAAGACGCGGTGATGGTGCCCCGTTAGCAGCGCGTCGATGCCGTCAATGGCCGCGAGAGGCACGCTGGCATTCTCCATCCCGTCCGTATGATCTGCAGGTCCGATCCCGGAATGGCTGAGCGCAATCACGATGTCGGCCCCGGCCTCGCGCATCTGTGGCACGTACGCGTTGGCGGTTTCGATGATGTCCCGGGCCTGAACATTGCCTTCCAGATGCCGGCGGTCCCAATTCATGATCTGGGGCGGGACAAAGCCGATCAGACCGACGCGAATGGGATGCTCCACGCCGTCGCCATCTTTCACCACGCGGTCGAGGATCACATAGGGCGGGATGAGCGTGTCATCCTTTGTCGGATCGCTGCCCAGCGATTTCGCGACATTGGCCGTAACGACCGGGAAATCCGCCCCGGCCAGCGATTTCATCAGGAAGTCGAGCCCGTAGTTGAACTCGTGATTGCCCAGAACCGACCCGTCGAAACCAACCTGGTTCATGGCGGTGATGATCGGGTGCATGTCACCCTCTTTCATACCTCGCTCATAAGCGATGTAGTCGCCCATCGGATTACCCTGCAGGAAATCACCATTGTCGATCAGCAGCGAATTCGTGGCCTCGGTCCGGATTTCCTCGATGATCGATGCCGTCCGCGCCAGACCAACCGTGTCGCGCGGCTTGTCGGCGTAATAGTCGTAGGGAAAGACGTGCACATGCAGATCCGTCGTTTCCATGATCCGCAAGTGCGCCTGGTTCGACGCCGCGCGGGCCGAGAACGGATGCAACGCGATAAGGCCCGCCGTGCCTGCAATAAATCCGCGACGACTGATTGAATATGTCATGATAATGCCCCCAAATTTGAGTGACTTCGGCGCAATGCCGTGTCACCGAAAAACGTACTACAGCTTGGATGCGCGTCATAATTGAATGGGCGGAAAGATGCGCGCGGCATGTTAGGTGAGGAAACAGCAGGCACAGGTCGATGAGCCGTGCCCCAAACCTCATGCCATTTGCGGACGTTTGGCGTCACCGTTTTGGATGGCGGTCTAGCTGAAGTAAGGCAGATTCTTCGCTTTTGCGGCCCGAACCCAGCTGGGTACGAACGGCACGACCTTGTCCTGCGTCGGGACCCTGATCTCGATGAAGTTGGCGCCACTATTTGCGATGGCGCGCGCCAAGACCGGTTCGATTTCAGCCTCTGACGTGATCCGGGTTGCGTCGAAACCGAACCCTTCGGCAATTCGCACATAGTCGACGGCATCAAAGTCGGTCGACCAGGGTTCATCGACCTCGTCCAAGAGGACGGCTTCGCCTCGGATCCATCCAAAACTGTCGTTGCGATTCAGGATTATGGTGACGTTCCTGCCGGACCGCTTGATTGTCTCCATGTCGCCCATCACGAAACCGAACGAGCCGTCGCCGGTGAACGCGATGATCGGACCTTCGCTGGCAAATGACGCCCCGAGTGCTGCCGGCACCGAATAGCCAAGCGCGCCCATGGAATAATTGGTGATATAGCGCCGCCCTGCCTTGCGAAACGTAAGCAAAGCAGAGGGGTAGATCGCGCTGACCCCCGGTTCGGACGTGACAATCGCGTCGTCCGGCATCAGCCGGTCCAGCACCTGTGACAGCTTGACGGGCGAAATGGTGCCGTCCGGCATGGGAATGTTTGAGTTGAACACCTTGTCGAGCGCGACCTGCTTCATGTCGCTCAGGTCAACGCGGCGGCGATCAAGATCCGGGTGATCAGCCTTGAGGCGGTCGACCATATACTCAAGGGTCGCGCGCGCATCCCCCACCAGCCCCACATCGACCGGGAAATTGTTGCCGACATGCGCTTCGGCAATGTCGAGGTGGAGAAACGTCTTTGACCCGGGATCGCCGTAGAGCGTCCATTGATCCGTGGCCGCACTGTCGGTGTTGCTCCCGATGAAAAAGATCGTGTCGGCATCGCGAAGGTACTGGTTGGCATGCTCCATCCCTCCGCGGGCCCCGATCACGCGCAATGCCAAGGGGTGATCCTCTGGGACCGTGCCTTTGCCGGGCGTCGTTGTGCCCACAGGGATTTGCAGCATCTCGGCCAGTTGCAGGATGATGTCCGACGCCTGAGAGATCAGCCCGCCCTGACCGCAGACGATAGCAGGTTGGCGGGCCGCCAGCAGAAGATCAATGGCGGCCCGGCACTTGGCATGATCGGCCACCGGACGATGCGCGGGATACGCGCTGTATTCCGGCTCGGCATAGAGATCCGTCAGCTCTGCTTCTTCGCCGAAGATGTTGATGGGCACGCGGATATGCACGGGCGCCGGTCGTCCCGAGGTCGCAACGCGGAACGCCCGCCGCAACAGGAACGGTATGTCGCTGACCCTGGTCACAACAAAGGATTCTTTGCAGATGCTTTGATAGAGCGCCGTCTGATCAACGCCCGTCAGCCCGTGCCTCTTGTCATGATTGAGCGGAATGTCCGAGCTGAAAAAGATGACTGGAACCGAACTAAGGAACGCTTCGGTTATGCCCGGGACACAGTGCGTGACACCGGGGCTTGGCGCTTCGAGCACGGCGGGTTTGCCGGTGATCTTGGCATAGGCCTCGGCGGCGTAAGAGGCCGTCCGTTCGTCCCGCGTCAACACGAACTCAATGTCTGAATACGCCCGCCATTCCTTGTAAAGCCCGATTGTCGTTTCCCCCGGCAGGCCAAAGACATGGCGCACATCGTGCAATTCCAGCATCCGCAGCAATGCCTGTGCACCATTCATCCGAGCGGGTTTGGGCGATATCGGCATCAGCTATCTCCGCCCGTCAAAAGATGCGTGCGATATCGCGCAAGCGTGTCGGGATTTGGTGCCGCGCCAAGGCCGGGAACGGTGGGCACGTCAACATGGCCCTCGTTCACCGGGAAGGGTGTTTCAGCCAGATCCGCCTCGGCATAGAAGGTGGACATATAGAACTCGCACCCAAGCGTCAGGTCGGGGATGGCAGCCATCAGGTGGGCACCGGCCATATGGGCGATGGATGTCTCGAACATGCAGCCGCCATAGACTTCTAAACCGGCCGCGCGCGCAACGGCAGCGATTTCCAGACACCTGCGTATGCCGCCAGATTTTGCTATTTTGAGCGAGAAAATGTCGGCAATCCGCGCCGCGGCCCCCCGGGTGGCATCGTTCACGTCAAAGACGCTTTCGTCAGCCATGATTGGGACATCAACCGCGCGTGTGATTTCAGCCAAGGCTTCGCGTTCATGACGCTTGATAGGCTGCTCAACAAAATCCGGGCGAAAGGCTTCGAGATCGCGAATGTGCCGGGTTGCGTCATAGGCCGGCAGCCCCTGATTGTAGTCGATACGCAGGCGGATCTCGTCGCCATAAAGTGCACGCAGTCTTTTCAGCCGCATGAGATCAAAGGCGTGATCCATGAACCCGGTCTTCAGCTTGAAAATCCGGACGCCGCCCTCCCATATGCGCGCAACATCCTCCAGATCGGCATCGAAATCCGGGTTGGCAACCGAAAAGCTGATTGGGATGCGGTCTCGGTGCCGCCCGCCCAAAAGCTCTACAAGGGGCTGCCCGGCGATCTGCCCGCAAAGGTCAAGAAGCGCACATTCCAGGGCGGCCTTTGCCTCGGGGTGGCCCACAATCACACGATCGGCCTCGGTCAGGATCGGCTCAACCAGAAACGGGTCGCGCCCGATGACCAGCGGGCGCAAATGAACGTGCAGCGCCGCGGTACTGGCCTCGACCGTGCCCGTGAAAACGGGCCACGGCGATGCTTCGCCCCAGCCCGTCAATCCGGTGTCGGTGACAAGCTCGCACAGAACGGCATTGATGCCGGCCACATCGCCCGATCCGTGCGAATGCACCGCCTTGGCCGGAATGGACACGCAGTGCACGCGCATCTCGGCGATGCGGTGATCGATCATGTCGCGGTCGACCCGAGAGGGCGGATATCGTCCAGATCGGGCGGAAACCGCCGGGGCAGCAGACCGGCCTGAAACCAGATCAGATAGGTATAGATCGAAAACACCAGGCGGCCCGTCGCACGCCGGATATCCGCGGCGTAGGGCACCATGTTGGTGCATTCGAGCAATATGGCCCCAATCTGCGGATGGTCCGTCACCAGTTGGATGGCAGCGGCGATGTTGTCGGCGCGGGCCTGGTCAAAATCGATCTCTGTCGCGTCATCGAGTATGCGCGTGGTGAAATGAGACCGTGCCCTCGTACCCGCAACCGGCGTGTCATGCGGAATGCCCGCAGCGTCCAGATGCGCCTGCGTAAGCGTTTCGGACGAGATGGTCAGAATACCAAGGGACCGATCGGCAGGAAGCGTTTGGCGGATCAGCGGCGCTTGCAGCAACGACGATGACGCCACGGGCACGCCAAGCGCCCGGGACATGTCGTTCTGAAACGGGACGAGGAACCCGCAGTTGGTGGCGATCCCGTCGCATCCCATGTCGACCAGCTCGCGCCCTGCCGCGATAAAGGCGTCGAGCAATGGCGCCGCGTCGCCCCTGACCACATTGTCAGGCGTCGCGGATGGCACCACTTTGAACTGGACCGGAAAGGGCCACGTGGCAGCATTGCCGATGTCCCCGGGGACCCGCGGAAAGCGGGTATTCAGCATCAGGATGCCCACGGATGCGCCGAAAACCGTCTTGCCGCCGAATGTCGTCATGTCAGCCCCACACGCCGCTGTCGCCCTGTCCCTAACGGTCGCGAACAGCCATGAATGAGAGCCTAGTGCAGCGCTTGCTTTGCATACAAGCCTGTGCATTGATCGGGCTGCGCTTTCTCCGGCGCGCCTTGGGGAACAGTGGATGCCAGATCGCGTGATCATAGCCGGAGCCGGGATCGTCGGCGTATCCACAGGCATATGGCTGCGGCGCATGAGCGACGCAGAGGTCACCATCATCGACCGCCTTCCGCCGGGCGAAGGGACGTCGCACGGCAACGCCGGCGTCCTTGCAGCCTGCTCGGTCGCGCCGGTGACGGCCCCGGGGCTGGTCAAGAAAGCACCCCGGATGCTGGCCAATCCGGATTTCCCGCTGTTCATCCGCTGGGGGTATTTCCCGAAACTCCTACCGTGGCTTTTGAAGTATCTCAGCCACGCCAACGACAGCGACACCCGTCGCATCGCCAAGGGCCTTGCCACCGTCGTCGAGGACAGCGTCGTCCAGCACACGGCGCTGGTGGACAACACCGATGCCGCCGCGTTTGTGCATGAAAGCGACTATTCCTTTGCCTACGCAAATCGCGCCGCATTCGATGCGGACGCATACACCTGGGCGCTGCGCCGCGAGGCGGGCTTTGAACCCGTCCTCCGGGAGGGCACTGCAGTGCATGAACATGAGCCCAACCTGTCGCCCGATGTGGGTTTGCTGGCGACGATGCAAAACCATGGCTTCGTCCATGACCCGGGCGGCTATGTCAAAGCGCTGGCTGTCGAGTTCGAAAAGCTCGGGGGCACCATTCTGCGGGCCGAGATCAAGGATCTTGACCTGACCGATGGCAAGATCACCGGCGTGCAGACCGATGCAGGCCTATACCCTTGCGACCGCGCCATCCTCGCCACGGGGGTTTGGTCAAAGTCGCTCATGCAGAAACTGGGTCTGAAGATACCCATCGAAACCGAGCGCGGTTACCACATACTGTTCAAGGACGCGTCGGGGGGGCCATCGCACCCCATCATGGTCGCCACTGGCAAGTTCGTTGCCACACCCATGGCCGCGGGTATTCGGTGCGCTGGTGTTGTCGAATTTGGCGGGCTATCCGCCGGCCCATCACGCCGCCCTCTGGATCTGTTGCGCAGGCAGGCCAAAGCCAGTTTTCCAAATCTATCCTACAGCGAAGAGGTGGAATGGCTGGGCCACCGCCCCGCGCCATCCGACAGCCTTCCATTAATTGGGCAAGTTGGCGAGACAGGCATTTTTGCAGCCTTCGGCCATCATCATATTGGATTGACCGGTGGCCCTAAAACGGGAAGGATCACGGCGGGTCTGGTTGCGGACAAGCCCGTGAACACGGACATAAGTGCTTTTGATCCAATGCGTTTTGCTTGAACAAGTACCAAAAAACAAATGACCACCAGGGAGACTAAGATGACAAGTGTCACCAAAACTTGCGCCGCATTGGCGGCAACGACGATGCTGGCTCTGCCCGTTGCCGCACAGGAAAAATGGGACCTGCCGATGGCCTATTCGGGGTCGAATTTCCACTCCGTCACCGGTGCTGAGTTTGCCAAATGTGTGACCACCGGCACCGGTGGTGAGATCGAAATCACCACTCACCCTTCCGGTTCACTCTTTGCGGGGGCCGACATCAAGCGTGCCGTTCAGACAGGCCAGGTGCCAATTGGTGAGCGCCTTCTCTCGGGCCACCAGAACGAAAGCGCGATTTTCGGCTGGGATTCCGTGCCCTTCCTCGTGTCGTCCTTTGACGAGCATGACAAGCTTTACGCCGCCGCGAAACCTCACGTCGAAGAGCTGTTGGCCGAGCAAAACCTGACGCTGCTTTATTCCGTTCCATGGCCGCCTCAGGGGCTTTACTTCAATAAGGAAGTGAACGCCGTCGCCGACATGGAGGGGATCAAGTTCCGGTCCTATAACAACGCGACCGCCCGTTTGGCCGAGCTGACCGGGATGCTGCCTGTGCAGATCGAAGCGGCCGAGATCAGCCAGGCCTTCGCCACCGGTGTGGCCGAGTCGATGGTGTCGTCGGGGGCCACTGGATACGACCGCAAGGTCTGGGAAAGCTTGAGCCATTTCTATTCGGTCGATGCCTGGTTGCCGCGCAACTACATGCTGATCAACTCCGACGTCTGGGCCGACGTGTCTGACGCCAACAAGAACGTCATCAACGCCTGTGCAGGAATGGCCGAGTACGCAGGCACGTGGCGCGCCAAGGAATATACCGGCTTTACCCTTGCCGGGTTGGCCGAGGGCGGCATGACCGTGGGCCCGGCCGGTGATGCGCTGATGAGCGACCTCAAAGAGGTGGGCGCCACGATGACATCCGAATGGCTCGAAGCGGCGGGCGAGACTGGCCAGGCCATTGTCGACGCCTTCAAGGCAAATTAAGCGATCATGAACGGGTGGGCCTCGATGAGGCCGGCCCGCCTTACCTTGCGCGGGGGACAGAGCCATGACCGGACTTCTGCGCGGTCTGCGCCGCGTTCTTGATTTTCTTTACTTTGGGGCGGGCGTGCTGGCCGCCTTTTGCCTCATCGCGATCCTGCTCTTGATCGTCGCGCAGATGGTGGCCCGCTGGACCGGCGAGATCTTTCCGGGTGCGGCGAATTACGCGGGCTATGCCATGGCGGCGGCGAGCTTTTTTGCCTTTGCCAATGCGCTCAACCGTGGCGCACATATCCGGGTGTCGCTGCTGCTGAACGCGGTCCCTTCCAGCTTCCGGCGCTTCATGGAAATCTGGTGCTTTGCCATAGCGGCGGGCGTCATGTGGTATTTTACCTATTACGCCTATTGGTTCGCGTACTGGTCCTGGAAGTTCAACGAGGTCAGCCAGGCGCAGGACGCGACGCCCATGTGGATCCCGCAATCGGTGATGGTCATCGGCGGCGGCATTCTGGCGCTGGCCCTGACCGATCACCTGATCCACGTGCTGGTGCGGGGCGATCACCGGATCAAGCGGGACCTCGTCGACCAGAGCTTTGCGGAATAGCACCATGGAAGAAGTCTATGCCATCACGCTGTTCCTCTTTGTCCTTTTCCTGCTGTTGGGCACGGGTGTCTGGGTGGGCCTTGCCCTGATGGGCGTCGCCTGGGTGGGGATGGAGCTCTTCACCTCCCGCCCCGTTGGCGACACGATGATCACGACGATCTGGGCCACGTCCTCAAGCTGGACACTGACCGCGCTGCCCCTGTTTATCTGGATGGGCGAAATCCTGTTTCGCACCCGATTGTCCGAGGATATGTTTCGGGGCCTGTCGCCGTGGCTTGCGCGCCTGCCGGGCGGGCTGGTCCATACCAACATCGTCGGCTGCACGGTCTTTGCGGCCGTGTCCGGGTCATCCGCCGCGACGCTGACCACGGTGGGCAAGATGTCGATCCCGGAACTGCGCGCACGCGACTACCCCGAACGCATCGTCATCGGCACGCTCGCCGGCGCAGCCACGCTGGGGCTGATGATCCCGCCTTCGCTCGCGCTCATTGTGTATGGCGTCACCGTCAACGAAAGCATCACGCAGCTGTTCTTTGCGGGGGTCTTTCCTGGCCTCTGTCTGGCATTGATGTTCATGGGCTATGTCGCCGCCTACTCCTATCTGTCTGGCAACTGGAACCCCAGGCGCGAGACGGGCATGTCCTTTGCCGAGAAGCTGCGGAATTCGCGCTTTCTGATCCCTGTCCTGTGCCTGATCTTCGTTGTCATCGGATCGATGTACGCGGGCTATGCCACCGCGACCGAAGCGGCCGCAATAGGGGTCATCGGGGCGCTGATCCTGGCCGCAAGCCAACGATCGCTGAACTGGAACACCTTCACCGAAAGCCTCATGGGCGCAACGCGCACCTCGGCGATGATAGCGCTGATCCTTGCCGGTGCCGCCTTTCTGAAACTCGCCATGGGCTTTACCGGCCTGCCTCGGGCCCTCGCTGACGGGATTGCCACGATGGAGCTTTCACGCTTTGAGCTGCTGATGATCCTTATGGTGTTCTACATCGTGCTGGGCATGTTCCTCGATGGCATCTCGTCCGTGGTGCTGACCATGGCCGTGGTCGAACCGATGGTGCGCGAAGCAGGCATTGACCTCATCTGGTTCGGGATCTTCGTTGTGGTCGTTGTCGAGATGGCGCAGATCACGCCGCCCATCGGCTTCAACCTCTTTGTCCTGCAAGGCATGACAGAACACGAAATGGGCTATATCACCCGCGCGGCATTCCCGATGTTCATGATCATGGTGCTGATGTGCTTTGTTCTGATCTGGTTCCCGGAGATCGCCATGTGGCTGCCAGACACCATGCGACAGGCGCCCTGACGCGTGCTGAACGCGCTCATCTGGATCGGCAGGCAAGGCCGTTACTTTTTGATCGTTGGACTGATTGTCGGGTTGCTGTCACCCGGCTTGGCCGAGGCTCTGCGCCCATGGATCGGAACATTGGTGGCGGTTCTGCTGTTCGTCACCGGTCTCAGGATCGGGGCCCGCGCCGCATTCGGCAGCTTGCAAGACCTTGGGCCAGCGCTGGCACGCATCGCTGTGTTGCAAACTGTGTTTCCGCTCTTTGTCGCTGGCGCCCTGTGGACGCTGGGCGTCGCAGACCACCCGCTGTCGCTCGCCGTTGTCTTGATGCTGGCGGCGCCCTCGCTGATCGGCGCACCGAACTTTGCGATCATGATGGGCCGCGACCCTGTTCCGGGCATGCGGCTGCTGGTTTTGGGCACTGCACTTTTTCCATTCACGGCGTTTCCGGTCTTGTGGCTGCTCGACCCGACAGGCGCAGGCGCTCTGGGTGCGCTGTCACTCTCCCTCGGCCTGCTCGCGGCGATCCTTGGGGCCGCAGGCTTGGGGTTTGCCCTGCGGTTCTTCAGACCGGGGCTTGGAACGCCAATGGCTCAGGGCGCATTGGACGGGGTTGCGGCCCTCTTGCTGGCTGTGGTCGTCGTAGGGCTGATGAGCGCGGTTGGGCCCCTCCTCCGGTCACAGCCGCTGGAGTTGCTCAAATGGCTGGCGGTCGCGCTCTTCATCAATGTTTTTCTTGTGGTCGCGACGCTTCAAGTGTCTCGTTGGACAAAGCTGCGGATGCGTATTTCAACTGCGATCTACGCAGGCAATCGAAACATAGCACTGTTCCTGATCGCCCTGCCCGATGCGGTTGCCGCGCCATTGTTGGTTTTTGTGGGTTGCTATCAGATCCCGATGTACCTCACACCGGTTCTGCTGTCCCGGCTGCGGTCAGAGAGTACTTGATCGGTAGAGGTTATGCTCACCCTGAATGCCCGCAGCGTTCCGATGATCGCGCGACGTTTCGCGGCGATAACCGCCCATTCCGCGCTTGCGCGCCATGTGCCGCGCCTATAATTTCGGCGAAAAAGAAAAAGGTGCGCCTTGACCTACACGCCTGCCATCACCGGAACCGGTGTTTTCACCCCCGAAAAGTCTATCTCGAACGCTGAACTGGTCGCGGCCTTCAACGCCTATGCAGATCGGTACAACGAAGCCAACAAGGCGCAGATCGATGCGGGTGAGTTGGAAGCCAAGGCGCATTCGTCCGAGGATTTCATCATCAAGGCATCCGGTATCGAGAGCCGGTATGTCATTGACAAGGAAGGCGTTCTAAACCCTGACGTGATGCATCCGCTCTTTCGTCAACGCAGCGATGACGAACCGGGACTGATGGCCGAAATGGCGCTTGAGGCCGCGCACAAGGCGCTTGCTCAGGCCGGCAAGACGGCGATGGATGTCGATGCCGTGATCTGCGCCGCCTCCAATCTCGAACGGGCCTATCCCGCCGTCGCGATCGAGATTCAGGATCTGTTGGGTATCCAGGGGTTTGCCTTCGACATGAATGTCGCCTGCAGCTCTGCCACGTTCGGAATTCAGGCCGCGGCGGATATGGTTCGCTCCGGCTCGATCCGCTCCGCTCTCGTCATTAACCCAGAGATCTGTTCTGCCCACCTGGAATGGCGTGATCGCGATTGTCATTTCATCTTTGGTGATGTGGCGACGGCCACTTTCATCGAGCGGATCGAAGACGCGAAAGGCCCCCATTTCGAAATCAAATCGACCCGCTGCGCGACGCAATTCTCGAACAACATTCGCAACAACAACGGGTTTCTGCGCCGGTCCCGTCCCGATGGCCTAAAAGATCGCCGGGACATGCAGTTCATGCAAAACGGGCGGAAGGTCTTCAAAGAGGTGCTGCCCATGGTCAGCCAGCACATCGCCGACCACATGGCCGACGAGGGCGTGGTCAGCACCGATCTCAAACGGCTGTGGCTGCATCAGGCCAACAAATCGATGAACGATTTCATCGGCAAAAAGGTTCTGGGCCGCGATCCCGAACCCGGCGAGCAACCCAACATCCTGCAGGACTATGCCAATACGTCCTCAGCCGGATCAATCATCGCCTTTTCCAAGTATTCCAGTGACTTGAGCGATGGCGACTTTGGCCTGATCTGTTCGTTCGGTGCGGGCTATTCGGTGGGATCCGTGCTGGTTGAGCGGCACGCCTAAGGCGGCGTCGGATGCCCGTCGAACTGTTTGGCATCGTCGCAAATCTCATACCAAGACGGTTTCTCAGACACGAATTCGTGGAACTGGTTCCCGATCGAAAGATCGTCATCGAGGGCGTTCGCCGCGATTGGAAAGCTATCCTCTTCCGACAGGATTTCGCCCAGGGACGAGCCGCAGGTCTTGCAGAAACAGCGGCCGTATTTGTAAGGCGCGCCGGGCATAAAAAGCGCGACGTTCTCCTTGCCAGCAATCCAAGTCAGATCGGCCTTCTTCACAAAGATGATGGTGCTCGCCCCCGCCTTTCGGCAACGGGAACAATGGCAGGTCCCCATCATGGTTGGTTGAGCAGCGAGCTCGAACTGGACAGCGCCGCAACAACAGCTTCCTCTGATCATTGGCCCGAAACTCCCCAGTCATGCCCCAATGATGAGAACATTAAGGGAACAGAAGTCGCTTTGGCAATGATGTGAGGTCACAATCGGCGGCTATCCACCGGAAGGCCTCAGATCGATTTGAGCGAGACCCGCTTGTGCACCGCTTCGACATCTTCGACGCGCTCCGAATAGCGGTCGACCAGATAATCCTTACGCCCCCGCACCATCCACGTGAATTTGACCAGCTCCTCCATCACGTCGACGACGCGGCGGTAAAACGGGCCTTCGGGCAGGCGCCCATCTTCGAATTCAAGCCACGCTTTGGCGATACTCGACTGGTTCGGGATCGTGACCATGCGCATCCAGCGGCCAAGGATCCGCATCTGGTTCACGGCGTTAAAGCTTTGTGAGCCACCCGACACCTGCATGACCGCCAAGGTCTTGCCCTGCGTCGGTCGGATGCCCCCCTTCATCGACAGGGGCAGCCAGTCGATCTGGGTTTTCATGAGGCCGGTCATTGCGCCGTGACGCTCAGGTGATGACCAGACCATGCCTTCGGACCATGTTGCGAGGTCCCGCAGTTCCTGCACCTTGGGGTGTTCAGGCTCGGCATCGCCGACCAGCGGCAAACCGGATGGATCAAACATCCGGGTTTCGCAGCCGAGATATTCGAGGATCCGGGCCCCTTCTTCGGCGGCGCGGCGGGAATAGCTGACGTCGCGCAGCGAGCCATAGAGCAAGAGAATGCGTGGTGGGTGTCCAGGATCGCCCGGCGCTTTCAAAAAGTCGACATCGATCCGATCCAATGCCTCGGCCACGAGGGCCGGCATGTCATCAGGCACCCTCGTCCTCCAGATGCAGTTTCATGTCGATCAGGACCTGTTGCAAAAGGATGGTTTCCTTCAGCAGCCGCTTTGCTTCGTTGATGCTGATCACGCCATCCTCAATCGATTGCTGATACTCGGTCATCAGCATAGCAAAGCGTTGACTCAAAGCGATGACATCCGAATTGACACCGCCTTTGCGGTCTTCGTCATCCGTTGCCTCGCCATCACGCGATACATGGGCGCCCTGCAATTCGGCCAATGCGCTTGTCACATGCGGAAAGCTCGCCGACTGTTCCAGCAGCAAAACCGTGTCGATCGGCATGAAGCGATCACTGTGTTCCGGATTGTCCGAATAATACCGGCCCAGTGTCGCCTTGGATTTCCCAGACAATTCGCATGCGGGTTCGATTCCCACGTCTTTGACGAGGGTTTCGGTGTGTTTCTTCAGATAGCCACCAATTTTCGCGAGGTCCAAAAGCCAACTCCTGCGTCGTGTATTCGATACTGGTTACAAAACTCTGCGGGGAAGCCCCCCACCGTTTTCCCATTAATACGTTGTTATGAAGTTGTCATCTATACGGCATCCCGACTGTTCCGGGACGTTACGAGTGACCGATGCCCCAACATCGGTTCCTGGGTGGGGCCCGACCGCGCCTCTGCCATATGGGATGGCAGGTCGAACGACTGACAGTCGGCGTGTCGGGCGGACGGTCTCAGGCAACATGCAGTTCTGCAGTATCCCCGGGGAAGGCGGTACGTCATCCTCTGCGGGCCTGCATCGGAATGGTCCGTCCGACGTCACAGGCAGCGGCATAACAAAGCCACCACCAAGACGGGTCCCACCCCCAGGAGGTTACCCTTGCACACGACGGTAAGAGGCCATAATTCCAGCCGCCATGGCCAAGCTGTATTTTCACTATTCGACCATGAACGCGGGCAAATCCACGGTTCTCTTGCAGGCTGCCCATAACTACCAAGAGCGGGGGATGGAGCCGTATCTGCTGACCGCGCGCCTTGACGACCGGGCCGGTCACGGCAGGATCGCGTCCCGCATCGGCATCGGGTCGGAGGCCGATACGTTTGATCAGACCGAGGATCTCTTCGCCAAGCTGCAAAATCGTCTTGATCAGGGATCAGTGGCCTGCGTCTTTGTCGACGAGGCGCAGTTTCTGACCGCCGAGCAGGTCTGGCAACTGGCCCGTGCGGTGGACGATCTGAAGGTGCCGGTGATGTGCTATGGGCTGCGGGTCGACTTCCGCGGCGAGCTTTTTCCCGGCTCTGCAACGTTATTGGCTCTGGCCGACGAGATGCGCGAGGTCCGCACCATCTGTCATTGCGGCAAGAAGGCAACTATGGTGGTTCGCCAGGACAGCGACGGCAACGTGCTGAAAGACGGCGCGCAGGTTCAGGTCGGTGGCAATGAAACCTATGTCAGCCTTTGCCGCCGCCACTGGCGTGACGCAGTCGGCGACGAAACCTAGACCGCGTTCGGCGCATTCTGCCCGTCGATCAAGACCGCCTTGAGGTTGTCCAGCGCCATCATGCCCATGGCCGTTCTGACCTCGAGCGCCGCAGTCCCCAGATGCGGCAGCAACGTCACGTTATCGAGCGCTTTCAAAGCATCCGGAACCGCCGGTTCAAACTCATAGACGTCGAGACCCGCACCACCAATTTCGCCCCGCTCAAGAACACCGATCAGCGTCGTTTCATCAACCACGTCACCGCGAGAAATGTTGATGAAGTGGGCATGCGACGGCATCGCTGAGAAAACAGATGCACCAATCAGATGGCGGGTCTCCGCTCCGCCTGGAACGGCAGCCACAAGGACATCAACACTGGCAGCCAGATCTTCGAGCGTTTCGACGCGCTCAGCAGGCGGATCAAGCTCCTTGGCTGAACGGTTGAAGTATTTGACTTTCATTCCAAACCCGAAATGGCAGCGCCGCGCAATCGCCTGACCGATGCGGCCCATCCCGACGATTCCCACGGTCTTGCCACTGAGATGCAGCCCAAGCATCTGCGTCGGATGCCAGCCTTCCCAAGCGTGGGACCGCACCAGACGCTCGCCCTCGCCCGCGCGCCGGGCGCTCATCAGCATAAGCGTCATCGCGATATCCGCAGTCGCGTCGGTGACCGCGCCCGGCGTATTGCTGACGATAACACCAGCCGCCTTGGCCGTCGCGGCGTCGATGTGATTGTAGCCCACGCCGAAATTCGCGAGAAGCCGGCACTGCGGCTCTGCAACGTCGGCAAAAACCGCTGCCGAAAACGCATCGCCCAGCGTGGGCATCACGCCGTCATAGTCGGTCAAGGCGGCGCGCAACTCCACCTCGTCCAACGGCCGCGTAGTGGGCCGGTGCACCACGTCGTCAAAGAGGCTATCCGCCCGGGCCGCAACGGCATCCGGCATCGGGCGGGTGATCAGAACCTTGGTCAATGCATCCGCCCTCCGATAGGGACAGTCTGATCCGGACTGATCAGAACCACTTCACCCGCCTCGTCCGGCAAACCCAGAACGAGAACTTCGGACATGAACGGCCCGATCTGGCGGGCTGGAAAATTGACCACGGCCAGCACCTGTCGCCCCTCAAGATCACCGGGCGTGTAATGCGCGGTGACCTGGGCCGAGGTCTTTTTCTCACCAATCTCGGGGCCAAAATCGATCCACATCTTGATCGCAGGTTTGCGGGCCTCGGGAAAAGGCTCGGCCTTGATGATCCGCCCCACGCGGATGTCGACCTTCATAAAATCATCGAAAGTGATCTCACCCATCGGCCAACTCCCTTGAACGCTGTGTCGCCGCCGCCACGGTCTTTCGGATCAGCGGGGGCAAACCGCTCGTCTGGTCCATCAGCACCTCAAGCCCGGCCTGCGTCGTGCCATTGGGGCTGGTCACATTAACGCGCAATTGGCTCGGGGTTTCCTCGGATTGCATGGCCAAAGCCCCGGCACCGGCCACGGTGGCCTTGGCCAAAGCCATGGCAAGATCGGCGGGCAAACCCTGCGCCTCTCCAGCAGCGGCCAAAGTTTCTATCAGATGAAAGACATAAGCGGGGCCAGATCCACTGACGCCGGTCACCGCATCCATCTGGCTTTCATTATCAAGACGAACCACATGGCCGACGGCGCTAAGCAAGGCCTCTGCCTCATCAAGCGCGGACTGGCCAGTCTTGTTCGCCACCAGCGCCGTGATCCCCTGCCCGATCGCCGCCGGTGTGTTGGGCATCGCGCGAACCACTGGCGTCGCTTGGCCAAGGACGTTTTCGAAAGAGGAAAGGGTTGTACCAGCTGCCACGCTCAGAAAGACGGTCTCTCCGCCGCCGAGTTCCGACATTAAGGGCAAGGCATCGGCCATCATCTGGGGCTTGACCGCCACGACGACGACAGCAGGCGCTTGGGGTATGTCGATGTTCAGGTTCACGCCGCTCGACCGCAGCCAGTCGGACGGGACGGGATCGCGAACCCAAACCGATTGTGGCGGCAATCCTCTGGCCAGCCACCCGGCCAACATCGCCGATCCCATTTTTCCGCAGCCCAAAAGGACAAGACCCCGGGCTGCGATACGCGTGTTCTTCATTGATCCCCCCGTCCATGCGGGGCGGAGGTTATGCGCGACCGTAGGCCTCTGCAATGGCGACCTGCATGGCGTCACGCGGGCTGCGGCCACCCCAGACCAGAAGCTGAAGCGCGGGATAGTACCGTTCCGCGCTCATGACGGCGGCTCCGATAACGGTGTCAATCTGATCGGCAGACGCCACCTGGCCACCGGAAAGCACAAGGCCATAGCGATAGACCATCAGCTTCTGTTCCGGCCAATAAGTAAAGGCACCCGCCCAGCATTGATCATTGATCAGGTTCAGCAGCTCATAGAGACCATCGACCTGATCTTCGGGCGGATCCATCTCGAAGGTGCAGACCATCCGCAGCGTTTCATCGAACCCAGACCATGCGGTCGTGATGGAATAGGTGCGCCATTGGCCTTCGACGGCCATGGCGATCTGATCGTCGCCAATGCGGTCGAAATCCCAGTCGCGATGCTCCGCCAGGTGCTCCACAATATCGATGGGATGAATTTCGTCTTCCAGGTACTGCTCGGAAAGGGCCATTATGCCACCTCATTATCGCTCTAGCGGCGGGGCTGGCAGCGCCCCAAGCGCTAGGTGCCTGCTCTAAAGACCGGGGCGAGCCCCCGTGCCTCTACCACATATGGTGCGGTAGGGAACTTGATCACGCAACCCTTTATTTCGGGATATGCACAATAAATTGGGCATGACCAGCTGATCGGCCCGAAATGTCGACACGCTGCTTCTTCTCGTCGATCAATACGCCCGCCGGAGGCATCGAAACGGCACAACCGCAGTCACGCCGGGTACGAGGCGATCATCAAACACTGGCGGAATTGTTGAAAATGGCGCGGCAGCGCCACCTTTTGACTAGCTCTTGGCTTCGAGCGCCTCGATGCGTGCCTTAAGCGCTTCGTTCTCTTCGCGCGCCTTCTGCGCCATCGCACGAACCGCGTCGAACTCTTCCCGTGTAACGAAGTCCCGATCGGCGAGCCAGCGGTCGATCATCGATTTCATCGCCGTTTCGGCCTCTTCACGGGCACCCTGCGCCACACCCATGGCATTTGTCATGAGTTGCGAGATGTCATCGAAAATCTTGCCGCGCGCTTGCATCTGTCGTCTCCAGGTCATCCGTAACGCCTATATGGGCCGCAAAAGGAAAAGCCGCAAGGTTGACGCGCGCCAGAGCAGAGGCAAAAAGACACGGATGACAGGTCTGATACCCTTCCCGGACATCTCGCCCGAGCTCTTCAGCATTTCGATATTCGGCTTCGAACTGGCGCTGCGCTGGTATGCGCTCGCCTATATCGTGGGCATCCTGTTGGGCTGGCGGATGGTTGTTGCGGCGGTCAAGGCGCAGCGGCTCTGGCCGAACGAGCGCGCGCCCATGACCCCGGCACAAATCGAGGACCTGCTGACCTGGGTCATTCTCGGCGTGATCCTGGGCGGCAGGCTGGGCTACGTCCTCTTCTACAAACCCGCCCACTACCTCCAGAACCCGGGCGAGATCCTTATGGTTTGGGAGGGCGGTATGGCCTTTCACGGCGGCCTGCTCGGTGTGCTTCTGGCCGCGTGGCTCTTCACCATCCGGCAAGGCCTGCCGAAGCTCAGTGTGGCCGACGCGATCTGTTTCGGTGTCCCGCCCGGCCTTCTCTTGGGCCGCATCGCCAATTTCATCAATGCCGAACTCTGGGGCCGACCAACGACCATGCCGTGGGGCGTGGCCTTTCCGGGCGAGATGGCGCAGACCTGCCCCGGCGTGATCGGCCTTTGTGCCCGCCACCCCTCCCAGCTCTACGAGGCCGCACTTGAGGGTCTGATCCTCGGCGCTGTTCTCATCTGGATGGTCTGGCGGCGCGGAGCCTTCAAGCGGCCCGGGCTTGTCAGCGGCGTGTTCTTTGCCGGCTACGGCATGGGGCGCTTTATCGTCGAATTCGTGCGGCAGCCTGACGCCCAGTTCATAAGCCCCGGCAATCCGCTTGGACTGGCTTGGCATATCAGCGGCTACGGCTTCACGATGGGCCAGCTGTTGTCGCTGCCGATGATCGCGCTTGGCGCGTGGCTCATTCTCCGCGCACGGGCGCCAGCGCAGCGCACGCAAGAGGCATGAGCCTCAAGGAGCAGCTTATCGCCCGCATCGCCGCCGAGGGGCCGATCAGCATCGCCGATTACATGGCCGAAGCGCTGATGCATCCGCAATACGGGTACTACACGACCCGCGACCCGCTGGGCGCCAAAGGTGATTTCACGACGGCACCGGAGATCAGCCAGATGTTCGGCGAACTTGTGGGACTTTGCCTAGCGCAAGCTTGGCTGAACCAGGGGGCACCCACGCCATTCAACCTTGCTGAGCTGGGCCCCGGGCGCGGCACACTGATGGCCGATATCCTGCGGGCAACACGGTCGGTACCGGGCTTTGCCGAAGGATGCCGCATCTGCCTGATCGAGGCATCGCCAGTGCTGCGCGCAGCACAACAGGAGCGACTTTCGCAGTATGACCCGGTCTGGTTTGACCACGTGGATGCGCTTTCCGACGCACCACTGTTCCTGGTGGCCAATGAATTCTTCGATGCCTTGCCGATCCGGCAGTTCCAACGGGATGGAAAGGGTTGGCGCGAACGGCGGGTGGGCGCGGATGCCGATACGCTCTGCCTTGGGCTTGGGCAGATGCAGGCACAGCCAGCGCTTGACCATCGGCTTTCAGACACGCGGGACGGCGATATCGTGGAACATTGCCCAGGCGCGGGCCCCATCATCGAAGCCCTGACCGGACGGATTGCCCGACACGGCGGCGCTGCGCTTGTGATCGACTATGGCGATTGGCGCAGCCTCGGCGACACGCTGCAGGCGTTACGGCACCACGAGGCCGCCGATCCCTTGGCCGATCCGGGTGCCGCCGACCTGACGGCCCATGTGGATTTCGAAGCGCTCGCCACGGCCGCGCAATGCGCCCATACCCGCCTCACGCCGCAGGGCGTGTTCCTCGAACGGCTGGGCATCACCCAACGCGCGCAAAGGCTCGCTCAGCAGCTGAGCGGCGAGCGACAGGAAAGCCACATCGCCGCGCATCGCCGGTTGACGCACCCCGATGAAATGGGAAACCTGTTCAAGGTCATCGGGTTCTATCCCGAGACCGCCGAAGCGCCACCCGGACTGGACATATGACCCTTGAGATCCTGACCGCAGATGCTCTCTCCCCGATCAGGCATGGGTTCTTCACGCGGGCTGGTGGGGCATCATCGGGGATTTTTGCGGGCCTGAATTGTGGGCTCGGCAGTTCCGACCAGACCGAAATCGTTACGATAAACCGGGCACGGGTCGCCGATGCGATGGACGTTGGCAAGGACAAGCTGGTCACTGTCCACCAGACCCATTCCAGCGCCGTCATCGACATCTCTGGCCCCCTCGGTGAAAAGCCGCAGGCCGATGCGATGGTGACGAAGATCCCCGGTCTCGCCCTTTCGATTCTGACGGCTGACTGCCAACCCGTCCTATTCGGAGACCCGAAGGCCAAGGTCGTAGGCGCCGCACATGCCGGTTGGCGGGGTGCACTTGACGGGGTGCTCGAAGCGACGGTCGAAGCCATGGAACGGCTGGGCGCAGATCGGTCCGACATCGTGGCGATCATCGGGCCGACGATCAGCCAGCGAATGTACGAGGTCGGCCCGGAATACCTGGATACGTTCCTCGATCAAGATCCGGACAACGCCCGTTTCTTCGCCAACGGGAACGGAGATCGGCTTCATTTCGATCTGCCCGCTTTCGGGCTGCACAGGTTGCGGCAGGCTGGCGTGGGACATGCGGAATGGACCCGTCATTGCACCTATTCCGACCCCGATCGCTTTTACAGCTACCGACGGAGCGTGCATGCAAAGGATCCCGATTATGGCCGGCTGATTTCCACCGTTCGACTGTAAATGTGACGGTCCGCCATAAAATGGCCACAACTTTTAGATGAATTTGTCTCAATAACAGCGCATCCCAAGAAGACGGTAAACCGAGAAGCGCAGCAGGCAGAAGGTTGAGACAGATGACGAAGAAGCGATTCATCAGCATGTGGCTTGAAGCGTCAAAAGCCAGCGAAGTTAAGCTCCCATGGACCCGTGGCGCAACACGCACCGCGTTCATCGCAAAGCGCAGGCTGGCCCTGGCAACAGCGCGTAAGGCGGGCTGAACACCTCGAAAAGCGAATCGAATGTGACGGGACTGGTCCGGTCACGTTCAACAATAGGCATCGCGCACCGGCGATTGGGGCGTGACGATGGCCGCTGAGCCGCCCGGATTTGACAACTAACCCGACGTTACCTGATCCTCCGACCGTTAATGACACAAAGACATACGTCTTTCTGTCGTCGTCGGTGGGGGCCGACGCAGACTGACCCGAGTTATGAAAGGTTGGCAATGTCCGTCCCCGCTGGTTTGCGAGTGCCCCATTTAAATATTTCCCAGCCCCCTCGATACAGAGCCTACGAAATTACCGCTCTGACGCCCGACGGGACGATCACCAACGAGACAATAAAGGCCCCCATATCTGCACTGTTCGACAGCGCGTTTTCCGCCTTTGCACGCGGCGCGATGCTGTCGACACCGGACGGCACAATCGCGATCGAGGATCTGTTGCCGGGCGATATGCTGAGTACGTCGGCGGGTGTCCCGGCAAAGGTCATGTGGATCGGATCGGCGACCTACCTTCCAGCGGATCCCGAACAGCCAACGCCCCTCGTCAACATCCTGGCTGACGGCTTCGGCCTTGCACGGCCCGTTTCTCTTCTGACCTTGGGACCAGCGGCACGTTTGCTGCGCACTCCGTCTCATCTGAAGCAGGTCATCGGACGCCGGCAGGTTTTGACGCCTGTTCTTGAATTCGTCGATCAGGAGCATGCCATTGAAGTCAGCCCGCCGCGGCCGGTGCGGCTTTATCACATCTGTCTGTCACGCCACGCCGCCGTCATGGCAAACGGGATCGAAACAGAAACCTATCACCCGGGCATGTCAGCGCTTCGGAAAATAACGCACGACCAGCGCAACCGCTTTCTTGGGCTGTTCCCGCACATCACGCACCCAACAGATTTCGGGCCGCTGGCGCATCCGCGCGCGCCAGAGATTGGCGAAGAGGTTTTCGAAAGTCTGAACGTGGCCTGACAGTTAGGCGCTCTTGCTCAGGCGGGCCTCGAGCACATCGAACGGCACGCCGGGCTCGAACTTGGCGTCGCGGATCACCAGCGATGTCTTGACGCTCGCGACGTTTGGCGCGGTCAGAAGTTCACCGGTCAAGAACCTTTGAAAGCTGGATAAATCGGGTGCGACGCATTTGAGAATGAAGTCCACTTCGCCGTTCAGCATGTGGCATTCCCGAACCAGGGGCCAATCCCGACAGCGGGCTTCGAAAGCTGACAGATCCGCCTCGGCCTGGCTCGCGAGCCCCACCATCGCAAAGACGCGCACCTCGAAACCCAGCTCGCTGGCATCGACATCGGCGTGATAGCCCCGGATATAGCCATTTTCCTCAAGCGTTCGGACCCGCCGCAGGCACGGCGGTGCAGAGATCCCCACCCGCTTGGCCAGCTCAACATTGGTCATTCGGCCATCAGCCTGCAACTCGGCCAATATTTTCCTATCAATGGGATCGAGTCGGGTACTTGCCATAGTCTCACCTGATTTTTCGAAACAATAGCATCGGACCCGCTGAGCGCAATAATATTGCGCAGTGGTGAAATATCGTTGTCCAAACCCACATTGATGGCGATTTGCGCACAGACCGTTCATTGGGCAATTGGGTCATTTTCTTGACAAAAGGTTAACGAAAGTGGCAAGTTTTTGCTGGGGAAGGTTTTTTCCCAAAAGCAATTTTATGCGGAGTTTTGACATGTTAACGAAAAGGCTGGTCGGCGCGCTCGCGTTGGCCTTAGGGACGTTTTCCTTTGCTGACGGATCGATGGCCGCGACCGTCAATACAACCTCAAACGTGGTTTTCATCGTAGATGAGTCCGGTTCGATGGGTGGCGAGCAGGACTTTCTTGCCAACACCGTGATCGATCAACTGGATCAAGGGCTGTCGGATGCGGGTGTGACAAGCCGCAGCTACGGCGTTGTGGGCTATGGCGGACCCAACAGTGGCACGCCACGTTTGGTTCAATCCGGCGGTGGCCTCGAGAATGCCGCGACAACCAAGACCAATCTGCAAAGCCTGGTCACCTCGGGTGGCTTTGAAGACGGGTTCGCAGCGATCGACTTTGCGCTCAACAACCTGAACTTCACAGCCGGCGCAGCCATCAACTTCATCCTTGTGACGGACGAAGACCGCGATGTGACATCGGGCCTTGGACTGACGGTACAGTCAATCCAGAACTCGCTGACCAGCGCCAATATCCTGCTGAACGCAGTAGTAAGCAATTCGTTCAGCTCGGATAACTCGCTGTCTGCCCTTGGTATCGACAGCGACGGAACCGCGTATGTTGCCGATGGCAGTGGCGGCTTCACCGAAGACACGGGCGGCACT
Organism: uncultured Rhodobacterales bacterium; assembly: GCA_963922565.1. GTDB lineage: Bacteria > Pseudomonadota > Alphaproteobacteria > Rhodobacterales > Rhodobacteraceae > JBCBKL01. The sequence goes on from CAWUIQ010000016.1 coordinate 54,656, forward strand.
GCCGGTGGAGGCTTCGGCACGACGACCGCGGACTATGTTGATCTTGCCATTGCGACGGGCGGTGCGGCATGGGACCTGAACCAGCTGCGTGCTGGCGGTAACCCCGCGACATCGTTCGCGAACGCCTTTATCGACATCAAGGTTCAAGAGATCATCTCTCAACCGCCGTCAGGGCCGAACCCGATCCCGCTGCCAGCTGGCATGCCGCTGCTGCTTGCGGGCCTCGGTGTATTTGGCTTCATGCGCCGTCGCGCCAGCGCGGCATAAGCTAACAACCAAAAAACGAAGAAGCCCGCCCCCGGCCAGGGGCGGGCTTTTTTTGTTCGGGAGGCGCGTCGAACCGGATCATCCTCGGTCTCCCCTTCATCGTCTAAGCGACTATGATGCCGGAACCACGACGTCGCGACGAGACGCCTTTCAATTGCCCACGGTCGCCCCTATTTTCTGCGCGACATCGATATGAGGCGCCAAATGGCAGAGACACGCAAAACCAAAGTTCTGATCGTCGGCTCCGGCCCTGCTGGTTACACCGCCGGCGTATACGCATCGCGCGCCATGCTCGAACCGATCCTTGTTCAAGGCATCGAACCGGGCGGTCAGCTCACCACCACGACCGAGGTCGAAAACTGGCCCGGCGACACCGAGGTCCAGGGCCCCGATCTGATGGTCCGGATGGAGGCGCATGCCAAAGCCATGGGATGCGAAATCATCAGCGACATCATCACCTCGATCGATTTTTCGAACCGTCCCTTTGTCGCGCAATCCGACAGCGGCACGGTCTACGTAGCCGACGCGGTCATCCTTGCGACCGGGGCGCGGGCAAAGTGGCTGGGCCTGCCGAGCGAAGAGAAATTCAAGGGCTTCGGCGTCTCGGCCTGTGCGACCTGCGACGGCTTTTTCTACCGCGGACAAGAGATTGTCGTGGTGGGCGGCGGTAACACCGCCGTCGAAGAGGCGCTCTTTCTGACCAACTTCGCCTCAAAGGTCACCCTCATCCACCGCCGCGACGAGTTGCGGGCCGAGAAGATCCTGCAGGATCGCCTGTTCAAGAACCCCAAGATCGAGCCGCTTTGGTTCCACCAACTCGAAGAGGTTGTCGGCGCTGACAACCCCCTCGGTGTCGAAGGCGTCAAGGTAAGGAACGTTCAGACCGGTGAGATCACCGAGATCCCGTGCAAGGGCGTCTTTGTCGCCATCGGGCACGCGCCCGCGAACGAGCTGGTCAAGGACGTGCTCGAAACGCATATGGGCGGCTATGTCGTGACCAAGCCGGACAGCACTGAAACCTCGATACCCGGCGTCTATGCCGCGGGCGATCTGACCGATCACAAGTATCGTCAGGCTGTGACCTCGGCCGGTATGGGCTGCATGGCCGCGCTCGAGGCCGAGCGATTCCTGGCGGAACAAGAGGATACGGTCGCCGAAGCGGCGGAATAGATCACGTGGCGAGGGCTGCGTGATACCCCGTCGCTTCCGACGCAACTCAACTCTTGGGCGAGGTCGTTGATATCGCTAGGCTGGCTTTGTAGCCAGCCGAGACTCCCATGCCGACAAACGAAGCCCTCGCTCATATCCCCCATCTGCCGACAACGCCCGTTGTCGGCCACACGCTTGATTTCCTGAGGGATCCTCTGGGCCTGCACCTGCGGTCGATCGAGACGTTCGGCCCGGTCTACAAGGTAAATGTCATTGGCCAATGGCGCGTCACCCTTGGCGCCGCCGACGCGCTCGAATTCATCCTGGGTGACACCGACCACCTGTTTTCGAGCTACCACGGCTGGGACGTGCTGCATCGCCTCTTTCCCGGGGGGCTGATGTTGCGCGATTTTGACGATCATCGCAGGCACCGCCGGATCATGCAGGCCGCGTTTCGAAAGAATGCGCTGGACGCCTACCGCGATGAAATGCAGCGGGCCTTTGACCAGCTGGTCGAAGATCTGCCAGAGGGTCGTCGTTTTCGGTTCTATCCGGCCATCAAGGAAATGACGCTCAAGATGGGCGCGAGCGTGTTCATGGGGCTGCCGCTCGACGATCCGCGGACCGACCGGCTTAACGCCGCCTTCGCAGCCGAGGTGGCAGCATCCATTGCGCCAATCAGGGTTCCGCTGCCCTTGACCGCAATGGGGCGCGGCGTGAAGGCGCGAACATATCTGCGGGAAACGTTTCGCGACATGATCAAGGCGCGGCGGGAAAACGGTGGCAACGATTTCTTTTCGCAGATGTGCCATGCCGTCGATGATGACGGGACCAGCTGGACAGCCGACGAAATCCTCGACCATTTCAATTTCCTGATGATGGCGGCGCATGACACCACGGCTTCGAGCCTTGCCAAGGTGATATGGGCCTTGGGCGCGTATCCCGAATGGCAGGACCGTGTCAGGGCCGAGATCGATGCGTTGCCTGACGGTCCGCTGGACGATGAGGCGCTTGCGTCTTTGGACGTCACCAACAGGGTCTTTCGCGAGGCCTTGCGCCTGTTGGCACCCGTGCCGTTCATCCCGCGCCGGGCTGAGCGCGCATTCGAGTATGAGGGCACCTCGGTTCCGGCCGGCACATGGGTCAGCGCGATCCCGGCCCTTGTCATGACGTCGCCGGAATACTGGACCGAACCGGAACGGTTCGACCCCGACAGGTTTTCACCGAACCGCGCCGAGGATCGCAGCCACAAATACGCCTGGGCGCCGTTCGGGGGCGGCGCGCACAAGTGCATCGGGCTGCATTTCGCGACGATACAGGTAAAGCTGTTTCTTGCTGCCCTGCTGCGCCGGTACCGTGTCGAGATCGAAAACCCGATGAGCGAAACTTGGGCGCAAGTACCCATTCCGAAACCAAAATCCGGGCTGCCGCTTCGACTTGTGGCACGCGCATAACGGCAATGCGCTGATATTCGCACCAAAACAGGTTGTTTCGCATCCACCATATAGACATTCGCGGAAGACTGTGGCTATCCCCCGCACGAGCGGGCTCGGACCGCTGTTGGCACGCATGTAACGAAAGACATTTTGGATGCAGAACAATCTATCGCCTGTTCCCGAACTCTACGTCTCCTATGAAAGCGCACAAAAGCTCAAGGTCGAAGCGGCGGATCTTGTCAGCTGGGACCTGACCCCTCGTCAGATTTGCGATCTGGAATTGCTGATGAACGGCGGATTTGCTCCGCTCAAGGGCTTTCTGACCGAGGCCGATTACAAAGGCGTCGTTGACAACATGCGTCTTGCCGATGGCAGCCTCTGGCCGATGCCGATCACGCTGGATGTCGGCGAAGACTTTGCCCAAAGCCTCGAGATCGGCCAGGATATCGCGTTGCGCGACCAGGAGGGTGTCATCCTCGGGACAATGACGGTGACCGACCGCTGGACACCGGACAAATCGAAAGAGGCCGAAAAGGTCTTTGGCGCCGACGACAGCGCGCATCCGGCCGTCAACTATCTGCACAACACCGCTGGTGCGGTGTATCTGGGTGGCCCGGTCACCGGCATTCAGCAACCCGTCCACTACGATTTCCGCGCGCGTCGCGACACGCCGAACGAATTACGCGCCTATTTCCGCAAGGTCGGCTGGCGCAAGGTTGTTGCCTTCCAGACCCGCAACCCCCTGCACCGGGCCCACCAGGAGCTGACATTCCGCGCCGCGAAAGAGGCGCAGGCCAACCTGCTCATCCATCCGGTGGTGGGCATGACCAAGCCTGGCGACGTCGACCACTTTACCCGGGTGCGCTGCTACGAGGCGGTGCTCGACAAGTATCCGGCCTCGACCACGGCAATGTCGCTCCTGAACCTCGCGATGCGCATGGCTGGCCCGCGCGAAGCGGTCTGGCACGGCCTGATCCGCAAGAACCACGGCTGCACCCATTTCATCGTGGGCCGCGACCATGCCGGACCGGGCAAGAACTCTGCCGGCGAGGACTTCTACGGCCCCTACGACGCGCAGGATCTGTTCCGCGAATACCAGGACGAAATCGGCATCGAAATGGTCGACTTCAAACATATGGTCTATGTGCAAGAGCGCGCCCAATACGAACCAAATGACGAGATCGCGGATCGGGACAACGTCACGATCCTGAACATCTCTGGCACCGAATTGCGGCGTCGTCTGGCAGAGGGGCTTGAGATCCCGGACTGGTTCAGCTTCCCCGAAGTGGTTCAGGAGCTGCGCCGCACACGTCCGCCGCGGTCCAAACAGGGCTTTACCGTCTTCTTCACCGGCTTCTCAGGTTCCGGCAAATCGACCATCGCCAACGCCCTTATGGTCAAGCTGATGGAAATGGGTGGCCGGCCGGTTACGCTGCTTGACGGTGATATCGTGCGGAAAAACCTGTCATCCGAGCTCGGCTTTTCCAAAGAGCACCGCGACCTCAACATCCGCCGCATCGGCTATGTCGCGTCCGAGATCACCAAGAACGGCGGCATCGCGATCTGCGCACCAATCGCGCCCTACGCCACGACCCGCCGAGCCGTGCGCGAGGACATCGAAGCGTTTGGCGCTTTTGTCGAGGTCCATGTCGCGACCACCATCGAGGAATGCGAGCGGCGGGATCGCAAAGGTCTCTACAAGCTTGCCCGTGAAGGCAAGATCAAGGAATTCACAGGTATCTCGGATCCTTACGACGTACCGGAAAACCCCGAATTGCGGGTCGAGACCGAGAATGTCGAGGTCGACAACTGCGCCCACCAGGTCATCCTGAAGCTGGAATCGATGGGCCTGATCGCCGCGAACTGAGCGGCACACTGAACATCCTTAACGAATAAGAAAGGGCGGATCATGTGATCCGCCCTTTTTTGTTGCCATGACTGGCAGCGATCACTGAATGCGCTGACCATTCGCCAGAACATGCCCTTGATCGTTGATTTCAAGCGTCGATGTGAGTGTGTCCTCGCCCTCGCCTGGCACCGCAAAAAGGCCGAGCATCATCCGCGCGCCTGACGCCTGCTCTTCCGGCAGCAGACCCATGCCCACGAGCTTGTCGATCAACGTATTGCCACCGACAAGCTGCAGGTTCAGCGAACCCTGCGGTCTCGGCACGCCGCCAAAGGTCGTCAGATCGGCATTGTCAAAGGTAAACGCCCCGTCACCGGTCAGCCGCGCTCCGACGATGCTCAGCAGCAGCTGGTTGACCGTCAGTGAATTCAGCTCACCCGGGACCGCGCCAGATTCTTCGAGGGCCGCCGCCTGCTCGGGATCGAAGAGGTCGAACAGCAGCTTGGCCTTACCGCTCAGATCCACCACCAGATCCGCCGGATCACGCGGCAATTGGCCCGTCGCGTCAAAGAGCCCCCACAGCGCGTCCGCCATCTCGAAATCGTCGAGGTTGAGCAGAACCCTGAAATCCTGTTCGTCGTCTGATTTCTGGATCGGCATGCTGATCAGGCCGCGCGTTTCGCCAGTCGAGTAGGATATTGGCAGCGGCACGTCAGGCAGAACCATGTTCACGTTCGAGCCACGCTGCGCAACGTCGTAGAACAACCCGTCGGATGACATCCCGATCAGGACCGTACCGCCATCGGATGAGGTGTTTATGGCACCTGCACCGTCGGGTCCGTCGAAAGCAATCTCATTCGCGCCCGAAGCGAATTCAAACCCGCCTTCGAAAACCACGCCCGAAGCCAAAAGCGCACCCACATCCGCAGCGTTGCCCTGAAGCGGCAAAAGCCCGCCGCCGGTGAAGCTGAGGCCCTGCAGACCTCCATTCATTTTGAACGACGCGTCGCTGCCTTCGGGATCCTTGAAATCAAAGAGAAACGACATCTCGTCGGCGTTAACGGTCTGGCTGTAATCGCGCAGCTCGCCGACTTTCATATTCGACGCGCCAAAAACGCCGGTCATGACGACCTCGAAGTTGCCCGCCTCGGCGATCAGATCGGCACCATCTACGTTCAGCCGATCAAAGCTGATGCGGAATTCGTCAGCATCGTAGGTATAATTCAGATCGTTCGGTATGCCCGCTACGACCATGTCAAAGCCCGATTGCTCATAGGCCAAGGCCATATCAACGGGCTCCCCTCCCTCGGGTTGGCCCTTCACCGTCATCTGCATCACGGGTGGCAGCGTCACATTAACCGTTCCGTCAGCGTTCTCGGTAAAGACCATTTCGGGGACTTCAATGCGGGCATCCCCCATTTCGGCCTCCGGCGCCATGGGTAGCGTCATGACGACATCCGTCACGGTCAATACGCCGCCGTTCAGGCTCTCGTTGCCATCCATCGTATAGCCGAATGACGCCATGTACGACTTCCAGTCGTTCCACACATCCGCTGCGGTCAGGTCGGCCAACGCCCACGAGGGTGACAGGGCCAACGCAATAACCATCGGGGATGCACAACGAAACAGGCGAGACATATAAGTTTCCTTTGATTAACGACTTCTTGACCAAAGTCGTGCGCCACAGCGTTGTCGTCAAGGGCTGCGGTCTGGACCTTGTTACATTGCGGGCGTACCACGACACGTATGACAGCGGCGTGAAGGGGTATCTCATGGATATGAACAACAAAACAGTGCTGATCACCGGGGCAAGTCGCGGCATTGGCGCTGCTGCGGCCAGGACATTTGCGGATGCTGGTGCAAATGTCGTTCTTGTCGCCCGCAGCGGCGACGCCATCGGCGAAATCGCGGGCGAGATCGGCGACCGGGCCATCGCCATTCCTTGCGATATCTCCCGCTATTGGGAGGTTGAGGCCACCATCAACAAAACCGTCGAAACCTTTGGCGGCCTCGACGTGCTGATTGGCAATGCCGGGGTGATCGAGCCGATTGCGCATATGGACAAGGCCGACCCGGATGCTTGGGGCCACGTCATCGACATCAACCTCAAGGGCGTCTTTCACGGCATGCGGGCCGCTCTGCCGATCATGCTGGAAAATGGCGGTGGTACGATCCTGACTGTGAGTTCCGGCGCAGCGCACGGCCCTGTCGAGGCGTGGAGCCACTATTGCGCCTCCAAGGCAGGGGCGGCGATGCTGACCCGCTGCGCAGACAAGGAATACGTTGACCGGGGGATCCGGGCCATGGGCCTTTCACCCGGCACCGTCGCCACCCAGATGCAGCGCGAAATCAAGTCGAGCGGTATCAATCCGGTCAGCCAGCTGGATTGGTCCGATCATATTCCGCCCGATTGGCCGGCTCGGGCGCTCCTTTGGATGTGCGGCGCCGATGCGGATGCATTCATCGGGCAGGAAATCTCGCTGCGGGACGAGGCCATACGTCAGCGGATCGGCCTTACATGATCGACGTCGAAAAGGCGGATGGCGTCTGGATGGTAACCCTGGACCGTCCTGACAAGGCGAATGCGCTGACGCACGCGATGTTGTCAGAACTCGCCACCATCGCAGAAGAGGCACAATCGGCGCGCGCGCTCATCCTGACCGGGCGGGGCAAGGTTTTCAGCGCGGGCGCGGATCTTGACGAGGCCCGCGCGGGTCTTGCCACCTCGGATGTGTGGGAACGGCTATCCGGTGCCATTGCCGCCCTGCCCGGCCTGACGATCGCCGCGCTGAATGGCACACTGGCGGGTGGAGCCATGGGCATGGCGCTGGCTTGCGACATCCGCATCGCGGTGCCTTCGGCAAAGTTCTTTTATCCGGTCATGAAGCTGGGGTTCCTGCCGCAACCGTCTGACCCCGCGCGGATGGCCGCACTGATTGGTCCGGCGCGGACGAAATACATTCTGATGGGCGGTCAGAAGATCCTTGCGGACGAAGCGCTGCACTTTGGCTTGATCGACCAGATCGTCGATCCCGAAGAATTGCGGCCGCGCGCATTGGCCCTTTGCACCGATACGGTCGCGGCCAAGCCCGCGCTTGCAGCAGATATCAAGCGTATGTGCCAGCCCCGGTGACAGCGCTTGCCTTATCGGTGATGGCCGTCCAGTTCCCGGCTTCCAGATCCGACTTGGGCACGATCCAACTGCCACCCACACAGATCACGTTCGGCAAAGCCAGGTAATCGCGATAGGTCGCGGGTGTTATCCCTCCGGTCGGACAGAAGGAGGCCTGCGGCAAGGGTCCAGCGAGCGATTTCAGTGCCGGAGCGCCACCAACGGCCTCTGCCGGGAAGAATTTCAGCATGTCGATGCCGCGTTCGAGCATATGCATGACCTCGCTCGCCGTCACAGCGCCGGGCAACAGCGCCAGTTCAAGATCCTGGCAGGCATCGATCAAACGATCCGTTGCACCCGGCGACACGGCAAAGACGGCACCCGCATCCTTGGCCGCCTTGGCATCCGATGCCGTGATCACCGTACCAGCGCCGACCACGGCACCATCGACCGCAGCCATGCCACGAATGACATCCAGCGCCGCAGGCGTGCGCATCGTGACTTCGTGGACCGGCAGGCCGCCAGCGATAAGGGCCTTGGCCAGCGGTTCGGCGTGGGCGGCATCTTCGATGACCAAGACCGGGATCACCGGGGCCATCTGGCAGATTTCGCGGGTCGATTTCATTGCCTGATCCTCACAATGCGCTCGCGCCCGTATCGGCCGAGCCGACCTGCGCGCGGAAGTTCAAAAAGAGTTCGCGACCAAGGCCGCTTTGGTAATGCGCCAGATCGGCGGAAACGGCAGGCCGATCCAGCACGCCTTCGGTTACGATATCCATTTTGCCCGTGGCCGCATCGACACAAACGACATCGCCGTCCTGCAACTTGGCAATCGGGCCACCGTCGATGGCCTCGGGGCAGACATGAATGGCCGACAGCACCTTGCCCGACGCACCCGACATCCGACCGTCTGTCAGCAGCGCCACCTTGAGGCCACGCCCCTGCAACACTGTCAGCATCGGTGTGAGGCTGTGAAGCTCCGGCATGCCGTTCGCCTTCGGCCCCTGAAACCGGACCACGACGATGACGTCATCCGTGAACTCACCCGCCTTGAAGGCCGCCTTGACCTCATCCTGATCGTGGAACACCCGCACCGGCGCGGTGATCACCTGATGTTCCGGCGCTACGGCCGAAACCTTCGACACCCCGGTACCCAGCGACCCCGAGAGCCGCGCCAAACCGCCCTTGTCACTGAAGGGGTCGGCAACGGGGCGTACGATCTTGGTGTTCAGGCTTTCGCCAGGCCCGTCCACCCATTCCAGCTCTCCATCCTTCAGCTTGGGCTCGCGGGTATAGGTTTCGATCCCCTCACCCATGACCGTCACGACATCCTCGTGCATCAGGCCTGCGCGCAAAAGCTCTCCGATCATGTATCCAAGACCGCCAGCCGCATGGAAATGATTCACATCCGCCAGACCGTTAGGATAGACCCGGGCCAGCAGCGGCGTCACCTCCGCCAGATCGGCAAAGTCCTGAGGATCAAGCAGGATCCCCCCGGCCCGCGCCATGGCGACCAGATGGATCAGCAGATTGGTTGAGCCGCCCGTCGCGTTCAGGCCGACGATCCCGTTGGCAAAAGCCCGTTCGTCCAGAATACGGAAAGTGGGTGTGTACTGATTGCCCAGATGCGAATTCGACAGGGCCAGCCGCGCGCCAGCGACGGTCAGGGCATCGCGCAAATCGGTATTCGGATTGACAAAGCTGGCCCCCGGCAGGTGCAGGCCCATGAACTCCATCAGCATCTGGTTCGTATTTGCGGTTCCGTAGAATGTGCAGGTGCCGGGACCGTGATACGCGGCCATCTCGGCCTTCATCAGCGCGTCCCGCCCAACCTCGCCAGCGGCAAATTGTGCACGAACCTTGGCCTTCTCATCGTTGGGCAGGCCCGACGTCATCGGACCGGCAGGCAAGAAAACAGTCGGCAGGTGACCAAACGTCTGCGCCGCGATCACCAGCCCGGGTACGATCTTGTCACAGACCCCCAAAAAGACGGCGGCGTCGAACGTGTTGTGGCTGAGCGCGACCGAGGCTGCCAGCGCGATCACGTCGCGGGAAAAAAGGCTCAACTCCATCCCCGCATAGCCTTGGGTCACACCATCACACATCGCCGGAACGCCGCCCGCAACCTGCGCCGTCCCGCCCGCGTCCCGCGCCGCCTTGCGGATCAGATCGGGAAACCGTTCGAACGGCTGGTGGGCCGAAAGCATGTCGTTATAGGCCGTCACGATACCCAGATTGCCTGCGGTGCCGGTGGCCAGTGCATCCTGATCCTCGCCCGCGCCGGCATACGCGTGGGCCTGGGCACTGCAGGACAAATGCTCGCGCGTCGGGCCATCTGCAGCTGCCTGCTCCATCCGGGACAGGTAAACACCACGATCCTTATGGCTGCGTTCCGCAATCCGATCCGTGACGCGTTTCAGGGTATCGTTGATGGTGGTCATGGCTTGGCTCCCATGAAATGGTCGGCGCCCGGCAGGCAGATGTTGGCGCTAACAAACCCGATGGCTGCTACGTGGGACATTTTGCGCCCCATGTAAAGTGATGTCCTTGTAACAGCGACAACACGTCCGGCCAAACCTGCCGGATCTGGCCGTTCAGAAGACCTTGAACGTCATGGTCGTCAGCGACCGCTCAATGCCTGCGATATCGAGCAATTGGTCGTTGATGTACTTCCCGACATCTTCATCTTCAGGGATGTAGACCTTCATCAACAGGTCAAAGTCGCCGCTGGTCGAATAAAGCTCCGAATGCAACTCACGCAGTGTGATCTCTTCGGCGACCTTGTAGGTCGTGCCGGGTTTGCAACGGATCTGGATGAAGACGCATGTGCTCATGGCGCCTAGCTGACACATTGCGCTATAGGCTGGCAATCCCCCGCGGGTTGCCCCTATAGAACGGCCCGGAAGGAATATGGACGATGCGCACAGCAAAACTGACCCGGACAACGGCGGAAACCGACATCAGCGTCGAGATCAACCTCGACGGTACCGGAGCTTATGACAACCAGACGGGCGTTGGCTTCTTTGACCACATGCTCGACCAGCTGGCGCGGCACTCGCTCATTGACATGACGATACGGGCCAAGGGCGATTTGCACATCGACGATCACCACACGGTCGAGGACACCGGTATCGCCGTTGGTCAGGCGCTGACCCAAGCCCTTGGCGACAAAAGGGGTATCCGCCGCTACGGGTCCTGCCTGTTGCCGATGGATGATGCGCTGGTTCGCTGCGCCCTCGATCTTTCGGGTCGTCCCTTCCTTGTCTGGAGCGTCGATCTGCCGACCCCCAAGATCGGTACCTTCGACACCGAGCTCGTGCGCGAGTTCTTTCAGGCGCTCAGCACCCATGGGGGCATCACGCTGCATGTCGACATGCTGCACGGGCTCAACAGTCACCACATCGCCGAGGCGGCGTTCAAATCGGTGGCCCGCGCGCTGCGTGAAGCGGTCGAGGTCGATACGCGCAAGGCAGACGCGATCCCGTCGACCAAAGGCGCTTTATGAGCCTCACGGTCCTGATCGACTACGAAAGCGGCAACCTGCATTCGGCCGAAAAAGCGTTTCAAAAGATGGCGGCCGAGGTCGATGCGGGAACAGTCGTGGTGACGGCCGATGCCGATCTGGTGGCACGGGCTGACCGGATCGTATTGCCCGGCGACGGCGCCTTTCCGTCCTGCATGCGCGCGCTCAAGGGAACGGGTGGCCTTTATGATGCGATGCGCGAGGCGGTCGAGATCCGGGGGCGTCCGTTTCTCGGTATCTGCGTTGGCATGCAGCTTATGGCGCGGATCGGGCGCGAATTCGAAGACACTGACGGGTTGAACTGGGTCGATGGCGAAGTCGTCGCGATCAAGCCCGAAGATGCGTCACTGAAGGTGCCTCACATGGGGTGGAACGATCTGGTGATCGACGCGCCTCACCCGATCTTCGAAGGCGTTCAAACAGGCGATCACGCCTATTTCGTGCATTCCTATCGGTTCGACGTAACCAACCAGTCGGAATGCCTGGCCCATGTTGATTATGGGGGGCCGATCACGGCCGTCATCGGACGCGACACAATGGTAGGGTTCCAGTTTCACCCCGAAAAAAGCCAGAGCACCGGGCTCCGGCTTATTTCGAACTTTTTGACCTGGCGGCCTTAGTTGACCCGGCTCCATGTCTGCTTGGAGCAGATCAGGCCACCCGCAACACAGCCGCGCAGAGCCAGCGAGTTGCCGTTCAGGGACATCTTGCCGATATAGATCTTGTCATTCGACGGACGCCAGACCTTGCCCTCATAGCTGCCATTGCCGTTGGGTTTCATGTCGATGACCAGCGTCTTGCCGAGGTTGGGCGACTTGTACTCGCCGGATCCGTTAAAGGTTCTGGCGATCTTGCCGCAGATGCTTGCGCCGCAATTGCTCATCTCGACCAGAGCGTATGATCCGTCATCCGGCTGGGTCTTCCACGTGCCGTGAACCGGGTCGGCGGCTGCAGCGCCGGCAACCGCAATCAAGGCTGCACAAATCGTGCCAATCGTCTTCATTTGCAAATCCTCCAGTTTGCTCGCGCGTGATCTTGAGCAGGCTTGACCCGTCTGGCAAGGCTGACCTCGGGTCGCGTTGCATCCGCTCCGCGTTGCTGCAACAAGGCCAAAAACGAAAGGCCAAGCCATGATCCTATATCCCGCGATTGATCTCAAAGACGGACAAGCCGTGCGGCTTTTGCAGGGCGAGATGGATCAGGCGACGGTTTTCAATGACGACCCGGCAGCCCAGGCCAGGGCCTTTGTCGATGCGGGATGCGACTGGCTGCACCTCGTCGATCTGAACGGCGCCTTCGCCGGCAAGCCGGTCAATGCCGATGCAGTCGATGCGATCCTCGCCGCCTGCCCTGTTCCCGCACAGCTTGGCGGCGGGATTCGGGACATGAAGACGATCGAGGCATGGATCGACAAGGGCCTCGCCCGCGTCATCCTCGGAACGGTCGCTGTCGAAAACCCCGATCTGGTGCGTGAAGCAGCCCGGACCTTTCCAGGCAAGGTCGCGGTCGGTATCGACGCAAGAGACGGCAAGGTGGCCACCAAAGGGTGGGCGGAAGAAACCGACGTCGACGCTACGGACCTCGCCAGGCAGTTCGAAGATGCAGGTGTGGCCGCCATCATCTACACCGACATCAACCGTGATGGCGCGATGCAGGGGCCAAACGTAGAGGCGACCGCCGCGCTGGCCCGCGCGGTGTCGATCCCGGTGATCGCGTCGGGTGGCGTATCCTCGATCGCAGACCTGATCGCCCTGCGCGATTGTGGCGCAGATCTGAATGGTGCGATCTCGGGCCGCGCCCTCTACGATGGCGCCATTGACCTCGCCGAGGCGCTTCGGACGCTCAGGAGCTAACCATGCCGCACCGTTCTGTTTCTCACTGCCCCCTGCCCGCCAGCAGCGGGCTGCATCAGCGCATCCGCAAGGGCGATTTCATGGATTGCTACGCAACGCAATCCGACATGGATCCGCGCCGGGCGGCCGAGATCATCACGAGTTTTCCGGGCTGGGCGCAGATGCTCGTCCATCTTCGCAACGTTCTGACCGCGCCTTTCGGCCTGCGCAGCACCGCCCCACCAGCGAGTGATATCGTGGGCATTTTTCCGGTCGAAAGCGAAAACGAAAACGAGTTGATCGCCGGTTTCAACGACAAGCATCTCGATTTCCGCGTATCGGTCCTGCGCGAGGCGGGCCGCGTGCATCTCGCGACCTGGGTGCATCCGCACAATATCGGTGGGCGTCTTTATCTCGCGACGATCATGCCGTTTCACATCCTGATCGCACGCGACGCACTCGCGCGCGTCGCGCAGGCGGGTTAGCTGCCGCCGATCGCTTTGCCCGTCAGGTTCTGTAGCGCGCCACTCATCTTTCCGATGAATTCCGCGTCGCCGGGTACGTCCAGATCACCCAGCATTGCGCCCGGTTCTTCATAGACAACCTGCACCTGCCCGCCTGCGTCTTCGTAAACCAGAACCCGAAGCGGCAGATAGAGGCCGGCGCGGGGATCAGCCTGCATGGCAGGCGTCCCCAGCTTGGGATTGCCAAAGATCAAAAGCTGTGCAGGTGCCAGATCCATGTCTACGCTTTGGGCGCCCGCGCCGTGATCGACGCGCGCGAAAATCGTTGCCCCAGCGTTTGTGACAGCGGCCTCAAGCCGGTCCGCCACCTCGGAAACCGACCCGCTCGCCGGTTGTTGCACGATTTCCGCCAACGCGGGTACCCCCAGAAATGTTGTTACAGCCAAAGCTTGTATCAAAGTCTTCATCGCATCTCTCCCAATTTGGGCCAAGGCTGGCGGTATCGCCCTGAAACATCCAATCAATATCCTGAGAGACTTTCGTTGCGGCGGATTTGCCCCTATGCCGCGTCGCAAGGAGACATAGACCAGCATCCCCAGCCGAGGTCAGGCAGCGGGAACCGCTGACCACTGTAATGGTGACCGTCGTGCTGATCATCCCGATCAGGGACATCGTTGCGTTCCGGCGCTGCAAAGGCTAACCCGAACCCCGTGCTCAAGACCCGTATCATACCCTGTCTCGACGTGGCCGATGGCCGCGTGGTCAAAGGTGTGAATTTCGTCGATCTGGTCGATGCCGGCGATCCGGTCGAGGCGGCCAAAGCCTATGATGCGGCCGGAGCCGACGAACTCTGCTTCCTCGACATCCACGCCACGCATGAGAACCGGGGCACGATGTTCGATCTGGTTCAGCGGACGGCCGAGCAGTGCTTTATCCCGCTGACGGTGGGCGGCGGTGTTCGAACCACCGAAGACGTGCGCAACCTACTGCTGGCCGGAGCCGACAAGGTTTCGTTCAACTCTGCCGCTGTCGCGGATCCGGACGTTCTGGCGCGCGCCGCCGATCAGTTCGGGGCGCAATGCATCGTCTGCGCCATCGACGCCAAGACCGTGAGCCCCGGCAAATGGGAGATATTTACCCACGGAGGGCGCAAACCCACCGGCATCGACGCCATTGAATTCGCCCGAACCGCCGCGGCAAAGGGCGCAGGGGAAATCCTGCTGACCTCCATGGACCGGGACGGAACGCGCGCCGGCTTCAACCTGCCCCTGACCCGCGCGATATCGGACGCCGTGCCGGTGCCGGTCATCGCATCCGGTGGTGTCGGCACGCTCGACCACCTGGTCGACGGGGTCACCCAAGGCGGCGCCTCGGCCGTGCTTGCCGCCTCGATCTTTCATTTCGGCGACTTCACCATAGCCGAGGCCAAGGCTCACATGGCGGCTGCCGGTATCCCGATGAGGCTGCAATGACGCTTGATGATCTCTTTGCCACGATCGAGGCGCGCAAGGGCGCGGACCCCGAAACAAGCTGGACCGCCAAACTGCTTGCCAAGGGCCCGGAAAAATGTGCCGAAAAGTTCGGTGAAGAGGCGATCGAGGCCATCATCGAAGCGGCCAAGGGCGACCGGGCACGGCTGACTGCCGAGGCTGCAGACGTTCTCTATCATCTCTTCGTCATGCTTGCGGCACGAGACGTCGCCCTGACTGACGTGATGGCCGAACTGGAGCGTCGTCAGGGCCAGTCAGGCCTCGCTGAAAAGGCGACCCGTTCCTAGGGACTGACGTCGACCCATCCGTTCGATCACTTTTGGCGCCAAACCCGGGATGCCTGTTGCACCCGCAAAAGGCCTGTGCTGACATCACAACGTGAGCGTGAAAGCGCTAATACTGTGCGGGCGCCTCACGACAATACCCACATTGATTGTTCAATCGGTTCACAACACTGGGAAAAGACCATGGCGACCACCGATCAGATCCCGACAAATTCCGGCTTTCATGCCAAGAGTACCGCAGATGAGGTCGTCGCCGGGATCGACATGACCGGCAAAACGGTGATCGTCACTGGCGGTTACAGCGGCATCGGCCTCGAAACGGTCCGCAGCCTCGCCGGCGCCGGCGCATCGGTCACGGTGCCGGTTCGCAGCCCCGACAAGGCAAAGGAGGCTCTCGCCGACGTCGAGGGCGATGTTCAAACCGCACCGATGGATCTCGCCGACCTGTCATCGATCCAGCAGTTCACCGACGCCTTCGTGGAAAACCACACAAACCTCGATCTTCTCATAAACAACGCAGGGATCATGGCCTGCCCGATGGCGCGCGTCGGTCCCGGCTGGGAATCGCAGTTCGGGGTCAATCATATGGGACATTTCGCACTGACGATGGGCCTCATGCCGCTGCTCAAGGCAACACCGGATGCCAGGGTCGTTGCCCTCTCGTCTACCGCGCACAAACTCACTGACATCCTGTGGGATGACATCCAGTACGAGACCTCTGACTACGACAAATGGCAGGCATATGGGCAGGCCAAGACGGCCAATGCTCTCTTTGCCAACGGGCTGTCGCGCAGGCTTGGCGAGAGCGGCGGACTGGCCTTTTCCGTGCATCCAGGGGGAATCTTCACACCCCTGCAACGACACCTGCCGAAGGAAGAGATGATCGCCATGGGTTGGCTCGACGAAACCGGCGAACCGTCTGAGCTGGCCAAAGAGGGGTTCAAGTCACCCGCGCAAGGCGCATCGACAACCGTTTGGGCGGCCACATCGCCCGCTTTGGCGGGCAAACCCGGCGTCTATTGCGAGGATTGCGATATCGCCGCGCTGACCGACCCGGACAGCCCATATGCCCGATACATGGGCGTTGATCCGCATGCCTGCAGCGACGCATCGGCAGAGCGGCTTTGGGAAATCAGCGAGGATCTTCTGCAAAACGCCTGATAACACAACGATCATCGCTTGGGTCGGCGGGCGGGCGCCTTTGGCCGCAGGCCAAACAGAGCCGCCCGGCGGCCCTACAACTTCGACGAAATCACACCTGTCGCGAAACCACCCATCCGCAGCTCGCCAAAAAGGCGCTGGTACTCGATCTTGGGACAGCGGTTCTGGATCACGGTCACGCCTCTCGCCTCTGCCTTTGCCGCCGCTTCCGGGTGTTCCACGCCAATCTGCATCCAGATCACCCGCAAATCGGGCAAGGCTTCAAGGGCTTCATCAACGATGTCCGGCACCGCCTCGGAGCGGCGGAAGATATCTACCATGTCGACACGCTCCCCGATGCTTTTCAGATCCGGACGTACTGGTGATCCAAAGAGGGTCTGGCCGGCAAGGCCCGGGTTGACCGGAAGCACGCAAAACCCTTTGAGGCTCAGGTATCGGGCAACGAAGTAACTGGGGCGCACCGGGTTGGCCGACACACCGACCACGGCCACGGTTTTTACCTCGGACAGGATTCGTTTCAGAAAGGCGTCTGAATAGTCAGGCATGCCCTCTCATACCCTTGCGCCTGCACGAAAAAAAGCGCCCCTGCACTTCAAGCGACAGGAGCGCTCAGGTACGGAACGAGGGACAGTGAAATAACCGGCAGGCGTTCCAGACCTGCGGTAATGCATTAGATGTAGGAAGCCCTTCGCTCCACACCAGTGCCATTCGCGTTTCTGTGAAGAGATCGGCCTAGTCCAGGATATCTTCGATGAAATCGAAGGCGTCCTCGATCAGATCCGCAAACCGGGCCTTGCGTTTTTTCTTGCGCTTGATCGGTTTCTGATGCCGGACGGGGCTTGGCCGCACCAGCTCGCGCTCGCCCCGTTTCTTTGCCTTGGGCAGCATTTTCAGATCATGCAGCGGCGCGCCACAGCTGGAACAGCTCAGCTCGTGGCGCGACTTGCCCTTCAGCACCAGGGCCGCCTTTACGCCGCAATAGCAGCACGTCACGATTTTTGTCGGATAAGCCATGCGTTCCCCTCAAACCTTTGAGGCATATAGGGCAATAGCCGCCGCATTTGAGACGTTGAGCGATCCAAACTGTCCTTGCGCATCGATCCGGACCAAATGGTCGCAGGTCGCCTTTGTCTTGTCACGCAGCCCCGGCCCCTCGGCTCCGAGCACCAGCGCCACCGGGCTCTGCCGTCGCCCCTCAAGCGCTGCCTCGATCGTCAGGTCCGCCTCGCCGTCGAGACCCAGAACCAGATATCCCATGCCCTGCAACTCCTTGATCGCGTCGGCAAGGTTGCGGACCCTCAGATAGGGCTGACGTTCAAGCGCCCCGCTCGCCGTCTTGGCAAGCGCGCCGGTTTCCGGTGCGGAATGATGACGGGTTC
The DNA here is from genome assembly GCA_963922565.1 of uncultured Rhodobacterales bacterium. Classification (GTDB taxonomy): domain Bacteria; phylum Pseudomonadota; class Alphaproteobacteria; order Rhodobacterales; family Rhodobacteraceae; genus JBCBKL01. Next base: position 72,599 of record CAWUIQ010000016.1, read on the forward strand.
CGATGACCGCGGACGCCCCGAGCACCTCGGCTGACCGCAGGATCGCGCCGACATTGTGCGGGTCCGTTACCCGATCCAGCAAAACGAGGCGGGGCGAGGCTTCGCCAATAGCGACATCCGCCAATTGCCCCCAGTCAAGCGGCTTGACCTCTAGCGCCGCCCCCTGATGCACCGAACCGGGATCGAGCGGCGCTGAAAAGCGGCGCGGATCCGTGATTTCCGGCGCAATCCCAGCCGCTTCTATGGCTTCCTTCAGCTTGATCTCCGCATTTGGTGTCACGATCAGACGCAGTTTTTCCCGGCGCGGATTCAGCAGCGCATCCCGCACCGCGTGCAGCCCGAAAAGCCAAACGGTTTCGTGGGCGGCGGCCTTCTTGGCCTGCTCCTTTTCGATCACCCATTTCGGTTTTTTCATGCGCCAGATGCCCCTGCAAAACCGGGGCAATTCGGCCTTGACCCCTGTTTGAGGTGCTAGTAATCACGCGTCCACGCCAAGGGCAATGATCTTGGTTCGTGGGCGACAGGCCGCAAGGTGTGGCAGGGGACTGTAACTCCCTCGCGGAGACGCACGCCTGGTTCGATTCCAGGGTCGCCCACCACTTTTCCAGCCGATGCCAGCGCCGGGCCAAGCCTTCACTTTGTTGCGAAGAGAATCTGCGCCGCGCCAAATCTGTCGATCCGCTGCGTCTCGACCAGTCCCAAACCTTTCAAGAGGCGACACGAGGCGGCGTTGGCGCTTTGCGTTTCCGCTATGATCCGTTCCAGCCGCCCGTGCCGCAGTGCATCCGCGATCACTGCGCCAACAGCCTCGCTGCCAAATCCATGACCCCACGCCTTTGGATGAAACTGGTAGGAAACTTCATAATCCTGCCCATCCTTGTGCGGCCCCAATTCGACCAGACCGATCGCCCGGCGTCTTTGGACGGAAACCACCACCCAGGCACCGACTTCGGCCGAGGGCGGCAGATACGCCCGGAAGCGTCGATACCACTCTGTCCAGTGGACAGGGCCGCCAAGATACCGCCGGACATCGCGATTGCCGACGAGGCTGCAAAAGAACCAGAAATCCCATCCCGATACGGGGCGCAGCAACAGCCGTTCCGTCTGGATTTGCTTTGCGAACTCCATCTTCGTTACCAAAATCTGACTTTTTCCCCGATGCAACCAGCAGCCCGAGTTCCCGGAATACGCCTTTGCCGCATGCACGAAACTGGCGCATTATCAGGTGAAGGGGTAAAACCATGCACGCTTCACTTCGTTCGACCCTCCGCGCTTCCGCATTTGGTTGTGCCGGGACGCTTATCCTGGTCGGTACGATCTCCACCGCGCAAACACTGGCAGAGGACGAGCCGAGACGTTGGGAAGTCATTGGCGGCGAGCTGTCCGCTCATGCGGCACCGTCTAAGGATACCGAGGTGATCCACGTCTTCCCTGCCGGCGCGATCCTTACGAACCTTGGATGTCAGGAAGACGGCGGCCGGGTCTGGTGTCAGGTCCGCCCTTTCCGCGGCGGCGCGCGTGGCTTCGCCCAAGGTGGATCGCTTCACCCGGCCATGGGACCGGACGGCGCTGTCCCAACCGGTCCCGATCTCAGCAACCGACGCGTTGGCAAACGCGACTTTGATTCAGAAGGCGAGATTGCCTGCGCGCAGGAAAAAGGGCAGGCCATGGGCCGATGCGACGCGGCGGTTGCGCGCAGCGACGGTGGCGACGCGACCATCGTCGTGACCTTCTCCAACGGGTTCGCTCGCAGGCTGTTTTTCGTTCACGGCGAATTCGTGCGGGCCAGCGCCACGATGTCAGGCGTTGGTACCGATACCGATTGGCGGCTGGAAGACGGAGTTCATCACCTGCGGGTTGATGATCAGCGTTACGAGCTGCCCGACACGCTGGTGTTCGGCGATTGATGCCGCTTTCGGGGTAAATGGCCGCACCACCCCCGGGGCGGTGCAGCCGTTTTCATAATCAGGGTGTGATCTTGTGGATCATACCCTCGTCGACCGCCGCATAAAGGCTGCCATCTGGACCCAGAACCAGGGACCGGAACCGGCCCGGCTCCATCGGCAAGGTCATCTCGGTCACGTCAAGCACTTCTGTCCCATCCTCGGTCAGCTGAATGACATCGATGCGCTGGCCAAGCGGCGTTCCGCCAAAGCCGATGCCCATGAGGCCAACGACCATGCTGCCGTTCCAATCACCCCATGCGTCACCCTCTAGGAACACGTTCGAGGATGTGCCCTGCGACCAGCCATTGTTGTTCCAGATCGGCGGCATCGCTTCCGGATAGGTCGCAAAGTCGGTCATCGGCATCCACGATGCCCGGGCGAACCGGTTCTCACCCACCATCTGGTTGGGGCTGTAGCCGCAGTAATTGTCGGGGCACGCACCGCGACCGGCCATGTTCGGGCGCGGATCCCAGCCCGCATTCCCACCATTCCGCAGCACCGTGATCTCGTCCGAATGCCATGGGCCATGTTCGGCGGTGATCGCTGCACCCGTCGCGGGGTTAAAGGCGATCCCCTGCACGTTCCGGTGGCCGTAGGTGTAGGTCCGTTTGTCAAAGCCAACCGGCGGCGTGTTCCCGGACGCAGGCGTGCCATCGGTATCGATCCGAATGACCTTGCTGCCCATCATGGTCGGGCTTTGCGGAACCTCGCCGTTATGGGTGTCGCCTGTGGTCAGATAAAGATAGCCGTCCGCCGGATTGAACCGGACACGACCGCCATTATGCGCGCCCGATCCGCCAAAGGGATGGTCGGTGGGCTTCATCTTGTAGGGCACGTCATCAACGATGTCGGTCCGCTCGGACACGTTGGAAAAGTCGTCGCTGACCTCCAGCCGCATCAGGCGATTGGTGTGCGGGGTCGACATGTTCGAGGTGGAATAGACGTATATGCGCCGATTGTCGGCAAAATCGGGGTCGACCGCGACGCCCATCATCCCTGCCTGACCATCACAAAAGAGGTCGTCGGCTGACGAGGCATACCCATCAACGCCCCCCATGCCCAGAAGGGCCTTGGTTTCACCAGATGGCATAAGCACCGAGAGCCCTTTGCATTTCTCGGTGTAGAACATCGTTCCGTCATCCAGAAACGCCATGTCCCAGGGATTTTCGAGATTATCGAGAACCAGCGTATGCGTGAGGCTCGTCGTATTTTGCGCCAGAACGGGCGCAGCACCGATTATCGCGCTGGTCGCCAAGGCGCATGTCCAAAGACGTTTCAAAGTAGTCATTTTGCTCCTCCCAAGCATATGTGCCGCTCGAAAGGTTCGGATCACTCGTAACTGCTGCCTCACATGTTGCGCGTCAGCGCTGCTTAGCCCTCAAGTGACGCGATGAAGTTCACGATATTGACGATGTCGTCGTCCGAAAGCTTCTTGGCGCGGGGCGCCATTAGCATCGTATTCGGGCCGAACTTTTCGCCTTTGCGGTAGCGCTCCAAACGGTCGATCAGATAGTCCGACGTCTGGCCCACAAGTCGCGGATAGCTTGCCAGGCCCTTCGCCGTGGGCCCGTGGCAACCGCGACATTCTTTCTTGTAGAGCGCCTCGCCGGCGGCAACGTCCTGAGCCTGCGCTGGCGACATCCAAGAGACACCGATGGCGCAGGCGGTCGCGAAACACAAAGCCTTCACCTCATCACCCTCATAAGATGGCGCTCCAATCCAAGGTCTGCCCGAAAACCATACATGGCCGTATGACGTTAGGGCAAGGATTAGGCACAGCGCGCGTTCGCGCCGCCAAAAAAGGCCAGCGTGAACACCAGTCGGTTCGGGCGCGTCACATGGCTGCAAAAGGAAACGCCGGGCGCTCCCTTCTGCATTGCCGGGCGACCATCAATTGGCCGCGGACTTATCCTTGGCACTCAGGCCCGCGATACCGATCGCCGTCGCGGCCGTGCCGGAAAAGATGAAGTTTACACCAAGCAGGACACCGATCAGCGTGAGCGACGCACCGTTCGCCAACCCGGCAAAAACCAGCAGGCCCAACATCAGCGACATGGCACCCGACGCGATCAAAAAGAACAGCTGTCGGGATCGCTCCATCTGCGTTGCCATGATGATCCGCAACACACCTTCGGCGACAAACGTCGCCCCCAGCATCACCGTCATGGCCAGGATGCCGCCCAGCGGATTGGCCAGAAAGACCATGCCGGCCATGACGTAAAGCAGTCCGGTCAGCAGCTCCCACCACATGCCCTCGGCTTTGCGCTCCACCACGGCGTGAACCGTGGTAATGAGCCCGACAGCCAGGAACAGCATGCCCGCCATGACTTCGACGGCGAGGGTGGACGCGAACGGGAAAGCGATAGCTGTCATCCCGGTCAGGACGGTCAGAACACCAAGGGCGATCATCCATCCCGGCC
>CAWUIQ010000017.1:0-70980 GCA_963922565.1 uncultured Rhodobacterales bacterium
GCCGCGGGGGCAGCAGCCGCCGGACGGGCCGCCGCGTCGTTATCGGAAGATGCGGAGGGCTGCTGTACCTCGCCCGCCGCCGGAAGAGGTCGGCACAGGATCCAGCTGAGCAACGCGCCCGCCACGACCAGCACCAGAAGGCCGATGAACGCCCCCTGCATGAAACTCCAACCGCCCAGAACCCAAAGCAGGCCTGCCGTCAACACGCCGCCCAAAGCCGCCACCATCCAGCAGCCAAGACCACAGCTGATCAGTCCCTGATTGTTGTCCATGAGTCACCCTCTCCCGTTGTAGACGTCGATTTATGACCCATAGATACCGTCTTTTTTCGCCCGTTGGGAAAATTCTGTATCTTCCCCGCTGGCAAGGGCTTTTGCTTGCTCAACCCAGTTGTCGCGGCTGACCCGGCCCTTGAACCCCTTGAGGTTCTGATCGACCCACGCAACCTCTTCGGCGCTCCACGCCGCGACCTGGTCGAAGTGGTAAAATCCGAGCGCGTGCAGCAGCCCTTCAAGTTTGGGACCGACGCCCTTGATCAGCTTCAAATCGTCCGGGCCCCCGTCGCGCGCCGCATCAAGCGATGCGGGTTTCGTTCCGGGCCCCTGATCCGTCGTTTCGGCCTTTGAAGGCGGTTTTGCCGCCCGGGCCGGTTTCGCCTTGGACTTCTCGGCCTCGATCTTCTTGGTCAGCGGCGTTTTCTCGGCCTTTGGCGCCGCTGCCGGTGCCGCCGCCTTCGGTTTGGCGGGTGCATTCGCGGCCTTGCCCTGCCACGGCGTGATCAGCGGCACCTCGGTCCCATCGATGCGCTTGACCGTGTCGCCAAGCTCGGTCGCGAGGCCCACGCTGGCATTGTATTGGTGTTTGCCGCTTTCGAAATCCGTAAGGCTGGTCAAACCACTCAGCGGTTCCGCAGCATAGCGGCCGTTTTGAGGGCCCGGCACAGGCACCTTTCCAGCGGCCAGTTCATCGATGATCTCACCCATCCGCGCGGCAGTGAGGTCTTCGTAGTAGTCCTTGCCGATCTGGGCCATCGGCGCGTTGGCGCAGGATCCGAGGCATTCGACCTCTTCCCACGAAAACTTGCCGTCGGGCGAAAGTTCATGCGGCTTTGCCGCGATCTTGTCCTTGCAGACGGCGACAAGGTCTTCGGCACCGCAGATCATGCACGAAGTCGTGCCGCAAACCTGAATATGCGCAACAGAACCAACGGGTTGCAGCTGAAACATGAAGTAGAACGAGGCGACTTCGAGCGCACGGATATAGGCCAGGTCGAGCATATCGGCCACGGCTTCGATCGCCGGGCGGGTCAGCCAGCCCTCCTGCTCCTGCGCGCGCCAGAGCAGCGGGATGATGGCCGAGGCCTGACGACCCTCAGGGTACTTGGTGATCTGCGCCTCGGCCCACGCCTGGTTGGCAGGGGTAAAGGCAAAGCTGTCGGGTTGTTCGGGGTGGAGGCGGCGGAGCATTTCGGTGTCCTTTGGATGCCTTGCGGCGCATCGATAATCGTCAGAGGTGGTGAACGACCTTGCTGGGTTTGGTGTTTGTCCAGAGGTGCGGGGCCATATCGCAGGCGGCATCGCCATCCGGGCAAATCACGGGGGGTTGATAACACTCCTCATCCGGCTTCGGGTTTGTCCAAAGCTTTGGAGCGTCACAAGCAGAGCCCTGCGCTTGCCGTGTTGTCACGTCCTGCGGCGCGTGCATCTTGAGGGCCAACGCGAGCAGGATGCATATTGCGAGCGTAAGGAGACGCGCGTTCACCGGTCGATTTCCCCAAATACCACGTCCATGGTGCCGATGATCGCAGCGACGTCAGCCAGTTGGTGGCCCTTGCTCATGTGGTCCATCGCCTGCAGGTGCAGGAACCCCGGGGCGCGCAGTTTGGCGCGGTAGGGTTTGTTGGTGCCGTCCGCCACGAGGTACACGCCGAACTCGCCCTTAGGCGCCTCGACAGCGGCATAGACCTCGCCCTCGGGTACGTGGAACCCTTCGGTATAAAGCTTGAAGTGGTGGATCAGCGCTTCCATCGACGTCTTCATGTCCGACCGGGACGGCGGGGTGATCTTGCCGCGGGCGAGGATATCGCCCTGCCCGTCCGGCGCGCGCAGTTTGTCGATGGCCTGCTTGATGATGCTGACCGACTGGCGCATCTCCTCCATCCGCACAAGGTAGCGGTCGTAGCAGTCGCCGTTCTTACCCACTGGGATCTGGAAGTCGAACTCGTCATAGCATTCATAGGGCTGCGCGCGGCGCAGATCCCATGCAAAGCCCGATCCGCGCACCATCACGCCGGAAAAGCCGTAGAGCTGGATGTCTTCCTCGGTCACGACCCCGATATCGGCGTTGCGCTGCTTGAAGATGCGGTTTTCGGTCAAAAGACCGTCGATATCGGCCATGACCTTCGGGAATTCGTTGGCCCATGTCTCGATATCGTCGAGCAGGTCGGGCGGTAGGTCCTGATGCACACCACCGGGCCGGAAATAGGCCGCGTGGAGCCGCGCCCCGCAGGCCCGTTCGTAGAAGATCATGAGCTTTTCACGCTCTTCAAAGCCCCAGAGCGGGGGAGTCAGCGCGCCCACATCCATGGCCTGCGTCGTCACGTTCAGGAGGTGGTTCAGCACCCGCCCGATCTCGGAATAAAGCACGCGGATCAGGGACGCGCGGCGCGGCACTTCGACCCCGGTCAGCTTTTCGATGGCCAGACACCAGGCGTGTTCCTGGTTCATCGGGGCCACGTAGTCGAGCCGGTCGAAATACGGCAGGTTCTGCAGGTACGTCCGGCTTTCCATCAGCTTTTCGGTGCCACGGTGCAGCAGGCCGATATGCGGATCGCAGCGTTCCACGATCTCACCGTCGAGTTCCAGCACAAGCCGCAGAACCCCGTGCGCCGCAGGGTGTTGCGGGCCGAAGTTGATGTTGAAGTTGCGGATTTTTTGCTCGCCCGTGAGGGCGTCTTCGAAACCTTTGGAGCCGTCCATCATTTGTCTACTCCCGGAACTTCAACAGTGACCAGTTTGGTCACTCGCAGATTTTTTATTAATAGAGGTAGGGACGCCAATCCTAAGCCAGCGGCAGCAATCGCGGTGTTGATCCATTCAAACCACATCACCGCTTCTCCAGTTCTTGCAGCTTCATCGCCATCACCCAAAGCAGAACGATCGTGCCGATCGGGATGACGCAGGCCGCCGCCCAGTACTGGTTGATGCCGAAATGCGGGAGTAGCTTGACCATCGGAATGATCGATGCAGCCGCCACGATGATCCACCAGAAGAATTCCATCACTTGGCCTCTTCTTTCTTTTCATCCCCCGGCAGGATGTATTCTGCGCCCTCCCAGGGGCTCATGAAGTCAAATTGCCGGTATTCCTGCACAAGGCTGACCGGTTCATAGACGACCCGCTTTTGCGCCTCGTCATACCGGACCTCGGTATAGCCCGTCGTCGGGAAATCCTTGCGCAGGGGGTAACCGCGAAAGCCGTAATCCGTCAGGATCCGCCGCAGATCCGGGTGACCCGAGAACAGGATGCCGAACATGTCGAACACCTCGCGCTCGAACCAGTTGGCCGACGGGTGGGTGCCCGTGATCGACGGCACCATTTCGTCCTCGCGGATCGCGATTTTCAGGCGGACCCGCTGGTTCTGATACATGCTGAGCAGGTGATAGACGACATCGAACCGCTTGCCCCGCCCTGGATGATCGACGCCGGTGATATCGACAAGGGTCGAGAATTTGCAGGTCTGATCGACTTTCAGGAACTCGATCAGCCCCGCAATGTTGGCCGGGGCCACATCCATCGTCAGCTCGTCATGCGCGACAGCCCAGGACAGGATGCAATCCGGGCGCTTGGCCTCGATATAGGTGCCGAGTTCGTTCAGGGCTTCGGTCATCAGTGAATTCCCTTACACGCGTGGATCATCGCACGATGGTTCCCGTTCGGCGGATTTTCCGCTGCAGCTGCATGATACCGTAAAGCAGCGCCTCGGCCGTGGGCGGGCACCCCGGGACGTAGACGTCGACCGGCACGATCCGGTCACAGCCGCGCACGACGGAATAGCTGTAGTGGTAGTATCCGCCGCCATTGGCGCAGGATCCCATCGAAATCACGTAACGCGGCTCGGGCATCTGGTCATAGACCTTGCGCAGCGCGGGCGCCATCTTGTTTGTCAGCGTCCCCGCGACGATCATCAGGTCCGACTGACGCGGCGAGGCGCGGGGCGCGGTGCCGAACCGTTCAAGGTCATAGCGCGGCATCGACGTGTGCATCATCTCGACCGCGCAACAGGCCAGCCCGAATGTCATCCAGTGGAGTGAGCCGGTGCGGGCCCAGTTGATGATGTCCTCGGTCGAGGTCAGCAGAAACCCCTTGTCCTGCAATTCCTGGTTCAGCTCACGGGCCGCGACCTCACGGTCAGCGCCCACATCGGTTACTGCCATTCCATCGCTCCCTTCTTCCACTCATAGGCAAAGCCGGCGGTGAGAACGCCAAGGAACACCATCATCGACCAGAAGCCCGCCATCGAGACGTCCTTGAAGGCCACGGCCCATGGGAAGAGGAAGGCGATTTCGAGGTCGAAGATGATGAATAGGATCGAGACGAGGTAAAAGCGGACGTCGAACTTCATCCGCGCGTCGTCGAATGCGTTAAATCCACACTCGTAGGCTGAAACCTTTTCCGGGTCCGGGTTTCGTACCGCGACAACGACAGCGGCAAGGATCAGGACAAGGCCAAGGCCGATGGCGACGGCCAGAAAGACGAGGATGGGCAGGTATTCCCTGAGAAGCTCTTCCACGAACGGCTCCTTTCGATCGCGCTGCAGGCGCGAAAACATTGGCTGGGATCGTCCTACGCCGATGAACCTGAAGGGTCAATAAACGCCCGGGGTCCTTGGACGAATTTTGATCGGGTGATTTCGCCGCAGGAGGGTGAGGAACCGATGCGGGTTCAACGGGGCTTGTGAGCGTTGGTGGACGGCTGGCGGTGATAGGTTTCAGCAACCCGTAGGGTGCTTGCTTGCACGCGCCGTCCCGCCACAGGATGGCATAGGCTTTGCACACGACATAAGCCTTTTTCATTTTTGCGTTAATCCTGAATGCAGGCCTCCACGTGTCGCACGATCGAGCCATCGGCCCTCTACAAAGCAACCGTCCGAAGTGCGGTGACGAGTATTCCGAAACCATCCTGGCAGCCTCTGACAACTCTAACCATCGGCCATCCACGCCGCCTTCCGCTTCTCAAAAAACGCGCCGATCCCCTCCTCGGCCTCTTCGGTTTCCCAGCGGTCCTTCAGCGCCCTGATCGTCATCGCGATCGTCTCCTCGTCGATCCGTGGCCCGAGCGACCGGGCGAGCGCCTTGGCGGCTGCGACCGCCCCGGGCGCGGTTGAGAGATAGGGTGCCACTTCGGCCTCGACCGCCTCTGCCAGATCATCCGCGGGCATCACTCGCGCCAAGAGACCGAGTTCGACCGCCTCACCCGCATCAAAGAGACGGCCCGAGAAAAAGACCCGCCTTGCCCGCCCCTCGCCCATCCGCGCAATGACATAGGGCCCGATGGTGGCCGGGATGATGCCCAGCCGCACCTCGGTCAGCCCCATTTTGAGCGTGTCGACCCCGACGGCCACGTCACAGACCGACGCCATCCCAACCCCGCCGCCGAACGCATTGCCCTGCAGCGCCCCGATCAGCGGTTTGGGCATCGTGTTCATCGCCTGCAGCATGTGGGCCAGCTTGCCCGCCTCACGCGCCCGGGTTTCGGCATCGGCCGCCATCTGCTCGCGCATCCAGCCCAGGTCACCGCCGGCGCAGAACGTCTTGCCCGCGCCGGTCAGCACCACCACCCGCACGGCGTCATCAGTACCCAGAAGGCCGGCGGCATCGGTCAGCTCAGCAATCATCTGCGCCGAGAGCGCATTGTGCTTGTCGGCCCGGTCCAGCGTCAGGGTGGCAACACCCCGGTCATCCACCGCTACCGAAATCGTATCGAACTCCATCACGTCTCCATCCCCGGTACGGCACGCCCTTCGCGCACCCAATCGTCATAAAGCCAGACCATGCGGTCGCAGAACCAGGCCTTGGGCAGCATCGCCAGCACGGTCCCGAACGCTGCGCCGGGCGCCCATTGCATCAAAAGACCAAACACCAGCAGGATCACCCCTGGCACGCTCATGGCCGAGAGGATGTTGACCGCGCGCTGGTGATGAAACGGAACCTCCTGCCTGTGCACGAGAAAGATCCGTTCGCCCAGGACGGCCCTGCTCCACCAGGTTCTGAAATGCGGCGGTTCCGGAAAGGCCCGCGGGTTGTACCACGTCCACCAAAGCGCCAGGCCCACGGGGATCAGCGACCACCAGCTGATCCAGACATGGCTCCATGCGGCGAGCACTATCAAAGGAAGACAGGTGAAACGAGTCTGGACCGACAGGGGATTGGCGTGGCGCCGCCAGGTGGCGTCGTCCATCGCCATCAGTCGTTCGGCAAAGTCGTAGGCGGACATTAGCGGACCTCGGCCGCCTCTGACGTGCGCATGGCCCGCGCCATCTGGGCCGCTTCGTCAACCACCGCGAGATCGAGGCCCGTGTCGTAACCCAACCGCTCAAGATGCGCTGCCACCGCTTCGGTCGCCACGTTACCCGCCGCCCCGGGGGCATAGGGACATCCGCCCAAACCACCGACGGCGGCGTCGAAAACCCGCATGCCAAGGGCCAGCGACGCATCGATGTTGTCAATCGCCCGTCCGTTCGTGTCGTGGTAATGCCCGGCGAGGCGCCCCACTGGCACGACATCGCGGACCGCCATCAGCATCCGCGCGATGCTGTCGGGCGTACCCTGCCCCACAGTGTCGCCGAGGCTGATCTCGTAACAGCCCATGCCAAAAAGCGTATCGGCAACCTTGGCCACGGCCTCAGGCGCGACGGGACCGTCATAGGGACACTCCACCACGCAGGACACATATCCCCGCACTGGCAGATCGATATGGCGGGCCGCCTCGACTACGGGTCGGAAGCGTTCGATGGATTCGGCGATGGTGGCGTTGATATTAGCCTTAGAGAACCCTTCGCTGGCGGACCCGAAGATCGCGATTTCGTCCGCTTTGGCCGCGAGCGCATCCTCGTAGCCGCGCATGTTCGGCGTCAGCGCGGCATAGCGAAGACCATCGGCCCGCTTTATGCCCGCCAGAACCTCGGCACTTCCGGCCATCTGTGGCACCCATTTGGGGCTGACGAAACTCGCGCATTCGATCCGGCGGAACCCTGCGGCGCTCAGCTTGTCGACAAGGGCGATCTTGTCGGCGACCGGGATCTCTCCGGGCTCGTTCTGCAGGCCATCGCGCGGGCCAACTTCAAAGATTTCGACGGCTCCGATCATGCCTGCTCCCCCCACGGCTCAAAGAAGTCTTCCGAGAACAGTCGCATATTTTCGTCCGGAAGGCTTGCCTGGAATGCCGGGCGGTTCGTGATCCGGTCGTACCAGGCCGCGAGGTTTGTCCGATCTTCGAAGCGGGCAAAGAAGGACGCCATATAGACCGCCTGCCCCACCGAAATGTCGGCCGCTGAAAACCCGCCATCGAGCAGGTAGTCACGCCCGGCCAGACGATGTTCGAGCGCATCAAAGCATTTACCGATGCGGGCGGCCTCAAGCTTCATCACGATCGGGCTGCGCATATGGTCTTCGCGCAGCGCGATGTGCTGTTGAGTCAGCGCGGCGGCATGCTGGCTGATCGTCTCGGCGAAATGGATCCAGACCAGCCACTCGGCGCGCTCGGGATGTCCGGGCGACCGACCCAGATCGTCGGGGCTGAAGCGGTCACAGAGGTATTCGGCGATGGCCCCGGTCTCGATCAGGCACTTTCCATCGATTTCCAGCGAAGGCACCCGGCCCGATGGCGCGATCGACAGGTATTTGGGATCACGCAGGTTCTTTCCAAAAGCATGGGTGATCACCTCGAATTCGACGCCCAATTCATAGAGCAACCAGAGGCTTCGCATCGACCGGGTCTGCGGACAATGATGCAGCCGGATCATGACAGCGTCTCAGGTCGCGGGGCTTGCTGCACACAGATCTCTTTGAAGGCTGGTCGTTTCGAAAAGGCATCGAACCAGTGCGCCAGCCCCTCGCGCTGCTCAAGCATCTCTTTGCCTTCTGTGATCTGGCTGAATGCATCCATCATGGGCGCCAGCACGCAATCGGCCTGGGTGATGTCACGCCCGTTCAGGACAAGACCGGCTGCTGCGATATCTTCGAGCGCATCCAGAACCGGAACGGACGCCGCGAGGCCCGCCGCCACCTCCTCACCATCGAAAGGGGCCCCCGCCCGTGGCCGAAAAACGCCGTGGGCAAAGACCTGGCGGACCATCGGCCAATAGCCGTATGCGTCCATGATGCCGATGACCTGTGCGACCCGCGCCCGCGCCTTTGCCCCTTTCGGCAAGAGCGACGGCGCATCAAGGGCATCCTCGAGATATCCGAGGATCGCGCGGGTCTCAAAGACGCGAAACGCATAGTGATCCAGGACCGGCACGCGACCGAATGGATGCAGATTGCGCAGCGCCTCCTGACCCTCGGGCGAAAACGGATCGACCTCGACAAAATCATAGGCCAGCCCCTTTTCGTGCAGGACCATTCGGACGGCGCGGGTATAGACGCTGGGCTTAAAACCGGTGAGGCGCAGGCCGATCATTCGGCCGCTTCCAGCCGGACGAGGGCTGCGCCCGCTTCGACCTGATCGCCCTCTCCGGCCAGCACCTCGGCCACGGTGCCATCGCGGACGGCCGTCAGGGTGTGCTCCATCTTCATTGCTTCCAGAATGGCGAGCCGGTCGCCTGCCTGAACCGCCATCCCGGCCTGCGCAAAGATCGCCTTGACCAACCCGGGCATCGGCGCGTCGACGACATTGCCGTCACCGGTCGCACTTGCCGCGACATTCAGCAGATCGATGCGGTCAAAGACGATGCCGCCCCCCGCAAAGACCGTGACGGTATCACCATGGACCGCCACCTTGGGCGCCGGTTTGCCCTCGATCGTCCAACCTTGGGCGTTGCGATGCGCAGGCACGTCGACGCCGTTCACGTACCATTCCTGTTCAATCTCGTTCAGAACAGCGACCTGCAGATCGATGGGCTGGTCTTCGTGGGCGAGCGGGATCGCACGCCGCAGCGGATGCCACAGCGTATGCCCGGCAAGCTCGTCCGGCTGGTCGAGGCCGGACGCAACCATGCCCGCCGCCACGATATGGATTGCCTCGGGCACGATGGGGCGCACCAAGGCATCGAGATCGCGCCCGATCAGGCCGGTATCGACCTCGCCCGCGGCAAAACCGTCATGAGCGCTGAGCGCGCTCAGAAAGGCGAGGTTGGTGACCGTACCGCCGACCTCGGTTTTGGCCAATGCCTGCGACAACCGGCCAAGGGCGACGGCGCGGTTGGGGCCGTGGGTGATCACCTTGGCGATCATCGGGTCATAGAACGGGCTGATCGTGTCGCCTGCCCGTACCCCGCTATCGGCGCGGGCGCTTTCCGGAAATTCCAGATGCGTGAGGGTTCCGGTTGCGGGCAGAAATCCCTTCGGCACATCCTCGGCGTAAAGACGGGCCTCGAACGCGTGGCCGGTGATCTGAAGGTCCGCCTGCTGCATCGGCAACGGCTCACCCGCCGCAACCCGCAACTGCCATTCCACCAGATCAACACCGGTGATCGCCTCGGTCACCGGGTGTTCGACCTGCAGGCGGGTGTTCATCTCCATGAAGTAGAACCCGTCGGGGCGCAGGCCATCCGAGCCGTCGACGATGAATTCGACGGTCCCCGCCCCTTTGTACCCGATGGCCTCGGCCGCACGGACGGCTGCTGCGCCCATGGCCGCACGCATGTCTTGGGTCATGCCCGGCGCGGGCGCCTCCTCGATGACCTTTTGGTGGCGCCGCTGCAGGGAACAGTCGCGCTCGAAAAGATGAACGGCCTTCTGGCCATCGCCAAAGACCTGAACCTCGATATGGCGCGGCTTGGCCACGAATTTCTCGACCAGAACGGCATCGTTGCCGAAGGCGGTCTTGGCTTCGGACCGGGCGCTTTGCAGGGCGGTGGCGAAGGCCTTGGGGGCATCCACCAGCCGCATCCCCTTGCCGCCGCCACCAGCCACGGCCTTGATAAGAACCGGGTAACCAATGGCATCGGCAGCCCCCGACAGATGCTCGGGATCCTGATTTTCGCCATGATAGCCGGGGACGACCGGCACGCCCGCCTCTTCCATCAGCGCCTTGGCGGCGTCTTTCAGGCCCATGGCGCGGATCGCCTGTGCAGAGGGCCCGATGAAGGTAAGGCCAGCCGCCTCGACCAGTTCCACGAAATCGGGGTTTTCGCTCAGAAACCCATAGCCCGGATGGATCGCCTGCGCGCCCGTGTCCAGTGCGGCCTCAATAATGACGTCGCCGCGCAGGTACGACTCCGCGGGCGCGTTGCCCCCAATATGAACGGCCCCATCCGCCATCTCGACATGAAGGGCCCCGGCATCCGCATCCGAATAGACCGCGACGCAACGTACCCCCATGGATTGGGCCGTGCGGATGATGCGGCAGGCAATCTCGCCGCGATTGGCGATCAGGATCTTGTCAAACACGCTCTTATTCCTTGAAGTCCTCGATGAGCCTGAAGCGTTCGCAGACAAGCTCCATTTCGGGATCGAACCCGCCGTGACGCCGAAAGTACCGTTCATGTCCGGCCTGCCATCCTTCGAGCGAAGTGTTTTCACCCTCGGCCAGCGCGAAACCGGCATCGACATCGCAAAATCGGCGTATCGTGACGTCCAGCGTTTCAATGACCAGAGCCGGGCTGCCATCCCATTCGAGCGCGATGTCACGGCGCCCGACGACCGGCAGGGCTTCTTTCCCCGGTCCAAAATCGCGGAGCGCGCCGCAAGTCGCTGTCTTACGCCCGGCGCGCACAAGCCCAAGCAACTCGGCGCTCAATTCCGGGCCATCGCCAAATCTGAACGTCTCGGCGTTCGGATAGCGTTCAAGTGCTTCATCCAAAGTCATCTCTGCCTCAAACGGTTGTTTCCAATGCAACAAACAGGTCACCGAAAATTACCATTCTACATCCGGAACACGCCAAAGCGGGTTTCCTCAATCGGAGCGTTCAGAGCAGCGCTCAGGCTCAGATACAGCACATCGCGGCTCTTGCGCGGGTCGATGATACCGTCATCCCAAAGCCGTGCCGAAGCATAAAGGGGGTGCGATTGCTCGTCGAACATGTCGATCGTCGGCTGTTTGAAAGCCGCTTCTTCCTCCGCGCTCCAGCTTTCGCCGGCGCGCTCCATCGCGTCACGCTTGACCGTGGCCAACACACCCGCGGCCTGCGCACCACCCATCACGCTGATGCGCGAATTCGGCCATGTCCACATGAAGCGCGGGCTGTAAGCCCTTCCTGCCATGCCATAATTTCCAGCCCCAAAGGATCCGCCAACCAGCATCGTGATCTTCGGCACCGAGGTCGTCGCCACCGCCGTCACCATCTTGGCCCCGTGTCGCGCGATCCCCTCGTTCTCGTACTTCCGGCCCACCATGAACCCGGTGATGTTCTGCAGGAACACCAGCGGGATGCGCCGCTGCGAGCAGAGTTCGACGAAATGGGCACCCTTTTGGGCGCTTTCGCTGAACAGCACGCCGTTATTGGCGATGATCCCGACCGGGCAGCCCCGCACATGGGAAAAGCCGCAGACGAGCGTTTCGCCAAAGCGCGGCTTGAACTCGTCAAAGCGTGACCCATCCACGATGCGGGCAATGACCTCGCGAATGTCATAGGGGGTCCGCAGGTCGGCAGGAACGACGCCAAGGATCTCATCCGGGCCATAGGCCGGTTCTTCGGGCGATGCCCAATTGACCGTATCAGGCCTGGTGCGGTTGAGGCTGCCAACCGCGCGCCGGGCAAGTGCAAGCGCGTGGGCGTCATCCTCGGCCAGGTAATCGGCCACGCCCGAAAGCCGCGTGTGGACGTCGCCACCGCCCAGATCCTCGGCGCTGACAACCTCCCCGGTTGCCGCCTTGACCAGTGGAGGCCCCGCCAGAAAGATCGTTCCCTGATCCTTTACGATGATGGTCACGTCCGACATCGCGGGCACATAGGCCCCGCCCGCCGTACAGGACCCCATCACGACCGCGATCTGGGGGATGCCCTTGGCTGACATTTGCGCCTGATTGTAAAAGATCCGGCCAAAGTGATCCCGGTCGGGAAAGACCTCATCCTGATTGGGCAGGTTCGCACCGCCGCTGTCGACGAGGTAGATGCACGGCAGGTGGTTCTGTTCGGCAATCTCTTGGGCGCGCAGATGCTTTTTGACAGTGACCGGGTAATAGGTGCCGCCTTTCACGGTGGCGTCGTTGCAGACCACCATGACCTCCTGCCCCATGACGCGACCAATGCCCGCGACGACGCCCGCGCAGGGGGCGGCGCCGTCATACATGCCATGGGCGGCGGTGGCGCCAACCTCCAGAAAGGGCGAGCCGGGATCGAGAAGGTTTGCGACACGGCGGCGGGGCAGCATCTTGCCACGGCTCTCATGACGGGCGCGGGATTTCTCGCCGCCGCCCATGCGGGCAGCGGAGGCTGCCACGTTGATCTGCTCCAACGCTTCGAGATGCGCCGCCTCATTGGTCCGGAAGGTCTCGGACCCGGCTATGACGCCAGATGTCAGACGCATCTCAAATCTCCTGTCCCACTATGTCTGTGCGAATTGCCGCAGGCCCCGCCCGTTTGATCGAGATCATGGCCCATTGCTGCACTGCAGCTAAACGGGTGAGCATGACGAGCAAGCGAGGAAGCAACATGAAAAAAATCCTGACATACGCCGCACTTGCGCTGCTGACAGCGGCCCCCGCAGTCGCACAGATCCAGGGCGATTTCACGCTCGGCTTCGGTGTGGGCGGCGTGCTCCCCAAATCGGGAAACGGACAGCTCGCAGGTGGCGAGGCCGACATCGGAGACGACATTCGCCCGACCATCACCTTTGAATACTTCATCTTCGACAACGTTGGCATCGAGCTCTTGGCCGCGACCCCGTTCGAGCATGACATTGATATTGACGGAATTGGCTTTGCCGGTTCGACCAAGCACCTGCCGCCGACCCTTTCGGTGAACTATCACTTCCCGATGGACGGCAAGCTGACCCCCTACGTGGGTATCGGCGTCAATTACACGACATTCTTCGACGAGGAATCGCCCCTCGGCACGCTGGAGTTGGATGACAGTTTTGGCATCGCCGTCCAGGCAGGGCTCGATTTCGCGGTTAGTGACCGCGCTGCTTTGCGGACCAACATCCGCTGGATCGACATCGACGCGGATGCCAGCCTGAACGGTACATCGATCGGAACGGCCGAGATCGACCCGGTGGTGTTGAATTTCGCCTATGTCCTGAAATTCTAGGACTTTTGGGGTGGGTCGGCGCGTAACCGGCCCGCGCCACGCGGAACTTGAAGACATCACAAGCCCGCCTCCCCAGCTGCCCGAGCCTTCAATTCCTTACGGATCACCTTACCAGTCACCGTCATCGGCAAGGCCTCTACGAAATCGATTTCCCTCGGGTATGAATACGTTGCGAGACGTTCCTGAACATATCTTTGCAGCGCCTCGGCGTTGCTCGGCGCGCCCTCTTTGCGGACCACATAGGCCTTCACGATCTCACCCCGCACGGCATCAGGCTTGCCCACCACCCCGCAGGTCGCGACATCGGGATGGGTCAGCAGGCAATCCTCGATCTCTGCCGGGCCGATACGATAGCCGCCGGACGAAATTACGTCATCCTCCCGGCCGACGAACCGAATGAAGTCGCCCTCCCGCACCCCCCGATCGCCGGTCAGCATCCAGTCGCCTCGGAACTTCTCGGCCGTCGCCTCGAGCTTGCACCAGTATTCCAGCATCATCGACGGAGCACCGCGGCGCACAGCGATATCGCCTTCGCCGGCCTCATCCGCATCAATGACATCAACCTCGAAGCCCGGCACCGGTTTACCCATACAGCCCGGGCGCGGTGCGAAGTCGGCGGCACAGGACGACACGATCATGTTGCATTCCGTCTGGCCGTAGAATTCGTTGATGGTGACGCCAAGCGCTTCGCGTCCCCATGCCAGCATCTCGGCCCCCAATGGCTCACCCCCTGATGCAACGCTGCGCAGCCCTTCGATACGGGTTTCCGACGCCTTGAGCATGCGCAGGGCAGTCGGTGGGAAAAACACATTGCGAACAGAGGCTTCCGCGATGATCTTAGCCGTCTCATCGGGGGAGAATTTCGCCATCCGCGCCGACACGACAGGCACGCCGAGCGCCAAACCCGGCATCAGCACATCGAACAGCCCTCCGATCCAGGCCCAGTCTGCGGGGGTCCAAAGGCAATCGCCCGGTTGCCCCAGATGATCGTGGCTGAGGCTCACACCGGGCAGATGGCCGTCCAGCACACCGTGGCCATGCAGCGCGCCCTTGGGCGCACCGGTCGTGCCGGAGGTATAAATCAAAACTGCCGGTATACTTGCGTCGGCGGGATGGTAGGGAACCTCATCACCATCGATACCGGCCGCGTCGACCAGCCACGGCTCGGCCAGATCACCCAGCAGGCTCGCCCCTTCCGCGTCCGTCAGCACAATCGCGCAACCAGCATCCGCGATCCGGCTCGCCAGGGCATCCCGACGAAAGAGTTTGAACAGCGGGACCGAGATCGCCCCGATCTTCCAGATGGCGAGATGTGCCGCTGCACACCACGGGCCCTGGCTGAGCAGCACACCGACGCGGTCACCGGCCCGAACCCGGACCCGCAGCGCGCGCGCCAATCCATCGCACATCGCATTGAGGTCGCCATAGGTCACATCGCGCCGCGCCGCCCCCGTCAGGTCGATGATGGCAACCTGATCGTTTGGCTTTTCAAGGCATTGCGCGGCCATGTTCATATTTCGGGTTCCACCACGCTTTGCACGACGCCCGCGCGGTTCACCCGGTAAAGCGTCTCGCCGCACTTCACCTCGAGAAGCACACCGTCATCCTGCAGCCATCCCAGACAGGCAGTTACGTCCCCGCCATAACGGCGCACGTGGTCCTCGGCCACGGCGTTCACGATGCCTGCAATGTCCCGATCGGTCACCTGCCGCCCCGCGAGAAAGCCAAGCAGGGCCGCAGCTGTGCAAAGAAACAGAACGATGATCAGGACAGAGCGCGGCATGGCATCAGGCCATCGCTCCGACAAGCTCGCGGCCGACCAGCATGCGCCGGATTTCCGAGGTCCCCGCCCCGATCTCCATCAGCTTGGCATCGCGGAAGATACGGGCGACCGGCGCATCGTTGAGGAACCCGGCACCGCCCATGGCCTGCACCGCCTGGTGCGCCTGCTTCATCGCTTCTTCACTGGCATAAAGGCAGCAGGCAGCCGCATCCTGCCGCGTGACCTCACCCCGATCGCACGCCTTCGCGACCTCGTAGACATAGGCGCGGGCGGAGTTCATCGCGGTGTACATGTCGGCGATCTTGCCCTGCATGAGCTGGAAATTCCCGATGGGCTGCCCGAACTGCTTGCGCTCGGCCATGTACGGCATCACCTCGTCCATGCAGGCGGCCATGATACCCAGGCCAATGCCCGCCAGCACAACCCGCTCGTAATCGAGCCCTGACATCAGCACCTGAACGCCCTTGCCCTCTTCGCCAAGGACATTCTCGAACGGCACCTCGACATCCTCAAAGATCAGCTCGCCCGTGTTCGAGCCGCGCATGCCCAGCTTGTCGAAATGGGGCGAGGTCGAAAAACCCTTCATCGCCTTCTCGATCAGAAAGGCCGTGATGCCTTTTGATCCTGCATCCGGGTCGGTCTTGGCATAAACCACAAGCGTGTCCGCATCCGGCCCATTGGTGATCCAGTACTTGGTCCCATTGAGGCGATAGTGGTCGTTCCGCTTTTCGGCGCGCAGCTTCATCGAGACGACATCTGAACCGGCGCCAGCCTCCGACATCGCCAGCGCGCCAACATGCTGACCACTCACAAGGCCCGGCAGATATTGTTGCTTCTGTTCCTCGGAGCCGTTGAGCTTGATCTGGTTCACACACAGATTGGAATGGGCGCCATAGCTGAGCGATACGCTGGCCGAGGCGCGCGCAACCTCCTCAACCGCGACCGTATGGGCAAGATACCCCATGCCGGCCCCGCCATAATCCTCGTCGACAGTGATCCCAAGCAGACCCAATTCGCCCATCTCGGGCCAGAGTTCCGGCGGGAAGGCATTTGACTGATCAATGTCAGCGGCCATCGGGCGCACGCGGTCCTGCGCCCAACGATGCACCATATCCCGCAGCGCATTCACCTCGTCACCAAGATCAAAGGTCATCGAGTGGGCAAACATGCGCCAACACCTCCCGTTATTGAACGCTTGTTCATTAGCTAACGCGCAGACCCCACCCGGTCAAGCCTGCTGGTTCGGAGCCGCCCTTGCTTGCAATTGAGGAAGACAGGACCGCCGTCAGGGATCAAGCAAAATCGCGGAGGGACCCGCAAAGCGGGATACCGCTATTTTGCTTGGGGCCGGATGGCGGTCCTGCCAAACGAAAGGAAAGCAAGGGCGGCGACGATCCTGCTGGTTTGGTGAGACCCGAAGCGCCCAATCGATCATGTCGTGCGCGCGGCAGCGCGCTCCGCTTAACAGGATACTCACCCCGCCTCAGCCTGATAGACCGATGACACCTCGGCCCGAATGATCCGCGCGATCATCGCGCAATCCTCAAGCGAAAACGTCAGCGGGACCCGCATATCAACGATGCCGGCCAGAACGCGATCCGATGCGGGCATCGGTTCGCTGGGCGCATACCGCCAGGAATCGTATTTGCTGGTAAAGGCCGAGGGCTCGGGCGCACCGAACCACTTCAGCTCGACCCCACGCCGCGCGCACCGCGCCAGCACTTCACGCACCTGTTGAGCAACCCAATCAAGCAGCAGAAACTGAAACGACGACCCGACAATACGCTCTTCGGCAGGCCGCTCGATGACCGTGAGGCCGGGTGTACCCCGCAGGCCTTCCTCCAGGACTCCATACCGCTCGTTCCACCGCGCAACCTGCGTATCGAGATCAGCGAGCTGAGGCCGCAGGATCGCGGCCCGCAGATTGTCCATCCGGCCCGAGATATTCGGGGTGTCATAACGGACATCGTCGAACGCCTCTTTCGGCGGCGCCGCAAGATGCCGTTCATAGAGCATGTAGGATCCGGACAGCACGATCGCCTTGGCCGCAACGTGAGGGTCATCCGTCACCAGAAAACCGCCTTCACCCGAATTCATGTGCTTGTAGGTCTGGGTCGAATAGCAACCGATCACGCCATGCCGACCCGATGGTACGCCGTTCCACGCCCCGCCCATCGTGTGAGCGCAATCCTCGATAACGGCGACACCGGCTGCATCACAAATCGCCATCAGGCGGTCCATGTCGCAGACATGCCCGCGCATATGGCTGAGCAGCAGTACCCGGGCCTCACCGATCTTGGTTTGCAGGTCATCCAGATCGATCGTCAGCGCCTCTGTCACACCCACAAAGACCGGAACGGCACCTACAGCGGCAATGGCACCGGGTACGGGTGCGAGGGTGAAAGCATTGGACAGAACCATGTCGCCGGGCCTGACCCCCAAGGCCCGAAGCGCCGTTGTCATCGCATAGCCGCCAGACGCGACCGCCAGGCAGTATGATGCACCGACATAGGCCGCGAATTCCTGCTCCAGCAGCGACACCTCGGACGTCTCGCCCGCCGCGTTGTTATAGCGATGCAAACGGCCATGCCGCATAACCCGCAGCGCGGCCTCGATACCGGCGTCCGGGATCGGTTCCTGCTGGGTAAAACTGCCTTCAAATCGCTCTGTCATGCGCATGTTTTGGCGAGGGCCTCGCGCCGGGTCAAGCGCCCGCGCGTCCATTCAACGTTCTGAAATCGGGGTTTCGCAGTGTCTAGGCCAGAAGCTGGCGCGCAAGCAGAGGCAAATCAGCGAAACTGTTCAGCAGAGCCTCTGGCTGCAGTGCCGCCATGTCCTCTCCCGCAGGCCCGAACGTGACAAGCACGGAGGGCACACCCGCAGCCTTGGCGGTGGACCGGTCGGTGTCGCTGTCGCCCACGAGAATGCAATCCGCCTCGCCATGGCCCGTGCGGCGGCTCGCCTCGAAAAGCGGCGCGGGATCGGGCTTGCGAACGGGCAGCGTGTCGGCGCCGACCAGCGCCTGAAACCGGTCCCGCACGCCCAGCCGCTGCATCAGCGTCTCGGCCAGACCCTCTGGCTTGTTGGTACAAATACCCACACCGAAACCCGCGTCGCGCAGTTCATCCACCGCCTCGATCGCCCCCGGATACAGTTCCGTATGGACATCGATCGCCGCGGCATAGGCCTCAAGCAGCACCGGATAGTAGGTATCGATCAGCCCAAGGTCACCATCCATCCGCGTGAGCCCGGTCCGCAGCATCATCCGCCCGCCCCGCAATGCGACACCCGCATCGCCCACGGGATCCAGCACGTCACCCAGACCCATCTCACGAAAACAGACATTTGCCGCTGCGATCAGATCGCCGCTGGTATCCGCGAGCGTTCCATCGAGATCGAAAATCACTGCCGGCATATTCCACCCCTTCGGCAAAAAACCGCTGCACCGTGTTGCAGACGGAAACCGAAGTGTGATGCCGCGCTGCCTTGCGTGCTCATGCCAAGCGGATAAAACGGGCGCAACGACAAAACAAAGAGAAACGACATGAGCGTTGCATTGGTCATCCTGGCCGCGGGCAGAGGCACACGGATGAACTCGGACCTTCCCAAGGTTCTCCACCCCCTTGCCGGTGTCCCGATGCTGCATCACGCGATGCAGGCTGGCGCGGTGCTTAATCCAGACCGGACGGTCGTCGTCGCGGGCCACGGAGCCGATGCGGTGACGCAGGCCGTCAACGGCGTCGATGACACCGCCCGCGTCGTGCTTCAGACCGAACAACTGGGCACCGGCCACGCCACCGGGCAGGCCAAAAGCGCCCTTTCCGGCTTCGATGGCAAGGTGATCGTCCTTTTTGGCGACACGCCCTTCCTCAAATCCGCGACAATCAAGAACCTTGCGGCGGCTTCGTCCGATGTCGCCGTCCTTGGATTTCGCGCAGCAGATCCCGCCCGCTATGGCCGTTTGATCGTAAACGGCGACACGCTTGAGCGGATCGTGGAGTGGAAGGATGCGACCGAAGACGAGCGGGCGATCGACCTTTGCAATTCCGGGCTGCTGGCCTGCGACGCCGCTCTGCTGTTCGAGTTGCTAGACGCGCTCGACAACAACAATGCTGCGGGCGAATACTACCTGACCGACCTGCCCCGCCTCGCCCGAGAGCGTGGTCACAGCGCGGGTATCGTACTTTGCGACGAGGCCGAAACGCTGGGGATCAACACGCGCGCGGAATTGGCGGGTGCGGAGGCGGTCTTTCAATCCGGCGCCCGCAGCGCATTGCTCGAAAATGGCGTTACAATGCAGGCACCGGAAACGGTTTTCCTGTCGCTCGACACGATCATCGGGCGCGACACCGTGATCGAGCCAAACGTGGTTTTCGGCCCCGGTGTTACCGTCGAAAGCGGCGCGACGATCCGCGCCTTTTCTCATCTGGAGGGATGTCATGTTTCGCGCGGGGCAATCGTTGGCCCCTATGCGCGGCTGCGCCCTGGTGCAGAGCTCGCCGAGGATGTGCGGGTGGGCAACTTTGTCGAGATCAAAAACGCGCAACTGGCCGAAGGCGCAAAGGTCAACCACCTCAGCTATATCGGCGATGCCTCGATCGGTGCGGCCACAAATGTCGGGGCCGGAACGATCACCTGCAATTACGACGGTGTCATGAAACACCGGACCGACATTGGATCGAATGCCTTTATCGGATCGAACACGATGCTGGTGGCCCCCGTTTCGATCGGCGACCGGGCGATGACAGCCAGTGGTTCAGTCATTACATCGGACGTCGAAGCCGATGCCCTTGCCCTGGCCCGCGCCCGCCAGATCGACAAGCCGGGGATGGCCACAAGGCTTTTTGAAATCCTGAAGTCCAAAAAGAAAAAACAGAGCAGAGGCCACTGAGATGTGCGGAATCGTTGGGGTACTGGGCAATCACGAGGTCGCGCCGATCCTTGTCGAGGCTCTGAAACGGCTCGAATATCGCGGCTATGACAGTGCTGGTATCGCGACCGTAAACAACGGCAGCCTTGATCGGCGCCGGGCAGTTGGCAAGCTCGTCAACCTGTCTGACCTGCTGGTCCACAACCCCCTTGCCGGGAAGGTAGGGATCGGCCACACCCGCTGGGCCACGCATGGATCGCCGACCGAGAACAACGCCCATCCGCACAAATCCGGCCCGGTCGCCGTCGTCCATAACGGGATCATCGAAAACTTTCGCGAGATCCGCGCCGAGCTTGAGACCCACGGCATCATGCCTGAGACGGAGACCGACACCGAAACCGTCGCTCTGCTGACCCAGCACCATATGCAGACAGGCCTGTCACCCACCGACGCCGCGGCCAAGACCATCGACCGGTTGCAGGGCGCCTTTGCCCTCGCGTTTCTCTTCGACGGAGAGGAAGACCTGATCTATGCCGCGCGCAAGGGTCCACCCCTTGCCATCGGCTATGGGGACGGCGAGATGTTTGTCGGTTCGGATGCGATCGCCCTCGCGCCGCTGACTGACCGCATCACCTATCTGGAGGAAGGCGACCGCGCGATCGTCACGCGCCAGAGCGTGGAGATATGGGACCAGAACGGCGAACTGGCGAACCGCCCCGTCCGGCAGATCCAGATGGACGCGACGCGGGTCGACAAGGCGGGGCACAAACACTTTATGGCTAAAGAGATCGCGGAACAGCCAACGGTGCTGAACCAGGCGATTTCGCATTATCTGACGGCACAAGGTGATATTCAGCTTCCTGATCCGGGCATCGACTTCACCGCCTTCGACCGCATCACCATGGTCGCCTGCGGCACCGCTTTCTATGCCTGCCTGACGGCGAAATACTGGTTCGAACAGATTGCTCGCATACCGGTCGAGGTCGATGTGGCGTCGGAATACCGCTACCGCGAACCGCCTTTGCCAGAGCGGACGCTTGCGGTTTTTGTGTCCCAGTCGGGCGAGACCGCGGATACGCTGGCGGCGCTGCGGTATTGTGAGGGTAAAGCGGCGCGTATCCTGTCTGTCGTCAATGTTGCTGAAAGCTCGATTGCCCGCGAAAGCGATCTGGCTCTGCCCATTCACGCGGGCGTCGAGGTCGGAGTAGCCTCGACCAAGGCGTTTACGTGCCAACTGACCGTCCTTCTGATGCTCGCGCTGAAAGCCGCAAAGGATCGTGGGACCATGGATCAGGACGCGATTGCAGAACACATCACCGCTCTCAGATCCGTGCCGGCCCTTGTCACCGCCGCCATCGATCAGGGCGAGAGCATGCGCAAGACCGCCCGGAAACTGGCCGAGGCGCGCGACATTCTCTTTCTGGGACGCGGCGTGATGTACCCCCTCGCCCTCGAAGGGGCGCTCAAACTCAAGGAGATCAGCTATATCCATGCCGAGGCCTATGCCAGCGGCGAGCTCAAGCACGGACCGATCGCGCTGATCGACAAAACGGTGCCGGTCGTGGTGATGGCCCCCAACGACGCGCTTTTCGACAAGACCGTTTCGAACATGCAGGAGGTGATGGCGCGCAAGGGCCGCGTGGTTCTGGTGTCGGACACGGCGGGGCTGGAAGAAGCAGGAAACGACGTTTGGGCACCGATCCGGATGCCCGCATGCGAGCCTGTGGTGTCACCCATCGTCTATGCTGTACCCGCGCAGCTTCTGGCGTATCATACCGCCGTCGCGAAAGGGACGGATGTCGATCAGCCCCGCAACCTCGCCAAATCGGTTACGGTAGAATGAGATATGGCAAAGCAATTTGATCACCTGACGGACGACCACCAAAGTTTTATCGAAGCGCAACACCTATTCTTTGTCGGTACGGCGGCCCCGGATGGCCGCGTCAACGTCTCGCCCAAGGGGATGGACAGCCTGCGCGTGATGGGCCCCAACCGGATCATCTGGCGTAACCTCACCGGCAGCGGAAATGAGACCGCGGGCCACCTGGCGGCCATCAACCGGATGACCCTGATGTGGTGCGGGTTCGAAACGCGGCCCATGATCATGCGGGCCTATGGTACGGCCCAAACGCTGCACCCGCGGGATGCTGCATTTGCTCAGCTGAACGCCATGTTCGAGCCCTCCAACGGCGCGCGCCAGATCTACGACATGCATGTAGACATGCTGCAGACTTCCTGTGGTTATGCGGTGCCGTTCTACGACTATTCTGGCGAACGGGACGTGCTGGCCAAGTGGGCCGATCAAAAAGGTGCCGAGGGGATCCAGACCCACTGGGAAAACCGCAATCAGACCACGATTGACGGCGCCCCGACGCATATCCTCGGCCCACAGGCGTGACGCCGCAAGAAGCGCTCGACGCTATTCGGGCCCATGGCGATCCGGATCGGGCGGCGGGCGCGAAGGCGTATCACAAGACCGACCGCACGTTTCTGGGCACGCCCAACCCCGTTCTCAACGATCTGACGAAAGAGTGGCGGCGGGTGCTGGACATCGAAACGCGCGTCGCCCTCGCCGACGCGCTCTGGAAAAGCGACATCCACGAGGCCCGCATCGCAGCCGCCAAGTTGCTGACGCAGGCGCGGATACGGCCCGACGATGCCGCGGCATGGGCGCTGATCAAATCATGGGTACCCGATTTCGACAGTTGGGCGATTGCCGACCACGCCTGCATGGCCGGGCAGAAACGGCTGGTGGCTGACCCGACCCGGATCGACGAGGTGGAGCCATGGACGCGCTCGGACCACATGTGGACGAAACGCGCCGCGCTGGTCATCACCCTGCCCTGGACCAAGCAGAACCACCCCAAACCCGCCGAACTGGCGATACGTCAACGGGTGCTTGGATGGACCGCTGGTTATGTCGACGACAAGGAATGGTTCATTCAGAAGGCTGTCGCATGGTGGCTGCGCGATCTTTCGAAACACGACCCCGACCGTGTGCGCGAATTCCTGGCCGCGCATGGTGAGACGATGAAGCCCTTTGCCCGCAAGGAGGCGGCAAAGTATCTCGCCTGACCCATTTCCCCCGTCAGACCAGCCTGTTAATCAATCCTCATGTCCGACCTGCCCGCCCCTGATCAGATTCCCGGCGCTCCGCATCCGCGCGAGGCGGCCCGGCTCTTTGGTCAGGATGCTGCTCAGGGCACATTCCTCGATGCCTTCAATACAGGGCGACTGCACCACGCATGGCTGCTGAGTGGTCCGCGTGGTGTGGGCAAGGCGACCCTGGCATGGCGCATCGCACGCTTTCTCCTGGCCACGCCGGATCCCGGCGGCGACGACATGTTCGGCGGGCCGCCACCGGCCACAACGCTCGATATCGCAGCCGACCATCCGGTAGCGCGCCGCGTCGCTGCGGGATCTGAGCCGGGCCTTTTCGCGGTGACCCGAAGCCCGAATGACAAGGGGGACCGGCTGCGCAGCGACATCGTAGTGGATGACGTTCGCAAACTCTCAGGTTTCTTTCAGCTCTCGGCAGCCGATGGCGGGCGCAGGGTCGTCATTGTCGACAGCGCCGACGAGATGAATGTGAACGCGGCCAACGCGCTCTTGAAGATGCTCGAAGAACCGCCTGCCCGGGCAACCCTTCTGCTCATCTCCCACCAACCGTCGCGCCTGTTGCCCACGATCCGGTCACGATGCCGGACCCTACGGCTCGCGACCCTGTCACCGGCGGATATGGATGCGGCCCTCGCCCAAGCTGGCCTGGAGGTTGCAACCGATGCCGCTGCCCTGTCGGAGCTTAGCGGCGGATCCGTTGGCGAAGCGGTACGTCTGTCGCTTTTGGGCGGGCTGCAGATCTATGCCGAGATCATCGGGCTGCTGGGAACCTTGCCGCAACTCGATCGGGGTCGCGCGCTGAAACTGGCGGAGGGCGCTGCGCAACGCGGGGCAGATGACAAGCTCGACCTCCTGCTGACGCTTCTTGATGTGGCGCTGACCCGGCTTGCCCGCACAGGTGCAACAGGCGCGCCACCGGCAATCGAGGCCGCCCCGAACGAGGCCGCGATCCTCGCCCGCCTGGCGCCCCATCCACACCAGGCCCGCCTCTGGGCCGAAACCGCCCAGACCGCCCTGTCGCGGGCCCGGCACGGCAAAGCGGTCAACCTTGACCCCGCCGCACTCGTCCTAGATACGCTGTTCAAGCTCCGCGAGACAGCCGCATGACACCGCCCGAAATCACCGACAGCCACTGCCACCTCGATTTCCCGGATTTCGAAGATCTGGACGGCGTGGTCGCACGCGCGGCAGAGGCGGGCGTGACCCGGATGGTCACGATCTGCACCAAGCTGCGCGAAGAACCCAAGGTGCGCGCCATCGCAGAGGCGCATGACCCGATTTTCTACGCCGCCGGCACCCATCCGATGAGCGCTGCGGCAGAACCAATGGCCACCGTCGATGACCTGATCGCACTGGCGAGACACCCGAAGTTCGTTGGCATCGGGGAAACGGGGCTCGACTATCACTACACCGCCGAAAGCGCCGAACAGCAGCAGCAATCGCTGAGGGTTCACATCGCGGCGGCCCGTGCGACGGGCCTGCCACTTATCATCCATGCCCGGGATGCCGACGAAGACATGGCGCGCATCCTTGGCAATGAGATGAAGAACGGCGCCTATACATGCGTCATGCATTGCTTTTCCTCGGGTGATGCACTCGCTCGGACGGCACTTGATCTGGGGTTTTACCTGTCGATGTCGGGCATTGCCGCGTTTCCAAAAAGCCAGGCGTTGCGGGATATCTTCGCCGCCGCACCGCTTGACCGGATCCTCGTCGAAACCGATGCCCCCTACCTCGCGCCGCCACCGCATCGCGGCAAGCGAAACGAACCGGCCTATACCGCGCATACGGCGCGCAAGGGGGCCGAGATTTTCGGCGTGGATTATGCCGAATTCGCCGCTGCTACCCAGGCGAATTTCGACCGGCTCTTTTCCAAGGCAGCCGCGTGGTCCGAGGCCGCATGACCGACACCCTGACCTTCACGATCCTCGGCTGCGGGTCCTCCGGCGGCGTGCCGCGGCTGGGTGGCAATTGGGGTGCATGCGATCCGAAGAACCCCAAGAACCACAGGCGGCGGTGTTCCCTGCTGGTCGAGCGTAGCGGCGCGGATGGCGCGACAACCGTCCTCATCGATACCTCCCCCGATCTGCGCAGCCAGCTTCTGGATGCAGGGGTCGGACGGCTTGATGCCGTGCTCTACACGCACGCCCATGCCGATCACGTGCATGGCATCGACGATTTGCGCATGATCGTCTTCAACATGCGGGCCCGGCTGCCGGTTTACGCGGATGGCGACACGACAAACGCCCTTTTGAACCGCTTTGGATACGCCTTCACCCAGCCGCCCAGCTCACCCTATCCGCCGATCCTCGACATCAACGGGATCGAAGGAGATGTGACCATCGACGGCGCGGGCGGGCCAATCACGTTCACGCCGTTCGAGGTCAATCACGGCAGCATCGATGCGCTCGGGTTTCGCATAGCAGGGCTTGCCTATCTGCCTGACGTCGCGCAGATACCCGATCCGGTATGGAGTCAGCTTGAAGATCTCGACGTGTGGATCCTTGACGCCCTGCGCCGCGACCCCCACCCGACCCACGCGCATCTGGCCCAATCGCTCGAATGGCTCGAAAGGGCGCAACCAAAGCGCGGCGTCCTGACGAACATGCATATCGATCTCGATTATGAAACCCTTCTGGCCGAAACGCCCGCCAATATCGAACCCGCCTTTGACGGTATGAAAATCACTTTGCCCGCGCCCTGACGCGCGTCTTCATTGTTCCCGAAATACGCCCGCCGGAGGCACCCTCATCCTCCGACTGCGCCTGACGAAAGCCCATGCAAACCCTTCTCGACGTCATCCTGCCCGTCTTCCTCGTGATCGGCTTCGGCTACGTCGCGGTCTGGCGGGGCCTTTTCCCGGTCGAGGGCATCGACGGCGTGATGAAGTTTACCCAGAACTTCGCCATTCCCTGCCTGCTCTTTGCCGCTATCGCGCGTCTTGATCTGACAACCGGGTTCGATCCCGCGCTCCTTTTTTCCTTCTACGCAGGCGCTGCAAGCTGCTTCGTTCTGGGGATTATCGGTGCGCGATACATCTTTGACCGGGACTGGGAAGACTGCGTTGCCATCGGGTTCTGTTGCCTCTTCTCCAACTCGGTCCTGCTGGGCCTGCCCATCACCGAGCGCGCCTACGGATCCGACGCGCTGGTCGCAAACTACGCGATCGTCGCGATCCATTCGCCGTTCTGCTACGGCCTTGGCATCACGGTCATGGAGATCGTCAAAAGCCGGGGACAGCCTGCCCGCAATATGGCCGCCAGCGTGCTCAAGGCCATGTTTCAAAACGCGCTCGTAATCGCGATCGGCCTGGGCTTTGTGTTCAACATCGGGAATATCCCGATACCCGGCGTCGTTTCTGACGCGCTTGACCTTTTGATCCGCGCCGCGTTGCCTGCCGCCCTCTTTGCGCTTGGCGGAGTTCTTTTCCAGTACAGACCCGAAGGCAGCCTGCCCACCATCGCAATGGTGTGCGCCATCGCGTTGCTGGTACACCCGGCCATCACGTGGGGTATGGGTACTGCGCTGGACCTGCCGCAGGATTTCTTCCGCTCTGCCGTGCTGACCGCGTCCATGGCGCCGGGGTTCAACGCCTATATCTTTGCCAACATGTATGGACGGGCGAAGCGCGTCGCGGCCTCTTCGGTCTTGCTCGCGACCGCCGCCTCGATCCTGACAGTCTGGCTTTGGCTCAGCGTTCTCGGCTAGCGCTCAGGGCTGCATTGAGCGCCCCGCCCAACAGAACCAGCCACGCGCTGATATAAAGCCACATCAGCATCGCGATGACCGCGCCGATCGAGCCATAGACCTCGTTGTAGTTACCGAAATTCGCCAGATAGACGGAGAAGCCAGCCGAGGCGATTGCCCAGCCGATCGCCGCAACCACGCCACCCACCGTCAGAAACCCATGCTCGCGCGCAGCAACGTTCGGGCCAATACGATAGACCAGTGCAAAGGCCGCCAGCAGCACGACCAAAGCAATGGTCCAACGCAGCAGAGCCAGGCCAAGGGCTGTCCATGGTCCGAGGTCAACAAAGCTGAGAACGACGGGCGCGATGACTACGCTGCCAAGCGCAATCACACCCACGACTATAAGGCAGAGCGTCAGAAAGAGCGCCTGTATGACATGCCAGAAACCACCCCGGCTCGGTACGTCGTAAATCGCGTTGAGACCGCGGATCAGCGCCGCCACCCCCGCCCGTGCGGTCCAGATTGCAAGGCCGAAGGACAGGATCGACGCCCAGCCCAGCGTCAGCCCATCCGCGCCGACCAACTGGATCAGCTGCGCCTCGATCAGAGCGTAGACATCCGCCGGCAAAAGCGCCTTGTAGCGCGCCACCTCTTCCAAGGCCCGCGCGGGATCGCCGATCAAACCCCAAAGTCCGATGATCGCAGCGATGCCGGGAAAGATCGACAAGATGGAGTAAAAGGCGACGCCGGCGGCGATCAGGCCCAAATCCTTGTTGGCCATCAACCGCCTTACGTGACCGAAGGCACGCAACAAGACCGGTCCGCGTCGCACCAATCCGTCCTGCATGAGCCTTCCCTTCGCCAAATTCGGGATCCGGGTCAAAGCATCGCGCAATTCCGCCCGGACGGGAAGCGCCAGCAGAGCAGACGACGAAAACCCGTTCTGCACGATGTGGCCGGCGGCTTGGCCCAAAACGACCCTTGTGCGTGCCGATGGACCAAATTCCTTAGCACCCGCTCGGTCCCCTAGTCCTAGGTCGATTGCGCAACGAGCCAATTTCGAAAGGCGTCCGCATCGGCATTCAACCTTGTCCCCTTTGGCCAAAGGAGAGAATAGCTCTCGACCCCCTCCACCGCGAAGTCATCCAGGCAAGGAACAAGTCCGTTTCGTATCACCAGATCGTCGCTCGCCGGTGGGCGCGCCAGGGCCAAACCGCAGCCTGCTCCGGCGAGGCTTAGTGCGGCGAGCGTGGTGTCGACACTGACGACACGCGCGGTCCGCGGCAGCACGTCCAGCCCAAAGACTTGCGCCCAGTTCTTGCGGTGATCCAGAACCTCGATGAGCGTATGCTCATGCATGTCTTCGAGGCACCCGATTTCTTTGGCCAATGAGGGATGTGCGACGGGAACCAAACGCTCACCAAAGAGCGGCACACTTTCGGTTCCGGGCGGAGGCTGGCCAAACGCGATCCAAAGTGCTGCGTCCCGGGGCGGCGTCTCTGGTCGTCCGATCAGCCCATGAAACTGCAACGCAATATCCGGGTTCGCCGCAATGAAAGCCGGAAGCCGGGGCCCGAGCCATCCCAGATAGAGCGTCATTGACACACCGATCACCAGAGGCGGACCTTTGGGAGCAGAAAGCGCGTCAACAGCCGTCTCCATCCGACCGAGCGCGTCGCTGACGATTACCAGCAGGCTCCGCCCCGCCTCGGTCA
Source organism: uncultured Rhodobacterales bacterium (assembly GCA_963922565.1). Classification (GTDB taxonomy): domain Bacteria; phylum Pseudomonadota; class Alphaproteobacteria; order Rhodobacterales; family Rhodobacteraceae; genus JBCBKL01. The sequence goes on from CAWUIQ010000017.1 coordinate 28,588, forward strand.
GGGTGACACCCGCTGCCGCGCGCTGAAAAAGAGGGCGTCCCAAATGATCTTCGAGCGCCCGCACCTGCTGGCTGACTGCCGGTGCCGACATGGCTAGGCGCTCGGCCGCCCGCGCGAAGCTGCCGGTGCGCGCAGCGGCCTCGAAAACGCGCAGCCAGTTAAGGGATGGGATACGTTTCGCCATTTTCCGAGAATAAGCTCAGCTTATTCTGGCAAGCAACAACGCCGTCTTCTCCGGGATCGATAAGTCTGTAGCGTGGAGAGAAACCAAAGGAGCACCCCATGCTTGATGCCTCTCACGAATTCGCCGATCAGTATCGCAAGGACGGTTATGTTTCCGGCCTTCGCGCTTTCGCGCCTGAGACTGTCGAGCGTCTGCGCGCCGAAATCGAAGCCTTGGAGGCTGATCATGGCGCGGGTGCAGGAGGACATAGTCTGGACCAGTTCTTTCGGGTGAACGGCCATGTTGTGCTTCCCCTGCTTGCTGATCTCGCGCGGACGCCCGCGATACTCGACCATGTCGAGGTGCTTCTCGGGCCCAACATTCTCGCTTGGTCCGTCGAGCTTTTCATCAAGGAGCCAATGAGCATGCAGACCGTTTCCTGGCATCAGGACATCACCTATTGGGGCATGGGCGAAACTGATCACGAGGTGACGGCTTGGGTCGCTCTGTCGGACGTGAGCATCGAGGCCGGTTGCATGCGCTTCATTCCCGGCAGCCACAAAGGCGGGGTTGTCGCGCATAACGACACGTTTGATCCCAACAATCTTTTGTCCCGCGGCCAATCCATTCCGGGCATCAGCGAAGCGGATGCAAGACACGGCCCCCTCAAACCGGGCGAGATGTCACTGCATCATGGCCGATGCTTCCACGCCTCGGGACCAAATCAAAGCGATGATCGCCGCATCGGCCTCGCGATCCGCTATGTCACACCAGAGGTGCGCGATGATGCGCCCGGTCGCGACTGGGCCATGCCCGTCCGGGGTGTGACCCCTGCCGGAGGTTGGGACTGCATCGCGGGCGCCCGGGCCCTGTTTCACCCTGCTGATCTTGAGCTTTACGATCAAATTCTCGAGGGTCAGGCAGCAACCCTAGCGGCCGGGGCACAGCAAGACGTCGCGCTTTACGGGAAAGGAGCGGAGACATGAGTGAAACCGTCAGCTTCACGGCCATGAAGGATGGCACGAAAGAGGACTATGAGCTGCTTGAAGAGCTCGAGAAGCCGTTTCTTGCGATGACTGCCGATCGTGTCTTGGACGAACTGCGCCGTGCGGGCGACGCAACGCTCGAAGGCTACAAGATCACGCGGCTGGAGCATGGTCTTCAATCGGCAACACGGGCCCTGCGCGTTGGCGCGGATCTGGATTGGGTCGTTGGCGCCTTGTTGCACGATGTGGGCGACGGGCTTGCCCCGCAGAACCACGATCGCATGTCTGCCGAAATCATCCGCCCGTTCGTCCGCTGGGAGGTATCGTGGACCGTCGAACATCACGGCATCTTCCAGACGCTGTACTATGGCCATCACTATGGCTGGGATCGCAACGCCCGGGACCGTTTCCGCGACCACCCTCTTTTCGACACTTGTGCGGCGTTCTGCGAGCACTGGGATCAATCGAGCTTTGACCCCGACTATCCAATGGAGCAGATCGAGGTGTTCGAACCGATGGTCGCGGAAGTCTTTGCCCGCAAAGCCTATGCGCCAGAGGTTCTGCGCGAGGGCGAAGTCACGGGACTGCCGGATCAGTTCGTGAGGGCAAGCAACGCGGAGTGAGCACGTAACGCTTGGCGGGCAATGGTGGTGTCTGCATGTCGGTATTCAAAGTGCCGACTGGCAATAGCAGGTCCACCATGACCCAATGAAAAAGGGCCTTCCGCGAACGCTGTCGCAACTCTCACGGCTTTATTCCGGCTGTTTTGGAAGCCTGTTCAGATCGGCTGGTCGCAAGGTTTCGCCCAAACCTGTGGAAAATTCTACCCCCGATTGAAATCCGTAGCTTTGTTTGACAATGTCAACCTTAGCAGCTGCTTTCGCCCCACAACCACGCAGCTGTCGACAACTTTTGCCTAACACTGAACAAGGAGAGACGTGATGACGCTACAGACACACAACTTCCCCGCAGAGAGGGTCAAAAGCAAGTCGGTGATCGGGAGCTACCGGGCCAATGTGATGAGCGATGTCAGCGCGCGGCTGAATGCCGGCGAAGACGCCAATTCCATTGGTGCAAGTACGAACTGCGATACCGGTTCTTCCAGCAGTTGCGGCTGCGGAAACTGCGACAGCGGTTCCTGTAGCTGCTGACCTCCCCCCTTTGGTCCTCCCCAGGCCCGGCCCCTCCGTTGTGAGGGCCGGGCCGTTAATGCCGTCTTTACGAGGCAACAATGTCCTACGTGATGCTCGACGATCAGGTCGAAGTGCAGAGATCGGAGACCGGTCGAGGTTTTCTGTTTCGCCGCGGACCGAAGGCGATCCATCTTGATCATTGCGATGCGGAGGTCTTGTCGCTTGTTGAACAACTGGTGAGCGGTCAACCGGTGACCACCAGCGCTCAAGAAATGCCCCTCGATCCCGCGGCCACCGACGTGTTGGAACGCCTGATGTCCGAAGGGTTGGTCGCCACCGCATCCGAGACAGAGAGACCAAGCGCCAAGGAACCGGAAGCCAGCGAGGCAACAGCAATCAACCTGCGGACAAACACGACCGTTTCAGGATTGTCAGACGGCTTGGCTTTGAACGGCTTTCGGTGCGTGAAACCCGGCAATGAGGACATCAAGCTGGTCGTCTCACTACCCTATGACCGTGATTTCATCCGGGCCGAGAACCGCGCATCCATGAAGTCCGCCACGCCGACCTTCTATGCATCGATCACACGCGGTGTGGTCGAATTCGGCCCCTACGTGATCCCGTGGCAGAGCGCATGTTTCGAATGCGTTGAGCATCGGTTGGAAGCCGCTCAGGAAAACACCGACTTCGACCGGGCGAAATGGACCGAGGTCCGGTCATCGAAACGGACCGCAAATCTGGAAGCCGTGCTTCGCGAGTTGAGCATATCGATGCTGGTTACGCTGTCAGGTTCTGCTGGCGAGACACATCTGATCAACGGTCAGACAATCTACCATCCCCGAACCGCGTCCTTCACCAAACACCCCGTTCTCAAGGTGCCGGGATGCCCGGCCTGCGGCCGAAAAGCAGACGGTGCCCGGATATGATCCACCTGTCGCGTCAAGAGATCCGTGCGGCGACTATCGATGAGCGGTGCGGTATCTTCACCTCCGTGGATCATGTGCCGCCCCTCACCGGCGGCCCGGCGATCCAGACCTACCGGGGTGCCCTTGCGGCGCCATACGCGCAGTCGGCCGACGGGCTGGTCCGCGAAAGGATGGACAAGGTCATCATTTCGGGATGCAGCGCCGATGACGATGCGGCGCAATGGGCGCTTATCGGCGAGGGTATCGAGCGCTACGCGGCCTACCGCTTTCCAGCCGACCGATCGATCCGCGCGTCTTTCAATGAGCTGGGAAACCGGGCGCTCGATCCGCGGGACTGGATCAGTTTCGCCGATGTGCCTTATGGCAAGCCCGAACAGTTCGCTAAGTTCGATCCTGACGCCGCGATCCGCTGGACCGAGGTGCAGCCCTATGACGGCGGCTCTCCGAAACTGGCAGCAGCAGTGCTTGTCTGGCTCCGACTTGGCGGCACAGAGCGGTCGGAGGAATTCATCCAGCGCGCCTCGACCGGGTTGGGCGCCGGCACCTCGATTGCCCAAGCTCAGCGTTCTGGTCTGCTCGAAATCATCGAGCGGGACGCGTTCAGCAGCCGCTGGTTGTTGGGGGCCGCTCCAAAACGGATCGCCGCGCAAGCGGACATCAATGATTTCTACGGGGATGTGTCCGCCAAAAGCGGCATTCTGGCCGATCTCTTTGACATCGCCGTCGACGATCTGGCGCATGTGGTTCTGGCGCGGCTGCAGGTCGAGGGTGCGAGTTTTGCTGGTGGCGATTTTGGCCTCGCATTGGGCGCGAGCGCCGACACGAACCGGGCCAAGGCAGCCAGAAAAGCGCTGGAAGAGGCGTATCACATTCTGCAGGGCATGCTGTATTGGCGCGGACAGGGTAATGCTGCCGTCACGCTGGACGAGATTTCGGATTTCCTGGATCACGGTCATTACTACAGCCAGCCCGAACCGGCATCCGAAGTCGCATGGTTCTTTGCTGATCGATCCCCGGTCGGGCGTTTGGACACTGCCAACGAACGCACGGAAACCGAGGATTACGAACGCGATGTTGCGCGCCTAGTGTCCGGGCTGGCGAGCCAGAACCGCCCTGCATACTTCGTCGATATTACACCTGCGGACATGAAATCTCTGGGCTTTTATGTGGTGAGGTCGCTTGTTCCGATGGCACAACCCCTGACCTGCGGTGCGGACGTCACAGCAGATGACAGAAGACGCATTGAACAGGTTGCCGAAAACCTCGGCCTGCCCCGTGACACGCCAGTGAACTATCAATTGCAGCCCTTCGCATGATGCAAGGCTCTGACATAAACACGCGCGACCGCGCCCTGACGGTGGTAGAGGATTTCCACGAAGCCACGAGGCTTTATCCCACCACACGCACGGCCTGGGGGCGCCGGGTGGCGTATTTCAACACGAACGAAAAGGCGCGCGCCCGGTTGCTGCGGCCCGAGCACCGTTTTGGCCATGGATGGCCTGCCGGTGACGCGGCACGCTCCGCCGATATGCTGGAGCTGCTTCGCATCCGCAAGAGCGAGAGGATGTTTTCGCACGAACCGGTCCAGTTCGAGACGGTCAAGGATGTCATTCTCGCGGCCACCTGCCCGCCTTTGGACGGCCCTGCCAACGATACGACACACCGCCCCTATGCGTCGGCCGGCGGTATCTACAGCGTTGATCATTATGTCATCGGCTTGCGCGTTGACGGCCCCATACCAGACGCCTTTGTCGCCTATTGCTGCCCGATGCGGCGCGCCCTACTGCCGGTACGAAGCGGGCTTGATCCCGCCCTTTGCAAGGAAGCTCTCGGCACCGCCGCTGACGACACGCTCGACCCCGCCTTTGCCGTCGTTCAAACGGCAAATCTCGATCGTGCCACCCGAAAGTATCAGGAACGGGGATATCGTTTTGCGCTTCTGGAGGCCGGGCTCGCGGCTCAGAATGTCTGTCTGCTTTCCAATGCCAACGGGTTTGGCGCGCTCATCTGGGGTGGCCATCACGACGACGCGCTGGACCGGCTGCTTTCGATCCGAGGAACAGAGGCGACGGCATTGAACACCATTCTCTTGGGAGGACTTCGTCTGTGACACAGCACGTGACGCACCTTGGTTCGACGGACGAGAGCGAAGCGATGGCCGCGCTGTTGCAGCAGGTCGTCGACTACAGGCCGGTCGTCGGCCCGCCCATCCCGATTTCCGAGGGCATGAGGCAGGCTTTTCTTAAGTACCCCCGGCATGAATTCGTCGATCAGTTTCGCATGATCTACGACGATCCCGCTATGCCCCCCCGGTCCAAGACCGATGCGGATGCCACGGCGCTGATGTATTCAAATCAACCCCTGATGTATGTCGGCGCGGACAATAGCAATTTGCCCGCTTCAAGCTCGGAGCCCGCATTCATCCTGCATCTTCTCTCTGCGCTGGATGTGCAGCCGGGCCACTCTGTTCTTGAGGTCGGGTGCGGTACAGGCTGGCTGCTCGCGATAGCGGCCCATCTGGCCGGGAGCCGCGCGCGCGTGGTCGGGATCGAGATCATTGCAGATCTGGCCCGGCAAGCCCGCGCGAACCTCGACCGGGTTGGCCTAAAGTCGGTGGACGTGATGAACGCGGATGCCAACAGCGCGGCCCAATCCTTGGGATGTTTTGACCGCGTCATCTTCACCGCATCGACCTTTTCGTTTCCGGAGTTCCTGTTCGATGTGTGCAAGGACGGTGGGCGGCTGGTTATCCCGTTGCGAAACAAGGGGTTGTCGGAAGAAGCGCAGTTCCTGATCAAAGAGGGCCGGGAATTCCGCGCTGATGGGTCGCGATTGTGCAAATTCGTTCAGATGACCGGGAATACGTCGACCGCTAACGGTATCGTACCGGCGGACCAACCCCTGCTCGGGCTGATCGAAAACGGTGACTCGGAACCTCTCGATATCCCCGATGGTCCGCCGGGGACGCTTTCATTCAGTACATTCCTGTCAAAAACCCGCCCTGCGTTCTTTCTGCTTGGACTACGGCCGCCCAGCATCGGATCGAGCCTCGCCGCGGGGACCTTTGGTGACCCAGCAGCACTTGGCATCGCTCTTCTGAGTGCCGACTGGACCTCTGGGGCGGTATGGAACAAAGGCCGGCTCACTTATTTTGGCGATCCCGGTTACCGGGATGCATTCCTTGATGCATTCGAGGAATGGCAAAGCTTTGGCAAACCGGACGGGTCCAAATTCCACCTGCGCGCCTGCCCTACGCAGGATGTAGCAACAGCCGATCGGCAAAACGGATCCTGGGTCGAGAGCCGCGGGGGCGTCTCGTTGATCTGGAGCTTACGACCGCCGGTCCATTGAGTTTGGAGGAGACCAGATGTCGGGTCTGAACAGTTACGTGATTGCAAAACAGCATGCGATCAGGGCGCGCCACATGGCGATCAGCGCTGCCGAGAGCTACACGCCTGTCCAGATCGTCGCCCATGCCGAGGCGGCCGGTCGCAGCGGCGTGCGCAGAATACGGATCAGGGATTTTCAGATCTGCAGCGACAGCCCGCCGGAATTTGCGGGTCACGACCTTGGCCCGACATCGCCCGAACTTCTGCTCGGCGTTTTGGCAAGCTGCATCGTTCACACCTACATCATGCAGGCTGCAACCCTGAACATGGGGCTCGACGGGGTCATCGTAGAGGTGACGGCTGACATCGATCTGCGCGCAGGCCATCCGGATCACCAGGATGTCCCGGCAGCACCCACGAACATCCGGTACACCGCGCATGTTGCCTCTGGCGACGCAGACCTAGAGGAACTCAACGACAACGTCCGCAGGGCCTGCCCGGTGATGAACCTGCTCGAACAAAAAAACACGATCGTCGGGGAGGTCCGACCGCTTTAGGAACCCAACCGCCGTTGCCGCAGGTCAAGGAGGATCACACGCATGGTACGTTTCGCTTTGCTTTTGTTCTGCCTGTCAGTCGTCTTCCTCGGCCCTGGGGAGGCTCAGAGTGAAACAAGCTCGGACAATGAAACGGCACTGCCGCAGAGCGCGGAGGATATCCGCATTGTCGATGTCGACCCCGAAAGTACACTGGGGCCCGCGCCGCTGCCCGATTGGATCGCACCCATGGAAAGCGACGATCCCGCCCTTGCGCCCTTCACCGGCATCTGGCGCGGCCAGTGGGAGGGAACCCTCGACACCTACTTCGCCATAGTCGAGGCCAAGGATAACAGGGTTAAGGTTTTTCACTCGTGGGGCTCGAACGTTTTGCTGCCCGATCCCGGCATGCGCTACGTGTGGGGGACAATCCATGGCGACGTGCTGCTGCTGCCGGGCGACATGGCATCGATTTCCCTGAGAGACACGAAGGACGGCACGTTGTTCGGCCTCTACTATAGCCGGGCGGTGCACATGCCATCGCGGATCGTGCTGTCCAAATAGCATAATCTGCTCCAGCGCCATTGCGCCGCTAAACTGGACAAAACCAATCTGCACAGCTGAAGGGCACACCAGCGGCCCAGTCGGACATTTGGGCTGTCAAAGCATCAGATGGCAAGAAATCGCTCAGCAAGAACGCGGCGGTGTCCTTATCGCGAAGACGTGATGACGGATCCGCGGGCTAAACGGAGAATGTGTTGAGAGGTTCGCACGTGCAGCATTGAGTTTATCGCGGCTGCATTTCGAGCAATCAAAGGAGTTTTAGATGACCTCCATTTCTCCGAATACACTTCTCTTGGGCGCGGCGTTGTCCGCTGTCGCTGCATTGGCAAGGGCGGGTGAGTGCCCCGAAGAGCATCGTCTGACAGAACCGCGGACACTGGAGCGCGTCTCAAGTGAGGGCGTCATGGTCGAGGTGCGCGAGCAGCTCGACATGGACGGCTGGCGCGAGATGGGAAATTTTCGACTGCGCACCCGCCATTTCACGATTGCGCCGGGCGGAACGGTGGCCAATCACAATCACGCGGACCGGCCTTCGATCATCTACTTCGTGAGCGGCGAGATCTTTGAGCACAACGCATTATGTGCGGTTCCGATCCTGCACAAGGCCGGAGAAACGACCGGCGAATTCGGCCCGGATGTGCGGCATTGGTGGAGCAATGAGGGTACCGAGCCTGTTGTTTTGATCTCGTCCGACGTCGTGCCCTTCAGCCCATAACGCAGATGACCCATACGCATCCAGCCGAACCGACTTGGAGAAGACGATGAATACCAATGGCAAGACGCGGCTGATCAACGAGTCAGTTGTCGCTAGGCAGCTTGCGGACGCCGCCATTTTCCCGCGTTCCAACGCTGCTGGTGACACTTTCGGCGTCTTGTCACTTATCAACGGCGAAAGGTCCCCGGCATGAGCGGCAAAGTGTTACGCGGCCCGGGGCGCCGCAACAAGGCCCACAAAGGTGTAAACATCGCGCTGCAAGGCGGGGGCGCGCATGGCGCCTTTACCTGGGGCGTGCTCGACAAACTGTTCGAGGATGACCGCATCTGGATCGAGGCGATTTCGGGCACATCGGCGGGTGCAATGAATGCAGTCGTGGCCGCGCATGGCATGCACGAGGCCGGTGCAGTGGGTGCGCGCGCCGCGCTCGAGCGTTTCTGGAAGGCGGTCAGTGAAGCGGGCGCGGCAAGCCCCTATCGGCGCGGCGTGGTGGGCCGCGTTACGGGCGACTGGTCGCTCAAACACTCGCCCGCCTTTGTCTGGCTCGACCTGATGAGCCGCATGGTTTCGCCCTACCAGCTTAACCCCTTTGACTACAATCCGCTCAGGAACCTTGTTGAGCGCATGGTCGATTTCAAAAGGGTCAAGGGCTGCGGGGATATGCAGGTTTTCATCTCTGCCACCAATGTCGAGACCGGTCACGCACGGGTTTTCCAGACGGATGACATAGACCTCGATGTGGTGATGGCTTCCGCCTGCCTGCCCTCCATGTTCCAGGCCGTCATGATAGATGGAGAACCCTATTGGGACGGGGGTTTCATGGGGAACCCGCCGCTTTATCCGTTCTTTGAAGGATCGCCTTCGAACGACATCCTCATCGTGCAGATCAACCCCGTTTTCCGGGCCGGGGTCCCGCGCACCGCGCCCGACATTCAAAACCGGCTGAATGAAATCACGTTCAACGCCTCACTGCTGCACGAACTGCGCGCGATCGACTTCGTCACCCGGCTTCTCGACGAGGGCAAGCTTGATGAGGCGGACTACAAGCGGATGCACATCCATGTGATCCAGTCGCGCAAACGCATGCGGGAACTCGATGCAACCTCGAAACTGAATGCCGAATGGAGCTTTTTGCAGCATCTCTTCGAGATCGGGCGGGATACCGCGGCCAAATGGCTGGACGCGCATTTCGATGACCTTGGCAATCGCTCAAGCGTGAATGTGCGCTGGATGTTCGAAACACCTGAGGCGCAAACACGAAAGGCTGCGGAATGATCAAGTCGCACATACGCGCGTTCGTTTTCGTCCTTCTTTCAGCGGTTTCAGCATTGAGTGAACCGGCGACCACCGCGCCGCGCAATGCAGCCGGTGATGCCTGCGAGTTGCCGCTCGATGTTCTCGATACCATGCAAAAGAACCACTGAGCCGTGTGGTATGTTGTCGAAGGTGCGCTGCGCGGTGAGCGATCGCGCGACGTGGCGCGGCGTTTCGGCATCGTGGCCTTGGTCAGCTTTCTGACCCTCGTCGACCTCTTTGGCAGCCAGGCGCTGCTGCCGCAGATCATAGACGCCTACGCGACAGAGCCGGGCCTCGCCGGTATCGCGGTGAATGCCGCGACCTTGGGTATGGCCATCGCAGGCCTGACGGTGGCTTGGTTTGCCGACCGGATCGATCGGAAACAGGGGATCTGGATTTGTCTGGCGCTGCTTTCGATACCGACGACACTCTTGGCATTTACGGATTCAATCTGGGTCTTTCTTGTCCTGCGGGTTCTGCAGGGCATGTTCATGGCGGCGGCCTTTACCCTGACGATGACGTATCTGAGTGAGCAATGCGATGTCATGGCCGTGGGCGGCGCTATGGCGGCCTACATCACCGGCAACGTGGCATCGAACCTTTTCGGGCGCCTGCTGGCAGTCTCTGCAAGCGATCTTTTCGGCCTGTCGGGGTCTTTTCTCGTCTTCGCGGGGTTGAACCTGATCGGGGCCGCCTTGGCCTTCGCCTTGATCGGGCCGCGCGACATGGAACCACCCATGCGAACGGGCTCCCCGCTCAAGGCATGGCGAACCCATTGGGCCGATCCTGCGCTCCGCGCTGCCTTTGCGATCGGCTTCCTGATCCTCTTTGTCTTTGTCGGTGTCTTCACTTACGTGAACCTGCATCTCGTGGATGCGCTTGGGGTGCCGGCAAGCTATTTGGGTCTGGTCTACCTCGTCTTCATCCCTGCCCTGTTCACGACGCCATCGGCCGGCGGGGTGGCCAAGCGTTTGGGTCCGCGGCGGACCCTCATGATGGCACTGGCAATTGGCCTGGCCAGTACTTTGCTGACGCTCTTCCCGTCCCTGCCCGTTGTCCTTGGCGCCCTTGCTGTCATCGGGGCCGCTATGTTCTTTGCGCAAGCCGCCGCGACGGGCTTCGTCAGCCAGCGCGTCACCCATGATCAGGCGGCCGCGAACGGCCTCTACCTGACCAGCTACTATGCGGGTGGGCTCGTTGGGGCCTTTGTTCTGGGGCAAGTGCAGGCGGTCGCTGGTTGGACAGGCGTTGTGATCGGACTGGCGCTTGCGCTCGCGCTGTCGCTCTTGGTCGCGCGACGCCTTACGCTTGATCGCTGAACCCCAAGGCACCGATCATGCAGTTTCCGGTGTAACGTTTCCCATTAAGAAACAGGCGGCCCTAACATTGGGGCCGCCACATATGGGGTGTATTAAGTCAGGCAGCCAAAGGCGTTCCGCTCCGCTTCCACGCAAATGGTTTCACCGGTTCGTCGAGCGGTGTTTCGGCGACGTGGTTGGTGTAGTTCGACATGACCTTCTGCGCCAGACCGAGGATGATATCGAGGACAGCGCGGTGCCCGTACCCGGCATCAAAGAACGCCTGTATCTGTGCGTCGGTTACGTTCCCGCGTTCGCGCAACATCTGAAGGGTAAATCGACGCAGCGCTTCGAGCTTTTCGCTGGGCAGCGGTGTTTCGTTTCGCAGCGCGTCGATGATCTCGTCAGAGACCTTCATGCGTTTCGCAATGCCCGTATGGGCCGGAACACAGTAGTGGCACTCGTGCTCGACATTGATGGTCTGCCAAACCACGGTCAGTTCGTCCGCGTCAAAGTCGGTTTCGACAAAGAGCTTGTGCAGCAACTGGTAACCTTCCAGCGCCTGAGGACTTTCGGCCATCACCTTATGCAGGCCGGGCAAGCGACCAAAGGCCTTTTGGCTGTTCTCAAGCAGTGGTTTCGAGGCTTCCGGGGCAGTTTCAAGGTCGTGGGAGGGAAAATCGGTCATGGGAGGTCCTGTTTTCTGAGGTGGTGCCCCTTAATTGTACTTTCTTGAACGATCGCTCAAGTATATATATTTGAGTGATCGTTCAAGAAAAGGTGATCGCTTGCCCCGCAAACCGGCATACGACAAAAACACGTTGATCGACCGCGCCCGCGACTTGTTCTGGAAACAGGGTTGGGCCGGTACATCGCTCAAGGATCTTGAGCGGACGCTGGGTTTGAACCCGGGCAGCTTTTATGCGGCCTTCGGCTCAAAAGATAAGCTGTTTGAACTGGCGCTCGACAGATATGCTCAAGGCGGAACGAAGCGGCTAAGGGATCTTGCGGCAGAGCATGGTGCCCTCGGCGCCTTGCAACGTTACCCTGGCCTGGTAATCGATGGGTCCAGCACGCCCGCCAAGGCCTGTATGCTTGCAAAAACCGTCCTCGAACTGAAGAACCAGAACGATCAGCTGGCCGCCCGGGCCAATGCCCATCTCAGCAACATGGAAAACCTCTTTGCCGACCTGTTTCGCGAGGCACAGGCGGCGGGCGAGGTTTCGGACAGATACGATGCCGATGCGCTGGCGCGACGGTACCAGTCAGACCTGCTCGGGCTGCGCGTGTCGGCGGAGAGGGTCGGCGTTGACGCAAAGGCGATCGCAGACGAAATCGCGGCGCGTCTGGCTGAGCTGGCTCATCACGAAGCCAGCTGAGCGACCTCATGTGCCACCAAACCTGAGCGTTTCGTATTCTACTTGTCTCTGAATTCCGCCACGTAGCTCCGGGACGCAGTGATCAGTGCGCGATCATGACGTGCCGAACAGCGGTGTAGTCCTCGAGCGCATACATCGACATATCCTTGCCATATCCCGACTGCTTCAGTCCGCCATGGGGCATCTCGTTGACCAGCATGAAATGCGTATTCACCCACGTGCAGCCGTATTGAAGCGCTGCCGACGCCTCCATGGCCTTGCCGATATCCCCGGTCCAGACGGAAGACGCCAGACCGTAGGGGCTGTCATTGGCCCAGTCGATGACCGGGTCGTCATCGGTAAAGCGCGTAACCGAAACAACGGGGCCGAACACTTCGCGCTGCACGATCTCGTCCTGCTGCAACGCGCCTGCGATGACCGTTGGGTGATAGTAATAACCCGCGCCGCCGACCGGACTGCCTCCGGTCGTAATCTCGATATGCGATTGATCCGAGGCACGCTCTACGAAACTCGCCACCCGGTCCCGCTGGCGCGGCGAAATCAGCGGAGGGATCTCGTTCACCGTATCGTCGGCATTGTTGTAGACGATGCTGGCGGCGGCAGCGGTCAGGTCCGAAACGAAATTGTCGTAGATCGAGGCATGCGCGTAGACACGGCAAGCCGCGGTGCAATCCTGTCCCGCGTTGTAGTAACCGAACGCTTTCAGCCCCTCGACCGTGCGCGCCACATCCGCATCGCCAAAGACGATGACGGGCGCCTTGCCACCCAATTCAAGATGGGTTCGCTTGACCCCCTTGGAGGCGGCCATCAGAACCTTCTTGCCCGTGGCCACATCGCCGGTGATCGAAATCATGTCGACATCCGGGTGATTGACCAGAGTGTTGCCGACCGAACTGCCCTGACCGGTGATCACGTTCACAACACCTTCGGGCAGGATGTCCGCCAGGATCCTGGCAAAGGCCAAGGCGGTCAGTGGCGTTTGTTCAGACGGTTTCATGACAAGCGTGTTGCCGCCAGCAAGCGCCGGTGCCAGCTTCCACGCCATCATCATGATCGGATAGTTCCATGGCGCAATGGAAGCGACGACGCCAATCGGGTCGCGCCGGATCATTGAGGTATGACCCTCCATGTAGCTGCCCGCGACCGGTCCATGCATGTTGCGTACGGCACCCGCAAAGTAGCGGAAACAGTCAGCCACCGCCGGGATTTCCTCGTTGCGCACCTCGTTTATGGGTTTGCCGCAATTCAACGCTTCGAGCTTGGCGAGGTTCTCAAGGTCTGCCTCAACGGCATCGGCGATCTGGAGCAATAGGCCAGAGCGTTCGCTCGGCGTCGTCTTTGCCCAACCGGGAAACGCCGCCCGGGCTGCGGCGACGGCCCGATCAATCTGGTCGGCATTGGCCTCTGGCATCCTGACGATTTCCTCGCTTGTGCGGGGGTTCAGCACGATCTCTTCCGCCTCGGTTCCGGCCTCGAAATCCTTGCCGATGAGCATGTTGGTTTCCATGAGGTCTCTCCCTTAGTGTCAGTGGTTCATTTGCCCTGTCCGGCAACCGTTTCGGTTCCGCGGGTGAGGTAATAAGCGCCGAGGATCGGCAGGAACGTGACCAGCACCACGACGAGGGCCACCACGTTGGTCACGGGGCGCTGGCGCGGCCGCACGAGTTCTTCGAGCATCCAGATCGGCAAGGTCTGCTGTTGACCAGCCGTGAAAGTCGTGACGATCACCTCGTCAAAGCTGAGCGCAAAGGCCAGCATGCCACCGGCAAGCAAGGCGGTTGCCATGTTGGGCATGATCACAAAGCGCAGGGTTTGCCAGTAGGTGGCGCCCAGATCCATCGATGCCTCGATGAGGCTCGCGGATGTGCGGCGGAAACGGGCAACGGCGTTGTTGTAAACGACGACAATGCAGAACGTCGCATGGCCCAGGACGATCGTCCATGTGCTGAAGGGTATGTCGGCGATGTTGAAGGCCGAGCGTAGCGAGATGCCGGTTATGATCCCCGGCAACGCAATTGGCAGAATTACGAGAAGCGAGATCGTCTCTCGTCCAAAGAACTGCGACCGCGCCACAGCGGCAGCGCAGAGCGTACCAAGCACGATAGCGATGGCCGTTGAGACCAGAGCGACCTGCAGAGACAGGCTCAGCGCCGCCCATACATCCGGCCGATTCCACGTGACCTCGAACCATTTGAGCGTGAGACCGGGAGGCGGCCATTGATAGCTTTTGTCCTCGGTCGTGAAGGCATAGATAAAGATCAGCAGGATCGGCAGGTGAAGGAACAGGAGCCCCCCGACTGCCGCCATTCTGAGACCGAGAGACGCCTTAGAGTGCATCGAACGCCCCTGCTCTCTTGGCCAATGTAAGATAGATCCCCATGACCACGATCGGCACGACCGCAAAGGCCGCCGCCAGGGGGATGTTGCCCGCCGTGCCCTGGAACTGATAGACCGCCTGACCGATCATACGGGCCGATGTGCCCACGATCTGGGGGATGATGTAGTCACCCATGGTCAGCGAAAAGGTAAAGATGCTGCCAGCTATGATCCCAGGCAGCGCCAGGGGCAGGATCACATGCCGGAATGTCTGGCCGGGCCGGGCACCAAGATCGCCGCTGGCCTCAAGCATCGAGGGGGGAACCCGCTCGAGCGAGGCCTGAATGGGCAGGATCATGAAGGGCAGCCAGACGTACAGGAAAACAAGGAAGGTGCCTGTCCAACTCACTGACAGCGAATTGCCCCCAATCACGGGGATGGCAAGATAGGCCTCGAGCACCCAGGCGAGATGCAGCGTTTCAAACAGCCAGTTGAGGATGCCCTCCTTGGCAAGGATCAGCTTCCAAGAATACACCTTGACCAGATAGCTCGACCACAGCGGCAGCATCACACCAAGATAGAACACCGCCTTCCAGCGCCCCGTCGCGTAGCGGGCGGCGTAGTAAGCTATTGGAAAGGCGACAATAGCAGCACCGATGGTGACGGCGGATGCCATCGCAATGGTCCGCAAAAGGATGTCGAAATTCGACGCGCGCAGCAGTTCGCCATAGGTTTTGAGCGTGAACTCGTAATTGATGAGCCCCGAAAACTCGTCGATTGAAAAGAAGCTCTGCGCCAGAAGCGCGAAGAGCGACCCGAGGTAAACGATCCCCAGCCAAAGCAGGGGCGGCGCGACCAACAGCAGCAAAAGAAGGTTTGGACGCCGCCAGAGCGCATCCGAAATGGGGGCGCGCGCGACGTCAGCCATTGTCACGCTTCATGATATGCAACGCATCGGGCGCCCAAGTGAGTGAGACCGTCGCACCGGTTTCGGGTACCGGTACGCCCTTTGGGATCAGGACCTTTATTGTCAGATTCTCACAGATCACCTCGACCCGCGTTGCGGAGCCAAGAAACGCCTGCCCTGCCACAACGCCTGAGAGTGGGCCATCGCCGATGCGGATCGCCTCCGGGCGCAGGCAGGCCGGAGCGTTTTGACCGGTCAGACGTTCCACGAGATCTGCAGGCAGCACGTTGGAGGACCCGACAAAATCCGCGACAAAGGGCGTTTCGGGCCTGTCATAGACATCTTCCGGGCGTCCAACCTGCTGGATCCGCCCGTTGTTGAAAACAGCGACGCGATCGGCCATCGACAGCGCCTCGCCCTGATCATGCGTTACAAAGACAAACGCGATGCCAAGGCGGCGTTGCAGGGTTTTGAGTTCACCCTGCATCTGCTCGCGCAGCTTGAGATCCAGCGCGCCCAGAGGTTCATCAAGCAGCAGCACCTTGGGTTGCATGACCAGAGCGCGGGCCAAGGCAACGCGCTGGCGCTGACCACCAGAGAGCTCGGAAGGTTTGCGATCACCGAACCCGGCCAGAGCCACAAGAGACAAGGCTTCTTCTGCGGCGGCCCGGCGCGCCGCCTTGGTATCGCCACGGACCATCAGCCCATAGGCCACGTTGTCCCGGACGTTTAGGTGGGGAAACAGGGCATAGTCCTGAAACACCGTATTCACCGGACGCCGATAAGGCGGCGTTGCGGTCGCATCCTCGTCAAATATCGTGATCCTGCCAGCCGTCGGCTGCTCGAAGCCGGCGATCAGGCGCAGACAGGTTGTCTTGCCCGAGCCCGACGGCCCCAAAAGCGCGAAAAACTCCCCTGCTCCGATGGTCAAATCCACGGCATCCACCGCGCGCACCGACCCGAAATGACGCGACACGCCGTCGAACCTGATTGCAGCGGCCATGCCGGGCTTGCCGTCTTGCGCGACGCCTTGGGCGCCACGCAATCCGGTCATTGGATCACCGTCCACCAATGACGCCAATATAGTCAGAGACCCAGCGGTAATACGGCACGCATTCGTTCTGGCTTTCGCAGCTGGTGACAGGCGTCGTCCAGAAGCGGACCTTATCGAAGTCGTCAAAGCCGTTCTTGGTGCAACCCTCCGCCGTCTGCATGCCGCGTCCATCGGTACAGGCCGCGGGGACTGCAGGGTTCGCGCCGAACCAGACCGACAGATCGGACATCAGGTTCGATGACAGGGTGTGCTCCATCCACATGTAGGCGCAGTTGGGGTTTTCGCTGTCGACATGCATCATCGTGGTATCGGCCCATCCCGTCACGCCTTCTTCCGGAATGACGCTGGCGATCGGAGCCTCGTCCCCCTGCAACAGGTTCACCTGGAAAGGCCACGATCCGGAGGCCGCCATACCTTCGTTCTTAAAGTCGTCGATTTGAATAAAGGCATCATGCCAGTAGCGGCTGACCAGCTTGCGCTGCTCGCGCAGAAGATCGAGCGCGGCGGCGTATTGATCGGGGTTCAGCTCGTAAGGCGAGACGATGCCAAGCTCCGGCTTGTGGGTCATCAGGTACATCGCCGCATCCGCGATGTGGATCGGGCCGTCATAGGCCTGCACCCTGCCCACATTGGTCTGACCGTCGGGCAAGGTTTGCTCTTCAAATACGACCGACCACGATGTCGGCGGGCTGTCCCCAAACACGTCCGTCGAATACATCAGGACGTTCGGGCCCCACATGTAGGGCGTGCCATAGTTCTTCCCGTCGACATAGTGCCAGGGCGCCTGCTTGAGCCGATCATCGATCGTGTCCCAGCTTGGGATTAGGCTGGTGTTGATCGGTTGAACCCGCTTGCCCGCAACCATGCGCAGGCTCGCATCACCCGAAGCGGTTACCAGATCAAAGCCGCCTTCGTTCATTAGGGCGACCATCTCGTCCGAGGTATTGGCCGTTTTCACATTGACCATGCATCCGGTCGCCTCTTCGAAGCTGGTCACCCAGTCGAAAGCCTCAACCGTCTCACCACGCTCGATGTAACCGGGCCAGGCGACGATATTCAGCTGACCTTCACCCGCACCAAGGTCGGTCACCATTTCAGCCGCAAGAGGCTGTGCGATCATGGCAGCGACCACCCCAAAGGAGGCCGTTGCATTTAAAATGCGCTTCATCCCGCAAACTCCCTGTTTGGTATCTTTGGGGAGCATGTAGAAGCGTCGTGATTAAGGCCAATTCAATTTTCCGCAGCATGATATCGGAAACTCCGATATCTTAACGCAACCTCGGTGCATGAAAGCTCTGTGCAACCGAAAGGAAGGATTTGGTAGCCTCGGAAACCTTCGCACCCCGCCTCCAGACCAGACCCACCTGTATCACCGGCAACTTGGTCGAGACATCCCGGCTGTCGATCCTGTCGCCCTCCAGCGACCACGGGCGATAGACGAGATCCGGCAGGAACGAAACACCTGCGCCACTGGCCACAAGCGACCTGACAGCCTCGACAGATCGTGTCCGAAAGGCGATGCGCGGCTTGACAGGAAAGCTCGACATCAGCCGCCCCGCCTCTTCCTGCATCTCGTCCACGTCGAGCACGATCTGCGCCTCATGGGCAAGATCTTCGAGCGAAATGGACTCGAGTGCGGAGAGCGGATGGCCAAGCGGCAGCCAAAGCCGGTACGGCGAGACCGCAAGCAGTTCGGAGTTGAGTGCTGCCGGATTACGCAGACGATCCAATAGCATCACGGATACGTCCAACTCGCCACCCACCAGCAGATGTTCGAGGTATTCGGGGCTGTCTTCTAGCGCGCTCACTTCGATCTCGGGCTGCGCCCGGCGGAAGCGAGACAGTAGGTCCGACAGGACATAGCCGGAGGTCAACGAGGTCACGCCGATATTTAGGCGGCCCGCGGTATTGATGTATTCACGGGCCAGGCTGAGTTCCGCGTTCGAAATCTCGGCCAGGATCGCCTTGGCGTGGCGCATGAAGATGTGGCCGTGATGGGTCACCTCCACCCCACGCCTGCGCCGTTCGAAAAGCTTGAGACCCAGATGGCCTTCGAGCTCCTTGATCGCTTCGGTCAGGGTGCTTTGCGAAATCGCGAGCTCGATCGCGGCCCGACTGAAAGACCCATGTTCCGCCACCCCGACAAAGTATCTGGCCTGTTTCAGGGTGAACGACATATGGCCTTTGAAACTTTCCCGCTAAGACGCCAGCGAAGGATAGGACATACGCAGCCAAGCAGCAAACCAGAGAAGACCCCCTGAAACGGCTTCGTTACCAAGCCAGAACCAAAAGGCCCGGTTTCAGCGCGCGGCGCTTGGTGTGGAGGCACCGTAACGACTGATAAGGCTGCCGGTCGTTATGGACCGCGCATTTTGATGTGATAAACGCGAACGGGTGGAGACGAGACTTACGTTTGGCACAAGTCCAATGGGACTGCCCCGGGTTGGGCAGCAAGAAACACAGAGAGGCCGTGCGGCAGGTCCGAAACCGGGGGAGCGGTACATGTCATTGAAACTGGAAGAGGTTTGCAACGGCCTCGGCTTCCCGGAGGGTCCGGTGGCCATGCAGGACGGCTCCTTGCTGTTTGTCGATATCAAGGAACAGACCCTCGTGAGGCTGGGTGTCGACGGCACGGTCAGCGTGGTGGCTGAAATCCCGGGCGGGCCTAACGGCGTCGCCATCGGACCAGATGGGGCGGCCTATGTTTGCAACAATGGCGGGGTCTATAGCTTTGTGCCCTACGGCCCGGACGAGATCACCGTGCCTGCGCCGATCCGACCGCATTACAAGGGCGGATCCGTGCACCGCGTTGATCTCGCGACCGGAAAGGTCACCCAGCTCTTTGACAGCTATAAAGGCGAGCGCCTGATTGCACCGGACGATATCGTGTTCGACAAGGCTGGCGGCTTTTGGTTCACAGATACCGGTATCCAGGACGAAACCTCGACGCGCTACGGCGGACTCTATTATGCCAGCATCGATGGCAAGACGCTGCTCAAGGCGGCAACGATCCCGATGCCGAACGGTGTTGGCCTCTCGCCCGACGGCAAGACTGTCTACGTCTCGGACACGGTTTTCGGCAGGCTCTGGGCGATGGAAATCACCGGGCCCGGCACGGTCAGCCCGGGGCCGATGCCCGGCATGCCCGGCAATGTCGTGCAAACCTTACCGGGGTATCAATGGCTAGACAGCCTCAAGGTCGAGGAAAGCGGTCGTGTCCTTGTCGGGACCCTTTTCAACGGTGGGATCACGGTCTTCAGCCCTGATGGCTCGACCGAGCATGTCGCCATCCCCGATCTCTTCACGACCAACATGTGCTTTGGGGGCAGCGATATGCGCGACCTCTGGATCACCGCGTCGAGCACGGGCAAGATCTACAAGACCCGCTGGCCGCGTCCGGGCCTGAAACTGGCCTACCGCGTTTAACCCCCCGGTCGTCCTCAAGGCCTTTAGCAAGCCGTTAATTCTGGTGCCGCATCAGGTCCAAAAACACCCCCAGATTTCCGCACTTTGACCGCACCGGTCTTACAGCTTACGCTAGCAACCGGCGGCGAGACAGTAAGGTAGCAAATCAGCCTTCGCATGATCGAAGACCTAGCGAGCACATCTTCGGCGCAGTCCGACCCGGGCGAGCGCCGCCAGGTTTCGGTCCTGTTCGCCGATATCGCCGGCTACACGGCGATCTCGGCCGAACTGGGCGAAGAGAAAACGCTCGACTTCGTCCGCAAAGCCTATGGCATCCTTTCGCAGACCATCGACCGGTATGGCGGTTCGACCCGCGATTTCGCGGGCGACGGTATCATGGCCCTGTTCGGCGTACGCGAGGCACTGGAGAATGGCGCCCTGCGTGCCTGCCGGGCAGCCCTCGAAATCAACGAAGCCTTCGCCGAAGCCGCCAAAGACTTCGAGGCCCGTTTCGGGGTACGGCCCAACGTACGCGTGGGCGTAAGTTCCGGAACGGCACTCGTGGCAGCGGTGGCAGGCGAAGGTAGCCCGGCCACCGCGTTCGGCAGCACGGTCAACCTTGCATCCCGTATCGAGAGCCTGGCCCCGCCCGGCGGCTGCCTTATCTGCGATGCGACCCGGCGCCTTGTCGAATGGCTGGCCGACCTGAGCTTTGCCGGCGAATACTCCATCAAGGGGTTCAGCAAGCCGCGCAAACTCTGGACGCTTCAGGCCATCCGGAAGAACGCGACCCGCTTCGATGCATCCTTGGCGCAGGGTCTGAGCGGCTATGTCGGGCGCATGGCCGAACTCCGCCGCCTCTCTGCTGCGCTGGCCCGCGCGAATGATGATCTTGCGCTGGTCGATCTGGTCGGTGAGCCCGGCCTTGGCAAGACACGGCTCGTATTTGAATTCCTTCAGCATGTGCCAGAAGATGAAGCGACGGTCGTCGCCGGACAGTGCTCGGCAGATGGCCAACAGGTCCCGTTTCTGCCGATCCTGGAAATGGTTCGGACGTCTTTCAACATTCGCGACGGGGACGATCCGTCGGAAGTGGCCCGCAAGCTCGAGAAGGGCCTGGCGCGGTCAGATCTGGACACCGAAGAGAACCTTGCCTTGCTGCTCAACCTACTGGGGCAGAACCCGCAGAACGCGGCGCTTGACGGTCTTGATGGCGTCCTGATCGGCCTGCGCACCCGTGCTTTGCTGCCCAAGCTGCTTCAGAAGCGGTGTGAGCAAGAGAAGATGATCCTCGTGCTCGAGGATGCGCATTGGATCGACAGCGCCACCGAGGGCTTGCTGAACGCGTTGGTTGAGGCGGGTGCACCGTCAAACCTGATGATAATCCTGACCCGCAGGCCCGAATACAAACCGAAATGGTTGAAACAGCCGGCTGTTGAAACGATTAC
Source organism: uncultured Rhodobacterales bacterium (assembly GCA_963922565.1). Classification (GTDB taxonomy): domain Bacteria; phylum Pseudomonadota; class Alphaproteobacteria; order Rhodobacterales; family Rhodobacteraceae; genus JBCBKL01. The sequence continues at coordinate 50,043 of CAWUIQ010000017.1, forward strand.
CCTCGCCCCCCTCGCCGCAGAAGACATCGAGCATCTGGCACTCGGCCGTCTGTCCATCAACACGCTGCCCGAAGCGCTATCGCGGCAATTGACCGAACGCGCCGGGGGCAATCCGCTCTTTGGTGAAGAGATCCTGAGTTTCCTGCTCGACCAAGGTGCCTTGCGCATCGATGGGGGCGAGGCCAGTTTCGACGCCGACCTGGGCGAACACGCACTACCCGCCAGTATGCTCGACCTGCTCGCCGCCCGAACGGAACGGCTGGATCCACAGGATCGGGAACTTTTGCAGGCTGCATCGGTGATCGGCCGCCGTTTCGATCCGGGGCTGCTGTCGCAGGTCGTCGGGCGCCCAGACGACATTGGCGCGGGTCTGCAGCGCCTGCAGGCATTGGACATCCTCTTTCGCGAGGCGAACTCGTCGGATTACATCTTCAAACACGTGCTTCTGCGCGACTCCGTTTATCAGAGCTTGGTCACAGCCCGTCGCGCGGTTTTGCATCTTGCGACTGCGCACGCGCTGGAAGTCCGCAATTCCAACCAGTTGGAAGAAGTCGCGGAAACGCTGGCGCATCACTTTGGACATACCGATCGCACGGACGGGGCGTTCACCTACAACGCCATGGCCGGGGCAAAGAGCCTGGGTACCTATTCGCTGGACGAAGCCAACCGGTACTTTGTTTCGGCGCTTGAGCTCTATCGCGACGACCCGAGTTGCGCGACGGATGTCCAGTTTGCCGCGCTCGTCGCGGATTTTGCCCTCTGTTCAAACATTTCGCTGCGGGTCACCGACTTTATCGAACGCGTCGAAAGCATAAGGCCGATCCTTGACAGCATGGGCGACAGCCGCAACCACGTCCTTTTTCTGCATCACTACGTGTCCTGCCTCGTATGCAACGGAAAATACCTGGAGGCCTATCGCGTCCAGCAGGATCTGACGGCCATGGCCGATCGTCTGGGCGATCCAGAGAGCAAGGCCTATGCAATGGTCAATGAGCTTTCTGTCTCGATCTACCATGCGCCCATTTCGAATGCGGCTTTCGAGGCAAAGACGAATGAGATCGAGGGCGTCCTCGACACGTTCGAAGATGCCTATATCCAGAACTTCCACCTCGCGACGGTTGGCTGGAACGAGCTGACCCGGGGCCGTGTCAACGGTGCAAACGCCACCGCCGACAAGATGATCGAAATTGGCACCTCCCGGAACGATCCGCGATCGCTGGGATACGGGACCGCGATGAAGGCCCTGATCGCCATGGTCACTGACGATCACGCCACGGCTTTGAAGATGGCAGAGGATGCGCGCGCGGCCTCGAGGGTCGAATTCGAACTCGCCATAGCCGAGGCCGCCCGTGTGAGTTCTCTTGTGCCCTTGGAGATGACCGGGGCGCTGGAGACGGTCGAGCGGCATATCGACGAATACGGCGCTAGGGGTCTTGGATTGTTCACGGCCGGGCCAGAAACCATGCTGGGTGTTGCCTATGCCATGAACGGGCAGATCACCCGAGGGCTTGAACAGATCGAGGGCGCCGTAAACCGGCGTGACGCCGAGGGCAGCCGCACCGCGGCCGACTGGGCCCGTCTCTTTCTCTGTGAGATGTATCTCGCCATCCTGAGCGGCGAAGGCGGTGCGTCGCCCGTCGTTTTGCTGCGGAACATCGGGGCCATCGCGCGTGTGATGTTCTCGGGTCAAAAGCGGCTCATCTCCATGATCGAACTGGTGCGTCAGAACCCCCAGTTTGACGAAGATGGCCACTATATCGCCCGTTGCGACATGATGATGGGCCTTCTTTACAAGGCCAAGAAAAAGAACGCATTGGCTGAGAAACATCTGACCATGGCCCGGCAAACCGTGGCCTCGGCCGGGCAGTCGCCCATGCTCGCCCGGATCGAAGCGGCCTTGGCAGACCTCGCTGCCTGACCGGGGGTCCGCTCAGCCTGTCAGGTTGGACAGATACCGGATCGCCACCATGCTGGGCAAAAATGTATAGGCACCCCCGCGGGAGGTGATGAAGCGGGGAAGACCCCGCAACCGCAGCGGCGGCCCACCCGGAACGGTCAGGTCAAACCAGCTCGTCTCGGGCCTGTTCGCCCCCAGCAACGGATCGTTCGCGCCCGTAATCGTCGGGTCCTGCAGACCCAGGTTGATCCAGTCGCACATCACCGCCTCGAACTGCGCGCCGATATTTGCTCCGATGAAATTGCCCAGCAGCCCCCGCTCTGCCGCATCGGGGTTCGCCGGATCGAAATCCGGGCCATAGGACATGCCGCGCCGGATCAGACGCCGCGAATAGTTCGCGATGCGCTGAACAATCGGACCACCCCGCGGGTTGCCGCGCCGCAGGTGCGACCCCGCCGGACACCGAGAATGACGCGTATAGTCGAAATTGGTAAGGGAGACGGGCGTCTCTGGAAACTGGGCATCAGGCGACAATTCGTACGGCACGCCGTTGCGCCAGCGCCCGCACATCTGTGCCGCGACGACCTCACGCAAGGCCCCATGCATGTCGAGCCCTTCGCCGATCCGGTGCAGATTGTCCTTATCGACCAGCATGGTGGCGGCGGGATGCGCCATCACGTCCGTCGCGGCGCTGTCGAGATACGCCTCAAACCCCGCAACGTCCTGAGCCAAGACCCGAAACGCGTTGAATGACCCGTTGAACCCCAGATCATGCGGCGTCGGCACGCGAAACGTCACGCCCTCGTCCCGTGTTGGATGACCCAAAAGCGCCGTGCCCAGCGGATCGATGGGCTCATCCACCCCTTCCATGTCAGGGTCGACAACATGCTGAAACCGGGGTTGAGAGATCCCGTCGACATAACCGAAAAAGACCTTGCCCTCGGGCAGGTTGCGGCCATCGCGTACACCGATCACGGTGAAGGCGCGAGAGACCTGGGCCTCGACCGTGTCGAGCGCACCTTCGTCATCCGCATGGATCGAGGCGATCATGTGCACACGGCTAGGTGTGTCAAACGGTGCCGGCCAATGCTCCGGTCCGCTTTCGGCGAAATCGCCGATCTTGGTGGCCCGCCGCGTCATGCCCTGGACGAACTCGGTCGGGAAGGTTTCGAGATGCTGCGATGGAACGCCCAAGGCCCGCAGCCCCTCGAAAGTCAGACCGATATTGAAGCACACAGCGGGCTTTATCTTCCATGTCGTGTCCGGCGTGATAGCAGGCACGTCCCCACCATCCCCGGCGAGTGAGGCCGCCAGAAAGCTGCGCACCGAGGCACGATCCTTGATCTCGAGGATAAGGTGACGCACATAATCGCGGCGATACCCACGCAGGATATTCCCCTGGACCGCGCCTGGATCAAAGTCGCCCTTCACCAACCCTCTCCGAACTTCGCGCGGACCTGCGCGGCCGAGAGACCCGGGTAAGCGCGATAGCCACCCCCCAGCGAGATGTTGCGATTGGCATGGAACTGCAGAACCAGCGCGCGCGGCAGCGCACTCAGCGGATGCGGAGGACTGTCTGGCGACCTTCCGATTGCCTCGTCCTGCAAGTCGAAAAGATCGGTGGGGAAATCCGGCGCCTGAAAGAGATCATGCTCATGCACCCAGTCGATGAATTTCTCGACATTGTGTTCAGTTGGTATCAGCTCTTCGCCACCTTCTACCAGCGTCATGACCTCATCGAAGACGCTGCCGATGGTGACGATGAAATCCCGGATGTAGTTGCTGAAATCACCATCATAAACAGAGATCATGCAGAGGTTGTTGTCGATCAGCAGGAACCGCGCGGAATGAACCGTACCGACATTGTCGAGACCGGCGAAAATCTCATCGACATTCTGGGCGATGGCCATGGTTGCGCGGGCACGTCCCGCGGGGGACGGATCTTTCAGCGGCATGATGAGGTTCATCATGCGCTGCAGGTTGTCGCTTGGTTGTGGTGAGGGGCGCGGGCCACCGGGCAGCTTGGGCCGGGGGTCGCGCCACGCCCAGTAGGGCACGACCACATAGCGCGACAGGAAATTGAACCACCCGCGCTCGGGCAAGCTGTTCACGTAGCGGTTAAACCAGCCGCTCTGTTGTGTCATGGGCCTAGCTCCGGGAAAAAGGACATGGCGTGCCGTCGCGCCATTCGGAAGATGTCTTGTATGCCTGCGTACGGATATGCAGCACGGGATCGCCCGACGCCTCGATCCCCTCTGTCAGCAGACCGGGGTTAAAGCTCAGCTTTTCGCACTCGGCTTCCTGATCATGAGGCACTGCGTTGAGCGTTAGCGTGCCCATCGTGATGCGCGGTCGGTGCGGCGGCCACGGCCGGGTCGGATCGTCGAAGGCATCCCCGACCTCCCCAATATTCATCATCAGTGAAAACCGCGCAGGCTCCTCGGCCAACCGCTCTTGCAGTTCGGCCTTGAGATAATCGTCAACCGGCGGCTCAGACGGGTTGGTATTGAGCACACCGGCGACCGGCTGCCAGGTAAAGCGCACCCAGCGGCGCGTCTTGTCGGGTGCGGTGACAACAAAGGTATGGACCGCGTGATAGGCCGCGCGAACATAACTGACGGGCGCGCCTATCGTGGCGGCCTCGACCACCGCCAGCTGGGCGGAGCGGTTCGCATCCGCGTATCGGATGGCACCATCGTCCGGGCTGATCGTCTCACCCGGATATGGATCGCGTTTGGGAAGCTTGAGCTGCAACAGGTTGATGATTTTTTGCCACGGCGTCTCAGCCTCATAAGGCGCGGGCGCGGCTTCTATGGCGAAGTCGAGAAAGGCCTCTGGCGTCGGGGTAAAGAACTCGGGCAAGGTCATCGCAATCAGGTCGGTCGCGGTGCCATCCGAAAGGTGAAATCGCGTGGCCATGCCCCTGACATCTGACCAACCATCCCTTTGCGTCGCGCTGCCAGACCCGTTCGAAAACCGTGCGATGACGGGTGTGCGCTCTGCCCGGAAATGATCGGCAATGCAAAACTGCTGCGCGATGTCAGAAGGTTCGAAATACCCTGTGGCGCTGACCCCGAATGTATGAACCGGACGCAGCACCGTATCCCCGTCCGGTCGACGCAAAACCTCGACCAGCTTTTCCGCAAGCTCTGAATCGCCCATTTCCGCCCTTCGGTCCCGTCCACCTGATGCACAGCGTTCCGCCGCGCCTGCCCCGGTTGTTATCTTGGCGTCACTCTCTTCAAAAGTGAACCACCTTCAGCGGGCGGCGCCTACCACTTTTCGAGCATGGCGACCGCGCGGCCCCAGGCACGGCTTTCCGTCACCGCATGAAACGCTTCATCCATCGTGCCGTAAGCTTCGGGCGTGAAAGTCGAAAGGCCAACGGGTTTTGACAGCGACGGGTTCACGCGAACGAGCCTCTCCCGCAGGATCATGCGCGCCATCCAATACTGGTTCTCGGCCGACGTCGTCAGCAACATTTCCAGCAGCGCGCCCTTATGCGCATGCGATGTGACGCCGAACCATTTCAACAGCCCCCAGCTTTCGGGGTTCTGGATAATGGCTTCGGTGATGTCTGCTGGTTGCTGGCCGGTGCCGATGGACAGGGCCTCGATATCCTCAAGGCCATCGGTTTGCTTGGCCGCAATGGCGATGTTGATCCCGTTCAGGACCGGGTTGTTGGCAAAGGCCCCGCCATCAGCGAAATAGCCAAAGTCGGTTCCATCCGCCTTGATCCGATGCGGCGGAAAATAGGCGGGTGCGGCTGCGCTTGCCATGGCAACATCCAGCAGCTTGACGGGCGTCATATCCAGCCACGGACCAGCGCCGAGATCCTGATTGGTAACGGTGAAGGGCGCCCACCCGATCTGATCGCTCCGATGCAGGCAGACGGTGTTTATCGCGAGGACAATATCAGATGAGATCGAGCCGACCGTCCTGTCGGCCACCAGCGTCTGCCCGAATTCCGCAAGACCCTCAGCGCCGTAATGCGCGGAAAAGATGCCAAGGCCGCCATCAAGGTTGAATCGCTTCAGGATCTCGTCCAGCGCCTTGTCGATCAGGCCGCGCTCATTCTCGCGAAAGATCCTGTGCGCATCATTGCGGTACATGTCGACAAGCTCGGCAATCAGCCCGCCCATGTCCTTTTCCTGAGACCGACCATCGGCAAGAGCGACGGCAAGCAGACCGCCGGTTGACGTGCCCGCGAAACCGTCAGCCTTGTCGAGAAACCCCGTCTGGGCATGAAGTCGTTGCAGGATGAGGCAAGACAGATACCCCCTGATCCCGCCGCCATCGCAGGATACCAGCTTAAAAGTCATTGTTGCTGCCCAACGTGTTTGCCTCTGATGGTTGGGCGACCTTGAGGGCCGCCATCATGTTGCGCCCCTCTATACTTAAGATTGAGCCGATATTGAGACGGTCGAACCGACTTCTTCAAAAGCGCATGCATACGGCCACGGCGCGCCTTTGACAGCTTGGCCGTTTTCGCCAATTGCCTGCAACGGGCAGCGAACGTATCCGCTTGCCAAGAGCCTATCCCGATGGGCATCCGACACCGGCTCGCGATCCAACCGCGCAGCCGATGCAATCGCTCTGAGTAAGGCAGATTTCAGCAGGTTCTTGGGCTGTCAAAGCACTCAGGCGCGTTAAGACAAACGGCGCTTTCTGAGTATTTGGTGCGGTCGAGAAGACTCGAACTTCCACTCCGGTTAAGGAACAGCGACCTCAACGCTGCGCGTCTACCAATTCCGCCACGACCGCACACTTCGAATTGGTGAGGGCTCACATAACGGCCCTTTCAACGCTTGCCAAGAGCGAAATCCATCGAATTCGCAAACCGCACTTCTCCTTGGAAAAGTACGCCAGGGAGTTTGAGGGACGGCGTCCCTCAAGCCTGCGTGGCGAACGCAAATGGATCGAATGCGCGCCCCGCGCGCTGCCGCTTGCCAAATGATATGGCCCGCACCACTGGGTGCGGGCCACAATCGTCAAACGAGCCTTGATCGATCGGCTATTGCTTGATCGAAAAGGTTGGCAAAGCGGATGCTGGCTGAACCTGCGGCGCGGTCGGTGTGACCGAAGAATTCGTGCCGAGTGTCATCGAAGCCTTGCGCAGCAGCTCGGTCCGCTCCGGCTGTCCGGGGGCAAAAACCGCATCGGCCCCGGCATCGACAGCCTGAAGGCTGTGCTCATACCAGACACGGGCCATATCGGCCCGCTTCGCCGTGCCAAAGCCTTGTGACAGGTGATGGCCCATGAGCTCGCCATAGACCCCCTGCCCCATGGCATCGAGCAGCAAGGCCGACCCGATGGCCACATCCATATTGTCGGTCCGGTACCCGACACCAAGGCAGATCTGCGCGGTGCCCTTCAGCTGATCAGGTGACATGCCCGTGCTGAGGATAAAGTCGCTGACCTCGGCGCGTACTTCCTGCATGGATTTCAGTGACAAGGCCGACACATAGTCTTTCATCGCCGGGCCGAAACCCTCACATTGACCCGCGATCTGGTCCGGGGTGAAGCCCTGAACCTTCGAAATCGCGCTCTCACTGCTTGCGATGGCATATGTCCGCGCGAGGCAGAACTGTTCGTTCAGCGCCTGGTTGGGATCCGACATTGCCGCGACAGTCGTGAAGCCACCGTTCGAATTCGTCAGCAGCGACACGGTATTGCAATGCGATGCGAGCGATTGCTGGCTTCCACCGCCAAGGAAGTTGGGCAAGGCCGGTGCAGCCGGGGCCGCCCCTGCAACGGTCGTCGTGGCGGAATCGTCTTCAGCCGGTGTCACGACCTTGGGTGGCGTGGGTGTGGCCACGACCGTGGTCGTTGTGGTCGTACCCACGCTGGGTGCCGGCGCCTGAGGCGTGACGACGACCGTGGTCTGCGGCTGTGTCACATAAGGTGTCTGTGGCACAACCGGCTGACCCGACAGTTCCGCCCGATAGGTTTTGAGCAGGCCGCGCACACCTTCGGGGTTCTGTGCAATCAGCTGGGTCGTGGTATAGCCACCGGCCTGAGCCCGGTTGTATGACGTAATCAGAAGGTTCTGCTGAAACGGATCAAGATACCCGGTCGCAGGATAGCCCATATAGGCCTGATACGACGAAATCGCCGCACGCGAACGGCTGCCAAGCTGGCCATCAACCGTACCGGCATTGAACCCGAAATAGTTCAGAGATGCCTGGATCTGGCGACCTTCCTGGGTCGAGGGCAGACGCGACCGATACGTCTTGCGATATGTTGTCCGTTTCTTACGCTGGGCTTCTTTCGTGGCTGCATGGCCGACCAGCCCGCCAATGATGGCACCCGCAACAAAGTCCCCGGCATCGGCTTCTACACGCTCGGCTGGCGAAAGCGCCAACGAAAAGGCCAATACGGAAACGGCAATCGATTTATGAAACATAACCGTCCTCCAAGAAAATTGATGTCTCACATTAGCATCAGCAGAGACGCCGCCTAGTACTTTCTCAATGCAATGGTGGAATTCCACCGGTTTTCGCCACCTATTGCACTCAGCCTGTCGGGCGCTCATCTTGGGATTGCAAAGCAAAGGGTCGCCCCATGCCTGATTCTGCTCCCGAAATCGTTGATGTGGACATCGTGTCGGACGTCATGTGCCCGTGGTGCATCGTGGGGTTTCGGCAATTGGAACAGGCGCTCGGCCTGACAGGGATGGGCGCGCGGGTGCGGTGGCATCCGTTCGAGCTCAACCCCGGCATGCCCCCCGAGGGGCAGAACCTGGCCGAGCATATCGCCGAAAAGTATGGATCGACGGCGGAACAATCCGCAAAGAACCGCCAACACCTCCGGACCTTGGGTGAAAGTCTGGGTATCCGGTTCGAATTCACCGAAGACAGCCGGATCGTGAATACGTTTCTCGCGCATCAGCTCCTCGATTTCGCATTGTCACAGGGTCGGCAGCATCCGTTGAAGCTCGCGCTGTTCGAGGCCCACTTCACGGAAGGCAAGGATGTGTCGGATATCGAGACATTGATAGAGGTCGCGGCTTCGGTTGGCCTTGACCACGAGGCGGCGCGAAATGCGCTCACGACACAGGCCCTTGCCGATACTGTCCGCGAGAAAGAGGCGTTTTGGACGTCGCGGGGCATATCCGGGGTGCCTTCCATGGTATTCAACGGCAAATACCTCGTGACCGGCGCGCAGGGCGCCGAGAACTACACCCAAATCCTTAGACAAGCTGCATCCGAGGCCGCGTGATCGAGTGGAGGACCACCGCCGGCCTGACCGACTATCGGGAGGCCGAAGCCTGGATGGAGGCCCGCGCCACGGCGATCGCTGCAGGCGAGGCCGACGAATGCATCTGGCTGCTTGAACATCCACCACTTTACACGGCGGGTACGTCGGCAAAGCCGGCTGATCTGCTGGATCGTCGATTTCCGGTGCATGAGACACGGCGCGGCGGCCAGTACACCTATCATGGCCCCGGGCAGCGCGTCGTTTACGTTATGCTTAACGTGGGCAAGCGCGGGCATGACGTGCGCCGGTTCGTCGAACAGCTCGAAGCATGGGTGATCGCGACACTCGCCCAGTTCAACGTGCGGGGCGAGGTTCGCCAAGGGCGCGTGGGCGTCTGGGTCGAGCGACCGGAACGCCCCGCCCTTCCCGACGGCACCCCGCGCGAGGACAAGATCGCCGCGATCGGCATCCGCCTGCGCAAATGGGTCAGTTTCCACGGCCTTTCGATCAATGTCGAACCGGATCTCGAACATTTCGACGGGATCGTTCCCTGCGGGATCAGCGGCCACGGCGTTACCAGTCTGGTCGATCTGGGTCTTCCGGTCACGATGCAGGACGTCGATGCTGCGCTGATGCAGACCTTTTCATCGGTCTTTGAAACCGAGACCGTCGACTAGACCCCGGCACCGATCAAATTAGTCCTCAAACTCCGCTTCCGGCGGACGTTCGGGTTGATCAGCAACGTCAAAGACGGCACCGGGCTCCGGACAATCGACACCGTCGCAGCGGGTTGTCGAACGATCCATTTCGATCATGCCAAGCGCGGTCTTGAGGACAAAGGCATCGGAGCGGGCCGCGACAAGTTCGCCTTCCACGCTGACCGAGCCGTCGGGCGAGCTGAGTATCACGGTGGACGCCTGAGCCGCAGGCCCGCCAGAAATCCAGAGAGCTGCGATCAAGATGCTGAATTGAATGGTATTCTTCATTGCTTCCCCTGTTACGTCATCGAATTTCGGCGCCGTGTTAACCCGGCCTTCATGGCGAAATATGGCCCATAGTGAGGAACGCAAACGATGCGCCGGAATAGCTGCCATGCACTCGGCGCAAGGCTTCGTTAACCTATTGGCCCCGCGACAATCTTACTCTCTCTCGGACCGCTTCACGCATTGATGCGGCGACAGCGAACGACTAGAAGGTTTCGGAATCCGTGTGCGCAACGGGAACCGCGCGCGCGTCGCAACCTAGCAGGAGGCACCCTTTATGGCAGATGCAGCCATTCACGGGCACGAGCACGAAGACACGCGGGGTTTCTTCACCCGCTGGTTCATGTCCACCAACCACAAAGATATCGGTATTCTTTACCTGATCACATCCGCCTTTGTCGGTTTCGTGTCGGTCGCGTTCACCGTTTACATGCGGATGGAACTTATGGATCCGGGCGTTCAGTACATGTGCCTGGAAGGCGCGCGGATGACCGCTGCCGCTCCGGGTGAATGTACGCCGAACGGGCACCTCTGGAATGTTCTGATCACGGGTCACGGCATCCTGATGATGTTCTTCGTGGTGATTCCGGCACTCTTCGGGGGGTTCGGTAACTACTTCATGCCCCTGCAGATCGGTGCGCCGGACATGGCGTTCCCACGCATGAACAATCTGTCATTCTGGCTCTATGTCGCCGGTACGTCCCTGGCGATCTGCTCGGTCATATCTCCCGGTGGTAACGGCCAGCTGGGCTCGGGCGTGGGCTGGGTGCTCTATCCACCGCTTTCGGTAAACGAAGGCGGGATGTCGATGGATCTGGCCATTTTCGCCGTGCACGTATCGGGTGCGTCGTCGATCCTGGGTGCAATCAACATGATCACGACCTTCCTGAACATGCGTGCCCCGGGCATGACGCTCTTCAAGGTGCCGCTCTTCTCATGGTCGATTTTTGTCACGAGCTGGCTGATCCTGCTGTCGCTGCCGGTTCTTGCAGGCGCGATCACCATGCTGCTGATGGACCGGAACTTCGGCTTCACCTTCTTTGATCCGGCCGGTGGCGGTGATCCGGTGCTGTATCAGCACATCCTCTGGTTCTTCGGGCACCCCGAGGTCTACATCATCATCCTGCCGGGCTTTGGCCTCATCAGCCATGTGATCGCCACGTTCAGCCGCAAGCCTGTCTTCGGCTACCTGCCGATGGTCTGGGCGCTGATCGCGATTGGCGCTCTGGGCTTTGTCGTGTGGGCGCACCACATGTACACGGTCGGCATGTCGCTGAACCAGCAGGCTTACTTCATGCTGGCAACGATGGTCATCGCGGTCCCGACGGGGGTCAAGATCTTCTCGTGGATCGCGACGATGTGGGGCGGCTCGGTCGAATTCAAGACACCGATGCTCTGGGCCTTCGGGTTCCTGTTCCTCTTCACTGTCGGCGGTGTGACGGGGATCGTGCTCAGCCAGGCGGCGGTCGACCGGTACTACCACGACACCTACTACGTGGTGGCGCACTTCCACTATGTGATGTCGCTCGGCGCGGTGTTCTGCATCTTCGCGGGTATCTACTTCTACCTGCCCAAGATGACGGGCCGTATGTATCCTGAATGGGCGGGCAAGCTGCACTTCTGGACCATGTTCATCGGTGCAAACATCACATTCTTCCCGCAGCACTTCCTGGGGCGGCAGGGCATGCCACGGCGCTACATCGACTATCCCGAGGCTTATGCGCTCTGGAATGCGGTGTCGTCATGGGGTGCATTCCTGTCCTTCGCGTCGTTCATCTTCTTCTTCGGTGTGATCTGGTACACGCTGCGCTCCGGCGCCCGCGTGACGGAAAACAACCCGTGGAACGAATACGCGGATACGCTGGAATGGACGCTGCCGTCGCCCCCACCTGAGCATACGTTCGAAATCCTGCCCAAGCAGGAAGAGTGGGACAACAAGCACGCGCACTAAGCGGCTTGAAGAAATGTCAAAAGGCCCCGGCGGAGACCGGGGCCTTTTTTTGTTTCAGGGGTAAAGGCCAGCAACGCGCGAAACCTTGGGTCGGCGGGCGGCTCTGTTTGACCCGGCACGGGTCAAACAGAGCCGTCCCGCCGCCCAAACATCAATCCAGAACAGAAGGCCAGTTCGCGTCCGCCGCCGCGATCCGCCCGGGAATATCCCGTTCCCACCGGCGCTGGATCCGCTTCGAGAAGTTCAGATAAAGCTTACCGTCCACGATCTTCCACGCCTCGGGCACGGTCGAGGCCGTGTAACCGTTGCTGACAGCCCATGAGCAATAGCCCCCATATTGCGGCGCATAGACTTGGGGATCTGCGGCAAAGGCTGCGCGGTTGGCCTCGCTCGTGAACCGCCACGTCGCTCCATTCCAGTCATGGGTGATCGCCGGATCACCAGCTACCGGCCGGCCTTCGGAGAAATAGGCAACGACATCCGTACCATCCACCGCAACGCCGCCTTCGGCATAGACCGGTGGCGTGGCCGCCCGGCCCTTCAGCGGCAACAGTGCCGCAACCGGGGCGGCACCAACGAGCATCAAAAGAGCGCGCCTTGAATGTTTCATGATAACAATCCTCCGAAAATGCATCGCGTTTAGGGAAACATCGGACATCAGGATGCCTGCCTCCAGCCCTCTCACGGGCATGTGAAGCCTCGCTATCCGCCGTGCATCAATAGTCCGGATAGGACGACGCACAGGCTCGGAATAGACAGACGGCACAGCGGCACCCAGAATAGGGCGAACCGGGCTGCGACGGATACAGGATGCAACAAAAGGCCGATCTGGGGATCGAACCCATCACCAACTGGCTGATCACGCAGGGGATCGAGGGCACTGGCCAGGCCGATACTCTTGATGGGTACTGCACTCGCATCCTCGCCGCCGGCATCCCGATCATGCGGGTCCATGTCTCCCAGCGGGCCTATCACCCGGAATTCGGCAGCATCAGCTTCGACTGGAACAAGGACGCAGGGGTCGGCACGGTGCATCTTGCCCATGTCGCCACCCCGCGCGAGGGATGGGTCCAAAGCCCGCTCTATTTCCTGCTCGCGTCGAACGAGACCGAGTTGCGCGAACCACTCAGGTCAAGCAACCAGCCGCATCGGTTTCCCTTTCTCGACGAATTGCGGGATCGGGGCGGCACCGACTATTTCGCGGCCAAGATGCGCTTTGACAAACTGGCCAACACCATGGCTATCGATCCCAATGACACGCCCGAGGGGCTGGTGATCTCGTGGGTCAGCGACGCGCCCGAGGGATTTTCAGAGGCGCATGTCGAAACCTTGCGCGCCTTGCTGCCCGCCCTTGGGCTCGCACTCAAGGCGGCGTCGAACCGACAAATGGCCAACGATGTCGCCGCCACCTATCTGGGTGCCGATGCGGGACAACGGGTGCTCTCGGGTGAGATCGAGCGCGGTTCCTTCGAAACGATCAGTGCGGTGATCTGGTACTTCGATCTACGGAGTTTCACGCGGATATCCGAAGAGACCGACGGACCGGAAACGATCGCCATGCTCAACGCCTATTTCGGCCAGGTGGTCGAAATCGTCGAGAACCGGGGCGGCAACGTGCTCAAGTTCATGGGCGACGGGTTGCTCGCCATCTTCCGCGATGAGGGCGGGCGCAACGCCGCGGACGAGGCCATTGCCGCAGCAAACGAACTGCGCACCGCGCTCACGTGGCTCAACCAGGAACGCCGCGCGGACGATCAGGTTGTGACCGAGTACAGCCTCGCCCTGCACGCCGGTGATCTGTCTTATGGCAATATCGGCGGCAAGGCGCGGCTTGACTTCACCGTCATTGGCCCAGCCGTGAACCAGACCGCCCGTATCCTCGACTTCTGTTCGCAGCTTGGCCGCCCCCTGATCCTGTCCGAACAGATTGCCAAACGCGCGACGCGCGATACCGATCAGATCATCTCGCTCGGTCGCTACATGCTGCGGGGCGTCTCAAAGCCGCAGGAACTCTTCACACTCTGGACCCCGGAGGATTAAGCCCTAATCCTTTAGGTGATCGTGACAGGATGGTATCCTCGCCTCATGCCCTATCGCTGGACAACCGAACCGGACGCCTCGACGCAGGAACTGCGTCTCTGGCCACACGAGTCCCTGCCACCCAAGGGTATGGTCGCATTCATCCTTGCTACCTTCACGCTCATCCTGATCCCGGCCGTTCCTCTTTTGGGGACGGTGGTGCTGTGGGGGCTTTTGCCGTTCCTGATGCTGGCGGTCTGGGGGATGTATTACGCCCTGCAGCGCAATCACCATCAGCTGCAGATCAGCGAGGTCCTGACGCTTGACCAGAACCTGGCGCACCTTGTTCGGACAGAGCCGTCCGGCAAGACCAAGGAATGGGACTGCGACCGGTATTGGACCCAGGTGACCAAGTACGACAAAGAGGGCCCGGTGCCCAACTACATCACGCTCAGGGGCAAGGGGCGCGAGGTCGAGATCGGCGCGTTCCTGAGCGAAGAGGAACGCATCGCGCTCTATGATGATCTGCTTAGGGTGATCAGGCGAGCGTAAGGCGCCCAAAAACGCAGTGCCCCTTCGTCAATCAGGATACTGCTAGCCGGTACAAAGCCGGTCTTTGACCATCGGCCCGACCGAACCGAAATCCATCTGCCCCGTATATTTGGACTTCAAGACGCCCATAACCTTGCCCATGTCGCGGATGCTGTCGGCACCCACTTCGGCAATCGCGGCGTCAACGGCCTCTTCAGCCTCGTCATCGGACAGCTTTTGCGGCAGAAAATCCTCGATGACCGCGATCTCGGCCTGCTCGCGTTCGGCGAGGTCAAGCCGTCCGCCTTCTTCGTAGGCGCGGGCGCTTTCTTTGCGCTGCTTGACCATTTTGCCAAGGATCGCAAGCACTTCGCCGCTGTCCACACCGTCGTCCTGACCGGCCGCGCGTGCGTCGATATCCTTGTCCTTGATGGCAGCGTTGATCAACCGCAGGGTCGACAACCTTTGTGTTTCTTTGTTTCGCATCGCCTCTTTCAAGGCTGACGAAATCTTTGCTCGCAGGTCCATCTGCTTTCCCATCCCCATGGGTTTCGATAAAGCCGCACCTTACCCAATCGCGCATCGCCACGCAATGATAGACGGAACCCGTAAGTCATTGATATCGTTACGTTCCCCAAAAATTGACAAGGTCTTGACCCGGCTGCGCCATCCCACTAGTTTCCCGGCAATTTGCCCCCAACTCACCTGCTGCCGGAGAGCCCGATGACCCCTGCCAAGCCCACAGCCTGCCTTGCCCTCGCTGACGGAACGCTCTTTTTCGGAGCCGGGTTCGGAGCAACGGGAGAGACCACGGCAGAGCTCTGTTTCAACACCGCCATGACGGGCTATCAGGAGATCATGACCGACCCGTCCTATGCCGGTCAGGTAGTCACGTTTACCTTTCCCCATATCGGCAATGTGGGCGTTAACCCCGACGACGACGAGACAGGCGACCCCGTGGCAGAGGGTATGGTCGTCAAGTGGCAGCCGACCGCGCCGTCGAACTGGCGCGCGGCGCAGCACCTTTCCGACTGGCTTGCCTCGCGGGGCCGCATCGCGATCGGCGGCGTCGATACCCGCCGCCTGACACGCGCCATACGTAAGGCCGGCGCCCCGCATGTCGCCCTCGCTCACGACCCCGAGGGCAATTTCGACATCGAAACGTTGCTGAAAAAGGCACGCGGGTTCAGCGGATTGGAAGGGTTGGACCTCGCCAAAGAGGTTACCTGCGCCCAGTCGTATCGCTGGGACGAGATGAGATGGGCGTGGCCTGACGGCTATACCCGCCAGACGGAACCCAAGCACAAGGTGGTTGCTCTGGACTACGGGGCGAAACGGAACATCCTGCGGTGCCTGGCTTCGGCTGGTTGCGACGTCACCGTTCTGCCAGCCACCGCGACCAGCGAAGAGGTGTTGGCCCACAACCCAGACGGCGTTTTTCTGTCGAATGGCCCCGGTGACCCGGCTGCGACGGGTGAATACGCGGTTCCGATGATCCGCGACATCCTTGATCAGACCGACCTGCCCCTCTTTGGCATTTGCCTTGGCCACCAGATGCTGGCGCTGGCACTTGGCGCGCGGACGATCAAGATGAACCACGGCCATCATGGCGCGAACCACCCGGTCAAGGATCTTGAAACCGGCAAGGTCGAGATCACGTCGATGAATCACGGCTTTGCTGTCGATACGCAGACCCTGCCCGACGGTGTCATCGAAACCCACACATCGCTCTTTGACGGCTCTAATTGCGGCATCCGGATCGAAGGCAGGCCGGTCTATTCGGTGCAATACCACCCCGAAGCAAGCCCCGGCCCGCAGGACAGCTATTACCTCTTCGAACGGTTCGCCCGCGCCATGGATCAACGAAGCGCCTGAGCGCAACTCGCCATTTCTGGCGATGATTAACCGCCTCTTAACCCTGCTCGGTCAAGGTCAACGCCGCCGTAACCAAGACCAGGCCGTTGTTAAATGGGTGATCCGCGTTTGCGCTTGTCCGGGCCGCGCCGCGGGCCCCCAGTCGAACCGCCAAGACGGCGGCGTATGGGCGATCACCTGGTCGATGCGGGGCGGATATCCAAACAATCGCTGAACCACGCCCTGTCGCTGCAAAGCCGTCTTGATGCACGGCTTGGCGACATTCTTGTCGGTGAGAATTACGTCCAGCCCGACGACATACTCGATGCCCTCTCTCGCCAATATCAGGTGGACCGGATCGATCTTCGGTCCGATCCGCCGGAGCTCGAGATGGCGGATGCGCTGCCCGCCTCTGCCTGTCTTGCCAATCTGATCGTGCCATGGCGCTGGATCGGCGACACGCTGATGATCGCCACGACCCGCCCCGATCTGCTGGAAAGCCATCGGCGCGGTCTTGGCCCCCTCGCCCCCGAATTGCTGCCCGTGCTGGCCCCGCCCGACCAGATCAAGGCGCAGATCAGCAGGCTTTATGGGCAAGAGCTGGCCGCGCGCGCCGTCGAATGTGTGCCCGAAAGCGAAAGCTGCCGATTGTTTGGCGCGCCCTCGGGGTTCCGGACGGCCCTGTTGATCATCGCCCTGTGCGGATTGACTGCAGCCGTGATTCTGGCCCCCTTCGGCACATTGACGATCATGATCGCGGCGGCAGTCCTGTGCCTTGTCCTGACCACCGGCCTTAAACTCGGCGCGCTTGTCGCACATCACGTCCCGCGGCGGACCACTTCCCCGCCCGCTGCAGAGACCGGCCAGCGCCTGCCCCGTGTTTCGGTGATGGTTCCACTCTTCAAGGAACACGAGATTGCCCATGCCCTGATCGAACGGCTGAACCGGCTGACCTATCCCAAGACGCTGCTCGATATCGTGCTGGTGCTCGAAGCAAAGGACGAGGTCACGCGCCAGACGCTTGCGCGCACATCCCTGCCGCATTGGATGTCGGTGATCGAGGTGCCTGATGATGGCGCGCTTACGACGAAACCGCGGGCGCTGAACTATGCCCTCGATTTTTGCGAGGGCGATATCATCGGCGTCTGGGATGCCGAGGACGCGCCCGAGCCGGACCAGATCGAGACCGTGGTAGAGCGGTTCGCCATGGCCCCCGACGACGTTGCCTGCCTGCAGGGGCGGCTCGACTATTACAACGCCCGCACCAACTGGATGTCGCGCTGCTTTGCAATTGAATACGCAACGTGGTGGCGGCTGTTTCTGCCGGGGATCGCGCGGCTGGGGCTTGTTCTGCCCCTCGGCGGTACAACGCTGTTCTTCCGCCGGTCGATCCTGCAGGAGCTCGGCGCGTGGGACGCGCATAACGTGACCGAAGATGCTGATCTTGGGATCAGGCTCGCGCGGCACGGTTACCGGACCGAGCTGATCCCGACCGTCACGATGGAAGAAGCCAATTGCCGACCTTGGAGATGGGTGCGGCAACGATCACGATGGCTCAAGGGCTTCATGATCACCTACCTCGTCCATATGCGGTTTCCGCTCAGGCTTTGGCGCGATCTCGGCACATGGCGGTTTCTTGGTATTCAAACGATGTTTCTGGCGACATTCGCACAATTCGCCCTCGCCCCCTTCCTGTGGTCCTTCTGGATCGTAGGCTTTGGTGGTGCGCATCCCGCCACCCAAAGCCTCGGGCACACGGTTATGCCTTATCTCATCGCGCTCTTTGTCGGATCCGAAATCCTGAACGGCGCGATGGCCCTGATCGCGACATCAGGGCGCAAACACCGACACCTGTGGCCATTTCTGATCATGATGCCGTTCTACTTTGCGCTCGGCACATTCGCTGCTTTCAAGGCTCTTTTCGAACTGCTGCACAAGCCGTTCTACTGGGACAAAACCCAGCACGGTTACACCCTGGATCAGGCCTCTTCCTGACGGGTATCGGCGTCCTGCTTGAGGCGGGTCATGAACGCGACCGAGATATGGTCGCGCAACGCCTCACCCGCCGCCTTTTCATCATGCGCCTCGATGGCTTTGACGATGGTGTCGTGTTCGCTTTGGGCAATTTTCGTCCGGCCCGCCGCCGCCAGCGATGTCGTGGCCATCAGGGCCATCGTCCGGTGAACCAGATCAAGCTGCTGCACCAGATAGCGGTTGTGCGACGCCAGATGGATCTGCTTGTGAAAACGGCGGTTCGCCCGCGCCAGCGCGGCCGGGTCGTCGATCAGCTTGTTGTCGTCCTCGACCATCTGCCGCAACAGGCGGATTTCCTCTTCGGTCGCATGACGCGCGGCCAGCGACGCAGCAAGACCCTCAAGCTCACGCCGCACGATATAAAGTTCGGCCATCTGGTTGTGATCCAGCGACGCGACGATCAGGCTCCGCCCGTCCCGCGACAAGAGCGACTGTGTCTCAAGCCGTTGCAGCGCCTCGCGGATCGGGGTGCGCGACACGCCAAAACGCTCGGCCAATTCCGATTCCACCAGCCGGTCACCGGGTTTGTAGACACCGACGTCGATCGCTTCGAGGATCAGAGAGTAGGCATCGGTGTTTGGCGGTCGTTCGGACGGCATGGTCAAGCCCCTAAAGATCATTGGATTCCCATACCTTATGGAGCCAAGGCCCATCTGTGCAACCCTCTGCCCTTGTCGCGGCGCAGCATCGCCCGTATCCCTTGGCGCATGTCTGACCTCGCGCCCGCCTTTGCCCATGTCGACACGTGGGTCTTTGATCTCGACAATACGCTCTATCCCCCGTCCGCCCGGCTCTTTGATCAGATCGAAGTGCGGATGACGCAATACGTGATGGATGCCCTTGGCGTGGACAAGGCCGAAGCGGACCGTTTGCGCGTCCACTACTGGCGGACCCATGGCACAACGCTTGCAGGGTTGATGCGGGAACATGACATCGATCCCGCGCCGTATCTGACGGATGTGCATGATATCTCGCTGCATCCGCTTGAACCGGACCCGGTCCTTGCCGACCGCATCGGTGCGCTGCCCGGGCGGCGGATCGTCTACACCAACGGATGCGGGCCCTATGCCGAACGGGTGCTGGCCGCGCGCGGTCTCGACGGGCTTTTTGATGCCGTCTATGGCGTCGAACACGCGGATTTCCATCCCAAGCCCGACCATCGGGCCTTTGCCACGGTATTTGCGTCGGACGGATTGGAACCGACGCGGGCCGCGATGTTCGAAGACGAGCCTCGCAACCTCGCCGCACCCCACGCACTCGGGATGCGCACAGTGCATGTGGCCGATGCATCGGAACCGGCGGACCACATCCATCATCACACGACCGATCTCACGCACTTTCTGACCCGCGTCACCGGGTAGGACAGGATGCCGCTTTGTGCCACCTTTCCCAGCGGCTATGTCTGAGGGACGGAGGCGGATATGACCCATGAAAGCTATGACATCCTTGTCGCGGGCGGCGGCATTGCAGGGCTGACGGCGGCGGCGGCCTTCGGTCACGCGGGTTTCAGCGTGATCTGTGTCGACCCGCAGCCCCCTGTCACCGACGAGACGGACGAAAACGCTGACATCAGAACCACGGCCCTGCTGCAGCCGGCGCGCGACCTGTTGCAGCGCGCGGGGCTTTGGGATGCGCTGGCGCCGTTTGGGACACCGCTGCAGGTGATGCGCGTGGCCGATGCGGGCGGTCCGGATGGTGCCGTGCGGCGCGGACGGACCTTCGACGCCAAGGACGTATCCGACGACCCCTTTGGATGGAACTTCCCGAACTGGTTGCTGCGGCGCGAGGTTCTTGCACAGATTGACGCCCTGCCGAACGTCACGTTCCGGCCCGGCGTCGCGGCCGAACGCTATCTGGGCCGCACGGCCGAGGCGCGGGTGCGACTGTCGGACGGATCCGATATTCGGGCCCGGTTGGTGATTGCCGCAGATGGCCGCAACTCACCCATGCGGCACGAGGCCGGGATCGGCGTGCAGACAACGCAGTATGGGCAGAAGGCCTTGGCATTCGCGGTGACCCATCCGATCCCGCACAGCAATTGCTCGACCGAAATCCACCGCACCGGCGGGCCCTTCACCCTTGTTCCCCTGCCCGATCGCGACGGCCAACCGCGTTCGGCTGTCGTCTGGATGGACGACGCCCAGAAAAGCGAGGCACGGCTTGCGGCAGATATCGAGGACTTCGAGAAGGAGGCCAGCGAACGCAGCGGCTTTATTCAGGGGCCGCTAAAACTGGCCTCGCACCGCTCGATATGGCCCATCATCAGCCAGCGGGCGCACCGCCTGACCGCGACGCGGCTGGCGCTGGTGGCCGAGGCTGCGCATGTGGTGCCGCCCATTGGAGCCCAGGGGCTGAACATGAGCCTCGCCGACATCGCGACGCTTTTGGAACTGGCTGCCAAAGACCCGGACACCTTGGGCAACGAAGCGATGCTTGAAAAATACGAACGCGCCCGGGCTACCGACATCC
>CAWUIQ010000018.1:0-62501 GCA_963922565.1 uncultured Rhodobacterales bacterium
CGCATCGCATTCGGGGCCATGGGGCCTACGCCCCTGCGTGCCAAGGCGGCCGAGGCGGCGCTTGCCGGGGCGAACCTTGATGAGACCGGGATCGCCCGCGCGCTCGAAGTATGCACCGAGGGCCTTGCACCGGCAGACGATCCGTTGGCCAGCGCATGGTACCGAAACGCCGTCGCGCCCGTGCATCTCAAGCGGCTCCTTCTTCAGGAAAGGCGTGTCTGATGGCCAAAACCCCCGTTACCTTCACCCTAAACGATGCGGAAACGGCGGTTTTCGTCGATCCCGGCGCCAATCTGCTGGATGTGTTGCGCCGGGGCGTGGGGGATCTGTCCCCCAAGCAGGGATGCGCGCAGGGCACATGTGGCAGCTGCACGGTGATGATTGATGGCGAGGTTCGCCTTGCCTGCATGACACTCGCGGAAACGGCCGAAGGTGCGCGCATCGACACAACTGGCGGGCTTGCGGGCGGGCCCGATCTGCATCCGTTGCAACAGGCCTTCATGGAAGGTTTCGCCGCGCAGTGCGGGTTCTGCTCCTCGGGTATGCTCATGGCCGCCAAGGCGCTGCTTGACCGCAACCCCAATCCGACGCGCGACGATGTGATCGAGGCGATCTCGGGCAACCTGTGCCGATGCACCGGCTATGAGCCTATCGTGAACGCCATTCTGGCAGCTGCGGCGCGCATGCAAGGGAGGGCGGTCTGATGTCCAGCTTCGAGATGCGCAAGGACCTCTTTGCCGACGAGCGCGACGACGATCTCAAAGAGATCGGCAAACCGACGATCCGCCAGGACATTCTGGGCCATGTCACCGGGCGGACGGCATATTACGACGATCATCTTTTCGACGGTCTGCTGCACATGCGCGCCGTTCGGTCGCCCCACCACCATGCGCGGATCCGGTCGGTGGACATCTCTCGGGCCGAACGGATGCCGGGCGTGCGGCGCATCGTTCTGCCGAAGGATGTGCCGCACAACATCAACACGCTTTTGTCGCTGATCAACTTCGGCAAGGACGACGAACCGCTGCTGTCGCCTAACAAGGTCACCTACATGGGGGAGCCCGTGGCAGCAGTGATCGCCGACACGGAGCTGCAGGCCCGCGCGGCGGTCGAAGCAATCCGGGTCGATTGGGAGGTGCTGCCGCATGTCCTCGATGTCGAAGAGGCGCTGAAGCCCGACGCGCCGGTCGTAAACGAGACGTACCCGAACAACACCTTCGACTACCACAACCGATACGATCACCAGAAGCTGCGGTTCGGAGACGTAAACTCAGCCTTTGCTCAGGCGGATCAGATCGTCGAAGCCGAATACGAAATGTCGCCTATCGAGCAGGCTCCGATCGAGACCTGCGGTGCCATCGCCGCGCCTGAGACCAACGATCGCTTTGTCTGTCACACCAGCACGCAGGCTCTTTTCTTCTCGCTTGGCACTACGGCGAAGCTCCTGAACATTCCGTCCTCACGCCTGCATTTCATCGGTGGGACGGTAGGGGGCGGCTTTGGCGGCAAGGTCGACAGCATCGTCGAACCGATGGCCGTTCTGGGGGCCCTTCTGACCGGGCGTCCGGTCAAGTTCGCCTGGGACCGGGAAGAAGAGATGCAAGTGGGCGCTCCCCGCGGCGCAGAGCGCTGGCGCATCAAAGACGGGATAATGAATGACGGTCGCATCGTCGCGCGCGAGTTCACGGGCTTCTTCGACGCGGGCGCCTACACCCGGCTGTCGTCCTACGCGATCATCAAAGGGGTGGGGCATTTGCCGGGGCCGTATTCGATCCCCAACGTTTCGGCCAATGTCTATTGCGTGTTCACCAATCGCACGCCGGCAACGGCGATGCGGGGGTTCGGCATAACGGGTGTCGATTTCTCGATCGAATGCCACATGGACCGCGGCGCCGAGGCGATCGGGATGGACCCGATCGAATTCCGAATTCTGAACGCCTACCGAGACGGTGACATGAAGGCGCATCGGCGGCTTGCAAAGAACACCGCCCTGGTCGAGTGCTGCCAGGTCGCAGCGCAAAAAGCCGGGTGGAGTATTGGCGCGGAATACTCTGCGGCCTCGTCCAAGATCGGTGGTGGCACTGCCGAGAAATCGCTCATTCCGGAAACCGTGACCGATTCCGAAGGCGAGATTGGCGCACGCCGTGCTGGACGCGCGGGCGAAACCGCACCGTCCCGCAATGGTACGCGTAGGGTTGCAGCTGGAACATCCAGACAGGCCGAGGGCGCTGCGCCGCCGCAAAGACCGGACATGGAGATCGATCCTGCGCGTCTGGGTCATGCGATCGCCAAAGAACCCGTCGCGGCACCGGCCATAAATACACCCGTCTCAAGGCCAGCCCCTGCGGCGAGTGGACCGTCTATGCCGGTGGCGTCAGCGCAAGCTCCGCATACGGCCCCGGTGAGAGATCCGGCGCCTCAGCCTGCAAGACAGCCTGACGCCCCAGTCGCCCAGCCGTCGGCGGAACCGAAACCCGCCGCTGAAACAAAGCCTTACAAGCCTGATCAGCCGTTCCAACGAGGCGTCAAAAGGCCCGGCGCATCCCGCTTTATTTCCGGCACAAGGAGGCGGTGACATGGCCATTCATCAAGGACGCGGATTTGCAGCGATAAACTACCCAATCGGCATGAATCTCGGCGGTGATCCAAGCCAGGCGCTTGTCCACTCGACGCCGGATGGAAAGTTCATGGTGACGCTGTCTTCGATCGATCTGGGGCAGGGCATGAAATCCGTCACCCGCCAGATCGCCTCGGAAACGCTTGGTGTTCCGGTCGAAGACGTCTATGTCGATACGGCCGACAGCGACACCGGCCCCCATTGCATGGGTTCCTTTGCCTCCCGGGGTACGCACCGGGTCGGCAACGCGGTGATCCGGGCTGCCAACGAGGCCCGGCAGCAAATGCTGGAAGCTGCGGCTGAAGAGCTTGAGGTCAACGCGGCCGATCTCGATACCGATGGCGCGGGAAATATCCATGTCAAAGGCGCGCCCGGCCGTTCGATCACGATCGCCGAGACGGCGATTGCGGCGCAGTTCAAACAGGGCCGTACGCTGTCGGGCAGGGGCATCTTTCTCATCCCCCCGAACGAAGCCGATCCGGATACCGGCGAAATGACCCCGGTCAGCTGTTTCGCGCATGCCGCGCTTGTCGTTGATCTGACGGTGGATGACGAGACCGGCGAGGTCGAAGTGACCGAGATCAATTCAGCCTATGAGGTCGGTCGTGCGCTGAACCCAAAGCTGGTCGAACAGCAATTGATCGGCGGCGCGTGGATGGGGGTCAGTCACGCGCTCTATGAAACGACCGAGCCCTACTATCCCGAGCGGGAAAATCGCCCTGTCGATTTCAATCACTATCTGATGCCGGGGCCGGGCGAAATCGTGAACCATAACGTTGCCGTTTTGGAGAGGCCCGCAGAGGATGCCCCCTATGGCGGCAAGGGCCCGGGCGAGATGTGCGCAAATCCGGTCCTGCCGGCCATCGCCAACGCGGTCTATAATGCGGTCGGGGTGAGGGTCGACAAACTGCCGATCACGCCGGAAAAAATCCTGCGGGGCATTCAGTCCAACGGCGGCGTACGGCCGCAGGGGCGGCGCTAGGTCATGGCCGTTTCGCGCAATATCGCGGGGATCGGGAGCCCGGCCGAGCTGCGCAGCGCGCTCGTGGCTGCCCAGTATCTGGCTGATGATGCGCTTTCCACCGCCGCTTACCTCGCACTTGCCTTGGGTAAACCCCTGCTTCTCGAAGGGGCGCCCGGCGTCGGTAAGACCGAAGCGGCCAAGGCTTTGGGCGGCGTTCTTGGCCGGGATGTGTTGCGGTTGCAATGCTACGAAGGCATCGATGCCGCGGCAGCCCTTTACGAATGGAACTATCCGCGCCAACTGCTTGCCTTGCGACAGGCAGAGGGCGGATCGCTTGATGTCTACGGCGATGACTATCTTCTGGAACGCCCGATGCTCAAAGCGCTCCGATCCCCCGATCGAACACTTCTTCTGATCGATGAGATTGACCGCTCCGATCATGAGTTCGAGGCGTTTCTGCTGGAGTTCCTGTCGGATTTCACGATTTCCATCCCGGAAATCGGAACCACGCGTGCCGAAAGCCCACCGGTGGTGGTTCTGACCTCGAACCGGACCCGCGAACTGCACGAAGCATTACGGCGTCGCTGTGTTTATCACTGGATCGACTACCCGGATGCGGAGCTTGAAGCCCGCATCGTGATGGCCCGGGCCTCTTCGGTGGCTGAGGCGACGGCGCGGGCTGTTGTTGCGTCGGTCAACCACATGCGGATGGAGCCGCTCGCAAAACCGCCTGGTGTGGCCGAAACCGTGGAATGGGCCGAGGCCGCAACGCTGCTGAACAGTCAGGGCGTGACCTGGCCCCAGGCTTTCCTGCAATCGATCGGCGTTGCGCTGAAAGACCATGACGATCTGACCTACCTTCAAGACCGGCTTACCGCGATTCTGCCGGGGGAGGCTGCATGAAAAACCTTCCGCAACCTGTTGTTCCAATGCTGGAATTCGCTCAAGCGCTTCGGCGTTCTGAATTCGCGATAGCGCCGGATCAGACCATCGGCTTTATCTCGGCAGTCGAGCTTCTTGGTCCCGGGACGATCCTCGATATTCACAAGGCCGGCCTCGCGCTTTTTGCGATACCGCCCGAGCGGCGGGCTGAGTATGACGCTGTTTTCAGGGCGATTTTCATGGGGCTGAGCGCGGCGGCACCCCCAATCGGTGCCGAAGATGACGAATTCGAGGTGCATGAACCGAGCGGCGACGCAGGTGAGGCCGAAGGTGACGAAGATGACCGCGAGATCGGGGAGGAGGCCAGCGCGGCGGACCGGCTTGGCTATCGACCGCTTTCACCGGGGGACGAAACCCGGGCGCTTGCCGATTTCGCGCGACGCGCGCCGCAACGCCTGCCAAAGCGCGCCAGCTACCGCAGAAGGCCCACGAAGGCCGGAGACCGGCTCGATATTCGCCGAACCTTGCGGCAGGCGGCGCGATATGAGGGCGAAGTTCTTCGCCTATGCCAGTCCAGCCGAAAACAAAGACAGCGAAAGCTGCTCTTGCTGATCGATGTGTCGGGATCGATGGAAGAGCAAACCGAAAGCGCGCTGCGTCTCGCCCATGCGGTTGTGCAGATCGCCGAGCGGGCAGAGGTCTTTACGCTCGGCACGCGGCTGACCCGCCTGACGCCCGCGCTGCAACCCAGTGACCGGGCGCAAGCCCTGAGCCGAGCCGCGGCTCTGGTGGCTGATATCGATGGCGGTACGCGACTGGGTGCAGCTTTGGATGCGTTCTTGCGCATTCCGCGCTTTGTCGGGTTTGCCCGCGGGGCTGCGGTGGTCGTTCTATCCGACGGGCTTGAACGCGACGCGCCCGACATGCTGATCGCCGCAACGAAAAAACTGGAACGCCTCGCATGGCGGCTCGATTGGCTGACACCCCTTGCCAATGATCCCGCCTATCGACCCGAAACACAGGCCATGGCCCACATCGCGCAGCACGTTGCGCATCTTGGTGACGGGTCGAACCTGGCCGCGGTGGCCGACCATATTCTGAACCTTTCGAGACCCGAATGATCGACGCGCACCATCATATCTGGCTGCAGAAGGATCTGCCGTGGCTACTGGGGCCGGAGCAGCCGCGGATTTTTGGGGCTTACGGATCGATCAAGCGGGACTACCTGATCGACGAATACCTTGCCGATCTCAACGGCACCGGCATTGAACGCTCCGTCTATGTTCAGGCCAACTGGGCGCCCAACTGGTTCGAGGACGAGGTCGCGTGGGTGCAGTCCGTCGCCGATCGCAGCGGGACGATCGCCGGCATCGTGGGGTATGCCGATTTCAGGACTGACGATGTCCGGCCCCAGCTGGACAGGCTGCAGAAGTATCCCCTGATGCGCGGCATTCGCCAACAGCTGCACTGGCACGAAAACCCGCTCTACCGTTTTGCGCCGCATGCTGACCTGGCTCGGGATCCCAAGGTTCAGGCCAATATCGCGCGGCTGGCGGACTATGATTGGACCTTTGATCTGCAGGTCTTTGCCCCGCAGATGGAGGGCGCCGCCGAACTTGCCGCCCATTGCCCGGATGTGACCTTTATCCTTCAGCACGCTGGCATGTTGGAGGACACATCAGAGGGTGGCTGGACCGCGTGGCGAAAGGGCATGCAGCAGCTTGCCGCGGAAAAGAACATCGTCACCAAGCTGTCGGCATTCGGCACCTTCATTCATCGCAATGATCCGGCCTTTATCGCCGAAATGATTGCCGAGACGATCGAGATCTTCGGTGCCAAGCGCTGCATGTTCGGGTCGAACTTTCCGATCGAAAAGATCTGGACCAGCTATTCCGATTTGTTTGCTGCGTTCCGCGCCGGAACGTCCAAGCTCAGCAAACCGCAGCAAAAGGCGATTTTTTACGACACCGCAGCCCGGATTTACCGGCTGGAATGAAACGCAAGACGGAGGGACAGTCATGGCTTTGCAAATTCACGTTCTCGATTACGGGGATATCGAACTGGAAACCAGTTTTCTGGTGCTCGGCCACGAATGTGGCCGCGTAAGGCGGGTACCGGTTTACGGCTTTCTCATCACCGGGGGCACCTATCCGGTGCTGGTCGATACCGGCTATCGCGATAATGCCATCATGGAGAGCCTTGGCATGCGCGGCCTGCAATTCCATGACAACATGATCGAAAACCAGCTGGCCAAACACGGTCTGAAACTGGGCGACATCCGCTATATTCTGCACACCCATCTGCATATCGATCATGCTGGCAAGGACGATCTCTTTCCCATGAACACCACCGTCGTTCTCAACAGGAAAGAGATGGAGTTTTCGGTGTCGGGCATCATGTATCCCCAATACCCAAAGCCCGACATCATGCATCTGGTCGAGCGGATCTATGAGCCCGAGGCCATGCGTTTTCTCGATCTCGAAATCACCGGTGCCGAAGAGATCATTCCCGGTGTGTGGTGCGAGGCGGCCGGAGCCCATACCGAGGGGTCGATGAACGTTATCGTCGAAACCGCCGAGGGGCTGGCCTGCATTTGCGGCGACGTGATCTATGACTTCAACGATCAGATCGTGAACCACGTGTACACGAACAACTGGATGGAGCCGCGCGTGACGGGCAATCACGCCGGCAGCAAGCGCGAGGAAAAGGGCGCAATCAAGAAGCTGCTGAACAACTACCGGTTCCTGCTGCCCGTCCACGACCGGCCGGCGAAGATCGAAAATCAGCAGGTTGTGGGACGCCTTGGGATGTCCGTGCCTGGCCCGATGACGGAAACCTTGCCTGACCGGCACTGGTTTGCCGCGTGATGCGGTCGTGATCGCGCATCCGGGATAACGACATGGCCCACAAAGCGATAGACGCCAGATTTCACACCCTGGTCAGCGAACACGAACCGGTGCGCCAGATCGGAACCGGCTATACATTCACCGAAGGCCCTCTTTGGCATCCGACGCAGGGGCATCTGATCTTTTCCGATATGCCCGCCGACGTGCGGCGCCGATACACCCCGGAGAGCGGGCGCGTCGAGGAGATCCTCAAGCCCTCGAACAAGGGCAACGGCATGACCTACGACGCAGAGCTGAACCTGCTGGTCTGCGAGCATTCGACATCTTCCGTCGCGCGGTTTCGTCCGGATGGATCACGAGAGGTACTTGCCAGCCATTTCGAGGGGCGCGAGCTGAACTCGCCCAACGACATCGTCGTCGGAAAGGACGGGTCGATCTATTTCACTGACCCGACCTATGGCCGCATGGAACATTTCGGCGTGCCGCGACAAACCCAGCTTGGGTTCCAGGGGGTCTATCGGTTGCCCCCCGATCACAGGCCGGGCGACGAGGCGCAGTTGGTCAGCGACCGCTATATGTTCACGCAGCCAAACGGTCTCTGTTTCTCACCGTGCGAACGGTGGATGTGGGTCAATGACACCGAACAGGCCAATATCCGGATGTTCGATGTCGCCCCGGATGGAGCGCTGATCAATGGCCGTATTTTTACCAGCGGCATCATCGAGGACCGGCGCGAGGGCGTGCCGGACGGCATGAAGAGTGATGTCGACGGGAACATCTACGTTACGGCCCCGGGCGGCCTTTGGGTCTATAGCTTCGACGGGATCAAGCTGGGTGAGATTACCATTCCCGAAAAGGCCGCGAACCTGCATTGGGGTGGCCCAGACTGGTCGACCCTATATGTGTGCGCGACAACGTCGGTCTATTCAGTCCAGACCAAGACGAGAGGACGGATCGAACCATTCATGACGCCCAAATCCCCCGTGACGCAGACTGCCGGTCAGGCTCAGACCGCGAAACCGGCTTCTGCACTGGTTAAGACCCGATTGGAGCATCGGGTCGATGGGCAGAAGACGGCCCTCATCATTCAGGACCTCCAAAACGATGTGATGATGGACGGCGGCGCGTTTGCCGAAACCGGAGCGCCGGATCACGCCCGCGCACAAAACGTGGTCGAAAATGCAAAGCGGCTGGCCGCCGCCGCAAGAGCCAAGGGCGTCATGGTGTTGCATGTCTGGATGGTTTGCGAAACCGGGCATCCTCAGCTCGCACAGCACGCGCCGCTGTTCCAGGGCCTGAAAGGAGAAAATGCGCTGGTCAGAGGGACCTGGGGCGTCAAACCGGTGCCGGGACTTGAACCGCAGCAGGATGATCTGATCGTCGAGAAGATGTCGATGAGCGCGTGGGAAACATCGCGGCTCGAAAGCTATCTTCACCACGGTGGTCGGACGACCCTCATCAATTGCGGCAGCTGGACCAATATGAGCGTTGAACACACGGCGCGAACGGCCGCGGACAAGGGCTTCAGGGTGATCGTGCCGGAAGATGCCTGCTCTACCATGAACGAGGACTGGCACCGGGCGTCGATAGAATACGCGATGCAGAACGTCGCCGATGTCACGACAGTTGACGCGGTGATCGCCGCATTAAGCTGAAGCGCCTGGATTTGGCTGCGGAGAACGGACCGCGCTAGCCGTAGCGCGGGAATTCCTGAACGTTCGGAGGTCACGAGAGGGGGAGGGCCGGCTAGCCCTCCAGCCGCTAGACCAACACGCTGCCTTTCGCGTCGATAATACCCTGCGTTTCCGCCTCACCCAGCAACATCTCGTTATGCGCCTTGCCTGACGGGATCATTGGGAAGCAGTTTTCGTGCTTCTCGACCACGCAGTCGAAGATCATGGGCCTGTCATGGTTGATCATCTCCATGATCGCATCGTCGAGGTCATCGGTATTGCCGTAACAGATGTCCTTCGCCCCGAAGGCTTCGGCTCAGTTGCGCCCACATCTCTTCGATCACATGCGGTGTGACGATGGTGATGTGGCTCCGGATCCCGGTGCGTTTCACTTCGGCCAAGGCCAGGCCATCTTTGTTGAAGCGAACACCGAAAACAGTACGCTGACACGTGCCAAAATACTGGACTCGTTGTCGGTCAGTACGACAATCGTGTGCCGCTCTTAGACATCCAACAAGGCCGGGCGTGGGTTGTAGGCAACATTGCTGCCAAGGCCTTCTTTGATATTGAGGACCGGTCTTACTTGGTCATCTCCTATAGACGTATTCTAAGGTTTCATTCGTTGGGCTCAGGGATAGAACCTGGTCCACTGTCAAAGCTCTGTCCTTTGGCATCACAG
This sequence comes from uncultured Rhodobacterales bacterium, assembly GCA_963922565.1. Classification (GTDB taxonomy): domain Bacteria; phylum Pseudomonadota; class Alphaproteobacteria; order Rhodobacterales; family Rhodobacteraceae; genus JBCBKL01. Next base: position 9,662 of record CAWUIQ010000018.1, read on the forward strand.
CCGGAAGTCGACCTGATGATAGGTTGAATAAGTCGCCTTCTAAGATCGCAACGATGTTTTCAGCAAAGAGAAAGCTTGAGCGACATTGCCATTCACCACCGAACGTCTTTGTAACAGGGTTGTATGAGCGAGACGGGTATTGGAAGCAAATGGCAACGTCACCTTTTGTAATGGGGATCGGCGGCCCGGGAATGTCACCATTCGAAGGGGACGCCGTCTTCCAGTTGCTTGGCACAGACGTGCGGTTGCCGCGATACCACAGATATGCGCGACCATCGTTTGCGAAATATTCCACCTGCGTGCCGTGTCCGCCTCCACTGAAAAACACGGTGCGGTCGACGAGGGTGTTTCTAAACGACCTTTCGATAGTGGGAAACACGTAGCGGCCATCTGAAGTGAGTTTAAGTGTTTGCTTCGTTTGTGTGGAAGCGCAAGCGCTTATTGCTGCTACCAGCACACTAGATGCAAACCAAATTATCAACCGATTGGACCGCCTCACACCAGCACGCTTCCCTTGGCATCAATCACACCCTGCGTTTCCGCCTCACCCAGCAACATCTCGTTATGCGCCTTGCCTGACGGGATCATGGGGAAGCAGTTCTCGTGCTTCTCGACCACGCAATCGAAGATCACAGGCCCGTCATGGTTGATCATCTCCATGATCGCATCGTCGAGATCGTCAGGGTCGCTGCAGATGATGCCCTTGGCCCCGAAGGCTTCGGCCAGTTTGACGAAGTCGGGCAGGGCTTCGGACCAGGAATGGCTATAGCGTTCACCATGCAGCAGCTCTTGCCACTGGCGCACCATCCCAAGGCGTTCATTGTTCAGGATGAATTGCTTGACCGGCAGCATGTACTGAACGGCGGTACCCATCTCCTGCATGTTCATCAGCCACGATGCCTCGCCCGCAACATTGATGACCAGCGCATCCGGATGGCCCAGTTGAACGCCTATCGAGGCGGGGAACCCGTAACCCATGGTGCCAAGACCGCCGGAGGTCATCCAGCGGTTCGGATCTTCGAAGCCCAGATATTGCGCGGCCCACATCTGGTGCTGCCCGACCTCGGTGCAGATGTACCGGTCGTGGCCTTTGGTCAGCGCCTCCAGCCGTTCCAGCGCATGTTGCGGCTTGATCGATTTGGCCGACGGCTTGTATCGCAGGCACTCGACATTGCGCCATTCCTCGATCTGACCCCACCAGCCCCGGACTGCCTCGACCTCGGTTTTGCGGCCACGGGATTTCCAGACCTTGAGAACATCCTCCAGGACATGAGCGACATCCCCGATGATCGGGATATCGGCCTTGATCACCTTGTTGATCGAGGATGGATCGATATCGATATGCGCCTTTTTCGAGTTGGGGCTGAATGCGTCGATGCGCCCGGTGATCCGGTCGTCAAAGCGGGCGCCGATGTTGATCATGAGATCGCAGCCATGCATCGCCATGTTGGCTTCGTAAAGCCCATGCATGCCCAGCATACCCAGCCATTTGTCACCAGAGGCGGGGTAGCAACCAAGGCCCATCAGCGTCGATGTGATGGGAAAGCCCGTGGCGTCCACCAGCTCCCGCAAAAGCTGGCTGGCCGCAGGGCCGGAATTGATGACACCACCGCCGGTGTAGAAGACCGGCTTCTTGGCCGTTTCGATGGCGGCAACCAGTTCGGTGATCGCATCCATGTCGCCCTTGAGCTGCGGCTGATAATGCGATGCCGAGGGTTTCGCGCCGGAATATTCGCCCGTCGCAAACTGAACGTCCTTGGGAATATCGACGAGAACGGGGCCAGGGCGGCCGGACGTTGCCACGTGAAATGCTTCGTGGATGACGGGGCTCAGATGATCCGTCTCTTTCACCAGCCAGTTGTGCTTGGTGCAGGGGCGGGTGATGCCGACAGTGTCAGCCTCTTGAAACGCGTCGGAGCCAATCATGAAGGTCGGGACCTGACCGGTCAGAACAATGATCGGGATCGAATCCATCAGCGCATCCGTCAGACCCGTGACCGCGTTGGTCGCGCCGGGCCCGGACGTGACAAGAACGACGCCCGGCTTTCCGGTGGCACGGGCATAACCCTCGGCCGCGTGGACCGCACCCTGTTCATGCCGGACGAGAATGTGACGGATGGCATTCTGTTTGAACACCTCGTCATAGATCGGCAGCACGGCGCCGCCAGGATATCCGAATACCGTGTCCACGCCCTGATCGATCAAGGCTTGAACCACCATTTTCGCTCCGGTCATCTGACGTGTCATGTCGCGTGCTCCGCTTTGACGTTTCTCGTTCGCATAAAAAAGCCCCCGGAGTTACTCGGGGGCGCATGGGTTTCGGTCTGGATTTCCGTTACCGGCCCATGCGCATTCCTACTACAATGACGACTAGGCTCATCATGCCCGGTTGCTCCTTCATGCTGCGGCGCAGACTAGGTGGGGTGCCGAACGGCGTCAACAGCGAAAACCCGGAAATTATGTCCGACAGCCAATAAAATTTGTAATTTTATTGCGTTCAGCGGCGGCTGCAGGAAAGAACCCGCTCAAAGCGGTGTGCCCGTGCCTTGCAGCACCCCATGTTCAAGCGCGTAGCGTGTGAGTCCTGCCGTGCTCGAGATCCCCAGTTTGCGCTTGATGTTCTTCCGATGGGTTTCCACCGTCCGGACCGATATCTCGAGGATATTGGCCACTTCCTTATTCGACTTGCCTTGGGCCAATTGCAGCAGGATCGTTTGTTCCCGCTCGGTAAGCGCATCGCGCGTGCCGTCTTCCTTTGGCGAAAGAGAACCCTGCGCGCCCGTGCAAAGATAGCGCTCGCCCATCATGACCACATCGATCGCTTTCTTGATCTCGTCGGTCGGCACGTCCTTCAGCACATATCCCCGGGCCCCATGATTGAGAGCCGAGGCGATGTATTCCGGGCTGTCATGCATCGACAGGATCAAGACGCGGGTCTCGGGGCGGCGTTCCATCACGATCTCGGTCGCGGTCAGTCCACCCATCTCGGGCATATTGAGATCCATCAGGATAACATCGGGGCGCAACTCATCCAGCCGGTCGATCACGGCGCGACCAGTGTTGAGTGTTCCGATCACATTGATGCCGGGTTCGTCATCCAGCACGGACTGAATGCCTTGGGCGACCATTGGATGATCGTCGACGATCAACACGCGGATCATGCCTGTGCCCTTTCTTCTTTTTCCGCAATCTCGTTCGGGGCCAGCAGGTGCGCCAGTGGGACTGTTGCCTCGATGACCGTACCGGTCCCCTTGGCGGACAACAGCCGCATCGTCCCGTCCAGCTGTTCCACACGTTCCTGCATGTTGCGCAGACCCAGGCCCGCGGCCCGGCGCGCCTCTGGGGCAATGCCAACACCATTGTCGGCGATCCGGAGCGTCGCGCCGCGCTTGTGCCCGCGCAGGTCGACCGACACCTCAGTCGCGGCGGCGTGCCGTTCGATGTTGGTCAACGCCTCTTGGGCGATCCGATAGAGCGCGGTCTTGGCCTCGGGATCCAGACGATTGCGGAAAACCACCGTTTTGAAATGGGTCTTGATGCCGGTCCGCTGTTCGAACTCTTCGGCCAGTGTCTTGACCGCTGGCCCAAGCCCAAGATCGTCCAGGATACCGGGCCGTAGATCGCGGCTGATCCGGCGGACTTCGCTAATGGCTGTGCCAAGGTTGTCGATGCCCTGACCAAGGGGTTCGCTCACGCTACCGGTCCCGCGCTCAAGTTTGCGCAGTGCTGATTCAAGCGCAAAGCGGACGCCAACCAGGATCTGGCTGATCCCGTCATGCAACTCCCGGGCCACCCGTCCGCGCTCTTCTTCCTGCGCGTCGAACACCCGCTGGGTGAGGTTTTTCAGCTTGGCGTCAGCAAGCCGTCGTTCCCGGATGTTGATCAGCATGCCGGAGCCGAAAACCAGCAGCAGGGCGGCGAGCGTAATTGCCAAGATGTAAAGGAATGTCCGCGTCACGCGGGTTTCGACATCCGCGCGGGCGGCAGCGACTGAGGCCAGGATATCATCGATGAAGACGCCCGTTCCCACAGCCCATCTCCAGTCCTGAAAGCCAAGGACGAAGGTGATCATGCGGGCCTCTTCGCCGGTCGATGGCTTGGGCCACAAATGGGTGTGATAGCCTGAACCCTGACGTGCGAGGCGGATGAACTCGTCGATGATTGGCGTGCCTTCACTGTCGGTTAGACCAGACCAGTTCTGGTTGATCATGTCGGTCTGGCGCGGGCTGACGAGGTTAGTGCCTTCATAATCGTAAACGAAAAAGAACCCTTCCTCGCCATAGATCATCGCAGCGAGGATCTGTGCAACCTGGTCCTTGGCCGCCTGGTCATCGGGCGCGGCTGAGCCATAAATGAAGTAGAACCCGTTGCGGGCCTGCGTCACGTAATTGCGCAGTTCGGCCTTTTTCGCCTCGATCAATTGAGTTTCGAGCGTCCGGATCTCACGCTCGGCCAATGCGCGGGATTGCAGCGCCACCAGCAATGCGATGCAGCAAACGGCGAGCAGCAGCGGAATTGTCGCCACAAGCGACAATTTCTGAGCGTAGGACAGCCGAATGCTTAACAAGAGCTTGCGCATGAGGAATTCGATACGCGGCTTTTCCGTCGAATCAAAGAGGCCAGCGAGCCAAAAGGACCGGCTGACAAGGCTTTGATTGACCTGATCTTTCCCCACAAAGTAGAATTAATTCGTCCAGCCCGGACAAATTCAGTATCCACTACGTAGTACTAGGTATTTCAATCAAGTGCGCTTTCGCTAGGATCGCGGCACTTTAAACGATCCGCCCGGACTCGCTCACGGGACGGGCATCAAAATGGGAGGAGTATCTCTATGGATCGTCGTTCATTTCTGAAGACGTCGGCGCTTGGCGGTGGTGCAGCCGCAGCCACGACGCTGGCCGCACCGGCTTATGCGCAGGGCAAGCGGACATTGACCATGGTCACGTCCTGGGGCCGTGGCCTTGCCGGTGTTTTTGACGCGGCTGAACGGGCCGCAGCATCTGTCACCGAATTGACGGATGGTCAGCTGACCGTCGACATCAAGGCCGCGGGCGAACTCGTTGGTGCCTTTGAGGTTTTTGACGCTGTCACATCCGGTCAGGCCGATATGTACCACGCCGCTGACTACTATTTCGGCAGCCAGCATCCCGGTTACTTCTTCTTCACTTCGGTTCCATTCGGCATGACCGCGCAGGAGCTCGTCAACTGGTACTACCATGGTGACGGCGCCGCGATGCATGATGAGCTGGGCGAGATCTTTGGCCTGAAATCCTTCCTCGCGGGCAACACCGGCGCGCAGGCGGGCGGCTGGTTCCGCAAGGAAGTCACCGGGCCCGAAGACTTCAACGGTCTCAAGTTCCGGATGCCGGGCATGGGTGGCCAGGTCATCGGCGAGATGGGCGCATCGGTTCAGAACTTGCCGGGCGGCGAAGTGTACCAGGCGCTCGCGTCGGGTGCGATCGACGGCACCGAATGGATCGGTCCGTGGGCCGACGAAAAGGCCGGCTTCCAGGAGATCACCAAGATCTACTACACCGCGGGCATGCATGAACCGGGTGCGGGTCTGACACTCGCCACCAACCGCGACGTTTTCGACAGCCTGACGCCATCACAGCAGAAGGCCATCGAGATCGCAGCGGGCGAGTGCCACCAGTGGAACCTCGCGCAGTTCCTGAACAACAACGGTGCGGCGCTTCAGCGTCTGCAGTCCGGCGGCGTGAAGGTTCTGGAATTCCCTGACAGCGTTTGGGACGCAATGGGCGCCGCTGCCGTCAAGGTCAAAGACCAGTACAACGGCGACGAGCTCTATGACCGGATCCGCGCAAGCTATGAGGCGTCGATGGCGGCCTCGTCGGGCTGGCTCGTCAAGTCCGAAGGCGCCTACCGCGCACAGCGTGACCGCGTCACCGCCTGATTGGCAGACTGACCAATCCACGATGGGCCCCCGCTGTCGCGCGGGGCCCATCCGACCGTAACGTTGAAAGGCGCCTGCCACCGCGGCGCTTTCGGTCGCTTCAACGGGGGTTACCATGGAAGAAGACGCTGGGCTGACATTTGGGGAAGCCTTGGCCGTGTTGGGCAACGGGCTCTTGGCCGCGCTGCAGCAGTTGGGGCTGGCCGTCTACAACATTGGATATTCCATCAGTCATCCGGGGCAGTGGCTTGACTGGGTGATTTGGACCAACACCACCGAAGACAAAGAAGCGCTGATGCGCTTTGTCTATTACGGCGGATCGGTCGAATTCTTCTTTGCCGTCTTCCTGATTTTCCTGATCGTCACCGTCGTCGGTATCTTTCGCAATCAGTTTCTTTGGACCGTCACGCGCGGGCTGGAAGTGGTCGCGAACTCGCTTGGTCGCTTCTTTGCCTGGGCGGGTCTGCTGATGGTTCTGCAGCAGATCATCATCGTTTTCATGCAGCGGATCTTTACGCGGCCCGATATCGCGATCGGCTTCGGCATTCCGTTCCAGGAGGATATCTCGTGGTTCGCGGAGGAACTTAAGCTCTACAACGCAATGGTGGTCTGCCTATGCGTGACCTACACCTTTGTTCAGGGTGGTCACGTGCGCGTTGACCTCGTCTATTCCGCCGTGAAATTCCGCACGAAGAAGGTGATCGACATGTTCGGATCGATCTTCTTCATGATGCCCATGGCCGTGCTGATCTGGATGTATGGCTGGTATTTCCTGTGGCGGCACCTGATCGTGCCAAAGCCCTCGGCCTCTGACACCATCGACCGCCTGCTTGCCAAGTCGCGGGCGCTGCGTTGGAACGTGGAAACGATTGGCTTCAGCCCGAACGGTTTTGACGCCTACTTCCTCTTCAAGATCCTGCTCGTGCTCTTTGCCGGGCTCGTCTTCCTCCACTCTGTCGCCTTCTTCTACCGCTCGTATCTGGAATGGGTCGAAGGCGAGAGCAGCGAAAACAAGTACCTCGACCGCGACAGCCTGGGCGAGGGCGAAGAAGCCTATGAAGGCGCGCACTAAGGGACAGGGCAGATGTTACTCGGACTAGATGGCGTAGAGATTGGCCTGATTATCGTGTTCATTTGCCTTTTCGGGGGCATTCTTTCGGGTTTCCCCGTGGCTTTCGCCATCGGCGGTGCCGGCGTTATATCGTTCGCGATTATCGCCGCCCTCGACAGTGCCGGACTGCTGATCCACCAGGCGATCGATACGGGCTCGCAAGCCTATCGCGATCTCGTCGGTTCCGGGATCAAGGCCGACGCGATTTCGATATTCCGATACCCCGACTTACCGCGGATCGGCGAACCGGTCTTCCCGCAGGGCTGGGAAACCGCGCTCGACCGGAACGTCTCGTTCGTCGTCAACCGGATGAACGAGCGCGTGCTGGCCGGCCAGTCGATCGAGACGCTGCTCGCCGTTCTCATGTTCGTGCTCATGGGTATCACGCTGGAACGGTCGAAGATCGCCAATGACCTGCTGACGACAATGGCGCGCGTCTTTGGCCCACTGCCGGGTGGTCTCGCCGTGTCGATCGTTGTCGTGGGCGCGTTCCTCGCTGCCTCGACCGGGATCGTCGGTGCAACTGTTGTCACCATGGGTCTCTTGGCACTGCCGACAATGTTGCGGAACAATTACTCCCCTGAGATCGCCACCGGCGTCATCGCGGCATCGGGCACGCTGGGGCAGATCATCCCGCCATCCATCGTGATCGTTCTGCTTGGTACCTTGGCGGGTGACCTCTATTCCGCCGCTCAGGAAGAGCGCGCGCAGCTTGCCGGGTGCACGGATGCGCTGACCTATCTGGGTGAACCGGCGGTCGTCTCCGTCGGAACGCTCTTTCAGGCGGCACTGCTACCCGGGATCATGCTGGCCTTGCTCTATGCGCTTTACGCGTTCGGCTTCGCGCTGCTGAACCCCGAAAAGGCGCCTGCCGTCGAAATGGGCTCGACAGGGTCCGAACCCATCACCCGGAACGAAGCATTCACGTGGTTCATCGGTGCACCGGTCCTGATCATCGTGGGCAGCATCCTTCTGGGCAATCTCAACGTGATCGGCAGCCAGAGCACGGCGGTGTCGTCCTTTTCGGATGCCGGACAAACCGCGAGCCTGCGGACCAATGTGGGCGCTGAGTGTCAGGAATCCATGATCGAACTGCACGGGCAGGCGGCATGGGACACCGCCGTGGCCCAGCAGGCCGAAATCGATGCGGCAGGGGGTGTTCAGGCATCCCAGAGGCTGACCGAGGAAGAATTCGCGGCAGCCGTCGAGGCCCGCGTCGCGTCGGCTGCTCCCATCGGCACAGGCACCGCCATTCTGCTGATCCTTCTGGCGCTGATGCTGACAACGGCCCGGGGCATCGCGCCAAGCGCTAATCCGCAGCCGCTTTTGATCGGTGGCATCGGCGTCGTCCTCGCGATTTTGGTCGACATCCTGCTGGTCTCACCGCTGACGTCGTCCGGCATCTATGTGCTGCTGATGATCGTGCCCTTCGCGCTCATTCTCTACGGCGCGGCTGTCGCCGCACAGCGCAGTGCAAGGAACGAACTGATCCGCGTCGTCTTTCCGCCACTGGTTCTGATCGTAGCAGTGCTTGGCTCGATCCTAGGCGGGATCACGAACCCCACACCGGCAGCGGCCCTTGGCGCGGGTGGTGCAATCATGCTTGCGGCCTACCGAAAGCTGACTGACCTCGATCGATCACCCAAGATCATCATCTGGTCGACGCTCGCCATCATCATCTGCATCCTGATCGGCGTGAACTTCGACCTGCGGATCAACCAATCCCAGGTGACGTTCGAAAACGGGCTCGCGTTCCTCTTTGCCTACGCGGCCTATCTCTATGCGCTCTTTGGTCTGCTGTTCAGCTGCTGGATCCTTTATACGTCGGGGGTGCTCACGCCGGTGGTGCGCGAGACGGCCAAGGTCACGTCGATGGTCTTTACCATCCTGATCGGATCGCAGCTCTTGAACCTCGTCGTCATCTCGTTTGGGGGCGAGCACTACATCCAGCAGTTCCTCAAGAGCTTTGACAACGAATTCACGGTCTTCCTGATCGTGATGCTGGTGCTCTTTATCCTCGGCTTCGTGCTCGATTTCCTCGAGATTATCTACATCGTGATCCCGATCGTAGGGCCGGTGATTTATGGCGGGTCGTTTGACCCGAAATGGGTCACGATCATGATCGCGGTGAACCTGCAAACCTCGTTCCTGACACCGCCTTTCGGGTTCGCGCTGTTCTATCTGAGGGGGGTTGCGCCCAAGGAAGTCACGACCGGCCATATCTATCGCGGCATCATCCCGTTCGTACTGATCCAGGTGGTGGGGCTGGCGATCCTGTGGCTGTTCCCGGCGATCGTGACCATTGTGCCAGATCTGATCCCGAACTAAGGGACCTGCTACTGCCCGCACAGCCGGTGCGGTGCAAATCGCTTTGGATGGCTTGCCGATCATGGGCGGCCCGGTTAAGGGCGACCGCATGACGGATAGACCGACATTTGTGCTTGTGCGTCCGCAAATGGGCGAAAACATCGGCTCTGCTGCACGGGCGATGTGGAACTTTGGCCTCGACCGGATGCGGCTAGTCGCCCCTCGCGATGGCTGGCCGAACCCGGCAGCGACGGCACTGGCCAGCGGCGCCGGGCGACTTCTGGACCAGGCGGTTGTCTCGCCAGATCTGCCCGATGCGGTTCAGGATTGCACCTATGTCTACGCAACCACCGCCCGCCAGCGAGGGCTGACCAAGCCGGTCTTCAGCCCCGAAGGTGCCATGCGCGACGCCATGGCTCGCATCGCTCAGGGTCAGCACGTTGCGGTGCTTTTCGGTCCTGAACGGGCGGGGTTGGAAAACGAGGATGTGGCCCGCGCCAACGCCATCATCACCGTACCCGTGAATCCCGAATTCCCCTCGCTCAACCTTGCTCAATGCGTGTTGCTCACGGCCTATGAATGGCAGCGTGTCTCAACCGAGATCGAGCATTTCGCAACCGAAATGGCAGGTGCGGCCTGGGCCAATGCCGACGAAATCGAACATCTCGCGGCACATTTCGAAGAGCGCCTCGATACCGCTGGCTTTTTTTATCCCGAAGACAAGGCGCCGAACATGAAGGTCAATCTGCGCAACCTCTGGAGCCGGATGCCCCTGACACGCGCCGATGTGCAGACGTTTCATGGCATGCTGCGGCAGATGGTCCGCTGGAAGGAGCGGGGCTGACGCTGGACCCTCTTTCAACTGCGGCATAGGTAAGGGCCAAAGGAGAAACGCCATGAGCGGCAAGCGCAGCATTTTCGAAGAGGTTGGCGAAACGTCCCGTGCCGAGGTCACCACCGGCGTGATCGACAAGGGGCGCAGCGGGGCGCGCGGCGCCATCCGTGTCTGGCTCATGATGCTCTTTGGTCTCGTCGTCATAATGATCGCCGTCGGCGGTCTGACACGGCTGACTGACAGCGGGCTTTCGATCACCGAATGGCGGCCGCTGACCGGGGCGATCCCGCCGCTCAATCAGGCGGACTGGGAAAGCGAATTCGCCCTTTATCAGCAGATCGACGAATTCCGCATCCAGAACCAGTGGATGACGCTCGACGACTTCAAGGTCATCTACTGGTGGGAATGGGGCCATCGACAGCTGGGCCGCGTTATCGGTCTGGTCTGGGCGGTCGGGTTCCTCTGGTTCCTGATCCGGCGCCAGATCCAAACCGGTTGGGCGCCGCGCCTGTTGCTGCTGGGTGCCTTGGGTGGCGCGCAGGGGGCCATCGGCTGGTGGATGGTGGCCAGTGGCGTAACGCAGGGCGAGGGAATGGTCGACGTGGCCAGCTACCGGCTTGCCACCCACCTGGGCCTCGCCTTTGTCATTCTCGGCTTCATCGCATGGTACACCATGCTGCTGGGACGCGAAGAGCGGGAACTGATGCAGGCCCGCCGCGCGAAAGAGGCAAAACCGTTTTCGATGGCGACCGGCCTTATGCATTTCGCCTTTCTTCAGATCCTGATCGGTGCGCTGGTTGCCGGCATCGATGCCGGTCGCAGCTATACCGACTGGCCGTTGATGGGCGGGCAGGTCTTTCCCGCGACGGCGTTCAATCTGGAACCGATGTGGCGGAACTTTTTCGAAAGCCCGGGCCTCGTGCAGTTCATCCACCGCGTCGCGGGGTATCTGCTGGCGATTTTCGCCGTCATCGTCTGGCTGCGGGGGCGGCGCTCGGCCCATGCGCAGACGCGGTTTGCCTTCAATGCCGTGATCGCGGCGGTCGCCCTGCAGATCGTTCTTGGTATCGGTACCGTTCTTTACGCCGCGCAATGGCACATCGCGATCGTGCACCAGTTTGTCGCCGTTGTCCTTTGGGTGCTGATCCTCCGGGCCCGGTTCCTAAGCGCCTATCCAATCGCAACCTCGATCCGCGGAGCCTGACCCATGCAAGCCTATGATGACCTGATGGCCTTTCAGCGTGAAACACAGGCGCTTGGGCAGATTGCCGGCCGGCTTGGCTGGGATCAGGAAACGATGATGCCGCGCGGCGCCGCCGAACAGCGGGGCGAAGAGATGGCGGCGATCGAGGGTGTCTTGCATGCCCGCCGGATGGATGGCCGTGTGGGTGAGTGGCTTGGGGCGCTCGAAGGCGCGGATCTCGACGATGTCGCAAAGGCAAATCTGCGTCATATCCAGCGATCCTATGACCGGGCATCAAAGGTGCCGGCTGACCTTGCAGCGGCGCTGGCCAAGCTCACCTCACGTGCGCAGGGCATATGGGCCCAGGCGCGCGCTGACGAGGATGTCGCGGCCTTCCTGCCGATCCTCGGAGAGGTCGTTGACCTCAAGCGCAAAGAGGGCGCGGCCCTAGCACAGGGCGGCGATATCTACGACGCCATGCTGCAGGATTATGAGCCGGGTGCGACTGCGGCGCAGCTTGAAAGCATGTTCGGTGCGCTGCGACCCGAATTGTCTGCACTGCGCGCCGCCATCATGGAGCGTCCCGCGCCAAAATCCCTCAAGGGTACGTTTGACGAGGCAAAGCAGCTGGTTCTTTCCGAGGTTCTGGCACTCGCCTTTGGGTACAGTCTGCATAACGGGCGCATCGACAAGGCGGTGCATCCGTTCAGCTCGGGCTCGGGCCATGATGTGCGGATCACGACGCGGACGGCACCGACCGATCCCTTCAACTGTTTCTACTCGACCATCCACGAGGTCGGGCACGCCGCCTATGAACAGAACATCAGCGATGCCTACCTGCTGACACCACTGGGGCAGGGCGTGTCGATGGGCGTCCATGAAAGCCAAAGCCGGATCTACGAAAACCAGCTGGGGCGCAGCCGGGCCTTTACCGGCTGGCTCTTTGGTCAGATGCGGGATGCGTTCGGCGATTTCGGGATCGACACGGCTGACGAGTTTTATGCCACGGTGAACCGGGTTCATGACGGCTTTATCCGGACTGAGGCGGACGAGGTGCAGTACAACCTGCATGTCCTGCTGCGGTTCGATCTGGAGCGGGCGCTGATGGCGGGTGATCTGAGCGTGAGCGATCTTGAGGCCGCCTGGAACGACCGGTTTGCGGCTGACTTCGGCTATGCCGTCGACAAGCCGTCAAATGGTGTGCTGCAGGATGTGCACTGGTCCGTGGGTCTTTTCGGATACTTCCCGACTTACTCGCTGGGCAACGTCTATGCCGGTTGCCTGCACGAGGCGTTGCGGGCAGCCGTCCCTGACCTCGACGACAGTCTGGCGCATGGTGATACATCGTCCGCCACGACATGGCTGCGCGAGAACCTGCAACAGCACGGCGGGCTCTATGAGCCGCGCGACACGATTGCGCGGGCCAGCGGGATGGAGCCTAGCGAAGCTCCACTGCTTAGCTATCTCAAGGCCAAATTCGGCGACATCTACGGCCTCTGACCGGGTCAGATCAGCGCCATGCGTTCGCTGCGCTCCGGATCGGGAAAGGGGCGATAAAGAGCGAAATCCGCCGCCGCGATCAGGTCGTGCACGGCCCGGTGCAACGCGGCGACATCCTCGTCATGCGATCCGCCAAGGCGAAACGCCGCATCGAGTTGCGCAAGGTCCCTTACCTCGATCTCGAGCACGAAATCGCGGTAGCAGTCCGAAGCAAGATTGAGCTTGCGCCGCAAGAGGCGCCACGAACCGATGCTACCGGCCGCCTGCAGATGGGTCATCCAATCCTCGACGGCCTTGGCAAAGGACAAGGCCTTGGCGTCGTGTTTAAGATCGATCTGGCAGGTATAGAGGTTCATGGCACAGCGCCCCGATTAAGATTGGGCGCAGTCTGGGGACATAGTCTTACGTTTGGCTTAAACGCTTTAGCCGACGAACGGTCTTTGTGCGGCATGGGCCAGACCCGGGCGGCCAACTACAATGGATTAACGCAGTGCGAACGCGACGACAGTTACGAGCAGGAACGCGTTAACACTCCAGAATGCCAGTCTGATCCGGCTTTGCTCGGGCCATCGCTTCAGAAGTTCAATCATAGTTGAACCTCTCGGACAGGATCTGCGACGCGGGCGTTCCGCGGGCAAGCAGGTGCGCCTCGACCCCCTCAAGCATCGGCGCGGGACCGCAGAGCACGAACAGCCATGTCTCGTAGTCCTGATGCGAAAAGAGACTGTCCAGCAAAGCGCTGTCGATGATCCCCACGGCGCCGCCCCAACCCTCGGGCGGGTCGGTCAGCACGAAGGTGGTGTCGAACGAGGCCAACCAATCCCGCTCAGTGATCTGGGCCTCAGACCTGTTGCCATAGACCAGTCTGGCCTGGCGCACGTCATCCGTCAGTTCCATCTGTCGCAGGATGCCCAGCATTGGCGCGATCCCGACACCACCGGCGATGAGGGCGACCCCAGGCTCGGAACGACCTGCCACAGTCAGATTACCATAAGGACCGTCAAGATAGGCCCGCAAACCGGGCTTCAACGAACCGAGGCTGCTGGAAAAGTCACCGAATTCCTTAATCAAGAAAGATACGTCCTCGCCGTCCGCCGGGGCAGAGCTGATCGAAAACGGGTTTTCGCGAAAGGTGAACGGGCTGTGTCCCACATTAAGCCATGCGAATTGGCCTGCATCGTATCTCAGGCCCGCATGTCCCGAGGGTGTGAGCGTAACGCGCCACTGCTTCGTTGTCAGTTCGGTGATTTCGGTGACCTCCCAGGGCCGCCAGACCTCAAGTAGAGGCTCGATCAGATAGACGTAAAGCAGTGATCCAATGGCAATCGCCGTCATCCCCGCCCAGACCCACGTCATCGCGGGCATCGAACCATATCGCCCGGCACTCATGGTATGGTGCAAAAGCAGGCCCGCAATGATCAGCGCCCCGAAGCCGTGCAGGGCCCGCCACAGCTCATAGGAATAATCAAGCCGCGTTCGGGCAATGGCCAGCAGCACGAGGCAAGGCAGTAGCAGATAAGCAGCGATGCCCGACGCCAGCGCGGCAAAGTCGGTTGTCAGGACAAGCTGCCGGGTTGGATCCCAAGGGCGCTCTCCGCCTGCCGGTGCAGCGGTGTAGAGCAGGGGGTGGATCATCGCGAAACCAAGCGCGGTCCGCGCCATCAGCTGATGGAACCGCATGGTCACATCCATCCCTATCCCGTTGGAGATGCTCTTGAACCGTCCCGACAGGACGAACTCGGCCAGGATCATGGCAAAGGCCAGCATGCCAAGACCGGATGCAAGTTCGTTTTGCAAAGACCGCGGCGGCCCCCCAAGGGCCCAGGAGAGGCCCATGGGAAGGAGAACCACGCCGAGATAGGCGATGAGAAGTACAAATGCCTTCATAATTGTCCCATAAGCGGATTGGGAGGTTGGCCGAATTGACTTGCGTCAAGGCGGCGGGTCCAACGAGGCCACGCCGCACGAGACTAAAAGCTGAAAATATCTCCAATATTTCCTATGATTGAGACAAGCAGAACCACCGCTGCGATCAGGAGCGCCAGCCACCAAAGATACTGAAACACGATTGCCGAGACGCCCAAGGACGCGCCATAGACCGCGTAGTGCCGGTTTTCCCGCAAAAGACCCGAAATCACCGACAGAACGATCGCGCAGACCCCGAAGACAGGCGCCACCAGCGCAAAGTAGCTGCTTATCGGGGTCGCGATGATCTCGGGCTCCGGTCGTGGCAGGCCAAGAAATGATCGCCATGCCGAGCGCCGGATTTCGCCCGCAATCTCGCCAATCTGGGTGGCTGCCGATGGCTTGGGTTCAAGCGTCGGCACCACGATCTGGAGAAACACGAGGATAAGTGCGACGCCACCTGCCAGCACGGCCCATAGGCCCCAATGCCTGAGCAGATCCGACACCGATTGCGGCGCAATATCCGGTTGATGATCCATGACCGGCACTATTGCCCCACATATCGGCAGAAATGTGTCCCCTTTGGCCGCTCAACCCGTGGTCGAGCCGCGGGTTTTGAACAGGGTTGTCGCTGTCATGCAAGCGACTTCGTAGGGGCCTAGATCAGCTTGCGGAAATAGACGACACGCTCGGTTTCATCAAAGCCCCAGGCCAAGTGAAAGGCATGGCTGATCAGGTTCTCGGCGTTCGCGTCCGATGCAAGCTCGGAACATCCGCGCTCCTGCGCCCAGGATTGGACTGATCTTAACAAATTCGCACCGATGCCGGACCGCTGATGCTCTGGCCGTACAAAAATACCTTCGAGGAATGCGACCGGTGACGTTTCGCATCCGTTAACGTAGTCGTGGCGCAGGGTGGCCTCGGCGAAAGCCCGAAAGTTGGCGCTGTCGTCGAGATCCAGAAACGCGATGAACTCACCGGGTGGCTTGGCCAGCATCGTGTGGATTTCATCGATATGTTGGCTGTACGGCACATCGTCCCACAGCAGGGCTCGCAGGTCAGCCCAACCGTCGATATCCGAGAGCGTCGCGGGGCGTATCGGCATGGGTGCAGTTTGCCCGGTTTAGGCGAGAGGGGCAAATCGCGGGCCGCGGGCTCGTTTAGTTATGAGACATAACCAAGGGATGCGAGGCCGGGTCATTTTCCAAGCCCGACCCAGCCCTGAACCCTCAATCAGTCTTCGGCCTCACCTTCGTCTTCGCCCTGATCGGCGATCCATGCGACGCTCACGACCTCTTCACCATCGCCCGTGTTGAAGACCCGCACACCGCCGGCGCTGCGCGACCGGAAGCTGATGCCGTCCACGGGTACCCGGATCGATTGACCGCGCGAGGTGGCCAGCATGATCTGGTCGTCCAGCTCAACCGGGAAGGATGCAACCAGTTCGCCGCCGCGCATCGCCTTGTCCATCGCGGCCACACCCTGACCGCCGCGCCCACGCACCGGATAGTCGTGGCTGGAGGACAGCTTGCCCATACCCTTGGCCGTGATGGTCAGGATCAGGTTTTCAGCCGCCGACATCTCGGCATACCGTTCCTGGCTGATCGTGGCGTTTGCATCGACGCCATCCTCGTCAGATACCTCGGCATCGTCGGCAAGGCCCGCAACGGCGCGGCGCATCTTGAGATAAGCGGCCCGTTCGTCCGAGGTTGCCACGAAGTGGCGGATCACTGACATCGACACGACGCGGTCGCCATTCTGCAGCCGGATGCCGCGGACGCCGGTGCTGTCACGGCCCTTGAAGACCCGAACATCGGTCGTTGGGAACCGGATCGCCCGGCCCGAATTCGTGACCAGCATCATGTCATCGTCTTCGGACGCGATACGGGCATTCACCATCTCGACGCCTTCGGGCAATTTCATCGCGATCTTGCCGTTGGATTTGACGTTGGTGAAATCGCTCAGAGCGTTGCGACGCACATCGCCCGCCGAGGTGGCAAAGACGATCTGCAGATCGGCCCATTCCTCCTCATCCCGGTCAACGGGCATGATCGCTGCGATCGAAACGCCCGTCGGAATGGGCAGTATGTTTACGATCGCCTTACCCTTCGCGGTCCGCCCACCCTGCGGCAGGCGCCAGGTTTTGAGCTTGTAGACCATCCCGTCAGTCGTAAAGAACAGAAGCTGCGTGTGGGTATTGGCGACAAAGAGCGTGGTCACCACGTCCTCTTCCTTGGTCTGCATGCCCGCGAGACCTTTGCCACCGCGCCGTTGGCTGCGGAAATCGGCAAGGGGTGTTCGTTTGATATATCCACCCGAGGTCACGGTCACGACCATGTCCTCGCGTTCGATCAGGTCCTCGTCCTCCATATCGCCGGACCATTCGACGATCTCGGTCCGGCGGGGCACGGCGAACTGATCGCGAACGGCGCGCAATTCATCCGAGATGATGCCCATGATCCGCTCGCGGCTGCCCAGAATATCGAGGTATTCCTTGATCTTGCCGGCCAGTTCTTCGAGTTCGTCGGTCACTTCTTTGACGCCGATCTGGGTCAGGCGCTGCAGGCGCAGTTCAAGGATCGCACGGGCCTGGGCCTCGGACAGGTTGTAGGAGCCGTCGTCGTTGATCGTATGGGTCGGGTCATCGATCAGTTTGATGTAATCGGCGATGTCCTGTGCTGGCCAGCGGCGGGACATGAGCTTTTCACGGGCCTCGGCAGCATCTGCAGAGGCGCGGATCGTTGCAACGACCTCGTCGACATTCGAGACCGCAACGGCAAGACCACACAGGATGTGGCTGCGTTCGCGTGCCTTGCGCAGCTCGTACGCGGTGCGCCGGGCCACGACCTCTTCGCGGAAGTCGACGAAGGCGGTGAGAAAGCCACGCAGCGTCAGCTGCTCGGGGCGGCCGCCATTCAGGGCCAGCATGTTGCAGCCGAAAGACGTCTGCATCGGTGTAAAGCGGAACAGCTGGTTCAGCACGACCTCGGCTGTCGCATCGCGCTTGAGTTCGACCACCACCCGAACGCCATGCCGGTCGGATTCGTCCTGAACATGGGCGATGCCTTCGATCCGCTTGTCGCGCGCGGCCTCGGCGATGCGTTCGATCATCGTGGCCTTGTTGACCTGATAGGGGATCTCGTCGATCACGATGGCCCACCGATCCTTGCGCAGCTCTTCGGTCCGGGTTTTGGCGCGGACGATGACGCTGCCGCGCCCCTCGAGATAGGCCTTTCGGGCCCCGGATCGGCCAAGGATCAACCCGCCGGTAGGGAAGTCGGGGGCCGGGACGTATTCCATCAATTGTTCGGTCGAAAGATCCGGATCATCGACCAGGGCCAGCGTCGCATCGATCACCTCGCCCAGATTGTGCGGGGGGATGCGCGTGGCCATGCCGACGGCGATGCCTTCGGAGCCGTTGACCAAAATGTTTGGATATCGGGCGGGCAGGACGGTCGGCTCACGTTCCTTGCCGTCGTAATTGTCTTGAAAATCGACCGTATCCTTGTCGATGTCGTCGAGGATCGCACGCGCGACTTTCTGCAACCGGCTTTCCGTGTACCGCATCGCGGCGGGGCTATCGCCGTCCATCGAGCCGAAATTGCCCTGGCCTTCGATCAGCGGCACCGACATCGAGAAATCCTGTGCCATCCGCACAAGCGCGTCATAAATCGCGCTATCACCATGGGGGTGATAGTTGGCCATGACCTCGCCAACGGGCTTGGCGGACTTCCGGAAAGTCTTGTCGTGGGTGTAGCCCGCATCGTCCATATGGAACAGGATCCGGCGGTGCACCGGCTTCAGCCCGTCCCGCAAATCTGGGATCGCCCGGCTGACGATGACCGACATGGCGTAGTCGAGATATGCCGTGCGCATTTCGGCCTCGATCGAGACACTTGGCCCGTCGTAGGGTTGGCGTGGCAATTCTTCTGGATTTTCAGGAGGTTCTGGCGTGTCGTTCACGTTTGGGTGCCCATTTTATGGTCGGGTCTATATCTTGTGATGATCTATATCAGAGGCGGCATATAAGGTGCAATGCCCGTCTGTTGGTTCCCATGTTTGGTTGGGATTGGACCGGGCGTTGCGCGGGTTCTTTGGCAAGTCTCAGTTCGCATGGTTTCCGGTAAACCGAAACCTCTTGGCATATTTCGGCCCTTTGCGTATCTCCCCGCCATGGTTCAGCACGCAGATGTCACCAGAGCGGCACGATTGAGTGTTGCGCCGATGATGGAGTGGACGGATCGGCACTGCCGGTATCTGCACCGGCTGCTGTGCCACAACGCGCTGCTTTATACTGAGATGGTGACAGCGCCTGCCTTGGTTCGGGGCGGCGCGCTGCATTTGCTTGATCACGATCCGGCGGAGCATCCCGTGGCGCTTCAACTCGGTGGGTCCGGCCCCTCCGAACTTGCCCAAGCCGCCCGTTTGGGAGCGGCTGCGGGCTATGACGAGATCAATCTCAATGTCGGGTGCCCCTCGGATCGGGTGCAATCTGGCACGTTCGGCGCTGTTCTGATGCGGCAGCCCGGGCTGGTCGCGGATTGCGTGGCAGCAATGCGCGATGCCGTCGATATCGAGGTGACGGTGAAATGCCGCATAGGCGTCGATGAACAGGATCCCGAGGAGGTCCTGCCCGAATTCCTGGCCCGCATAGTGGCCGCAGGGTGCGAGCGCGTGACGATCCACGCCCGAAAGGCCTGGCTTAAGGGCCTCAGCCCAAAGGAAAACCGCGATATCCCGCCGCTGGATTATGATTTGGTTATGCGAATGAAGGGCTTGTTCCCAAATCTTCATGTCTCGATCAACGGCGGGATTACTTCGCTGGAGGAGGCGGAGGCCTTCCTAGAGGCCGGGCTCGATGGGGTCATGTTCGGACGGGCTGCTTATCACCAGCCGGCCGATATCCTGTGTCAGGCTGATCGCCGGATCTTTGGGGCCGGGCCTGACACAACGCCCGAGGCCGCGGTAGAGACGATGCTGCCCTATATCGAAGCCCATCTGACCTCAGGCGGGCGGCTGCATCAGATTACCCGCCACATGTTGGGGCTGTTTGCCGGACGACCGGGCGCACGGGCATGGCGCCGGGTGCTTTCGGAAGGCGCAACGCGGCAGGGCGCAGGTCCGGAACTGGTCGAAGAGGCCCTCGCACAGCTTGGATCGACAGATCAAATGCAGCGTAGCCTGCGGGCGGGATAGACCGATAAAGCTGCCCGCGCTGTTCTGATCGGCGGGAATCCCCGCTTCACGAACTGCCAGAAAAACAACCAAAACGTGAAGAATTCTTGGCGTTCGCTGCCATGCGAGATCGCATGGAGGAAGATTTGCAAACGGTTACCGGGCCTTGAGGTGTATTCTGGTCTTGCGCGGCATAAGCGCGAGACGGCCCGAGGGAGAAAGACATGTCAACACAATACGTCGTCGGATATGACGGCAGCGACGCGTCCCGAAGGGCGCTCGAATTCGCAATGGACCGCGCCGGCGCGTCCGGCGCATCGATACTGGTCGTCCATGTACTTGAATGGTCGCCGTATTCCTTTTTGACGCCCACCGAGCTTGAGGAACGTCACAAACGACGCACCGAAGAACTGGAGCGGGCGGAAAGGGCGCTGATGTCCCCGCTCAAGCAGGAACTGTCAGGCCACAGCATCGCGATCGAAACCGCGATCAAGTACGGCCACGTGGCCGACACGATCTGCGCGGTCGCAAAGGACGCGGGTGCGGCGCAAATCTTTGTCGGGCGCCACGGGCAGCGCGACCTCACCACCCGCATATTCGGCTCCGTCGCAGGAACGCTCGCACAATGCGCGCCGGTTCCGTGCACGATCGTTCCCTAGCCAGACAGAGGGGCTATTCTATGAAAAGCATTACAAAAACCGTGTCGCTCGCCGCCTCTGCCACATTGGCAAGCGCTGTGCCGGCACTCGCGCAATCGATCGACGAACAGGTTAACGAGATTTTCGCCAATGCGACCGGCTGGTTCGTGACGCTGATCTTCAGCTCGTTCCCCGGTACGAGTTTTCCGTGGATCGTCGGGTGGCTCGTCATCGCGGCCACGATTTTCACCATCTATTTCGGTCTGATCCAGTTTCGCGCCTTTGGTCATTCGATCGCGCTGGTGCGCGGTGATTATTCCGACCCGAATGACGCGGGCGAGGTCAGCCACTTTCAGGCCCTCGCCACCGCGCTTTCGGGCACCGTGGGGCTGGGGAATATCGCCGGGGTCGCTGTGGCCGTCGGTATTGGCGGGCCGGGCGCAACCTTCTGGATGATCCTGGCGGGTCTGATGGGGATGGCCTCGAAGTTCACCGAATGTACGCTCGGGGTCAAATACCGCAACGAATACGAAGACGGCACCGTCTCAGGTGGCCCCATGTACTATATGACCAAGGGGTTCGAAGAACGGGGCGTACCGGCAGGCAAAATACTCGCCGTGATGTTTTCGATCTTCTGCATCCTCGGTGCGCTTGGCGGTGGCAACATGTTCCAGGCCAACCAGGCGCACGCGCAGATTTCCAACGTCGTCGGTGACTATCCCGGCTGGATCACAGGGCTGGTTTTCGCATCCATAGTCTTTGCGGTCATCGTGGGCGGGATCCAGTCAATTGCGCGCGTGACCGAGAAGGTCGTGCCGTTCATGGGCGTGATGTATGTGCTTACGGCTCTGGTCATCATAGGCATGAATGCCGACCAGATCGGTTGGGCGTTTGGCCAGATCTTTGAGGGTGCCTTCACCGGTCTGGGCGTCGCGGGCGGCTTTGTCGGCGCGTTGATCCAGGGCTTTAGACGGGCTGCATTCTCGAACGAGGCGGGGGTCGGCTCGGCCGCGATTGCCCACTCGGCCGTGCGCACCAAGGAGCCCATCACCGAAGGGTTCGTGTCACTGCTTGAGCCATTCATCGACACCGTCGTGATCTGTACCATGACCGCGCTGGTTATCATCATCACCGGGCAGTTGATCACCGATCCCGACACCGGTCTTTACCTGCTGAACGAAGCGGGCGATGCGATCCAGACGGTGGACGGCAATTCGGGCGTGTCGCTGACCTCGGCCGCGTTCTCTTCGGCGTTCGGATGGTTCCAGTACGTTCTGGCGCTTGCAGTGGTGCTCTTTGCGTTCTCGACCATGATTAGTTGGTCCTATTACGGGCTCAAGGCGTGGACCTTCCTGTTCGGCGAAGGCAAGGGCAAAGAGCTGGTCTTTAAGGTGATCTTCTGCATCTTCGTCGTCATCGGTGCGGCGGCAAGTCTGGGTCCTGTGATCGACTTCTCTGACGCTGCGATCTTCGCCATGGCGGTGGTGAATATCCTGGCGCTCTATGTGCTGATGCCGATCGTGAAGGCAGAGCTAACCAGCTATCAGTCGCGCCTGAAGTCGGGTGAGATCCGCAAGTTCGTCTGAGAGCCGCGGTGTAATTGAGAGCATGGCGAGGCGCACACGCGCCTCGTCACTTTGATATTTGGCTGCGGTACAGCCGACCATTCGAGACATCGCTGACACTCTCGGGCCCCAAGGCCGCTTCCCCTTCGTGAGAACCCGGTGTACCCACCTCCGACGCAAAATCGGAGAATGCGATGCCCGACACCGTATTGCTGTTGCAAATGCTCGGCCTGCTGCTTGTGATCGGCGGCTTTGCCGGTGTGCTGGCAGGGCTCTTGGGCGTGGGGGGCGGGATCGTTCTGGTGCCGGCGTTTTTCTATGCCTTCCTGACGCTTGGCTATGATGGGCCGCAACTGATGCAGATGTGCCTTGCAACGTCGCTGGCCACCATCATCGTGACCTCCATCCGGTCGGTGCTGAGCCACAACAAGAAGGGTGCGGTCGATTGGGATATCCTGCGCGGCTATGCCCCCGGCATCGTAGCTGGGGCTATCGTGGGTATGCTGGTCGTGTCCCAGCTTCGGTCGGATGTGCTGCAAGGCATCTTTGGCTGTCTTGCCCTGATCGTTGGCCTCTACATGGCGTTCGGGCGCAGTGAGTGGAGGCTGGGTCAGGCTGTGCCCCGGGGGGTGGGGCGTGCGGTGGCTTCGCCGACCATCGGATTCTTTTCCGTCCTCATGGGCATTGGCGGCGGCAGCTTCGGCGTACCCTTCATGACGCTTTTCAACACACCTATTCACCGGGCTGTTGCGACGGCAGCGGGCTTTGGGCTGGTGATCGCGGTGCCCTCGGTCATCGGGTTTCTAGCACTGTCCATCGAGCAGGGGCGCCCGCCTTTCACCGTCGGTTCGGTGAACCTGATCGCCTTTGGGATCGTCATCGCTATGACGCTGATCACAACGCCCTGGGGCGTCCGGCTGGCCCATGCGATGGATCCCAAGCCGCTGAAACGGGTGTTCGCGGTCTTTCTGATCCTCGTGGCGCTCAACATGCTGCGGCGGGCCATCGGGTGGTAGATGATCTTGCGACCCGGGGCTGGGCCTGTTTCCCGGCGGAGGAGGGGACGCGCGACTGGGCCGCAATTGCCAAACGTCAGGCGGTCGCTGCGGCGGCTGATCCGGCCCATGCCCATATGCTGGTTTGTGAAGGGACTTGGTTTGTCGGCCTCGACGTTCTGGGCAACGGGCCGGACGGGTCTTTGGACGATGTGCCGCTGACCGGACGCGCGGTTGACGTGACCTGTGCGCATTTCGGCTGGCCGCCGCTGCATCCCGGGCAGGTGTCGATCACCTATCCCGGTTATCCAAGGCCGCGCGAGGGTGAGACCGACGCAGGCTTTCGCTATCGCCTCAAGCGTGACGCGGCCCATGTCGACGGCGTGCTGGGCGAGGGCAACCCCAAGCGGCGCTTTGTGCGTGAGCCTCATGCGTTCATCCTCGGGATCGGTTTGACGGGTGCAGGGCAGGGCGCGGCACCCCTCGTAGTCTGGGATGGCAGCCACGAGATCATGCGCAAGGCGTTTCGGCAGGCGTTTGAAGGATTGTCGGCAGAAGAGATGCCGGATCACGACGTGACTGCGATCTACCAAGCGGCGCGATCCATGTGTTTCGAGACCTGCGAGAGGATCGCGCTACCGCTGCAGATGGGGCGGGCGGTCTTGCTGCATCCGATGCTGTTGCATGGTGTGGCACCATGGGAAGAGCAGGCGGCCGGCGACGAGCGCATGGTGGCCTACTTTCGTCCCCCGCATCCGCAGGGCATCACCGGTTGGCTTTCAGCTTGATCGGTTCAAACGGGCGGCGCGGCCACCCCGGCGGCGTGTCGGAAAGGCTTCGCGGTCGGGCAATTCTGCCATGATAGCGCTGCGCTGGTCTGGTGCCATCCGGCTCCAGCTTGCAATCTCTTTGAGGGTGCGGGCGCAGCCGGTGCATAGCCCGGTTTCGGGATGCATCACGCAAACCCGGACACAGGGGCTTTGTGCTTCGTCACGGCTCCAAACCTGATCGTTCATTCTGCCTCTCGAATTATACGCAACCTGTCCAACAGGCCCTGAAGAATATAAGCCGCCGCAACGTGATCGATGACCTCGGAACGACGTTTGCGTGTCGTATCCGCTTCAAGCAAGGCTTTTTCGGCGGCAACGGTCGATAACCTTTCGTCCCAGAACGTGATGGGACCATCCCAGAGCCGCTCGAAATTGCGGGCAAAGGCGCGGGTCGATTGGCAGCGCGGGCCCTCGGTGCCGTCCATGTTGCGGGGCAGGCCGAGGACCAGGCCGCCGACGTCTCGGTCATCGATGATGGCCTGCAGTCGGGCAGCATCCAGCCCGAACTTTTTGCGCCGCACCGTCTCGACCGGGCTGGCGACGGATAGGAACGTGTCGGACAACGCGACCCCTATGGTCTTGTCCCCCAGATCGAGGCCCATCAGCGGCCGCAAGGGCGGTAACACAGCGGCGAATTCAGCCGTGTCGTCGACGATCACTGCAGCCCAACCCGTTCTGCAGCACGGTTGATCAGATCCATCGCGCCGGGCGCGTCGGCAAAGACCTCCTGAGCGTTGAAGAAGACGGCGCGCGCCTGATCCATACGGCCCAGTACACCAAGAGCACCGATCAACTGAGCCCAATCCTCGGCCGGGCCGCCTTCGGTCGCCAGCCGGTCCGAAAGGCGGCCGACCATGCCCTCGATCATTTCCATCCGCTCGGCCGGCGTCATGTCTTGCGCGGCGTCGATATCATCCTGCGACGGGCCGCGCCCGGTTCCGATTTCCGGAAGCTGATAGACGACACCAGCGCGACGGGCGAGGTCTTCGATCTGGGTGACAATCGGTTCGATCCACGGTGCGTCCGGAGGCCCGGCGCGCAAAAGGGAATCCCAGATCCGAAAGGCAATATCCGGGCGGCCCGTCTGCGCCATCATTAAGCCGTAATAATAGCGACCCGGTCCCGATGCCTCATCACGGGCCAGAACCTGATCGAGCACCTCTTCGGCCTCGGGCGAGACATAGCCGCCTGCCGCTAGGACCAGCATATCGGCATAGTCGGTCAGATCCTGGACGCTTGCTTCGGGCCCTTTGAGCGCGATGACCCGGGCCTGGGCGCGATGCGCCGCGCCGAAATCGCCCAGCCGCGCTTCGGCCCGTGCAAGCAGTTCATGGCCCTGAATATCATCCTGCCGCCCGGCAACCGTTTCCCGCAGCTGGGTGACGAGGGCCACGTAATCCGGGCTGGCATCGGATGGCAGTACCTGTTCCGGCAGGCTCGCCTCAGCGTCGGCCTGGCTGGGCCGCTCGCGGCGGGCGATTTCAGCGAGTTCGATCCTGTCGGCAAGGGCCAGATCGCCATAACCCGGTGCCCCGATCCGAGTGTAGATACCGTAGGTCGCGCCAGCGATGACCAGCGCAACGAGGATCGGCATGATCAAACCGGCGCGACCGACAGATCCGCTAGCCGTTGTCGGCGCCTGCATTGCCGCATCCGCGGCAAGGATCCTGCGGGACACCTCGGTGCGGACCCGTTCGGCATCCACTTGGCTGAGGATGCCGCGCGCCAGATCGCGGTCAACCTCCTTCAGCTGATCGCGATAGACCTGAAGGTCATAGGCAGCCGCAGGTGCCCCGGCCGTTTTGCGACGGATCAGAGCGACAGCCAAGATCGCGGCAACTATGGCGGTCAGGCCGGCGGTGATAATCCAGAATATCGTCATGCTTCAGCGCACATAACCTGCGACGACGGCGGGCAAAAGACCCCAGTACCATTTGTCTCAGTTCGATGCGGCCTTGCGCATGGCCGGATGCAGCGACGCTCCAAGGATATGATCGGAGTTATGAATGACCTGGCTGGCGCGTCCAACGATCAGCGGGTCAGGAGCTTTGGCGACCTTGTGGTTCTTGCGCGGATAGTCCAGCCCATTGAGAAAATGCATCATACAGTTGATGCGTGCGCGTTTCTTGTCGTTCGACTTGACCACGGTCCATGGCGCGTCGGCCGTGTCGGTATAGAAGAACATCGCCTCTTTCGCCTCGGTATAGTCGTCCCACTTTCCGAGTGAGGCCTTGTCGATCGGGCTGAGCTTCCAGCGTTTAAGAGGGTCGGTTTCCCGACTTTGGAACCGGCTGGCCTGTTCGTCCTGCGTCACCGAGAACCAGTATTTGAAGAGGTGGATGCCGGATCGGACAAGCATCCTCTCAAGCGCGGGTGTCTGCCGCATGAATTCAAGGTATTCCGAGGCGCTGCAAAACCCCATGACGCGCTCGACACCAGCACGGTTGTACCAGGACCGGTCGTAGAACACCATTTCGCCGACGGTCGGCAATTCTGTGATGTAACGCTGAAAGTACCATTGGCCCTTTTCTTCCCAAGTGGGCTTGTTCAGCGCGACGACCCGCGCGCTGCGGGGATTGAGATGTTCGGTAAATCGCTTGATCGTTCCGCCCTTGCCAGCCGCGTCGCGGCCCTCGAACAGGATCACGAATTTCTGTCCGGTTTCCTGCGCCCAAATCTGAACCTTGAGCAACTCGGCCTGAAGTCTGGCCTTCTGAGCCTCATAGGTCCGGCGCAGCATTTTTTCGTTGTAGGGATAGGTTCCAGTTTCGAAACCATCGGCAGCGCCTGGCGCGATTTCCGGTTCGATACTGGATGTGACATCTAGGGCGGACATGACGCGCTCCTGTTTCTTTTTGCGATATCCGAGCGCGTTAGCAAAGAGCCGACCTGGCTGCCTTGATGGATGTCAAGAAACTGTTACACGGCGGGAAAGTGTCGCTTGGCGACCCGCAATGTCGCAAAACTTTCCGAAAATGCCGCCCTCGCAATCCTTTTCGATTGCGGGGTCAGCCAATAGAAAAAGGAAGAAAAACCGGAGAACGAATCCGGGGCCGGGGACTTTGCCGATGAAACGCTATTCTGCCTTTGCTGTCGCGCGCGAGGCGTTCCGCCACCATACCGGGTGGGAACGGGCGTGGCGCGCGGCCCAGCCCAAGGCGAAGTATGACGCGATCATCATCGGTGCAGGCGGGCACGGGCTGGCCACCGCGTATCACCTTGGCAAAAACCACGGCATCACGAATGTTGCGATCCTCGAAAAGGGGTGGCTTGGCGGCGGCAATACAGGTCGGAACACGACGATCATCCGCTCGAATTATCTGCAGGACCCGTCGGCGGCGATCTACGAAAAATCCCGCAGTCTCTATGAGACGCTCAGCCAGGACATCAATTACAACGTGATGTTCAGCCCACGCGGCGTGATGATGCTGGCGCAGACCCACCATGAGGTGCGGGGGTATCAGCGCACCGCGCACGCCAATGCGCTGCAGGGGGTCGAAACGGAATTCATCGGCCCTGAGCGGGTCAAGGAGCTGTGCCCGATCATCAACATCGACGGGCCGCGCTATCCGGTCCTTGGCGCCCTGTGGCAACCGCGCGGCGGAACGGCTCGGCACGATGCGGTGGCCTGGGGCTATGCGCGGGCATGTTCGGATATGGGGATGGACGTCATCCAGCAATGCGAAGTGACCGGCATCCGCCGCGACGGCGATGCTGTTGTCGGTGTCTCAACCACCAAGGGCGACATTGATTGCACGAAGTTGGGGATCGTGGTGGCCGGGCATTCCGGACATCTGGCCGACATGGCGGGGTTCCGGTTGCCGATCGAGTCCGTCGCGCTCCAGGCGCTGGTGTCGGAGCCGATCAAGCCCTGCATGGATGTCGTCGTGATGGCCAACACGGTTCACGGCTATATGAGCCAGTCCGACAAGGGCGAGATGGTGATTGGTGGCGGTGCCGACGGTTTCAACAACTATACCCAGCGGGGCAGCTTCCAGCACATCGAGGAAACCGTGCGCGCGCTTATTGAAACCTTCCCGATGATCTCGCGCCTCAAGATGCTGCGACAATGGGGAGGGATCGTGGACATGACGGGGGACCGGTCGCCCATCATCTCGAAAACACCGGTTGATGGCGTCTTTATCAATTGCGGCTGGGGCACGGGCGGGTTCAAGGCTATCCCCGGCTCTGGCTGGGCTATGGCCGAACTGATGGCCACCGGGTCGTCACCGCTCGCCGACGAGTTTTCGCTGGGTCGTTTCCGCGAAGGCCGGTTCATCGACGAAAGCGTGGCCGCGGGGGTTGCGCATTGATGTTAGTCCGAGGAAGCGGAGTTGGCCCCCAGATAGGCGTCAACGTTGGAAATGGTTGGTTCCGGGTTATGATCCGTCCCGGCTCCCTGCGATCCTTCTTGGTCTTCGCTTTTGAGCTCTTTTCGAAAAATCAGGAAAGCCACCCCGCTGATCGCCAGGATGGTTCCAAGAACCCACATCACGGCGGCGCCGAAGGACATTTAAAGGCGCCCTTCCTCGGCATCCTTGCGGGCCAGCGGTCCATCCGGTGCAAAGATCACGCTCAGATCGACCTCGCGCCCGCCGCGCGCCTCTTTGCGTTTCAGTGCGGCGCGGCGTTCAAGCACAAACATCACCAGCGCACCCGCGCACATCAATCCAAAGACCAAGAGGGCACCCGTCACTTGCGTCATATCCAATCCTCCATCCGTCTGCCCCACCATATAAGCACAATCCGGCCCAATCCCCAACCAAATCGGGGACCGGCAGGGTTTGACCGACCCGTCAGGCGCCAGTCGGCTAGTCTTGGCTCAGATCGCCGGGCGCCTCGTGTTAGGGTTGTTTCAAAGTTTGGCCATGCTCAAGTGTCTCTACGTCAAGTGGAGGAAGCTACATGGCAGATCACAGCAATCTCAACGACATCCACCGCAGCGACGGCGTTAGCGCGCGCGGCCTACTCATCACGGCCGTCATTCTTGTGGCAATCATTGCCGCAATCGCATTCCTTGGTGGTAACGGAGAACCAACAACCGGTGAACAAGGCGTTGCGCCGACTGCAGCGCAACCCGTGGCACCGGCAACGGCCGACTAACACCGCTCACAGACCACTCGGCCTCAAGGGCGGGCGCCTTGGTGCGCCCGTCCGGTATCCCTTTTGCGTGCCTTCAATGGGAGGTGCGCCATGCTGATCCTGACCTGCCCCTATTGCGGTGTCTCGGGCGAAGAGACGGAATTCGCGCCCGGTGGCGAGGCGCACATCCAGCGGGCAGGGCCCGAAGCGGATGACGCGGCCTTTCAGGAATACCTGTTTCAGCGTGAGAATCCCAAGGGCGTTCATTTCGAACGGTGGCGCCACGCCTACGGGTGCGGCAAGTGGTTTCACGCTGCCCGCTGCACGACGACACTCGAAGTCTTCGGCACCTACAGCGCGCAGGTCACCGAACCGCCGAAGGACATTTGCGACAAGATCAGCGCCAAGCGTCCCGGCTGGTCGTGGAGGGCGTTCGGATGAGTACTCGTCTGGCATCTGGCGGTCGTCTTCTCGATCGCAGCACCTCGGTGTCGTTTACCTTTAATGGTCGGTCCCTTCGCGGGCATCAGGGCGATACGCTGGCCTCGGCGCTGCTGGCCAATGATCAGGTCCTGATGGGTCGGTCATTCAAGTACCACCGCCCCCGCGGTGTTGTGGCAAGTGGACCGGAAGAGCCAAATGCGCTGGTGGGTCTTGGGAACGGCGCACGGTTCGAACCGAACCAGCGCGTCACGACGACAGAGCTTTTCGAAGGGCTGGAGGCGCGCAGTCAGAACCACTGGCCCAGCCTCGAATTCGATGTCGGTGCGGTGAATGCCGCAGCCGCGCGGTTCCTGCCTGCGGGTTTTTACTACAAGACGTTCATCCATCCGCGGCCCCTGTGGAAACACCTTTACGAACCCTTTATCCGTCAGGCTGCGGGTCTTGGCCGTGCTCCGGACGAGATGGATGCCGACACTTACGAGCATTTCTATGCCTTCTGCGATGTTCTGGTGATCGGTGGTGGCGTCGCTGGGCTGGAGGCGGCCCGGATCGCGGGCGAAGCCGGCGCGCGCGTCATCCTTCTGGAGCAATCTGCCCATTGGGGGGGTCGCTCACCTGTCGATGGGGGCGAAATTGACGGAATGTCTGCGGAGGCGTTTGTCGATCAGACCGTTGCAGCCTTGGAGGCGATGCCCAATGTCGCGCTTCGATTGCGAACCATGGGGGCGGGCATTTATGACCATGGCTATGTGACTGGCTACGAGCGTCTGAACGACCATGCACCCGATCAAGAGGGGCCGAGGCATCGGTTGTGGCGGATCCGTGCGGGTCACGTCATCAACGCAACCGGCGCGATCGAGCGGCCCCTGAGCTTTGCGGGCAATGACATACCGGGCGTCATGCTCGCATCGGCGGTTCGGGACTACGTCGTCAACTATGGGGTTTCA
This sequence comes from uncultured Rhodobacterales bacterium, assembly GCA_963922565.1. Lineage (GTDB taxonomy): Bacteria > Pseudomonadota > Alphaproteobacteria > Rhodobacterales > Rhodobacteraceae > JBCBKL01. The sequence continues at coordinate 40,093 of CAWUIQ010000018.1, forward strand.
CCCGGCGACCGGACAGTGGTCGTCACAAACAACGATGATGCCTACCGAACGGCGCTTGCGCTCAAGAATGCCGGGCTTGTCGTGCCAGCGGTCATCGACGCGCGCTCGTCGCCCAGTGACGGCGCACTGGTGGCCGAGGCAAAGGCGGCCGGTATCCGCATCATGGCCGGCCATGGTGTCGCAAAGGTGCTTGGCAGTAAGCGGGTCAAGGGCGTCGCAATCTGTGTTCAGGCCGGCGAGGGCGCCGTGCTCGAAGAGATCCCGTGCGAGGCCGTCGCGATGTCAGGCGGCTGGTCACCCGTTGTGCATCTGTGGTCGCATTGTGGAGGTAAGCTCCGGTGGAACGAGGCCGCCGCGATGTTCGAACCTGACCCAGAGCGGGCCCCCATGGGGGCAGACGGCACGCCGTTTGTGACGGCATCGGGATCGGCCGCAGGGTGCCTGCCGCTGGACGGCGCAATCGCCAATGCGACCGAAAGTGCTGTGGCTGTGTGCAAGTCCATGGGTCTGAAACCAGCGATCAAGGCAGCCAAAGTCGAAACGGCACCCGAAGCGCCCATGGCCCCGGTCTGGATGATGCCGCAGGGTGCAGGCGCCAAGCTGCGCGAGAAGGCCTGGTTGGACTACCAGAACGACGTGAAGGTCAGCGACGTGCAGCTTGCCGCCCGCGAAGGCTTTGAAAGCGTCGAGCACACCAAGCGCTATACCACGCTGGGCATGGCAACCGATCAGGGTAAGCTGAGCAATATCAACGGCCTAGCAGTTCTTTCTGATGCCCTGAACCAGCCGATACCTGAGGTCGGCACAACGACATTCCGGCCGCCCTATACCCCGATATCCATGGGATCGATCGCGGGCGAAGCCCGTGGCGCGGTGTTTCAGCCAATCCGGCGCACGCCGATGCATGACTGGCACGATATCAACGGGGCGGAGTGGGAGCCCGTGGGTCAGTGGCGCCGACCCTATGCCTACAAGCGGGGTGACGAAAGCACCCATGATGCCGTCATGCGCGAGGTGAAGAACACGCGGCAGAACCTCGGCCTACTGGATGCATCGACACTGGGCAAGCTGATCGTCAAGGGGCCGGATGCCGGTCGCTTCCTCGACATGATGTACACGAACATGATGAGCACCCTGAAGGTTGGCAAATGCCGCTATGGGCTCATGTGTTCGGAAAACGGGTTTCTGATCGATGACGGTGTTGTGGCGCGCATCGATGACGATACGTGGCTGTGTCATACGACGACCGGCGGCGCGGATCGTATCCACCAGCACATGGAGGAATGGCTCCAGACCGAATGGTGGGACTGGAAGGTTTATGTCGCCAACGTGACCGAGCAATATGCGCAGGTCGCTGTTGTCGGCCCGAATGCGAGGAACGTGTTGGAAAAGCTGGGCGGCATGGATGTCTCGAAAGAGGCGCTCGGCTTCATGGAATGGGCAGATGGTACACTGTGTGGTTTCGATGTGCGGGCCTATCGCATCTCGTTCTCGGGCGAACTCAGCTATGAAATTGCCGTTCGGGCCTCGGACGGGCTTGCTTTCTGGGAGGCTCTGCTGGCCGCCGGCGCGGAATTCGGGGTGATGCCCTACGGGACAGAGGCCCTGCATATCATGCGGGCCGAAAAGGGGTTCATCATGATCGGCGACGAGACTGACGGTACGGTGATCCCGCAGGATCTGGGTCTTGGCTGGGCGATCTCGAAGAAGAAGGACGACTACCTTGGCAAACGGGCGCAGGCCCGCAGCCATATGGTCGAACCGGACCGTTGGAAACTGGTGGGGCTTGAGACGGTCGGCGGCGGCGTGTTGCCGGACGGTGCCTATGCCGTCGCTGACGGTGACAATGCGAACGGCCAGCGCAACACCCAGGGCCGCGTGACCTCGACCTACTATTCCCCGACCCTCGGCAAGGGGATCGCCATGGGGCTCGTGAAACACGGCCCCGATCGGATGGGTGAGGTTCTCACCTTTCCCGGAACCGATGGCAAACAGCATCAGGCACGGATCGTGAGCTCGGTCTTCTATGATCCCGACGGGGAGAAGCAGAATGTCTAGGCCGGTTTCTGCTATGGGCGGTGTCGCCTGGGATGCCGGATTGGTCCGGATCGAGGATGCGGGCCTGCAGGGCATGATCACGATCAGGGGCGATCTGGATCAGATCAAGGAAACAGTCGAGGCCGCCGCATCCGTCGACATGCCAGGTCCGGGCAGGGCGAATGTCAGCGAGGGCAGCGGGCTGTGCTGGATGTCCCCGGACGAGGTTTTGCTGCTGTGTCCCTACGAAGAGGCGGCGACGAGACTGGCGAAGTTGCAGGATGGGCTGGCAGGTGTTCATGCCCTTGCTGTGACCGTATCAGACGCCCGGGCGGTTGTTCGCGTCAGCGGGCAGCATGCGCGCGAGGTGATGGCCAAGCTGGCTCCGGTCGATCTCGCACCGGGCCGTTTTGAGCCGGGGATGTTTCGACGCACTAGACTGGGTCAGGCGGCGGCGGCGTTCTGGATGGCAGATGCCGAGACGTTCCACGTCATCTGTTTCCGAAGCCACGCGAGCTATGTTTTCGATTTGCTGAAAACGGCAGCGCAGCCTGAGAGCGCTGTAGGGCATTTCTGAAAAGGCGCGTCCAACCGGTCGACAATCCATTTCTACAACGAAGGCTTGTGACGCGAAGAAGCGTCATCTATCCCTAGTGCCGGGTACGATAACTAGGGGAATCCCATGAAAAAATTGTTGGTTAGTATTGCGGCTTTTGCCGCCATGACAGCGTCCGCATCCGCGGCGGTAACAACGTATGAGTGCAAATTTCGACGCAGCAATGACGGCTGGGTAAGCGAGAAGACCTATGTTTCCGTCGATACGTCAGCTCGCAAAGCCGCGGTGTTGGATGGTTTCGCTTATCTCTACAACGACAAGACACCGGTTGGCGCGAAGTTCAAACAAACATCTAACGGCAAGTATCGCATTACCTGGGTCGTCAAGAACGTGACGGGCGGCAGTCAGAATACATCGGTGCGCCTTACGTCGACGATGCGGCTCGATCCCAGGGCGCTTGATGCCTACGTGACCGTGAACCTGAGTGGGCCCTATGTGAACACTCCTCGCGCCAACGGCAAGTGCCAGGTCGTCAACGGTCGGTCGCTGCTCGGTTAAACGTCTGGAAAGTTTCACATGGCCGGAACTTGACGCGCCCCGTGCATCGTCTCATGTACCGGTCATGTGAATACTTAACGCAGCGGGGGCCCTGATGGCTTTTGAACTTCCTGATCTTCCTTATGCTCATGACGCGCTTGCCGATAACGGCATGTCGAAAGAGACACTGGAATACCACCACGACCTGCACCACAAGGCCTATGTGGACAACGGCAACAAGCTGATCGCGGGCACCGAGTGGGAGGGCAAGACCCTCGAAGAGATCATCGTCGGCACCTATGACGCGAGCGCCGTGGCGCAGAACGGGATCTTCAACAACATCAGCCAGCTTTGGAACCACAACCAGTTCTGGGAGATGATGGGCCCCGGCACCAGCGCCATGCCGGGCGAGCTGGAAAGCGCCTTGAACGACGCCTTTGGCAGCGTCGACAAGTTCAAAGAAGAATTCAGCGCCGCCGGTGCAGGCCAGTTCGGTTCGGGCTGGGCGTGGCTGGTGAAAGACAAGGATGGCGGCCTAAAGGTTACCAAGACAGAGAATGGCGTTAACCCGCTTTGCTTTGGTCAAACGGCTTTGCTGGGCTGTGATGTATGGGAGCATTCCTATTACATCGATTTCCGGAACAAGCGCCCGGCCTACCTGACCAACTTCCTCGACAATCTCGTGAACTGGGAAAACGTCGCCTCGCGGATGTAATCCGTTGGACCTGAGCCATTCGAACGCGCCCGGTTCTCGCTGGGCGCGTTTTGTTTCGCGGATCCATGAGTATTGGCTGGCACCCTATCGAACCGAAAGGGTGCTGCACTACCGCTTGTCGCATGAGGCGTTCTCCGAAACCCCGCTGCGGCTCGCGGTCCTGTCCGATTTCCATTCCGGGCCGCCATTCATGCCAGTCGGCCGACTGGAGCGGATCATAGACAGGACCCACACAGCAAAACCCGATCTGATCCTGTTGCCCGGTGACTTTTTCGCCGAAGAGCGGGGCGGTCAGAGACCCTTATCGTTCGAGACGCTCGCGGGACTGCTCGCAACGCTGGACGCCCCGCTTGGCGTCTTTGCGGTGTTGGGTGACCACGACTGGTGGGACGATAAAGAGGCACAGGCACGCCGGGCTGGCCCGGTTCGGTGGGCGGGTGCGATGCGTGACATCGGAATTACGGTGCTGGAGAACCAATCGGTCAGCGTTGCGCATCGGGACGTGGTCTTTGATCTGGCCGGATTGGGGGATCAGGAAGCATTCAAGGGGCGAAACCGCAACGAACATGTCGGGGTTCACGATCTGGAGGCCGCGCTTGAGACATGCCAAGCGGATCGGTTTACGCTGCTTCTCGCGCATCAGCCCGACATCTTTCTTGAGGCGTCACAGCATCCGGTCGGTGTGGATCTGACGATTTCCGGTCACACCCATGCGGGACAAGTCCAAGTTTTCGGCAGCCCGGTCTTCGTGCCGTCCGACCATGGCCGCGACTATGCGCACGGTCTTCTCGACATTGATGGGCGCAAGCTGATCGTCTCGTCCGGTTTGGGTTGTTCGCGGATCCCGGTGCGCTTGGGCGTTGTGCCCGAAATCACGATTATCGATGTAACAGGTCCCTAGGACGATGCCGCTGAGCGCAGGTACTGCATCAGGTCCTGGGTGCCATCGGTCACGGTTATCGACTCGATGATGTCCAGTCCGGCAAAGCCTTCGGCCACCACATGATCCAGAAGACAGATTAAAGGGTCCCAGTAACCTGCTGTATTCACGAGAAAGATGGGCTTTTCATGCAGGCCTAACTGGCGCCACGTAACCACTTCGAACAATTCGTCCAGCGACCCCGCACCGCCCGGCAGAACGACGACCGCATGGCAGTTCATGAACATGACCTTTTTGCGCTCGTGCATCGTCTCGGTCACGATATAGCGGTCAAGATCTGCTTTGCCGACCTCGCGCTGGACCAGGTGATTGGGGATCACGCCAAATGTCTGACCGCCCTCGGCCTGCGCGGCCCGCGCAACCGAACCCATGAGCCCCACATCACCAGCACCATAGACCAGGCGCCAACCGGCCTGGGCGATCTGCTGTCCCACAGCCTCGGCGTCGGCGGCATAGGCCGGATTATTTCCCGGCCGCGATCCGCAATAAACACAGACGGAAAAAGCTGACATTCTTGTCCCCCAGCTGACATTTTGGTCACAGTCCCGTGTTGCGGGTTTTGACCCCTGATATCGCGGCTGATATTGATCCTCAATCTATCCGATGTCACATCGGATACGGGGGATCATGAATGGAAGAAGAGGCTGCCGCTGGAATGTCCAACTCGGTTTGGTTGATCGGTGCCGGGGTTGTGACGGCGGGCGCTATTATCGTGGGGATCTATCTGGGTCGTGACATATCCGAACAGGTAACCCCGGCGGTTGCAGTGGAAACCCCAGATGCCCCTGACGTGGATCCCGGAACTGACACAGCGGCAACCGAGGAACCATCAACGTCCGAAATGGCGGCTACCCCTGACGCTCCGCAAATCGACGAAGTGCGGCTCGAACCCGATGGTCTGGCCGTCATAGCCGGTCGCGCGACCCCGGGTAGCGAGGTTACCGTCTTGCTTGATGGGGACGTGAACGCGACAGCGACGGCTGGTGCCGATGGTTCCTTTGCCGCTGTTACCGTCATCGCACCCACACCGGATGCGCAGGTGCTGACCCTGTTGCAGGATGACGGAGCGGCGCAGGTCGCATCGACCGAAGAGGTGATCCTCGCTCCGGTGCCTGAGGGCGCTGATCAGGAATTGGCCCTCGCGGACGCGCCTGCGGTCGGGACCGAAGCGCCAGCCGCCGAGACAGCGCTTGGCGACAATCTCGAAGAAACTGCTGAGCAACCGGTGGATGAGCCCGAAGTTGTTACCGGGCTGGACGACACTACGGAGGATGTTGCCGCCGCGACCACACCCGCGCAGCCCGAGGACGAGGCGGACATCGTGGCCGATGCTGCAACACCGACGACCGAGGAAAGCGAAAGCGCTGCGAACGCTGAATCAGAAGGGCTCCAGACTGCCGAGCAGGAGACCGATGCCTCCAGCCAAGAGGACGTGATCGCTGGGCTTGCTCCATCGACGGCAGAAGGTACCCAGGATGACGCTGTTGCACCGGCGTCGGGTCAGGATAGCGCGGATGCCGCATCCGATGCGGCCACGGAAGAACCACAAACAGACGGGTCCCGCGTTGCCGTGCTGCGCAACACTGCGGATGGGGTGGAGCTGCTGGATGCATCGCCCGAGCTGATGAAGAATGTTGCGATCGACACGATCAGCTATTCCGAACTGGGTGCGGTGGAGTTGGCCGGGCGTGCGCAAAGTGCCGCTGACGAGGTGCGCGTCTATCTCGACAACGATCCTGTTGCAGTGCTTGAGGTCGACGACGCCGGACGCTGGCGGGGGGAGCTGCCCGAGATCGATACCGGCGTCTATACATTGCGGGTGGATGAAATTGACGCCACGGGCAACGTGACCAGCCGGGCCGAGACGCCGTTCAAGCGTGAAGATCCCGGCATCTTGACCGCGGCGTTTGATGACGATGCGACCACGGCAAAGTCCATCACTGTCCAGACCGGCAATACGCTGTGGGGCATTGCCCGCGAACGCTATGGTGAAGGTATCCTTTACGTTCAGGTCTTCGAGGCCAACAAGGGGCAGATCCGCAACCCGGATCTGATCTATCCGGGTCAGGTCTTCAATCTGCCCGACGGCGGCGAGTGATCTGGTAACCCGGCGTCCGGCGCTCTAAGTAGTGTGTCAGACGCAAGGGCAGACGCAATGGCCGCTGACACCACAGCCGATATCGACGTAAAAGAACCATCCGGACCAGATATTGAGGTCGCTGAGCGGCGGTCAGGGTGGCGCACGATCCGGAAGGTTGCGCCGTATCTGTGGCCCGATGACATGCCCTGGGTCAAAGCGCGGGTCGTCTGGGCGATGGTGGCGCTGGTCGCGGCCAAGCTCGTCTCTGTCGGCACGCCGATCCTTTATAAATACGCGGTGGATTCGCTTGCGGGCGAGGGTGTGCCAGATCTGGCCTTGGGCGCGATTGGCTTGACGGTCGCTTACGGAATGGCCCGCCTGATGACCATCGGGTTCCAGCAGTTGCGCGACGCGATCTTTGCCAAGGTGGGGCAACGGGCGCTGCGGATGCTGGCGCTGCAAACGTTTCAGCACATCCACCGCCTCTCGATGCGGTACCATATCACCCGCAAGACCGGCGGGCTGAGCCGGATCATCGAACGCGGTGTGAAGGGCGTGGAGTTCCTGCTGCGTTTCCTGCTGTTTTCGATCGGGCCCCTGATCCTTGAGCTGTTGATGATCGGGGTTATTCTGGTTGTGCTCTTTGATATCAGCTATCTGGGCATCGTTGCGCTCACCATCGGTCTTTATGTCTGGTTTACCTTCAAGGTGACCGAATGGCGGGTGAAGCTGCGGCGGCAGATGAACGATCAGGATACCGACGCGAACCAGAAGGCCATCGACAGCCTGCTGAACTTTGAAACGGTCAAGTATTTCGGTGCAGAGGGCCGCGAGGCAGCCCGATATGATGCGGCAATGGCGGGGTATGAACAGGCCGCGCTCAAAACCTCCTATTCCCTCGCATTCCTGAATTTTGGGCAATCCTTCTTGATCACCAGCGGTCTTGTCGGCGTGATGATCCTTGCGGCGATCGGTGTTCAGGCGGGGCACCTGACCGTCGGTGATTTCGTCATGGTGAACGCCTACATGATCCAGATCACCTTGCCGCTGAACTTTCTCGGGACAGTTTATCGTGAGATCCGGCAGGCGCTGGTCGATATGGGCGAGATGTTCGATCTGCTCGAACAACCGGCCGAAGTGGTTGATGCGCCCGATGCCAAGCCCTTGCAGGTTGAGGGCGGGCGGATCGAGCTCGATAATGTTTCCTTCGGCTATGATCAGGCCCGGCCTATTCTCAAGGGCGTTTCGCTGGTGGCGGAACCGGGTGAGATGGTGGCGATCGTCGGTTCGACCGGGTCGGGAAAATCGACCATCGGGCGGCTCCTGTTCCGGTTCTATGATGTCAATGACGGCGCATTGCGGATCGATGGGCAGGATGTGCGGGCAGTGACGCAGGACAGCCTCCACAACGCCATTGGGGTCGTCCCGCAGGACACGGTGCTGTTCAACGACACGATCCGGTACAACATCGCCTATGGCCGCGATAACGCAACCGAAGACGAGGTTGTCGCCGCTGCGAAAGCGGCCCAGATCCACGACTTCGTCACCGGCTTGCCGCAGGGCTATGACACGGCCGTGGGCGAGCGGGGCCTGAAACTGTCAGGTGGTGAAAAACAGCGCGTCGGCATTGCCCGCACGCTTCTCAAAAACCCGCCGATCCTGCTGCTGGATGAAGCGACCAGTGCGCTCGACACCGAGACCGAGCAGGACATCAAAGATGCGCTGCTGCAAGCCGGTCGCGGGCGCACCGTGCTGACCATCGCGCACCGGCTGAGTACAATAGCCGAGGCAGACCGCATTGTCGTTCTGGAACAGGGCGAGATCATCGAGCAGGGCACGCATGATGCCCTACTGAAAAAGGGTGGACGTTACGCGGCGCTCTGGCACCGCCAGCAGGCCGACGAGAGCTGAGGCTTACTCGGCGGCCTTAAGCGGTGGCGCCAACGGATCGGCGCGCGTTGCCGGTGGCTCATCGAAGTCCCAAACGATCTCTGTCGCCTTCATCCGGCGCGCATCACGGGCAAGGGCCCAGTCACGTGCCGCACGGCTGGCGCGCCCAAGCGAGAGCTTCGCTAGGAGTTGCGAGAACCAGAGCGCATAGGTCGACGCCCAGACCCGTACGGCCAGCAGTGACGGCGTCACCATCAGCGTCAGCACGGTCGCAATGCCCAGACCAAAGACCACCGCAGTGGCAAGCTGTTTCCACCACAGCGCCGTGGGGCTGTCGATGGTATAGCCGCCCTGCGCGAAATCGAGCGATATGCCGAACATCATGGGCGCAAGACCAGCCATGGTCGTGATCGTTGTCAGAAGAACGGGCCGGATGCGAGCCTGCGCCGTTCGGATGATCGCCTCGATCCGGGGCATGTACTTTTCGTATTCCTGGAACGTATCGATGAGAACGATGTTGTTGTTCACCACGATCCCGGCCAAGGCCACGATGCCCGTACCTGTCATGATGATCGAGAACGGCTGGTTCATCACCAGCATCCCGATCAGCACACCGGCCGTGGAAAGGACCACCGCGATCAGAACCAGCACAGCGTTGTAGAAGCTGTTGAACTGCGCCAGCAGGATGATGAACATCAACCCAAGCGCACCCATAAAGGCCGATGACAGGAACGCCTGGCTTTCGGCTTGGTCTTCCTGGTCACCCGTCCATTCGTATTCGATCCCCGGCGCGAACGGGTTTGTTGCCAGCCACTGCGAAAGCACCTCGATCCGTTCATTCGGGTTGATCGGGATCATACGGACTTCGCCGCGCCGCAACAGCGATGCGAGGTCTTCTTCGCTTTCCGGACCTGATTTTTGCAGGACGCCGTATTGCAGCCCGTCTTCGCCCCGGATCTTGCCGTCTGCGTCCGGAACCAGTGTGGCGACGATCTCTCCACCGCCGTCAGCGCCGCGCACCAGTTTCACGAGGCCCGGCTGGGCATCGGCCTTGACGTCGAAATAGCGGTTCTGGTCCACGCGATTGATCTGCGCCAGCTTCGGCACCGGTGTGCGGGTGATGAAGTTCGACAGGGGAACGAGCCCGTCAACAGTACCGACCTTGAGTGTATCGAGCGTGCTGAGAACGCGATCTCTCTCGGGCAAGCGCACGCGGATCTCGATCTCTTCATCGGAATTGTCGGCATACATGTTGTCGAGCCAGATACCCCGCGTCACCAGCTGAACCATTGCGCCCACGGTCGCCACGTCGGCACCGAAACGGCCGGCCTTTTCGACATCAACGTCGATCTGCCAGTCGATGCCGGGCAGGGGCCGCGTGTCTTCGATCAGCTGCAGGCCGGGTGTCGCATCGAATTGCGCCCGTGCATCCGTGGCGGCTGCCAGCAGGTCGTCCCAGTTATCGCCCTTGAGCCTCAGGTGGACCGGCTTGCCACTCGCCGGGCCGCGCGCGAGGTCGAGGATTTCGACCTTGATGCCGGGGATCTGGTTCAGCTCGGTCATCAGCTCTTCGATCACCGTATCACCGTCATAGGCCACGGCCTTGACGTCGCGCTGCACCGTCCAGTTGGTGAACGGCACCTTGAACCACGGTTCGGTTTCATCAGGCCGGTCTTCCCATGGGATCGTTTCCAGCTGGATCTGCCCGATCGTGTCCCGGGGCGCAGAGGCCCCGCCGGTGTTCGCGTTAAGGCCGCCCGAACCGGCAAACGAAAATGCAGTCTGGATGCCGGGATGGGCGATCACGATCTCTTCGGCCTGTTTGACGAGGTCGTCTTTCTCTTCAAGGCTGAGGTTGCCGCGGGCCAGAACATAGACGATCGCCTGTTCGGGTTCGGATTCGACGAAGAATTCGACACCGCGGTTGTTGTTGACGAAGTACATCAAAACGCTACCGACGAAGACAAACACGAAACCGATGGCGACAAGCGGCATGACCGGTGTGCCAACGATCCCTTCGATCACGCGCCCGAACCCGGACCGGCGATAGCCGCCTTCAACCTTGCGCTCACGCCGTCCCACAATGCGGCCAAGCAGGGCCGATCCGACACGGCCCAGACGCGGTAGGATGCCCATCAACAAAACGATTGTGGCGAGCGCCGACACGACCCCAAGGGCCAGGAGCGACACGATGCCAAGTCCGATCACGAAGACGGTTGCGAGAGTCGGGACGACCGAGCCGAGGATGTCTCGCGAATTCATCTCGGCGAATTGTCCGCTCACATCTCCAAAGAGGCTACTCATGGCAAAGCCCGCCAGCCCAATCAGCCCGATCGCAAGCGGGATCGAAAGGATGTGGTAGAGGATGGGTAGGCGCGAAGCGGTGACCACCTGTTCGACGATCCAGCGTTCCAGGCGGCCAAGGATACCGCCCATAACAGGCAGATAAACCAGTGCGACGATCAGCGACGCCGAAAGCACGAAAATCAGTGTCACCGGCAGCATGCCCATGAACTGCCCGGGCACGCCCGGCCAGAACAGCATCGGCAAAAAGGCACAAAGCGTCGTGGCGGTAGACGAGATCACCGGCCAGAACATGCGCTTGGCCGCTTCGACATAGGCCGTCATTGGCCCGACACCTTGCTGCTGGCGTTTGTCCGCGTATTCGACAACCACGATGGCGCCATCGACTAGCATACCCACAGCGAGGATCAGGCCAAACATCACGATGTTCGAGATCGAGATGCCCATGACGGCCAGCAGCGCAAAGCACAGCAAGAACGAGGTCGGGATCGCGAAACCAACGAGCAGCGCCGCCCGCAACCCAAGGGCCGCCAGCACGACGATCATAACAAGCGCTATGGCCGTTAGGACCGACCCCTGAAGCTGTTGAACCATCGAGTTTACAACGCGGCTCTGGTCGTTCGATGTCGTGACGTCGACGGCGGCTTTGAGCCCCTCGGGCCAGTTCAGGCTTTCCCTATCGACCACTTCCCGAACCAGCGATGCGGTATCGATCAGATTATAGCCCTTGCGCTTGACGACCTGCAGGGCAACCGTGTCTTCGCCATTGAAGCGCGCAGTGCCCTCCCGATCTTCGAAGGTCAGCCGGATGTCCGCAAGCTCGCGCAGTTTGACCACACGGTCGCCATTGGTCTTGATCGGCAGGTTGTAGACGTCGTTGGCCGCTTTGAAAGTAGCCGGGATCTTGACCGCGAACGATCCTTGTTCCGTCTGAACCTCTCCTGCCGCGATCAGCTGGTTGTTGTTCTGAATGACGTTGATCAGCTCGTTGGCCGTGACGTTGTAGGCCTCGAGACGCAGCGGGTCGATGACGACCTCGACCATCTCATCGCGGTTGCCGGAGAGGGCCGCTTCGAGGATCGCGTCCAGCTCTTCCAGCTCATCCTGAAGATCCTTGGCCACGCGGGTCATGGTGCGTTCCGGCACAGGGCCGCTCAGGCTGACGATGATGATGGGGAATTCGGAAAAGTTGAACTCTTCCATGGTGTAGGATTCAAAGCCGTCCGGGAATTCGGCCTCGGCATTGTCCATGGCGGCGCGAACATCGGCCATTACCTGGGTCTTGTCCCACCCGAATTCGAATTCCAGCACCACGTTGGCATAACCTTCGGCGGCCGTGGCAATCATGGAATCGAGCCCGTCAAGATCTGCCAGCTCGGTTTCCATGGGCTGGATCAGCAAGGTCTCGGCGTCGGCTGCCGAAATGCCGGGGAAGGGCAAGGAAATGACGATGGCCGGGATCTCGATATCCGGCTCGCCCTCTTTCGGCAGGTTAACGTAAGCAAAACCGCCAACGGTGAGTGAAAGGGCGATAAAGGCCAGGATCATGCGTGACCGCGACGCGGCCCAGTCGACTAATCCAGTCATTGGGTCTGCTCCCTGTAGGTCGCGGCAACGCGCACCCCGTCAGTGACATATTCCTGCCCGACAACCACGACATCTACCTCTTCGGGCAGACCGCTCAGCCAGACGCCTTGCGTCGTGTCTCGGATAATCGAGACCGGTCGAAAGATAATCGCGCTGTTTTCATCCACGGTTCTCAGGCCAAGCGCCCCGTCGTCATTAAGCGTGAGAGCTGAGGGTGGCAGCAAATGCGCGCGCTTTCCCTCGGCCGAGATCACGATTTCGGCCGTTTGTCCGTCGCGCAAGCGCAGGTCATCGTTCGGAACTGCGATCTCGACGCGAAAGGTACGGGTTTCCGGGTCCGATGACCGGCTGAGGAACGTAACCCGCCCGGCCACATCATCACCACCAGCGGCAAGCCGCGCGCTCGTCATTGCACCGACTTCGATCCGGTTGACCTCGGTCTCTGGAACAAAGGCCACCAGCTTGATCGGGTTCAGTTGCAGGATCGTCCCGCACAGCGATCCGGGCTGCAGAAGGCTGCCCAGTTCGGCGGTGTCGCTTTCAAGCAGGCCAGCAAAGGGGGCGAGGATCTCAAGACGCTCAAGCTCCTTTTCCGCAGCTGCAACAGAGGCGGCGGCGGATTCGATACTCGCATCGGCGGACTGAATACCGGAGGTGGCCGCTGACAAGCCTGACTTGGCCGCCTCGACTGATGCTTCCGCGGAGGCGACCGCCGCCTCGGCGTTTTTCACGCGGGTTTCAGACGCAAAACCGCCTTCGCTCAGCCGAGATGCAGCATTCTGGTTGACCCGCGCTTCGGCCAGCATGGCCTGCGCCTCGATCAGACGGGCCTGCGACTCGGGCACGCGGCTTTCCGCCTCGCTTTTGCTGGCGCGCGCCTCGACCAGACGGGCACGGGCCTCTGCCAGGGTCGATTGTCTCGTGCCTGGATCCAGCTTGCAAAGCAATTGGCCGGCCTCGACAAAGGCCCCTTTGCGCAGCGGGTCAGAGATTACGGTGGCTGATGTCTCGGCCTGAACGTCGACCTGGCGCATCGCTTCGGTCTGACCCCGCAATACCACCGCACTATCGATCTCGCGCGCGATTGAACGCTGAACCACGACCCGCATCAATGCCTCAGGTTCGGCCGCGGCTTCGGCCGCGGTTTCCGCTTCTTCCTGCACGGACGCCTCAGCGTTCTCTTCGCTGCGCAGGCCATCGAGGTAGGCAACCGTCGCGTCCCGGTCGATAATCACAAAGTAGAGTGCCGCCGCTACGACAACCGCCAAAATTATTGGTAGTATTCTCATGCCTGATCCTCAGGTGGTGGTTCTTGGGCCAGCCAAATGCCGGACATGATCGCGATATAGTCCCGCATCTTTGCTAAACTAACCAGTTCAGATTATTTTTTTCCGTGAGAAAACGCAATGATCGGCGAAATCCCGCGGTCTAATGCCTACGTCTGGGGCCTTGGCTTGGATGAACCCGCACGATAAGAAGCGTAAAAATCTGGCAGAGGTCAAAATGAGCAACCCCGACAGCTTCATCGAAGAGGTGAATGACGAGCTTCGCCGCGACCGTCTTTTTGCAACTTTGCGGAAATATGGCTGGATCGGGATCGCCGCCGTCATCCTGATCGTCGGTGGGGCCGCGTTTTATGAGTATCGCGGCGCGCAGGAGCGCGCGGCTGCCGAAGCGCTTGGGGATGATCTGATTGCCGCGCTCGAGGCGGATGGCCCGGATGCCCGTGCGCAGGCCTTGGCCGGGATCGAGCCGGGCAGCCAAGAGGGGCGCGCCGTTCAGGCATTTTTGCTCGCTGCCGAGGAAGCGGGCGGCGGCAATGTCGAAGCGGCTGTGCAGCGCCTTCAATCTGTCGAAAACTCTGCCGATCTGCCGCTTGTTTATCGTCAGCTCGCATCGTTCAAGGGGCTGCTTCTGTCGAAGGATCAGCGCACGATCGAAGAGCGGCGTTCGGGGTTCGACGCTTTGGCGCAGCCGGGCATCGCGTTCCGCGCACTGGCCGAAGAACAACTGGCCTTGCTCGATATAGAAGAAGGCAATGCTGATGCGGCACTTGCCCGCCTCCAGACCCTGATCCGCGATGCGGAGGCGACGCCGGACTTGCAACAACGCGCGCTTCAGGTGATTGTTGCGCTCGGGGGATCGCCCGTGCCGGAAAATGCGGGCAACACGGCGAACGAATAGGGCCGAAAGACAAGCAGGACAGATGATGACCACCAACGCTGGCGCGCCCAATTCGGCAAAACTGTCTTTTCGCCTTGGCCTGACCGGCCTGTTTGTCCTTGGCTTGCTTGCGGGCTGCGCCGACCGCGAGGCCGTCATCGCGGGCAAACGCGAGCCTATCGACGCCGTTCTGCAATCCGACATCACTCGCCAGTTGGTGCCCGATACGCCCGGCGGCGAGAATCTGGACGTGCCGATCGCGCTGCCTGCCCAGCAAAGCAATGCCGAATGGACACACGGGATCGGTACACCGGCCTACCGCACGCTGCACCCCGCGCTTTCTTCTAATCCGCAGCTGGCTTGGTCCGCGCGGATCGGAGCCGGTGACAGCCGCAAACAACGCATCACCGCCGATCCGGTTGTTGCTGATGGGCGGGTCTACACGCTGGATGCCGCGTCACTTGTCACCGCAACTTCGACCAGCGGCCAATCCCTGTGGACGCGGGATCTGCGCCCCGAGCTAGAACGCGCTGGCGAGGCAAGCGGTGGCGGCATTTCTGTCGAAGGCGGCGTGGTCTATGCCGCGACAGGCTACGGCCGCCTGATGGCGATGGATGCGGCAACCGGCGGCGTGATTTGGACGCAGGATCTTGATGCAACGGGATCTGGCCGGCCGACAATCTTTGGCGATCTCGTTTATCTGGTCGCCGGTGACGCGACAGCTTGGGCGATCAACAAGGAATCGGGCCGCATCGCCTGGCAAATCGGCGGATCGGATTCCATCTCGAACGTTCTCGGGGCACCGGCGCCGGTCGTGATCGACGATCTGGCGGTCTTTGCTTTCGGTTCGGGAGAGCTTCAGGCCGTGTTCCGGCGGGGTGGGCTGCGCCGCTGGGATCAGTCGGTTCTGGGTGAGCGGCAGGGCCGGGCGCTCAGCAAGCTTGACGATGTGACCGGGGCACCTGTGGCCGCCGACGGCGTGATCTATGCCGGGAACCAGGCCGGGCGCACCGTGGCCATCGATGCAACCAGCGGCACGCGGATCTGGACCGTTGGCGATGGTGCCATTGATCCGGTATTGCCGATTGCCGGCAGCGTATTCATGGTCAGCGACCGCAATGAGTTGCTGCGCCTCGACGCGTCGGACGGAACACGGATCTGGACCGTGCCCTTGCCCAATTTCGTCAAGGACCGGCCACGCAGACGGTCGGAGGTTTTTGCCCATCACGGCCCGATCCTCGCGGGCGGGCGACTGATCATTGCCTCGGGCGACGGCGTTATGCGCAGCTACAATCCGCAGAATGGCGATCTGCTCTCCACCATCGAGATCCCCTCGGGTGCTACCACAGCGCCAGTGGTCGCGGGCGGCACGCTTTATGTCGTAGGCCGTAACGGGCAACTCTACGCTTTTCGTTGAGGTAAAGATGGGGTAAGCGGCCCCTCTGATCCTTAACGGTGCAATCATGACTTTCACGCTCGCCATCGTCGGTCGGCCCAACGTGGGCAAGTCGACGCTGTTCAACCGCCTTGTCGGCAAACGCCTTGCCCTGGTCGACGACCAGCCGGGCGTGACGCGTGATTTGCGCGAAGGCGCGGCGCGGCTGGCCGATCTGCGCTTTACCGTGATCGACACTGCCGGTTTGGAAGAAGCCACCGACCAGAGCCTGCAGGGAAGGATGCGCCGCCTGACCGAACGCGCAGTCGATATGGCCGACGTCTGCCTCTTTATGATAGATGCGCGGGCCGGTGTGACGCCAACCGATGAGGTCTTTGCCGAGATCCTGCGCAAACGGGCCGACCATGTGCTTTTGGCCGCCAACAAGGCCGAAGGGGCAGCGGCAGATGCCGGCGTGATCGAAGCCTACAGTCTTGGTCTGGGTGAACCGATCCGGCTGAGCGCGGAACACGGCGAGGGACTGACTGACCTCTACGCGGCGCTGCAACAGCTGGCCGATCAGTTTGCCGACCGCGCCGACGAGGCGGAGACGGATGTCGATGTTGAGGACGGCGAAGTCGAAGGCCCGACCCGGGCGAAGCCGATGCAGGTCGCCGTTGTCGGTCGTCCAAATGCGGGCAAGTCGACCCTCATCAACCGTATCATCGGCGAAGACCGCCTGCTCACCGGGCCAGAGGCCGGCATCACCCGCGACGCCATCAGCCTGCAGGTCGATTGGGATGGCACGCCCATGCGCATTTTCGACACGGCTGGCATGCGCAAAAAGGCCAAGGTGCAGGAAAAGCTGGAAAAACTCAGCGTTTCCGATGGGCTGCGCGCGGTGAAATTCGCCGAAGTCGTTGTTGTCCTGCTCGATGCCGCGATTCCTTTCGAACAGCAGGATCTGCGCATCGCGGATCTGGCCGAGCGAGAGGGCCGCGCCGTTGTCGTGGCAGTGAACAAGTGGGATCTGGAAGAAAAAAAGCAGGAGAAGCTGCGCGATTTAAAAGAAGCCTTCGATCGGCTCTTGCCGCAGTTGCGCGGCGCGCCTTTGGTAACCGTTTCTGCAAAGACGGGTCGCGGACTTGACCGTTTGCATGACGCGATCATCCGCGCCCATGACGTCTGGAACAGGCGTGTCCCCACAGCGGCGCTGAACCGTTGGCTTGGCGATATGATCGAGGCGCATCCGCCACCCGCCCCGCAGGGCAAGCGGATCAAGCTGCGTTACATGACACAGGCCAAGACGCGACCACCCGGATTTGTGGTGATGTGCAGCCATCCCGACAAGATGCCCGACAGCTATAACCGCTATCTTATCAATGGGTTACGGGACGACTTTGATATGCCGGGTACGCCGATCCGCCTGACCATGCGCGGTCAGAGTGATGCAAACCCCTACAAGGGTCGCAAAAAAGCGCAGCCATCGAAACTGCGCAAGCACATCGACGGGCGGCGGGGCTGAACCAGGGCGGGAATTCCTCCATTTGCGCAGACGCAATCATTGGTTAACCTTTGCGTATTGAACGTGAAGGATTGAGCCATGACCCGCATTGCCGTTTTTTGTGACGGAACCTGGAATTCACCGGATATCAAGGAACCCACCAGCGTTCATGAATTGTCGGAACGTCTGGTGAATGATTTCAGCAAAGGCCAGCTGGTCGCCTATTTCCCGGGGATAGGGACGGATGAGCGGTTCGACACTAAGTTTCAGAAATTCCTGCACAAATATGGTGGCGGCGCTTTTGGCTGGGGGCTCGATGCCAAGGTAAAGCAGGCCTATCAATTCATTTGCAAGGTCTATCAGGACGGCGACGAGATCTATCTTTTTGGCTTTTCTCGGGGTGCCTATACGGCCCGATCTGTTGCTGGGATGATCCGGAAATGCGGGCTCGTTACCGATACCAGCCCCGAAGGGATTAACGCCGCCTTCGCGCTTTATCGCAAGCGCGGCAAGCGAAACCATCCCGACGCCGATCACATCTGGAAGGAACGGCGCAGGATCTCTCCGCGTTTCGGGACCTCGGATGAAGACATCAATCGTCGGGATGACGGATCAAAGCTCGTCAATCTCGCCTATTTGGGGGTCTGGGACACTGTTGGCGCGCGGGGCATTCCCCGCGCCATGCTGGGCCCGGTCGCAGCGCTCTGGAACAGCCAGTACAAGTTCCATGACATGCAGCTGTCCAGCCTTGTGAAAAGCGCGCGTCACGCCGTTGCCATCGATGAGCTGCGGCGCCTGTTCAAACCCGCGCTCTGGACCAATCTCGATAAGCTGAACCCCGGCCGCGACGATCCTCTGCGCCCGTACCAGCAGGTCTGGTTCGCGGGCAACCACGGGGACGTCGGCGGCAGCGGACCTATTCCGCAGATCTCCTATTATCCTCTCGACTGGATCATACAGGGGGCCGGGAGGCTGACGATGAAATCAACCGCGGCGCTGCAGGGTTTTC
Source organism: uncultured Rhodobacterales bacterium (assembly GCA_963922565.1). GTDB lineage: Bacteria > Pseudomonadota > Alphaproteobacteria > Rhodobacterales > Rhodobacteraceae > JBCBKL01. Next base: position 58,790 of record CAWUIQ010000018.1, read on the forward strand.
CGGGCGACCCGAAGGCCGGCACCATCAAGCGGACGAACGGGCTGTTGTCGGGTTGGCGCGACGGGCCGCATCATGAGTGGGAGCTGCATCCATCCGCCCGTGAGCGCGTGATGCAAAAGTCCGACTATCGCCCGTCGGCCCTGCACCGGTTGTTTCCGGCTAGCTAAGCGAACCGTCGGCGCCGAGTGTCGTCTTGCCGCCAAGGTAAGGCGCGAGGACATCCGGCAGGCGCACCGATCCGTCCTCCTGCTGCCCGTTTTCCAGCACCGCGATCAGGCACCGGCCTACGGCCAGACCTGACCCGTTCAGCGTATGAACGAATTGCGGCTTGCCTCCGTCAACGGGTTTGAAGCGGGCGTTCATCCGGCGTGCCTGGAAGTCGCCTGTGGTCGAGACCGAGCTGATTTCGCGATAGGTGTTCTGGCCCGGCAGCCAGGCCTCGATGTCGAATGTCCGCCGCGCGCCAAAACCCATGTCGCCGGTGCACAGAACAACAGTTCTGTAGGGGATTTCAAGGCGTTCGAGGATATCCTCGGCACAGCGCAGCATCCGCTTCTGTTCATCATCGGACGTGTCGGGATGGGTGATCGAGACCATCTCGACCTTTTCGAATTGGTGCTGACGCAGCATGCCTGCCGTGTCGCGCCCGGCGCTGCCGGCCTCGGACCGGAAGCATAGGGTGTGGGCCGTCATGCGGATGGGCAGGGCGCCTTCGTCCAGAACGTCGCCAGCGACCGAGTAGGTGAGGGTCACTTCGGAGGTCGGGATCAGCCAGTCGCCGGTCGTCGTCTGATAGCTGTCATCGCCAAATTTCGGAAGTTTATCAGTACCATACATCGCTTCGTCCCGGACGAGGACGGGCGTCTGCGTTTCGGTCAGGCCGTTTTCGGTGATGTGGATGTCGAGCATGAATTGGGCCAGCGCACGGTGGATGCGGGCGACGGCTCCGCGCAGGATGACAAAGCGGCTGCCCGAGGTTTTAGCGGCGGTTTCGAAATCCATGCCGGGGATGACGCCCGCGATTTCGAAATGCTCTTTCGGATCGAAATCGAAGTTGCGGGGATTGCCACAGCGGTTCACCTCGACATTGTCGTCTTCGTCGGCACCGTCGGGCACGTCGTCGGCGGGCAGGTTTGCGATGCGGGCCAGCATGTCGGTCAGCTGCGCATCGAGCGCCTTAGCATCTTCTTGCATCACGCTGATTTCGTTCTTCTTTTCGGCCACAAGCGCGCGCAGGCGCTGGAACTCATCCTCATCGCCTTTGGCCTTGGCGGCGCCGACTTCCTTGGAGGCTTTGTTCTGTTCGGCCTGCGCGGTTTCGGCGGCAAGGATCTTGGCGCGGCGGGCTTCGTCGAGCGCCAGAATTTCCGATGACATCGGCGCATCCCCACGGCGGGCGAGGGCGGCGTCGAAGGCGTCCGGGTTGTCCCGGATGGCGCGGATGTCATGCATGGGTCTTCTCCGAAGGATTCGCGTGCGCGGTGTATAGTGCGGCGCGGGACGGAGGGCTAGGTGGCGCGCGGTGCGTTAACGAGGCGCTGAGGCCGGCGGGAATCGGGGCCGCCCGTGCCCATGTCGGGCGGTTTTGTCCGATTTGGGCGCGAGACTGTACGTTTTGGCCTTTGGTGGGAGGGGCCATATTGGGGTGGTTGGTGGCGAAAGGTACGTTTTGGGGACGAGAGTGTACGTTTTGCCCCAAGCCTTACCAAGTGCTTAAGAAATATGGTTAATCCGGGGCGATATGTCGCGGATCATCGGTTGGCCGAACAGTGTGCAGATATACGATCTGCTTGTAGCCTTTGCATCAGTAACGCCGCATGAGCGGTCGAGATTACATCCTAAGAAGGTTGAACTCGTCGTTTGGTGACAAGCTTCAAAGTGTTCCGGTGAGCGCCCTACAGTTCGCCCCATCTTTCTCTTAGCCGGTCCCTGAAGTTCTTTTTGAACGAAGTTAGAGGCTTACCAACTTGCTTGCTGCTCACCGTGATTTCACCGGTTTTCGTGTCCATCCGAGCATCCACCGTAAAGGCCTCCTCCACGTGCCCAAGCAGTAACTCGGCTTGATCCAGCGCGCCGTCAGAAAAGTATGCGGTTTCGATTGAGTGAGCGGAAAAGCTGATGTCCTGTAGGTGCGCATCAAGGAAATTGGCGCCGTGCAGGCTTGCGCCAACGAAGTCTGCACCAACCAAATCGGATTGTGAAAAGTTCGCTCCGTCTACGTGCGCGCGACGTAGGCGGGCACCTCTGAGCGATAAACCACGAAAATCGAATGCTTGGAGGTTTGTATGGCTAAGATCGATGCGATATCCGTGAAGGTGGGCAATGCGAGCATAGGTTTGTACCGCTTTCTCAACGTCCGGCCGGGCGGCTGTCAGTTTCAACGCCCAATCAATTTTGGAGTCTAAGTGGTCGGGTTTTGGTGGTTCTTTGGCCGGGTATTGCTTGGAAAGTTCGTAGACATAGACCCGGAGCAGTTTAGCTACGCGCGCTGCCGCCCCATGCCGATTGCCATACTCCTGTGCCAACCCTTCCAGTCGGTCGATGGCGGTACTGCGCTTGATTATGTCGTCTTCCCAGACATTCACGTACCCGTTTTTGTGCTTCCAATGGGTGATCTGCCGTTGCGCGTGCAGGTCGTTTGCGGCGGAATTTATCTTTTCGTTGAAAAGCGATTTAGTCGCTGTGTCATTTTGTTCCTGCGTGAGTTTCAGCCGGATCAGCGTAAACGGCAGGGCGATCACCGCACCGAGCACGGTTGTCAGCCCGGCGATCCGGAGCACGAAGAACAGAAAGGCGTCGGCCAGTTCTTTCGGTGAACTACCGCGTTCGGTAATCGGCACGCCGATTGTCGCGAGGATCAATAGGAACAGACCGACGACGAGGGTGAAGGCGATCAGCACATAGAGCGCTGCGGCCACTGCGAACAGGCTGGGCGGCATTGCGGTCAGGCCCATCTTTTCACGCAGATCTTGCTTAAGGATCAGGTCGACAAGCGCGCCAAGCACTGCAGCGAACAGTACCAACGCCGCGAGAACCGCGACAAAGCCCAAGCCATTGGCGATGTGATCCTGAATGGTTGTCATACCCTTGCCCCTCGCGCCGCTACTCTGCCGCGCATTGGCGTCAGGGGGAAGGGGCTTTGGCGCGGTGCGCCTCGACCGTTTCGCGCACCCAGTTCGCGATCTTGACCGCCAGCGCCGTTTTCACCACCTGCGAGCTGACCACGGCGACGACGCCCCAGTTCCCCTCGCCATCCTGTTGCAGCACCGGCCCGCCGGAATTGCCTGAAACGACGTGACAGTCGAGGTTAAAAAGATCCGCCGTTTCGCGGATCAGCGGGCAGTCGAGCGATCCGCTGAGCATATGCGGCCGCCCGCGGTGATAGCCGAGCAGCGCAAAGGGCGCGTCGATCGGCAGCGTGAGGGCCAGCGGCGTGACCCCTTCGAGCGGCCGTTCGAGAAAGATGAGCCCCAGATCGAACCTCGGGTCGTGATCCCGCCCGATCCCGTAGGCCGGGTGCCGGACCCCACCGACGATCCGCGCGGCATCGGCGAATTCGCCCTGCGCCCAGCCCGCGACGAACATCCGTGTCTGGAGGCTTTCGCTGAGATCCCCCTGCGGCGTGCAATGGGCGGCCGTCAGCACCACGCTGGGCGCGATCAGGGTGCCGCTGCACATCCCCCGGTTCACCATGCCGGCCCGGTTGATCCGC